>NZ_ANNV01000084.1 GCF_000346755.1 Pseudomonas sp. CBZ-4 | reverse complement strand
GCATCGCAGGCAAGCCAGCTCCCACACAAGCCAGCTCCCACAGGATCGATCCCACATGCTTAGATCCGGGTGAAGGTGCCGGTGCCCTTGAGGATGTTCTGCAGGGTTTCTTCGACTTCGGCCATGTCTGAGGCAGCGGTGGCGTGGCTGATCTGCAATTGATCCTTGCCGCCCAGCGCGTCGGCGTCGCCGGCAGCCAGTTCCACCAGCAGGGACGTGTCACCCAGGGTGACCTTCAGCCCGTCCAGGGTCGATGGCTCATAGTCCCAGGTCAGTTCCACTTCGTCTTCATCCGGGTAGCGGGTGAGCATGAACATCTCGCCGTTCTTGCCGTGGCAGCAGAGCATGGCCATGTTGTCTTCTTCGTCATCGCACGGGGTGACCATCAGCGCGTCGGTTGTCAGTTGCAGCATGGGGAATCCTGTCTGGGCGGGGCGTAATGCGGGCAATTGTGCCATTGCCGCGAATTTTGTGCTGCATCCTGTGTCAGACCCAGTGCATGACCTGACGCGTGCTATCAGTCATTTTCGGCACTCGGTGCAGTAAAAGTAGCTGGTTTTTTCACCGAAAATTTCGGGTTGCCCAAGTTGCAACCCCCAGCCTGCGTACCGATGACCGAATATGTCGCAGCACCGCAAGCAGCTGTCTTCCCACACTCGTTAAGCTGCGCAACGGATGTGCATGGGCCAGGCGCCTGACCTGCCCGTCGTACCGTCATCTGGCCCGGTGCGCATCTTGTGCAAGTTGTATGTGACCCCGTTGTCTTGTGCAGCTTCACCCACCTGTCGCTTTGATTCGCTATGGTTAACCTGCGAACAGAGCTGACGGTCTCCCCGCAAGGGGATAACACGCGACGCTTTCATCAATAACAAGCCCAAGCGGAGTACCACAGATGGCGTTCTTCACCGCAGCCAGCAAGGCCGACTTCCAGCATCAACTGCAAGCGGCACTGGCGCAGCACATCAGTGAACAGGCACTGCCACAAGTGGCGCTGTTCGCTGAACAATTCTTCGGCATCATTTCTCTGGACGAACTGACCCAGCGTCGCCTTTCCGACCTGGCCGGTTGCACCCTCTCTGCGTGGCGCCTGCTTGAGCGCTTTGACCACACCCAACCGCAAGTGCGGGTGTACAACCCCGATTACGAACGTCATGGCTGGCAATCGACCCATACTGCGGTTGAAGTGCTGCACCATGACCTGCCATTTTTGGTGGACTCGGTGCGTACCGAGCTGAACCGTCGCGGCTACAGCATCCACACCCTGCAAACCACCGTGCTCAGCGTGCGTCGTGGTGCCAAGGGCGAGTTGCTGGAAATCCTGCCGAAAGGCACCCAGGGCGAAGGCATCCAGCAAGAATCGCTGATGTACCTGGAAATCGACCGTTGCGCCAATGCCGCCGAACTCAACGTGCTGAGCAAAGAGCTTGAGCAGGTGTTGGGCGAAGTGCGCGTGGCCGTGGCCGATTTCGAACCGATGAAAGCCAAGGTCCAGGACCTGCTGGCCGGTATCGACGCCAGCCAGTTCAGCATCGACGGCGAAGAAAAGGCCGAGATCAAGAGCTTCCTGGAATGGCTGGTGGGCAACCACTTCACCTTCCTCGGCTATGAAGAGTTTGTGGTACGTGACGAGGCGGACGGCGGTCATATCGAATATGACGCCGATTCTTTCCTCGGTCTGACCAAGCTGCTGCGTGCCGGCCTGACCGCCGAAGACCTGCGTATCGAAGACTATGCGGTGAACTACCTGCGTGAACCGACGGTGTTGTCGTTCGCCAAGGCGGCGCACCCGAGCCGCGTACACCGTCCGGCCTACCCGGACTACGTGTCGATCCGCGAAATCAGCGCCGACGGCAAGGTCATCAAGGAACACCGCTTCATGGGCCTGTACACCTCTTCGGTGTACGGCGAAAGCGTGCGCGTCATCCCGTATATCCGTCGCAAGGTGGCCGAGATCGAACGCCGTTCCGGCTTCCAGGCCAAGGCGCACCTGGGCAAGGAGCTGGCGCAAGTCGTTGAAGTGCTGCCCCGCGACGACCTGTTCCAGACCCCGGTGGACGAGCTGTTCAGCACCGTGATGTCCATCGTGCAGATCCAGGAGCGCAACAAGATCCGCGTGTTCCTGCGCAAGGACCCGTACGGTCGTTTCTGCTACTGCCTGGCCTATGTGCCGCGTGACATCTATTCCACCGAAGTGCGCCAGAAGATCCAGCAAGTGCTGATGGATCGTCTGAAAGCCTCGGACTGCGAATTCTGGACCTTCTTCTCCGAGTCCGTGCTGGCTCGCGTGCAGTTGATCCTGCGGGTTGACCCGAAGAACCGCCTCGATATCGACCCGCTGCAACTGGAAAAAGAAGTGGTGCAGGCCTGCCGCAGCTGGCAGGACGACTACGCCAGCCTGGTGGTGGAAAGCTTCGGCGAAGCCCAGGGCACCAACGTGCTGGCGGACTTCCCGAAAGGCTTCCCGGCCGGCTACCGCGAGCGTTTCGCCGCGCATTCGGCCGTGGTCGACATGCAGCACCTCAACAGCCTGACCGAAGCCAACCCGCTGGTGATGAGTTTCTATCAGCCGCTGGGCCAGGTTTCCGGCCAGCGTGAGCTGCATTGCAAGCTCTACCACGCCGACACCCCGCTGGCGCTGTCCGACGTGTTGCCGATCCTGGAAAACCTCGGCCTGCGCGTGCTGGGCGAGTTCCCGTATCGCCTGCGCCACGCCAACGGCCGCGAGTTCTGGATCCATGACTTTGCGTTCATCGCCGCCGAAGGCGTGAACCTGGACATCCAGCAGCTCAACGACACCCTGCAAGACGCCTTCGTGCACATCGTGCATGGCGACGCCGAGAACGATGCGTTCAACCGCCTGGTGCTCACCGCCGGCCTGCCATGGCGCGACGTCGCGCTGCTGCGTGCCTACGCCCGTTACCTCAAGCAGATCCGCCTGGGCTTCGACCTCGGCTACATCGCCAGCACCCTGAACAACCACACCGACATCGCCCGCGAGTTGACCCGGTTGTTCAAGACCCGCTTTTACCTGGCGCGCAAGCTCACGGCCGAAGACCTGGAAGACAAGCAGCAACGCCTGGAGCAAGCGATCCTCAGCGCCCTGGACGATGTCCAGGTGCTCAACGAAGACCGCATCCTGCGTCGCTACCTGGACCTGATCAAGGCCACCCTGCGCACCAACTTCTACCAGACTGACGCCAACGGCCAGAACAAGTCGTACTTCAGCTTCAAGTTCGACCCGCGTGCGATCCCTGAGCTGCCCAAGCCGGTGCCGAAGTTTGAAATCTTCGTCTACTCGCCACGGGTTGAAGGCGTGCACCTGCGCTTCGGCAACGTCGCTCGTGGTGGCCTGCGCTGGTCCGATCGTGAAGAGGACTTCCGTACCGAAGTGCTTGGCCTGGTAAAAGCCCAGCAAGTGAAGAACTCGGTCATCGTGCCGGTGGGTGCGAAGGGCGGCTTCCTGCCGCGTCGCCTGCCACTGGGCGGCAGCCGTGACGAGATCGCGGCCGAGGGTATCGCCTGCTACCGCATCTTCATCTCCGGCCTGTTGGACATCACCGACAACCTGAAGGACGGCGCCCTGGTGCCACCGGCCAACGTCGTGCGTCATGACGACGATGACCCGTACCTGGTAGTGGCAGCGGACAAAGGCACGGCGACCTTCTCCGACATCGCCAACGGCATCGCCATCGACTACGGCTTCTGGCTGGGTGATGCGTTTGCTTCCGGTGGTTCCGCCGGTTACGACCACAAGAAAATGGGCATCACTGCCAAGGGCGCGTGGGTCGGTGTGCAGCGTCACTTCCGCGAGCGCGGCATCAACGTGCAGGAAGACAGCATCACCGTGGTGGGCGTCGGCGATATGGCCGGTGACGTGTTCGGTAACGGCTTGCTGATGTCCGACAAGCTGCAACTGGTCGCGGCCTTCAACCACCTGCACATCTTCATCGATCCAAACCC
Source organism: Pseudomonas sp. CBZ-4 (assembly GCF_000346755.1). Taxonomy (GTDB): domain Bacteria; phylum Pseudomonadota; class Gammaproteobacteria; order Pseudomonadales; family Pseudomonadaceae; genus Aquipseudomonas. The sequence goes on along the minus strand of NZ_ANNV01000084.1, from coordinate 87,113 downwards.
GAACCCGGCCACCAGCTTTGTCGAGCGCCAGCGCATGTTCGAGCTGCCGCGTTCGGCCTGGACCGACTACGACACCAGCATCATGTCCGAAGGCGGCGGTATCTTCTCGCGCAGCGCGAAGAGCATTGCCATTTCGCCACAGATGAAAGAGCGCTTCGACATCGCGGCCGACAAGCTGACCCCGACCGAACTGCTGAACGCCTTGCTCAAGGCACCGGTGGACCTGTTGTGGAACGGCGGTATCGGTACCTACGTCAAGGCCAGCAGCGAAAGCCATGCCGACGTGGGCGACAAGGCCAACGACGCGCTGCGCGTCAACGGCAACGAGCTGCGCTGCAAGGTAGTGGGCGAGGGCGGTAACCTCGGCATGACCCAGCTGGGTCGTGTGGAATTCGGCCTCAATGGCGGCGGTTCCAACACCGACTTCATCGACAACGCCGGTGGTGTGGACTGCTCCGACCACGAAGTGAACATCAAGATCCTGCTCAACGAAGTGGTGCAGGCCGGTGACATGACCGACAAGCAACGCAACCAGTTGCTGGCGAGCATGACCGACGAAGTCGGCAGCCTGGTGTTGGGTAACAACTACAAGCAGACCCAGGCCCTGTCCCTGGCCGCGCGCCGTGCCTACGAGCGTGCAGCCGAGTACAAGCGCCTGATGAGCGACCTGGAAGGCCGTGGCAAGCTGGACCGCGCCATCGAGTACCTGCCGACCGAGGAGCAGCTCGTCGAGCGCGCCGCGACCGGCAAGGGCTTGACCCGTCCAGAGCTGTCGGTGCTGATTTCCTACAGCAAGATCGACCTCAAGGAAGCGCTGCTCAAGTCCCTGGTACCGGATGACGACTACCTGACTCGCGACATGGAGACCGCGTTCCCACCGAGCCTGGTGGCCAAGTTCGGCGAAGCCATGCGTCGCCACCGCTTGAAGCGCGAGATCGTCAGCACCCAGATCGCCAACGACCTGGTCAACCACATGGGCATCACCTTCGTTCAACGGCTCAAAGAGTCGACCGGCATGAGCCCGGCGAACGTGGCGGGCGCGTATGTGATCGTGCGTGACATCTTCCACCTCCCGCACTGGTTCCGTCAGATTGAGGCCCTGGATCACCAGGTGTCTGCCGACGTGCAACTGGAGCTGATGGACGAGCTGATGCGCCTGGGCCGCCGTGCTACGCGTTGGTTCCTGCGCAGCCGTCGCAACGAGCAGGACGCTGGTCGTGACACCGCGCACTTCGGTCCGCACCTGGCCGCGTTGGGCCTCAAGCTCGACGAACTGCTGGAAGGCCCGACCCGCGAAGGCTGGCAGAACCGCTACGGCAAATACACCGAAGCCGGTGTACCGGAGTTGTTGGCGCGCATGGTTGCAGGTACGACTCACCTGTACACCTTGCTGCCGATCATCGAAGCCGCCGACGTCACCGGGCACGACGCCGCCGAAGTGGCCAAGGCCTACTTCGCCGTGGGCAGCGCCCTGGACCTGCCGTGGTACCTGCAGCAGATCAGCGATCTGCCAGTGGCCAACAACTGGCAGGCCCAGGCCCGCGAAGCGTTCCGCGACGATGTGGACTGGCAGCAACGGGCGATCACCATTTCGGTCCTGCAAATGGCCGATGCGCCGGAAGACATGGAAGCCCGTGTGGCCCTGTGGCTTGAGCAGCACAAGGACATGGCTGATCGTTGGGTGGCGATGATGGTGGAGATTCGTGCCGCTGTGGGCACGGACTACGCCATGTATGCGGTAGCCAACCGTGAGTTGCTGGACCTGGCGTTGAGCGGTCAGTCGGTGTTGTCACCGGTTTGATCTGACGCTGAAAACAAAAGCCCCCGTATCGCGAGATGCGGGGGCTTTTTTGTTTGAATTGGAATGCGATCACTGTGGGAGCTGGCTTGCCTGCGATAGCGGTGTATCAGTGACATATGTGTTGGCTGACCCACCGCTATCGCAGGCAAGCCAGCTCCCACATTTGGATGTGTTTATCCCTTGGGATCAGTGGTGTTTGAGTAATTTGGATTCCAGGTGGTCCAGGTGCTGGGTCATCAGGCTCACGGCAGCAGTGGCGTCGCGTTGCTCCAATGCATCCACAATCGCCATATGCTCCTGCCACGCGCAGTAGGTGCAGGCTTTCGCCTCGTACTGGGCAATGACCAACGACGTCAGCGGCACCAGGCTGTTGAGGAACTGCGCCAGCGGCGCATTACGCGCCATCGCGGCCAATTGCAGGTGGAACTCCCCGGACAGACGAATCGCCGGCCCACGCTGGTCGCGCTCGATGCACTCGCGCTCGCGGGCGATCAGCTCGCGCAACTGGCGCAGTTGCGTGGGCGTGGCGTGTACGCAGGCCAATTGCACCACGGTGATTTCGGTGAGGCGCCGCGCTTCGAGGATCTGCCGGGTTTGCTGGGCATCCGGCGCGGCCACCTGGGCACGCTGGTTGGGGCGCAGGATGATCACTTGCTGGTGCGACAGTTTGGCCAGCACGCGACGGATCACGCTGCGGCTGACACCAAAGGTCTCGCCCAGGCTTTCTTCGGTAAAACGACTGGCCGGCGCAATGCGCTGTTCGAGGATGGCATCGAACAGGCGCGGGTAGATGTCATCCACCGAGGGCTTTTTTCCGGCGATCAAGCGCAGGGCAGGGAAGATAGGGTCGCGTTGCAACGCGTAAGCGGTCATGGCCAGTCTCCAATAAATCAGCTGCCCAGATGGTCATCCGGGATGTTCAAGCGAATGCCCATGCGCAGGCCTTCCTGCAGGATGTGCCGACGCATCTCGGCACTGGCCAGGGCGCTGTTCTTGTTGCGGATGGCGCGCACCACCGCCTCGTTTTCGCGCAGGCGTTCGGCCAGGTGCTCCGGTGAGTTGCGCAGCACCTGGGCGCTCTGCTTGAGGGCGTTGCTGGTTTGCTGCACCACGTTCTGGAAGATCGGGTTGGAGGTCAGGGCGAACAGTTCTTCATGGAAGCCGATGTAGGCGTTCATGCCGGCTTCGGCGTCTTCGGCGTCGAGGGCTTCGCGCATGTCCATCAGGGTCAGGCGCAGTTGGCCGACTTCCTTGCTGCTGATGGATTGGGCGACGAGACCGACGATGAAGGGTTCGAGGGTGTAGCGCAGTTGCAGGATATCTTCCAGGCTCGCGTCGGCCACGGCGTCGCTGGATTGTGGTTCGCTGACGCTGGTTTCCAGCACCACCACGCCTTTGCCGGGCATGGAGCGCACCAGGCCGAGGGTTTCCAGGACGATCACCGCTTCGCGCAGGCTGGGGCGGCTGATGCCCATCTGTTCGGCCAGCTCGCGTTGCCCGGGGAGCATTTCGCCACGGCGCCACTGGCCGCGCTTGAGGGCGGCGCGCAGTTTTTCTACCACTGAATTGACGACGGTTGAGGTGCTGATCACGTCTACGCCTCCTTTAAGTTGCAAACACAATAGTTAATCCAGCGAAGATCTAGTGTGGGAGCTGGCTTGCCTGCGATAGCAGTGTGTCAGTCAATCCATCCTTTACTGATACACCGCTATCGCAGGCAAGCCAGCTCCCACATTGGATGTGTGTTTTCCTAGAATTCTTGGTGCGCCGGCACTACCGGTTTCTTGGCCTGAAAGGCATACCCTTGCTGGCCTTCGAGCACCTTGTTGGCGCGCTGCAAGTCGATGTCTTTCTCCCAACGAGCAATCGCCACGGTAGCGACGCAGTTGCCGATCAGGTTGGTCAGTGCGCGGCCAATGCCCATGAACCAATCCACCGCCAGCACCAGCACCAGGCCCACCACTGGAATCGCCGGGATAGCCGTGAGCGTCGCCGCCAGGATCACCAGCGCCGACCCCGGAATGCCGTGGGCACCCTTGGAGGTGATCAGCGACACCAGCAGAATCGTCATCAGATCGGTCATCGACAGCGGCGTGCCAGTGGCGTTGGCGATAAACACGATGGCCAGGGTCAGGTAGATCGAGAAGCCGTCGAGGTTGAACGAATACCCCGTTGGGATCACCAGGCCGACGGTGGAGCTGCCAATGCCCAGGTGCTCCAGTTTACGCATGATCTGTGGCAGCACGGCGTCGGAGGAGGCGGTGCCCATCACGATCAGCAGTTCTTCGCGCAGGTACTTGAGCAGCGGCAACATGCGCAGGCCGGACAGGCGCATCACCAGGCCGAGGATCAGCCCGACGAAGGCGAAGCAGGTGAGGTAGAACAGGCCCACCAGGCTGCCCAGGTGTTGCAGCGAGTCCAGGCCGTAGGTGCTGGTGGTGAAGGCAATCGCCCCAAACACACCAATCGGCGCCAGGCGCACGATCATGCCCATGATGCGGAAGATCACATGGCTCAGCTCGTTGATCAGGCGCGAGATGCCCGATGCCGCTTCGCCCACCAGGTTCAGCGCGCTGCCGAACAACACCGAGAACAGCAGCACTTGCAGCACGTTGTTCTCGGCGAAGGCGCCGATCACCGAGTTGGGGATCAGGTCCATCAGGAACTGGCTGGTGCCGCGGATGTGCTGGCCTTTGTCGGCCAGTTCATTGAGGCCGGCGGACGACAATTGCTCCAGGTGGATATTGGCGCCTTGGCCAATACCGGTGCTGAAGGCCATCACCAGGCCTATCACCAGGGCGACGGTGGTGAGGATTTCAAAGTAGATCACCGACTTGAGGCCGATGCGCCCGACTTTCTTCAAGTCGCCGGCGCCAGAGATGCCGCTGACCACCACGCAGAACACGATCAGGCCGATCAGCATTTTGATCAGCTTGATAAAGCCGTCACCGAGGGGTTTGAGTTGTGTGGAGAATTCGGGAAGGGCCAGGCCGCAAACAACGCCTAGCATCAGGCCGATCACGACTTGCAGGAAAATCGAACGCGAGCACCATCTGAGCATGGGAGGGATCTCTATTCGGTGCCCTGGTGGTTCCAGGGCTTAATTGTTGTGGTCTTACCGGTAAGTCCAGTGCGCGGCCAGTCTACGCTCGGCTTTTTTGAAATCACAAGTAAAAATTCGGTGGTTGACCGGACCCGGTCTGACCAGTTGGTCGGCGAGGGCGATGCTTGAGCGGTTGGTGGGCTGGAAATTTTTTCGCTTATCATCCGCCGCAAGACACACGAGGTGATGGATGGACCGACCAGGACTGACAACCGACGCCACCGGGCAGACCTACTGCACCTGGCGCACGTCGGCGCCGCAATACCCGGATTACCACGACCACGAGTGGGGCGTGCCGGTGGCTGACGATATCCAGCTATACGAGAAGATCTGTCTGGAAGGCTTCCAGGCGGGCATGGCGTGGATCACCATCCTGCGCAAGCGCGAACAGTTCCGGGCGGCGTTCGAGGGCTTTGACTTTCGCCGGGTGGCGCAGTACGGCGAGGCCGATATTGAACGACTGATGCAGGACGTGGGCATCGTGCGCAACCGGGCGAAGATCGTGTCCACCCTCAACAATGCGCGCAGGGCGTGTGAGCTGGTGGATGAGACGGGATCGTTGGCGCGCTGGTTGTGGGCGTTCGAACCGGCTGATGAGGAGCGCCCGGCGCGGGTGGATATGGCGTACTGGACGGGCAACCCGACCTCGCCTGCGTCGGTGCGCTTGTCGAAAGCGCTGAAGAAGCGTGGCTGGACCTATGTGGGGCCGACCACGATGTATGCGTTGATGCAGGCGATGGGGATGGTCAATGATCATCTGGAAGGCTGTCTATGCCGGCCTCGCATCGAAGAGCTACGGCGCCAGTTCAAGCGCCCCTGAACCTGCTGAAAAAACATAATTCAACCTGTGGGAGCTGGCTTGCCTGCGATAGCGGTGGGTCAGCCAACCCATCTGTTACTGATATACCGCTATCGCAGGCAAGCCAGCTCCCACAGGGTTTTGTAGTGTTGCGGGTTACTGTGGCAGTGGCGTGAGTACCTCGGCCTTATCATCCATGACCATCACCACCAGCAACTTGGCCGGCTTGGTCTGGCTGGCATTGCTCGATTCAAAGTGCCGCGACCCCGCCGGCTCATAGAACGATTCACCGACCTTGTAGGTGACCGCCTTCTCATCATTCACCCGCGAGGTGATTTCGCCTTCCAGCACGTAGGCCACCGCGGTGCCGGTGTGGCTGTGAGGGACGGTGGCTTGCCCGGGTGCATAGTCCACGGTGAGCATGATGGTTTTCTTGCCGGGCACGTTGGTCAGCGCGTGTTCTTGCAGGACCTTGATCGACTCCTGGTTGTACACCGGTTCGTGGGCAAAGGCGCTGAGGGAGGCGAGCATCAGGGAGGCAGTGAGCAGTCGTTTCATGACGAAGTTTCCGAGTAGTTCGAGACCTGTTCACCCTACGCCGCGTGGCCGGGGTCACCAATGACCAATCCGGCGGTAAATCCCCTAGCCAATCTGCAGCAGGATGTCTCGCACCCGGTCCAGGGCCGGGTCGATGTCCAGGGTTTCGATGGCGCCAAAGCCGATGATCAAGCCCGGGCGTACCGGTGCGTCATGGAAAAACACCTCCAGTGGGTACAAGCCGACTTCCACCTGGCGCGCCAGCTGCATCAGCAGCGGGATATCGATCGCCACCTTGCACAGCGCCGCCATGTGGAACCCGGCCACGGTGGGTACCGCTTCGAACCAGGGCGACAAGTCCCCGGCCAGCCGTTGCAGGATGCGTTCACGGCGCCCGGCATACACGGTGTGGCAGCGGCGGATGTGCTTGAGCAGGTAACCTTCGCTGATGAACTTGGCGAGGGCCCATTGCGGCAAGGTGGAGCTGTGCTGGTCGGTCAATTGCTTGGCCTTGAGCACGGCGCCATGGATTGCCGGCGGCAGCACCGCGTAGCCCAGGCGCAGCTCGGGCAATAGCGTTTTGGAGAAGGTGCCGACGTAGGTCACTACGCCACGGTTGTCCATGCTTTGCAGGGAATCGGTGGGGCGGCCTTCGTAGCGGAATTCGCTGTCGTAGTCGTCTTCGATGATGATCGCCCCCAGCTCGAAGGCGCGGGCCAGCAGGGCTTCGCGGCGTGGCAGGCTCATGGGCATGCCGAGGGGGAACTGGTGGGACGGCGTCACGTAGATCAGGCGCGTGCCGTCGGGGATCTTATCGACCTGGATACCCTGTTCGTCCACCGGCACACTGGCGACGCTGGCTCCCATCGCCACGAACAGCTGGCGTGCGGGGCTGTAGCCGGGGTCTTCCATGGCGACGATGCTGCCCGGTTCCAGCACCACGCGGGCGATCAGGTCCAGCGCTTGCTGCGCACCGTTGGTGACCACAATGTCGCTGTCACGGCATTTCACGCCGCGGGAGAACGCGATATGCCCGGCGATGGCACTGCGCAGGGCGGGCAGGCCTTCGGGCTGGCTGTAGAAACCGCTGTTCTGCGCAATGCGTCGCAACGCATCCTGGGTGCAGCGCCGCCATTCATCCTGGGGGAACTGATTGCGGCTGGTGGCGCCGCCGATAAATTCGTAGCGCAAGGTGCTGTCGCGCGTGGGGTGGCGCATGGGTGAGGGCAGTGATTGCCACCGGGCCAGGCTGGCGGCGCAGGCCAGGTCGGTGGCCGATTGCGGGCGTTCCGCCTGCGGCGCATGGGCGTTGACGAAGGTGCCGCGGCCGGTCTTGCCCACCAGCAGGCCTTCGTAGGTCAGGGTGGCGTAGGTGTCGGACACGGTCTTGCGCGACACACCCAACTGTTCGGCCAGCAAGCGGCTCGGCGGCAATTGCGCACCGGCGGCGAGGCGCCCGGAGCTGATGGCTTCGCGCAGTTGCTGGTACAGCTGTTCGGCCAGATCCTTGCGGCCGTTGATCACGACGTGCAGTTCCATGTTGTATCCCAAGGCTTCAGTCTGCGCCAAGACTACGCGCTGGCGCGGTGGCTGCAAAATGGTCTGCGCATAAACCGGCCGATTGGCTATAGGGCTTATGCCGTGGGGGTTCTAGGCTGGGGTGTCATTTCAGAGAAGCACCCCATGGAACCCCGCCTGGATTACTACACCGCGTCCCCGCAAGCGCTCAAGGCCATGTTGATGCTGGAGGCGAACACCTTTGGCCTGTCGATCGAACAGCCGTTGCTGGAGTTGATCAAGATCCGCGTGTCGCAACTCAACCACTGTGGCTTCTGCACCGACATGCACTCGATGGCGGCACGCCAGCGTGGTGAGACCGAGCGGCGTTTGTTTGCGCTGTGCGTGTGGCGCGATTCACCGTTTTTCACTGCGCGGGAGAAGGCCGCATTGGCCTGGAGCGAGTCGGTGGCGACGTTGCCCACCTCCCAGGTGTCGGATGAACTGTTTGCCGCCGTGCGCGTGCAGTTCAGCGAGGAGGAACTGGTGGACCTGACCATGGCGGTGTCCAGCATCAGTGGCTGGAACCGCTTGGCGGTGAGCTTTCGCCAGCAACCGCCGAATGTTTGATTGGGCTGAGCAGAGCTCAATCTGTGGGCCAGTCAGGTACTTTGCCAGCTGTGCTGCCGTCATCGCAGGCAAGCCAGCTCCCACAGGGGATTTGTGGTGTTGGTGGGGTTGTGGTCTGGCTTTGGGAGTTGGAGCCGAGCGCGTTCTGCCTGCTGATGGAGATTAAAGGTGGGAGCTGGCTTGCCTGCGATAGCGGTGGGCCAGCTCCCACAGGCTCAGGACAGAAACCCACCATCCACATTCAGCGCAACGCCGGTGGTGTAGCTCGACGCATCGCTCGCCAGATACAGCACCGCACCCGCCATCTCACTCGGGTCGGCGACGCGCTTGAGCGGGATCTGCGCCAGCGCGGTTTTGAGGATGGCGTCGTTCTTCACCAGTGCCGAGGCGAACTTGGTGTCGGTCAGGCCCGGCAGCAGGGCGTTGCAGCGAATGCCGAACGCCGCACATTCCTTGGCAAACACCTTGGTCATGTTGATCACGGCTGCCTTGGTCACCGAGTAGATGCCCTGAAACACGCCCGGGGAGATGCCGTTGATCGACGCCACGTTGATGATGCTGCCACCGCCGTTCTCGCGCATCAGCTTGCCGGCTTCCACCGACATGAAGAAGTAGCCGCGAATGTTCACGTCCACGGTCTTCTGGAACGCGCCGAGGTCGGTGTCCAGCACGTTGCAGAACTGCGGGTTGGTCGCGGCGTTGTTGACCAGGATGTCCAGGCGACCGAACTGTACGCGAATGCCGGCGAACACCTGGGCAATCTGCTCCATTTCACCGATGTGGCAGGCAATGGCCGTGGCCTTGCCGCCGTCGGCGATGATCGCGTCGGCCACGTGCTGGCAACCGTCCAGCTTGCGGCTGGAGACAATCACGTGGGCGCCTTGCTGGGCCAGCAACTTGGCGATGGCTTCACCGATGCCACGGCTCGCGCCGGAAACAAAGGCAATCTTGCCGTCGAGGTCGAACAGGTTGGTCTTGGACATGGGGGTTCCTTAGAGGGCTGATTTAGCGATCACATTCAGGCTCATCTGCTCCAGCAGCTTGTTCATGTGGATGAACTGCGCAAAGCGTTTGTCCTGGGTCTGGCCATGGAAGAAGCGGTAGTAGATCTGCTGCACGATGCCGGCCAGGCGGAACAGGCCGTAGGTGTAGTAGAAGTCGAAATTGTCGATCTGGATGCCGGCGCGTTCGGCGTAGTAGTCGACGAACTCGCGGCGGGTGAGCATGCCCGGAGCGTTGCTCGGCTGGCGGCGCATCAGTTGCACCGGTGCCGGGTCGGCGGCTTCGATCCAGTAGGCGAGGGTATTGCCCAGGTCCATCAGCGGGTCGCCGAGGGTGGTCAGCTCCCAGTCCAGCACGCCGATGATCTGCATCGGGTTGTGCGGGTCGAGGATCACGTTGTCGAAGCGGTAATCGTTGTGCACGATGCTCGATGTCGGGTGGTCGGCCGGCATCTTCTCGTTGAGCCAGGTGCGCACGGCGTCCCAGCGTGGGGCGTCGGGGGTCAGGGCTTTTTCGTAGCGATCGCTCCAGCCGCGGATCTGCCGCGCCACATAACCCTCGGGCTTGCCCAGGTCGGCCAGGCCGCACGCGGTGTAGTCCACCTGATGCAGTTCGACGAACTTGTCGATAAAGCTCTTGCACAGGGCCTCGGTCTTGGCGGCGTCCAGGCCCAGTTCGGGCGGCAGGTCGGAGCGCAGGATGATGCCGTTGACGCGCTCCATCACATAGAACTCGGCGCCGATCACCGACTCGTCGGTGCAATGCACGTAGGCCTTGGGGCAGTACGGAAAGCCGTCCTTGAGTTGGTTGAGAATGCGGTATTCGCGGCCCATGTCATGGGCGGACTTGGCCTTGTGGCCGAAGGGCGGGCGGCGCAGGACAAATTCCTGGCCGGGGTATTCCAGCAGGTAAGTCAGGTTGGACGCACCGCCCGGGAACTGGCTGATGGTCGGCGTGCCGCTCAGGCCGGGGATATGGGCCTTGAGGTAGGGATCGATCAGGCTGGCATCAAGTTCTTCGCCTGCTCGGATCTGGGTCGATTGGTCGTTCAGCGCCATGCTTATCCCTTCTGCTTATTCTAAAGGCCTCGGACTATTTCCTAATCTAATGCGCACCACCGCCCAGCGACAAGGTCGGGGCGGCTTAATAGGTTAGCGTGTTGGATGATGATCAGCGTGCCTGATCGGTCATTTTGCGGGCGGGGGCAATGCGACGGGCGTGAGTACCGGGCGACCGGCGAAGTACTCCAGCAGGTTGTCGGCCACGCGCTGCACGGTGTCGTGGGCGGCTTCCGGCGACAGGCCGGCGACATGGGAGGTGAGCACGGTGTTGCTCAAGCGCTTGAGGGCGTCGGGTACCTGGGGTTCGTCGTCGAATACGTCCAGGGCTGCGCCACCGATGCGGCGTTGCTCAAGGGCGGTCACCAGGTCGGCGGTGACGACCACGCTGCCGCGTCCGATGTTGACCAGGAAACCATTGGGCCCGAGTGCGTCGAGGGCGTGGCGATCGATCAAGTGGCGGGTGCTGGCGCCGCCGGGCGTGGCGAGGATCAGGAAGTCCGAGGTGCGCGCCAGCTCCACGGCTGTTGCGCAGTAGGTGTAGTCCACATCATCGCGCGGCTGGCGGTTGTGGTAGCTGATTTCCATGCCGAAACCCAGGGCCGCGCGCTTGGCGATCTCCAGTCCCACGGCACCCAGCCCGAGAATGCCCAGCTGCTTGCCGCCCAGGGACGGGCGCATGACCTTGGGCCATTCGTTGCGCCGTACGGCGGCGTCGGTCTGCGGGATGCCGCGCACCAGCGACAGCAGCAGCGCCATGGCGTGGTCGGCCACTGACGGTGCGTTCACCCCCGCGCCGTTGGTGACGACGATCCCACGATTGCTGGCGGCTTGCAGGTCCACATGTTCGTAGCCGGCGCCGATCACGCAGATGATTTCCAGCAGGGGCAGGGCGGCGATTTCTTCGGCGTACAAACCCAGCGGGCCACGGGTCAGCACGGCTTTGATTTGGCCACCGTGGGCCTTGATGGCCTGGGCGCGTTCGGCGGGCGTCGGCGCCAGAATCACGTGGAAGTCATCGTTTTCGATGATGTGCAGGTATTCGTTGATGGTTTCAACCAGAACCAGAACAGTGATGGACATCGGAAGGCTCTTCCTGAAGGGTTTGAGGGGGGAGTATGCGGGATTTGTAAGACTGAGCGTTTTACTGAGATAGAAAATTTTCTTCTTGCGTAAGGCCATTCTGAATTTCCTGGCCGTTCGTCCTGGGTGTATTTGCTGGCCCAGACTTTACGGACTTTCCCTCTAGCAGAGACGACATGGATGCCTGTTCCTGCAACGCTCGAAGAAGAGATTCAATGGAGCCCGTATGGATACAAACACTACCCTTCGATCGCTGTACCCTGGAGGGCAGTCATTGCCGGAACCTTGGACGGTGCGGCCAAGTACAGGCCAGGTATTGCTATTGAAATACTTGAAAGAGAGGCCTATAAAAATGGGACGCAAACCACCAATGGGAGGCCTTGGAAAGTGATGGAACATCAACACTGTATCGGTGCCTGCCAAGGCAAACTCAGCCGCTGGGTTCGAATAGAACTGAGCGGTGGCGCTATCCATGGTCATCCTATTTCTGAACAGGAATTCAGGAGGTTAACAAATTGATTCCACTCAAGTTCGCCGGTGGCACGATTACTCACGATGACTTGTCGCTGCTGCAGGCGAGCGCTGTGTCGGAGCAGGTCGATCTGCTGAAAGAAGACATGCTTCAGGTTGAATTTGCCGGCGGATTCCTACTGGATGTGGGTTGGTACCCGGAATTCGATGCTGCGGGAGGCTTTCGGATAAATGTCATCAGGAATTTTGATTGGAGCCGTCCTGTTGTTGCACTGACGGCTCACGAAACGGCCGAACTTCTTGAGAAGCTGGATATTGCGCAGAACGCCATAAAGGGCGAGCTGCACAATTTTCCTTTAGGAAGCTCAGCTTTTTAGCCGATCAACCCCAAATATCCGTAGCCCTGGCCCGTTTCACAAACGCCCCCGCCAACGTCGCATTGTGATGCTCGATGATCGCCTGCGCGTTGAGCGCTGGAGTGTCCATGCAAGTGTGGCCATCTTCGGGTAGCACCACCGAGAACCCCAGCTCAACCGCCACTCGGCAAGTCGTGTCGATGCAGAATTGGGTTTTCATGCCCACGATCACCAGTTCGTTGATCTGCGCCGCATTCAGTTGCTGCGCCAGGTCAGTCCCCAGAAAACAGCTCGGGCGGGTTTTATTGAACAGGTGGTCGCGGGACTCATCCACGTCCAGGCCGTGCCACAGCTGCCACAGCGGGCTGCCCGCTGCGATCGGCGAGCCTTCTGGGCCGGTGTGGCGGGCGACGAAGATCGGCGCGTTGGCGTTGCGGGCGCGAAGGATCAATTGGTTGATGGTGGCGAGTACGCGTGCGCGCTCAAAAGGCTTCTCCGGGCCGTCGTAGAGACCAGTTTGCATGTCGATGATCAGCAGGGCGTCAGCCATGGTGTTGCTCCTTGTGATTGCCAGGTGGGCGGAGCAATAAAAAGGCCCCGTCCATTGCTGGCGGGGCCTTGGGTTGAATCTGTGAGGTGTTTAGCTTGACCACCCACAGCCACCGCGCGACCCGCCGTTAGCGGTCGTGGTGGTGGTACGGGTGAGGTGCAGCTGGATAAAGTTCATGGGCCGATCATGCTGAGATCGACGCCAGGTTGTCAACAAATGTGTCTGACTTGGGTGCGGCGTGTCGATATACCACGCCACCGTTCCTCAGCTAAGTCTTTGCTTATTCACAAGAATCCCGGACAATCGCGCCCCTTCTATGGTCGGGGCGCTGCCTGTCAGGTTTTTCTGACTCGTCCCGGCCGTGTAAATGCGGAGATCCGACCGGATGAATGATCAGGCCAATAGCGTTGACGAACGCTATGCATCGACACCTGCAACCCTCACAAGCTGGAGCCGCCAGGACACCACCTGGATGCTTGGCCTGTTCGGCACGGCCATTGGCGCCGGCACCTTGTTTTTGCCCATCAACGCTGGCCTGGGCGGTTTCTGGCCGTTGTTGATCCTGGCGCTGCTGGCATTCCCGATGACGTTCTTCGCGCACCGTGGCCTGACCCGCTTTGTCCTGTCCGGTCGTGAAGGCTCCGACATCACCGACGTGGTCGAAGAGCACTTCGGCATCACCGCCGGCGCAATGATCACCTTGCTGTACTTCCTTGCGATCTTCCCGATCCTGCTGATCTACAGCGTCGCACTGACCAACACCGTCGGCAGCTTCATGGAACACCAACTGCACATCATGCCGCCGCCACGGGCGATCCTGGCGTTTGTGCTGATCCTCGGCCTGCTGGCCGTGGTGCGTTGCGGTGAGCAAGTGATCGTCAAGGCGATGAGCCTGATGGTGTACCCGTTTATCGTCGCCTTGCTGTTCCTCGCGGTGTACCTGATCCCGCATTGGACCGGTGGCATCCTCAGCACCGCCAGCGTGGTGCCGGAGCCCTCGGCGTTGCTCAGCACCCTGTGGCTGGCGATTCCGGTGATGGTGTTTTCGTTCAACCACTCGCCGATCATCTCGGCCTTCGCGGTGGACCAGAAGCGCCAGTACGGCGTGCATGCCGATGAGCGCAGCTCGCAGATCCTGTCCCGCGCGCACCTGTTGATGGTGGTGATGGTGCTGTTCTTCGTGTTCAGCTGCGTGCTGACCCTGTCGCCGGCGCAACTGGCCGAGGCGAAAGCGCAGAACCTGTCGATCCTGTCGTACCTGGCCAACCACTTCGACAACCCGACCATCGCGTTTGCCGCGCCGTTGATCGCGTTCGTGGCGATTGCCAAGTCGTTCCTGGGCCACTACATCGGCGCCAGCGAAGGCCTCAAGGGCCTGGTGGTCAAGACCGGCCGCCGCCCGGCACCGAAGACTCTGGACCGCATGACCGCCGCGTTCATGCTGGTGGTGTGCTGGATTGTCGCCACGCTGAACCCAAGCATCCTCGGCATGATCGAATCCTTGGGCGGCCCGGTGATTGCGTCGATTCTGTTCCTGATGCCGATGTACGCGATTCGCAAGGTGCCGGCCATGGCCAAGTACCGTGGGCAGGCGTCCAATGTGTTTGTTACGGCGGTAGGCCTGGTAGCGATTACGGCGGTGGTGTATTCGCTGATTCCTTGAGCCTGAGTACGGTCTCTAGGACGGTAGAGTTCTAAATTGTGGGAGCTGGCTTGCCTGCGATAGCGGTAGTTCAGTCACTGTATGGGTGACTGATACACCGCCATCGCAGGCAAGCCAGCTCCCACTTTTGGTTTGTGGTGCTGCAACTACAGTATTCCGGGCAATAGAAAACGCCGCGCATCTTGCGATACGCGGCGTTTCGTTGATCGGCGTTTTTGTGGACGGGGATCAACCTGTGACCCGGCAATGAGGGCTAAGCTTGTCGGCTTATGGGTTTCTGCCCTGGAAACCCCGAAGGTTGGCCCGATTGAATACTCAAACCCCTCCCGCCATTGTCGCGTCCTCTACCCGCACCCAAGACCTGCTCGCCGGGCTCTCCATCGCCGGGCTGTTGCTGCCCGAGGCGGTGGCCTATTCCAGCATTGCCGCACTGCCACCCCAGGCCGGGGTGATCGCCTTGTTTGCCGGGTTGCTGTGCTACGGCCTGCTGGGCACCAGCCGCTTTGCGATTGTCTCGGCCACGTCGTCGTCGGCAGCGGTATTGGCCGCAGCCACCGCCAGCCTGGCCGGTGATGACCCGGCGTTGCGCCTGTCCCTGGCGTTCGGGCTGGTGCTGGTGACCGGGGTGTTTTTCCTGCTGGCCGGGTTGTTCAAGCTGGGTGGCGTCACCTCGTTTATTGCCAAGCCCGTGTCGCGCGGCTTTGCCTTCGGCCTGGCGTTGACCATCATCCTCAAGCAGTTGGCGGGCGTGGTGGGCGTACACCTGAGCGACAACAACCTGATCCGCTTCCTCCCGCAATTGCTGGAGCAGTGGCCAAGTTGGAACTGGCCGGCGGCGCTGGTGGCGGTGGTGGCCTTGGGCGTGCTGTGGCTGTGCGCGCGCATTCCGCGCCTGCCGGGCGGGTTGCTGGTGGTGGTGCTGGGGATTGTTGCCGGGCAATACCTGAACCTTGAGGGCCATGGCGTCGGATTGATCGGCATGATCGACCTGCGCCTTGAGCTGGGGCATTTTCCGGTGCTGCCGTTCGCCGACTGGCTGCGCCTGGGCGAATTGGCGTTTGCCTTGGTGATGATCCTGTACGCGGAGTCCTACGGTTCCATCAGCTCGTTCGCGCTTAAACACGGCGACCGTGTGTCCTCCAATCGCGACTTGCTGGCGTTGGGGGCGGCCAATCTGGTGTCTGGGTTGTTTCACGGTATGCCAGCGGGTGCCGGGTATTCAGCGACCTCGGCGAATGAAGCGGCCGGCGCCGGTTCGCGTCTGGCCGGTATCGTCGCGGCGTTCGTGGTGTTGGTGATTGTGTTGACAGTGCTGCCTTATGTCGCGCTGACGCCGGAGCCAGTGCTCGCTGCCATTGTCATCTACGCGTTGGGTCGCGGCTTGAGCCTGCAACCCTTGGGGCGCTACTTCATTTGGCGGCGTGACCGCCTGCTGGTGATCTGCGCCGTCGCGGCGGTGCTGGTGCTTGGCGTGCTGGATGGCTTGTTACTGGCGGTGGCGATCAGCGTGGTGTTGATGCTGCGTCAGATGTCATCGGCTGATATCCAAGTGCTGGGCCGCCTTGGCGATAGCCATGACTTTGTTGATCAACAGCACCATGCGGATGCGTCGCCAGTGCCGGGCGTGCTGATCGTGCGGCCCAGCGAAGCGCTGTTTTTTGCGAATGCCGAGCGCATCCTGGGTGCGGCGTTGCGCCTGATGCGGCAATCGTCAGTGGAGGTGGTGGTGCTGAGCCTGGAGGAGTCCCCCAACCTCGACGGCACCAGCATCGAAGCACTGGCGGCGTTTTTTGCGCAGGTGCGCGCGGAGGGCAAGCGCCTGGTGCTGGCGCGCGTGCGGCATGGCGCCCGTGAAGTGTTGCAGGGCTTGCCCGAGGCGTTGCCACCGCAGGTGCTGCTCAGCGGCTTGAGTGTGGATGGCGCGGTGCAACTGGCCAAATCCCAGGCATAAAAAAAGCCGCGTATCGTGGGATACGCGGCGTCTTTTACATCAACATCTTAGGCTTGAATCACCGGGATGTTGGCGCTTGCTGCGATCTTGCGGAACTCGGCGATCTGGTCGAAGTTCAGGTAGCGGTAGACGTCACTGGCCATGGTGTCCAGTTTCGCTGCGTAACCCATGTACTCTTCGACGGTCGGCAGGCGACCCAGTGTGGAAGCCACTGCCGCCAGCTCAGCCGAAGCCAGGTAGACGTTCGCGCCGTCACCCAGACGGTTCGGGAAGTTACGGGTCGACGTCGACACAACGGTCGAATTCGGCTCGACACGTGCCTGGTTACCCATGCACAGCGAGCAGCCCGGCATTTCCATGCGCGCGCCAGCCTTGCCGTAGATACCGTAGTAGCCTTCTTCGGTCAGTTGGTGAGCGTCCATCTTGGTCGGCGGCGACAGCCACAGACGGGTTGGCAGCTGACCCTTGACCTGTTCCAGCAGTTTGCCGGCAGCGCGGAAGTGACCGATGTTGGTCATGCACGAACCGATAAACACTTCGTCGATCTTCTCGCCGGCAACGCTCGACAGCAGACGGGCATCGTCCGGGTCGTTTGGCGCGCAGAGGATAGGCTCGTTGATTTCCGACAGGTCGATCTCGATGACTTCGGCGTATTCCGCGTCGGCATCGGCTTCCATCAGCTCCGGGTTGGCAACCCAGGCTTCCATCGCTTGGGCGCGACGTTCCAGGGTACGCGGGTCGCCGTAGCCTTCACCGATCATCCAGCGCAGCAGGGTGATGTTGGAGTTCAGGTATTCGGTAACGGATTCTTTCGACAGCTTGATGGTGCAACCGGCAGCCGAACGTTCAGCCGAGGCGTCGGACAGCTCGAAAGCCTGTTCCAGCGTCAGGTCGTTCAGGCCTTCGATTTCCAGGATGCGGCCGGAGAAGGCGTTCTTCTTGCCTTTCTTCTCTACGGTCAGCAGACCCGATTGGATCGCGTAGTAAGGAATGGCATGAACCAGGTCACGCAGGGTGATGCCAGGTTTCATCTTGCCTTTGAAGCGCACCAGGATCGATTCCGGCATGTCCAGTGGCATGACGCCAGTGGCTGCGGCGAACGCGACCAGGCCAGAACCGGCCGGGAACGAGATGCCCATCGGGAAACGGGTGTGGGAGTCACCACCGGTACCGACGGTGTCCGGCAGCAGCATGCGGTTCAGCCAGCTGTGGATGATGCCGTCGCCTGGACGCAGCGATACACCGCCACGGGTCATGATGAAGTCAGGCAGGGTGTGGTGGGTGGTCACGTCGATCGGCTTTGGATAAGCCGCGGTGTGGCAGAAGGACTGCATCACCAGATCGGTCGAGAAGCCCAGGCACGCCAGGTCTTTGAGTTCATCACGGGTCATTGGACCGGTGGTGTCCTGGGAGCCCACGGTGGTCATCTTCGGCTCGCAGTAGGTGCCAGGACGAACGCCTTTGCCTTCTGGCAGGCCGCACGCCTTGCCGACCATTTTCTGTGCCAGGGTGAAGCCCTTGCCGGTGTCGACAGGTGCTTCAGGCAGCTTGAACAGGTCGGTAGGGCCCAGGCCCAGTTCGGCACGCGCCTTGTCGGTCAGGCCACGGCCGATGATCAGCGGGATACGGCCGCCAGCGCGGACTTCGTCCAACAGCACCGGGGTCTTCATTTCGAAGGTGGTGATGACTTCGTCGGTGCCGTGCTTGCAGACCTTGCCAGCATGCGGGTACAGGTCGATCACGTCGCCCATGTGCATGTCGGAAACGTCGAATTCGATTGGCAGTGCGCCGGCATCTTCCATGGTGTTGTAGAAGATTGGAGCGATCTTGGTGCCGAAGCAGAAACCGCCAGCGCGCTTGTTCGGCACGTAAGGGACGTCGTCGCCGAAGAACCACAGTACGGAGTTGGTCGCCGATTTACGCGACGAACCGGTACCGACCACGTCACCGACGTAGGCGATCGGGAAGCCTTGGCCGCGCATCTCTTCGATCTGCTTCATCGGGCCGGTCTTGCCTTGCTCGTCCGGCACGATACCTTCGCGCGCCATTTTCAGCATGGCCAGGGCGTGCAGCGGGATGTCAGGACGGGACCAGGCATCGGGAGCAGGGGACAGGTCGTCGGTGTTGGTTTCGCCGGTCACCTTGAATACGCGCAGGCTGATCTTGTCGGCCAGGGTAGGGCGGTTGCGGAACCATTCGCCGTCAGCCCAGGACTGGATCACGCCTTTGGCGTGCTCGTTGCCGTTCTTGGCTTTTTCGGCCACGTCGTGGAACGCGTCGAACATCAGCAGGGTGTGCTTGAGTTGGGCGGCGGCGACAGGTGCCAGCTCGGCATCGTCCAGCAGCTCGACCAGGGTCACGATGTTGTAGCCGCCTTGCATGGTGCCAAGCAGTTCAACAGCGCGCTGTTTGCTGATCAGGGGGGAAGTGGCTTCGCCCTTGGCCAGGGCAGACAGGAAACCGGCCTTGACGTAGGCAGCTTCGTCAACACCAGGTGGAATGCGGTTGGTGATCAGGTCAACGAGGAATTCTTCTTCGCCAGCCGGAGGATTTTTCAGCAGCTCGACCAGGCCTGCGGTTTGTTCGGCGTTAAGCGGCTGGGGAACGATACCCAGGGCTGCACGCTCTTCGATATGTTTGCGGTAGGCTTCAAGCACAGTTATTACCCTCATCAGTGGTCCCACGGGACGCTCATCCAGAAATGAACGGCACGCATGCGCTCGGGGGCTTTTTGGGCCGCAAAGCCAGCGCTGCCGGCATTCCTCACAGAAGCTGCTTTCAAAGTTTTACGCCTGCAGAACGGGGCTGATGAGGGTTGGCGAGGGCATTGACCTACCGAGTCATTGACCATCGCCAACACCGTTCTGAAGGAACGACTGTGCTCGTGACGCTTTGAAAACAGCTTCCAGCGGATTATTGGCGCCTTACAAGGCCGGATGATTCTACGGCAAAAAAAATCTAAAGGTAAGTTGCCTAACCAAGTTTGCAGGGTGATAGAGGTTAGACAAAGGGCTAACATGGCGCATTGTTTCGCTGATTTGCGTGTTGTTGCCCATGTCCAACCAAACCATCAAGACCCCCTGCGTAGGCCTGTGCTCCACGGTCTACGGCGATCTCGTGTGCCGTGGCTGCAAGCGTTTCCACCACGAAGTGATCCAGTGGAATGGCTATAACGAAGAAGAGAAACGTGCGGTCTGGCTGCGCCTGGAGCAGCTGTTGGTGCAGGTGATGGCCGGCAAGCTGGAGGTTTTCGACCCCAAGACCCTGCGCGGCCAGCTGGAACAACGCAAGATCCGCTTCGTGCCGCACCAGTCGGAGTATTGCTGGGCGTACCAGTTGATTGCGCGGGGCGCGCGGGTGATTTCCAACCTGGAGGCCTATGGCATGGTGCTGTTGCCGGAGTTTCGCGACTGGGCCTTGCCGGATTTGCGTGATGCGATTGATCGGGAGTTTTTTATCCTGTCCGAGGCGCATTACCAGCGCTATATCGCGCCGGGGTTCCTCAGGGATGTGTTTGCTGACTGACGACACAGGACCCCTGTGAGAGCGGGCTTGCCCGCGATTGCGGTGTGTCAGCCAAAGATTTGCCAACTGATCCACCGCTATCGCGGGCAAGCCCGCTCCCACATTTTGATCCTCGTTGCCCTCAGGATTTGGCCGCCAGCTCTTCCAGGTGATCCATCAGGCTCGCCGGCTTGAGCACCAACACGTCACTTTCCAGCTTGTCGAGCACCACCTCCGCCGTATTGCCGATCAACGCGCCGGAAATGCCGGTACGCGCCACCGTGCCGATGATGGTGACGGCGGCATGATGCTTGTGCGCCGCAAAGGGAATCAGCACGTCGGCAGGGCCTTCCTCGATGTGCAGCCTTGAGTTATCGATATCGAATTCGGCCTGGAAGGCCCGGCACTGCTCGCGGTAGCGCGCCTCGATGGTTTCCTTGAGCTGGAACGTCGGGTCCGCCGCCGACAGCATCGGCGAGGGATGGGCGCTGATCACATGCAGTTGGGCCTTGGCCAGGCTGGCGATGTCGAAACCATGGCCGACGATTTCCGCGTGCAGTTCACGGTGTTCTGCGTCGGTATTGCCCACATCGATGGCCGCCAGGATCACGCCGCCCGCCCACGGCGTCGATGTCTTCACCAGCAGCACCGCCGTCGGGCAATAGCGCAGCAGCTTCCAGTCAGCGGGGGTCAGCAATGCCTTTTTCAGCGGGCTGTCGGGAAAGTGCTGCTTGATCACCAGCCCACAACCTTCAGCCTGCTGCACATCGATGATGGTTTCATGCAGGCTGTCATTCCATGCCTGTTCGGTGGTGACGCTGTAGCCGTCTTCCTGCAAGCCGGCCTTGAGCAGGCTCAACAGCGCCGAATGCTCATGCTTCTTGTCGCAGACCAGCAAATGCAGGTGCGCGCCGGTCACCCCCGCAATCAACTTGGCGCGCTTGAGGGCCAGGCTCTCCGAATGCTCGGGCTCGATGACCACCAGGATGCTGCGGATGGCTTGCATGTTCGGGTTCTCCATGAAAAAGGGGGGCATGGAACAACTATAGTTGCTGCCCGGCGCACGTCATGTTGATACACATCAAGGCCAGTGGCTGGTGGTCTGCGGCGTGGTCGGTATAATCGGCGCCCTTTTGTGATCCTTTGCCCGTGAGCCCGATGAACCTGCCCGAAATCCACGAATTCCTCGGCTGCCGCACCCCCGACGCCTGGGTCCAGGCGGCCTTGGCCGATCAGGAAACCCTGCTGATCGACCACAAGAACTGCGAATTCAAAGCCGCCAGCACCGCCCTGAGCCTGATCGCCAAGTACTACAGCCATGTCGACCTGATCAATATGATGTCGCGCCTGGCCCGGGAAGAGCTGGTGCACCACGAACAAGTCATGCGTCTGATGAAAAAGCGCAAGGTCGAACTGCGCCAACTGAACGCCGGGCGTTACGCTTCGGGTTTGCGTAAAATCGTGCGCACCCACGAGCCGGTCAAGCTGGTGGATACACTGGTGGTCGGCGCCTTTATCGAGGCGCGCAGTTGCGAGCGTTTCGAAGCACTGGTGCCGCATTTGGACGAAGAACTCGGCAAGTTCTACTTCGGCCTGCTGAAAAGCGAGGCGCGCCACTTCCAGGGCTACCTCAAGTTGGCCTACCAGTACGGCGACGCCAAAGACGTGCCTCTGGTGATCGAGCGGGTGCGGGCAGCCGAGCAGGAATTGATCGAGTCACCCGACGTCGAGTTCCGCTTTCACAGTGGCGTACCAGCCTGAGGCGACGGCCACGCCAATCAACGCGGTGATGCCTGCCAGCAGCAGGATCACCGTTTGCACGCCCAGGGGCGCGGCCAACACGGCAATCACCAGGCCCGCCAGCGGTTGTGGCAGGTTGTTGAGCAAGGTGATCACACCGACGGTCTTGCCGAAGTCCTGCACGGGAATCACCTGCTGCCGCACGCTGCGCATGTACACGCTGTACATCTTGTCGAAGCCGATCACCAGCAAAAAGCCCAGGGAATACAGCCATAGCGTGGGGCTGATCGCCATGATCAGCGCGCCCAGGGCAATCATTGCGTAGGAAAGCCCGCCGAGCAGCTTCAATGGCAAGGTGGCGCGCGCCAGGTAGAACAGAATGACGATGGTCACCAGTGCGCCGGCCGCTTGCAGCAAGGCGTAGGCGTCTTTGCCGGCGACGTACAGGCCCGTGACCATCGCGGCTGACGTGGCCAGCGTGACGCCGATGATCAGGTTCACGCCCATGGTCAACGCAATCAGGCGCTTGAGCCCGGCGAGGTTGCCGATATGCCCGAACGCAATCCGCAGCGGCTGCACCCAGATATCCCGATGCTGCTCGAAAACGGCCGGGACGACCGTGCTGGAACGCTGCCACACGCGCATCGCCACGTCCGCCAGCACAAACAGCCCGGCAATCCCCAGCACTACCCAATGCCACGCCCAGACGTCCAGCATCAGCGCCGCCACCAGGGGGCCGAGCACCAGCCCGCTTTGGTCGGCGATCTGTGAATAGGACAGGGTCTTGGCATAGCTGTACTGCTGGAAGATATGCGGCATCAGCACTTCCCGGGCCATGATGCCCTGGGTGGTCAACACCCCGCACACAGCCGACAGCAATACGATCCAGTAGATGCCGTCGAACAGGCCGAACAGCGCCACTGCCACCACGCAGGCCAGCGCCCGATAGACCTGGCTGATATGCAGGATACGCACCGGCGGGTACTTGTCGCACAACGCCCCGCACAGCGGAAACGCGAGGAAGCGCGGCAGCGATTCGACGAAGAACGCCAGTCCGGCCCAGGCAACACTGCCGGTGGTCTGGAAGACGATCAACGGCACGATAAACAGCAGGATCTGATCCGCCAGCCGCGACAGGAACAGCGAGACAAAAAACGCCAGGTAATCCTTGCGCATACAACTCCCTGTGAATGGCGTTAAAGATTGCAGGCTATTTGTTAAAAAGTCTTAAAAGCATGAAGCTTCGTCGGGCCGTGCTGGCCAGTTGCTTAAGTTGCCCAGCTTGCCACCTATAATGCCTGCACTTCAATCTGCGTCGCACACTGAGAACTTATGGAAAACCTGGGTCTGGGCAAGGTATTGCTCGTTGAAGACGACGAGAAACTGGCAGGGCTGATTGCACATTTTCTGTCGCAGCATGGTTTTGACGTGCGGGTGGTGCACCGGGGCGATGAGGCCTTGGCGGCATTCCTGGATTTCAAGCCGAAGATTGTCGTACTCGACCTGATGTTGCCGGGCCAGAGCGGCCTGCACGTGTGCCGCGGCATCCGCAACGTCTCAGACACACCCATCGTCATCCTCACCGCCAAAGAGGACGACCTGGACCACATCCTGGGCCTGGAGTCCGGTGCCGACGACTATGTGATCAAGCCGATCAAACCGCCGGTACTGCTCGCGCGTTTGCGCGCCTTGCAGCGGCGCCAAGTGCCTGAACCCACGGTGCGCGGCTCCCTGGCGTTCGGCCGGCTGGCCATTGATCGCACGTGCCGGGTAGTCAGCCTGGGCGAGGAGAAGATCGACCTCACCACCATGGAGTTCGAATTGCTCTGGTTGCTGGCCAGCCACTCGGGCACGATCCTGTCTCGCGATGACATCCTCAACCGTATGCGCGGCATCGCCTTTGACGGCCTCAATCGCAGCGTGGACGTGTACATCAGCAAGCTGCGCGGCAAGCTGAACGACAACCCCCGTGAGCCGGTGTGTATCAAGACCATCTGGGGCAAGGGTTACCTGTTCAATCCGTTCGCGTGGGAGGTCTAGATGCTGCGGCTGTTTCTGCGCCTGTATGTGATTCTCGCGCTGGGTCTGGCGGGGGCCATCTGGCTGGTCAACTACACCTTTGACGAGTTGCTGCCCGAAGCCAACGAAACCTATAACCGCGAAGCCATGCGCGGCCCGGCGTATGGCTTGGTGGAGCAATTGCGCCCCGTGCCAGAGGCGGGCCGGGAGGCGCGCCTGGCTGAGTTGCAAAGCCATTACGGGCTGCACCTGAAATTGGTGGCGCGTGATCAGCTGAAGCTGAACTCCCGCGAACAGCAATTGCTGGCGGCCGGACAATTGGTGGTGCGTGGCGACTTCATGGAATTCATCGCCAACATCGACGGCGGTTCGCAACTGCTGGAAATCAAGCTCCCGGAAGAACCCAAGTGGTTGTACCTGTGGGCCTATGGGTTCCTCGGCCTGTGCCTGGCCATCGTCCTGTATTTCTGGGTGCGCCCGCACTGGCGGGACCTGGAACATATCCGCCTGGCCGCGCAGCGTTTTGGCGACAACGACCTTGGCTCACGCATCCTGCTGCCGCGCCGCTCCACCGTGCGTGAACTGGCCGGTCACTTCAACCAGATGGCCGAGCGCATCGAAAGCCTGATCGCCAACCAGCGTGAACTGACCAACGCGGTTTCCCATGAGTTGCGCACGCCGATTGCGCGCCTGTCGTTCGAGCTCGACCAGCTCAAGCAACAGGCTGACCCGGTCCTGCGTGGCGCGCTGATCACCGACATGTATGCCGACCTTGGCGAGCTGGAAGAAATGGTTTCCGAGCTGCTCACCTATGCCAGCCTGGAGCGCGGCGCGACCCAGGTCACCCGGGAAAGCATCGAGGCCCACAGCTGGCTCGACAGCGTGATCGGCAGCGTTGCGCTGGAGGCCGAGGCGGCGGGTGTGCAGCTGTCGTTGCGGACCTGTGAAGTGGACGTTATCCAGATCGAACCACGCTTCATGGCGCGGGCGGTGATCAACCTGCTGCGCAATGCCATTCGGTACGCCGAGCGGCGCGTGGAAGTGTCGCTGGTCAAGTTCGGCAATGGTTATGAAGTGCGGGTGTGCGACGACGGCCCGGGCGTGCCCGAGGACGGGCGGGCGAAGATCTTCCAACCGTTCATGCGCCTGGACGCCAGCCGTGATCGCCGTACCGGTGGTTTTGGCCTGGGTTTGGCGCTGGTGCAGCGGGTATCGCAGTGGCATGGCGGGCAAGTGGAGGTGTTGGATTCGGAGTGGGGCGGCGCGTCGTTTCGGATGACGTGGGCGTATGCCGAGTAACACCCTTGAATAATGTGAAGATCCACTGTGGGAGCGGGCTTGCCCGCGATAGCGATCTATCAGTAACAGATGTATTGACTGATCTATCGCTATCGCGGGCAAGCCCGCTCCCACAGTGTTTGTTTTCACAAGGTTTTATTGGGTTGCCAGATCAGAACGTGTATTCCAGCACCCCCATCACCGACGTCTGCAAGCGCCGCTCCACAATCGGGCTCTTGCCCGCTTCGTCCGCCAGGTACTGCACATCGAGCAAGGTGGAGAATTGGGTGTGCTCGCTGATCGGCAAACTCCACACCAGGTTCATGCCGTTGCTGATATTGCCTGCACCGGCCTTGTAGGCCTTGAACCGGCTTTGTGCGGCCTGGCCCGTGGTCACGCCGTACCAGGTCTGCAGGTATTCACGGTCGCCAAAGTGGCTGCTGAGGCTGGCATCGACCGAGCCGTAGCGGCCGTCATAGAGGTTGGTGCCCAGGCTCAGTTCCAGGTGGGTGTAGGCCTTGCCGGTGTCCTTGTGGTCATCGTCCTTGAGCGCGTGTTCCAGGGTCGCACCGACGATGGCGCCGCCGAGGTTGTAGCTGGCGCTCACGCCTACTTGCGCGCGTGACTTGATTTCGCCCATGCCTTTGAGGCGCTTGGAGCCGGCATGCATCGACTCGTTCTTATCCTTGCGTGAAGCGCTGGCGCCGATATAGGTGCTGAAGCTCAGGGCGTTGCCTTCGTAGCCCCAGCCCAGGCCCTTGTCGGTGTCGAGGAAAATCCCCCAGGGGCTGACGATTTTGCCGCCCAGCAGCGGCGCGGTCATGCGTTCGTCGCTGCCGCTGTAGCGGGGTGCGTTGCCGACGCCGGCCTTGAGGCTGTATTGCCAGTCCTCGGCAATGGCAGGCTCGGCTGCAGCGAGCAGGCACAACGAGGAAAGGGACAGGCATAGGTTTCTAGAGCGCATCAGGGGGTTCGTCCGTGTCAGAGGTTCAGGGGTGGGTGAGGTGAGTGGGTACGTTTGAACGCGTAGCCGGAGGCGCTGAGGCCATTGACTTGGCGGCTGACGGTATCGCCCAGGCCGTAGCCGTTGCCGGCCAGTACCGCGTGGGCGTTGTCGACGGGTAGCAGGATGTAATCGGTCAGTGGTTCGTCGTGCAATTGGCCGCGAATCACCAGAAAGCCTTGCTCCAGGCGCACGTTGATGCCGGTCAATGGCGCGTCGGGCTCATGGGTACTGAGGACCTGATAGGTGCCGATGGTGTCGGCCCATGCCTGGGGCAGGGGCGGCGGGTCGATGCGCTCGCCAATGGCGATACGTTGGCCGTGGCTGCGGGCGGTAAGCATTTGGCGCCCCTGTACAGTGACCATGTCCAACTGCACGCGACCCAATTCGCCGAGGTCCTTGAGCCATAAACCGAGTACGCGTTTTTGCGCGCGCAACCAGCCTTGTTCGTCACGCAACAGCTCGAAGTCGAACCCGGCCAGCTCGCCGTACAAGCGATCATTGGCATCGCGGATACGAAATACACCCCAGGCGGTGGCATAAAACCCAGCCAGGCGCTTGCGGTCGATGGCGGCGGGCACGTGACGCAGCTTGAGCCCGTGGCTGGGTGCCTCACAGCCGTCGCCACACACCGGTTCTCCGGTTTGCGCCTGGAGCATCAGGCGCAGGGCATCGGTGGCCAGGCGGGCGACCAGGTCTTCGGCGCTGCTGTCGTTGGCCATGATGATGACGGCTAGTTGCTGGTCCGGCAGCAAGGTCAACTGCGCGGCAAAATCATCACCGCCGCCGCTATGTTGATAAGTGCGGATGCCGGGGCCGACGGGCTCATCGCCGCACGGCGCCAGGAACCAGCCCAGGCCAATCTGGCAATCGAAGTCGAGGGCGTTGCCGGTGTTTTGTTGGGTGAACATCTCGTCGATGGAACGTGCGCTCAGCACTCGCTCACCTTTGTACAAACCCTGGGCAAACAGCATCTGCACGTAGTGGCCAAGGTCCTTCGGGCTGGTCCACAAGCCTCCGGCGGCCAGGTCGCGAACCTGCGCATCGGTGCTCGCACTGCCATCCTGGTACCCCAGCGCGCGAAAGCCAGGGGTCGTGCCGGTCCCGATAAAGCTCGACTGGCTCATCTTCAGGGGCTTGAGCAGGCTGTTTTGCAGTTGGGCTTCAAAGCTCTTGCCGGTGCTGCGCTCAATGGCGGCGCCCACCAGCGCATAGCCAAGGTTGGAATACGCCACTTGTGAACCCGGCGGGCTGCTAAGCCACACACCGGATAGGCGTAGCGGCATCAGGCCCATGGCGAAGGTGCTGTGCAGGTCGCGCAGGTGTTCGCTGGGCAGGCCGGACTGGTGGCTCAGCAAGCGGCGCAGGGTGATATCACGGTCTGCCGCGTCCTGGTCTGGATGAAAGCGCGAGCGCACATGGAACTCGCCCAAGGCTTGCTGGATCGGCACATCCAGCCCCAGGCGCTGTTGCTCGACCAATTGCAGCGCCGCCGTGGCGGTAAGCAATTTGGCGATACCGCCGGCGCGAAAGGCGGTGTTGGGGGTTACCGCTACACCGTGGGCCTTGTCGGCCAGGCCAAAGCCGCGTGCCCAGATCAGTTCCTGACCATTGACCAGGGCAATCGACAGGCCTGGGATATTGCGTCGGGCCATTTCCTGGGGAATACGGGTTTGCAGGTGCCGGATGATCGCGCCGTAATCGCCCTTTTGTATGCGCGGCGAGGCCGGTGGCTGCCCTTGGCAACCGACGCTGCCCAGCAGGCAGCTCAGCAGCGCAATACTGCGCAATATGCGAAACATGGAGAGCACCCGGGTGGTGGTTTGGATGCTCGAATGCTAGGGGCGCGCCGGTTGACAGTCTTTGAGGGCTTTGTCGGGAAACTGTCAAAGATTGTTAATGCAGCAGTTGCGCAGGCTCAGTGCAGAACACGTTGGAGGAACTGCCGAGTGCGCTCTTCCCTCGGAGCACTCACCACCTGCCGGGCATCGCCCACTTCACAAATCAAACCATTGTCGAAGAAGGCGATTCGGTCTGCGGATTCGCGGGCGAAGGCGATGTCGTGGGTCACCATGATGATGGTCATGCCCGACTCCTTGAGCTTGCGGATCGTGTCCAGTACTTCGCCCACAAGTTCGGGGTCGAGGGCGGACGTCACTTCGTCAAACAGCATGTAGTCAGGCTGCATGGCCAGGGCGCGGGCAATCGCCAGGCGTTGCTGCTGGCCGCCGGAAAGGCTTGCGGGGCGCATGTCGGCGCGGTTCTCGAGGCCGACGAACGCCAGGTGGTCATGGGCCAGTTCCAGTGCCTGGGCCTTGGGGATCTTCTTCACCAGGCGCGGCGCAAGGGCCACGTTTTCCAGTGCGCTGAGGTGGGGGAATGCGTTGTACTGTTGAAACACAATGCCGAGTCTCTGGCGCAGCTTGTTCAGGTCGGTGCCCCTGGCGTGTACATCGGTGCCATCGACCAGGATGCTGCCCGCTTGGATGGGTTCCAGGCCATTGATGCACTGCAGCAAAGTGGACTTGCCGGAGCCGCTGGCGCCAATCAGGCACAACACTTCGCCCTTGCGGATTGTCAGGGTGATGCCCTTGATGACTTCAACAGGGCCAAAGCTTTTGCGGACGTCCTTGATATCAATCATGGTGCAGTACCTTTTCAAGATGGCGGCTGTAGCGCGAAATGGGATAGCAGATGGCGAAATAGAAAAGCCCGGTGCCGGCCAATACCAGCAGTGCCTCGTTTGAGCGGTTGATCAGGATCTGCGAGGCCCTGAGCAGTTCGATGTAGCCCACCACGCTCACCAGTGCGGTGTCCTTGGTCAGGCCGATCACCGTGCCAATCCAGCCTGGGAGCAGCGTGCGAAAGGCGAGTGGGGCGGATATATGGCGCAACTCCTGCCAGTAGCCCAGCCCGAGTGAGCGGCTGGCCTTCTTCAACTGCGGGCGCACCGATTGCAGGCCTGAGCGCACCAGCTCCGAGGTCAACATGCCCATGTACAGGCTGAGGACGACCACCCCGATCAGCAGCGGGCTCAGGGCAAAACCGGCCATGGCGAAAAAGCTGTTGGCGAGAATGAACTGGATGATCAGCGGAATACTGCGGATGACGTTGACCCAGGGGGCCAGTGCAAGACGGGCGACCCTGAACTCCTGGCGCAGCCAGCCGATCAGGACGCCGAGCAGGCTGCCGAAAAACGTTGCCAGTAACGTCAGCAGCAGGGTGTGCCAGATCCCCTTCAGCACGAACTCAACATCACCCCAGTGCAGGCCCGAATACGCGAGTTGAAATTGCATGGTGGCTTACCCCTTGAACACGCGCCAGAAGGTCAGTCGGGCGCCGCCCTCGATCAGCTTGGACATCACGTAGTACATCCCGGCGGCGACGATAAAAAACTCGAACGTCCTGAACGATTCGGATTGAGCTGCCTGGGTGGCGCCCGTCAGTTCGCGCAGGCCGATGATCATGCCCAGCGAACTGTTGAGCAGCGCCCAGTTGAGCTGGTTGACGTACGGGAAATAGACGACCCTGAACAACTGTGGAAAGACCACGTGCCTGTAGGCGGCGAAGGACGAGAGCCCCAGGGATCTGGCGGCCGTGTGCTGTTGCCTTGGAATGGCCTGCAGCCCGCCGCGAAAAATCTCGGCCAGGTAGCCCGCGTTGTTGAACGACAACGCCAACAGCATTGCCAGGTAGCTGGAAAAGTGCAGCCCCAGTGCGCCCAGGCCAAAATAAATCATGTAGACCTGGAAGAGTGCCGGGGTGTTGCGGGCGACTTCGACCCAGGTTGTGGCCAGTGCATGGCCGAGGCCTTTTTCCTGGCGCCGCAACAGGGTCAGCGCAAGGGCGATCAATGTGCCGATGACCATCGACAGCACGGTCAGCGCAAGCGTTGTCCGAGCGCCGTCGACGAGTTCGGGGAGCTTGTCCCACACCATTGACCAGTAAAACGTATATCCGAACATAACGCAGGCTCCGGGCAAGAGCGGCCAAGGTGCGCCGCTCAGGAATGGGGTTAGTAGTCCACGCCTGCAACCGCAAGCGAAGGCGCTTGGCCGTCACCGAAGTACTGCGCATAGAGCTGCGTGTAACGCCCGTTTTTCACCTGGGCCCAGACGAACGTCTTTACCCAGTTGAGCATCTGGGTGTCTGATTTTTTTACGGCGATGCCGCACAGGTCGGGCGGCGTGGGTGCAACACCCTTGATCGCGAGCGTCGGGAACTGGCCGCTCTGGACCAGCGCGGCGGCCGATGCGTTGCCGATGATCAGCCCGTCTATTTTTCCCTGGACCAGGGCCAGGTAGCTTTCCGCTTCGCTGCCGAACCCGGTGTAGCTGCCATTGGCGTCATTCCAGCCGGTGCGCAGCACCTGCAACTCCTGCTCGGTGGTGGTGCCGGTGACACCGCCGATGTGGCGGCCTTTCAGGTCGTTGAAGCTTTCAATGCCAGTGTCTTTGCGGGCTAGAACGACGTTGGTGTAGTTCACGTAGGGCTGGGAAAAACTCACGCTCATCGCGCGCTGGGGCGAGATCGAGGCGGAGGCGATCAGCACGTCGATGCGATTGGACACCAGCGCCGGAATGCGTTCGGAGGAGGGTGTTTCGACAATCACCGGTTTGACGCCAAGGGCTTTGGCCATGTCCTTGCAGTACTGGACGTCGTAGCCATCCGGCTCGTTGGCCGAATTGCGAAAGCCGGCAGGTGGATAGTCGAGCTGTACGCCACAGCGAAGGGTTTTTGCCGCAATGACCTGGTCCAGGGTCGAGTCGGCCGCGGTTGAAACCATCGGCGCGGTGGCTGCGAGGGCGAGCAAGAGGGTGCTGCTGACGTGGCGTGAAATGTTCATGGGAGAGCCCTGTTGTGGTGGGTATTGTTGTTTTTAGGGTTTGAACGTTTGTAGGTTGTATCCAATCGACTGTTGGTAAAAAATCTATCAAATGTTTAATCTCGGAAGAAGAGGGAGAGAGATGTTTTTTTGTGTGGTTGAGCGAGAAAATTCCGTTGTATCGTATAAATAACTATAAAAAACAAATATCTATGTTTTGTTTGAAAGATGTTGCTGGTGTTGAAGTGTGACAGGAATTGACCGATCTGAAGCAAGGGATTGACAGGAAGTGTTTACTGTATCCAATCTTCTCTGGGTCGAATGGCTCGCTGGGTCAGCTGTGGCGGCCTTGCAGGGCAGTTCTTTTTTATCCGGGAAAGGTGTGGGTCATGAAGCACGTAATCGTCATTGGTGCCGGCATCGTGGGGCTGTCAACGGCGCACCATCTGCTCAAGGAGGGGGTGCGCGTTACCGTGATTGATCGCGACCCTGAAGGTGACAAGGCCTCGTTTGGCAATGCTGGCGGCATTGCCGTCACGGAGGTGGTGCCCGCCTCGGTGCCGGGGTTGTTGTGGAAGGTGCCAGGCTGGTTGCTGGACCCGCTGGGGCCCTTGGCGATACGGGCCACTCATGCCCCCAGCCTGATCACTTGGCTGCTGCGGTTTTCCAGCGCGGGCCGGCCAGCAGAAGTCAGGCGCATCGCCGCGGCACTGGCAGCCCTGAATACGCGGGTTTACACCGACCTCCTGCCGCTCCTCGCCGAAAATGGTCTGCTTGGAGAGCTGCAGCAACTGGGCGCCTTGACGGTTTACGAGAACGCGAAGGCGTTCGAAAGCGAGGCGGCGCAGTGGGCGCTCAAGCGTGCCTATGGTGTGGAGGTGCTTGACTTGAGTGGCGACGAAGCGCGGGAAATCGAACCGGCACTCGGCCCGTCCATCGCCCGAGGGGTGTTTACGCCCCAGTGGTCCCATGTGCGCGATCCCAGGAAGCTCGTGGATGCGTTGCGCCAGTCACTGGTCGGCCGAGGACTTTGTATCCGGGTCGGCGAGGCGTGCAGTATCGGGCCGGGCGTCTTGGACGCTGCTGTATCGGTAGGGCTACACGATGGCCAGCGGGTGCTGGCCGACAGCGTGGTAGTGGCTGCCGGCGCATGGTCTGGGCAGTTGGCCCGCGACGTCGGCGACAAGGTGTTGCTGGAAAGCGAACGCGGATACAACACCACCATCGCAGCCCCGGGCGTTGTGTTGTCCCGTGAGGTCATCTTTGCAGAGCGCCACTTTGTCGCCACGCCGTTGAGCTGTGGCTTGAGGATTGGTGGCGCCGCCGAGTTCGGCGGGCTGAATGCGCCGGCGAATTTCCAGCGTTCCCGCGCGCTGGTGCGGTTGGCCGCTCACTATCTGCCCGGTTTACGGGCAGAGGGCGGTACGTATTGGGCGGGACATCGTCCGGCAACCCCCGACAGCCTGCCGGTGATCGGGGCGTCGCCGCGCAACCCGGCAGTCATTTATGCATTTGGCCATGGCCACCTCGGCCTGACGCAGGGCGCAACCACCGGGCGCCTGGTCAGCGATATTGCCCTGGGCAAGCCGCCGCAAATCGATCTCGCACCCTATGCAATCAGCCGCTTCAACTAAACCGCCAAGAAGGGGATTTTCATGTCACGTCATACGTTCTTCTGCATTGATGCGCATACCTGTGGCAATCCGGTACGCGTGGTAACCGCCGGCGCGCCTCTATTGCCCAATGTTTCGATGGCTGAAAAGCGCCAGATATTTAAGCGTGAGCATGATTGGGTTCGTCAGGCGCTGATGTTCGAACCCCGGGGCCATGATGTGATGTCAGGCAGCATTCTCTATCCGTCATCCCGTGAAGATTGTGACATCGGCGTGCTGTTCATCGAGGTCAGTGGGTGCCTGCCCATGTGTGGTCACGGCACCATCGGCACGGTAACGGCTGCGTTGGAGGCTGGCCTGGTGACGCCTCGAATCGAGGGCACGCTGGCAATCGAAGCGCCGGCAGGGCGTGTTGCCATCGACTATGTAAGAAATGGCGCACATGTAGAGCAGGTCCGCCTCTACAACGTTGCCAGCTACCTCCACGCCGCCGATGTGCAGCTCGACATACCGGGCCTGGGCACGTTGACGATCGACCTGGCCTACGGTGGGAACTTCTACGTGATCATTGAGCCGCAAGCGGGCTGGGCTGGCTTGGACTCAATGGCTGTCAGCGAGATCGTGCGCTTGAGTCCCTTGGTCCGCCAGGCCGCTCAGGCCCTGTTGGCGCCGGTGCACCCGCTGGACACGCATATCCAGGGCGTCAGCCATGTGATGTGGTGTGACAAGCCCAGGAACGCTCGCGCCGATGCACGCAACGCGGTGTTTTATGGCGACAAGGCCATTGACCGTTCGCCATGCGGCACCGGCTCCTCTGCACGCATGGCACAACTGGTGGCCAAAAAGCGCTTGAAGGTAGGCGATGCATTTGTTCACGAAAGTATCATCGGTACGATGTTTGATTGTCGGGTCGAGTCGGCAAAGGAGGTCGGTGCCTTTGCCGGTATCCTGCCAAGTGTTGCTGGCTGGGCCCGAGTCACGGGTCATAACACGCTGTTTGTGGATGACCGTGACCCGTTGGCGCATGGGTTTCAACTGGTGTGATCCGTTCGACTGCAAAGGCTTTGTGGTCGAAGGTGAGGCGCCCCGGGGTTCAGGCCCGAGTTTCTTTCTCGCGCTTTTTCTTGAGCAGCGTAACCAGGTCGGCGCCCGCCCGTTGAATATGCTTGCGCAGGAACTGAACGGCTTTCTTGGCGTCACCTTTTTCGCACAACCTGAGCAATTCACGGTGATCGACTTCGGCTTCTTTTTTGCCGGCGGTCAGCAGTAGTTGCAAGCGGATATAGCGATCTGTCTGGACGTTGATGCCTTGAACGATCGCCAAGGTCTGGACACGATCGGCCGCTGCGTAAAGGCTCTCGTGGAATAGCCAGTTGAGCTTGCCCCATTGCGCGATGTCATCGTTGACATAGGCTGCTTCAAGCTGAGGCAGCAGCTGTTTGGTGGCAGCAAAATGCGCGTCTGTCATGTTCGGCAGCGAGCGCTCCAGCAACTCGGACTCCAGCAGTGCGCGCAGGTCGAACAGCTCCTCGATCTGCTCCGGTGGGATGGACTTCACCACCGAGCCCTTGTGGATCTGGGTGGTGATGAGGCCGGAGGCCTCCAGCTCCTTGAACGCTTCACGCACGGGCATGCGGCTGACACCGTACTCGGTCGCAATCGTCTCCTGGATCAGTGATTCACCTTCTTTGAATTCACCGTTGAGAATCCGCTCGCGCAGTGATTCCGCAAGGGTTTCAGGCAAGCTTTGACGTTTGATGCGCAGGTTGGGCGAGGGTTCTTTTTTTGACATTCTTCAACTACTGGCAGGTGAATGGATCCAGGATCTGAGATCCTCCTTGGGCGATCATACCTCAGGCAAAGGAGTGTAGGACGCTTCCAATAGGTGAGAGCGAAACATTTCAGCATCAGCCTGCAACCATTGCTCCCGTCCGCTGGCCAATACCGAATGGATTCCGGTCCTGAAGCACGGGGGGTAGTAATGCCTGGGGGAAATCCTGGTAGCACACGGGCCGCAGAAAGCGCTGAATTGCCCGGCTGCCCACCGAGGTGGTACGCGCGTCGGAGGTGGCTGGGAAGGGGCCACCATGGACCATCGCATGACAGACCTCCACGCCTGTACCAAAACCATTCAACAGCACACGCCCAGCCTTTTTCTCCAGGCTGGGCAGCAGTGCGGCCAGTGCGGGGTAGTCGTTCGCGTGGGCGTGCACGGCAATCGTCAATTGGCCACCCAGCGCGTTGAGCACGCGGAGCACGGTGGCTGCATCGGGGCAGCGGACAATCAACGATGAGGCACCGAATACCTCATCGTGCAACGGTGGTTGGGCGAGGAATGCAGCGGCGCTCGTCGCAAACAAAGCGGGTTGCCCTTGAGCGCCAGTGCCCGGTTTGCCTCGGCCAAGCAGTACGGCAGAGGGCTGCGCGCGGAGCTTTTCGACGCCAGCGCAATAACTTTCGTAGATCTGGCGCGTCAGCATGGTCGCTGCGGGGCACAGGGCCAGGGCGTCGATGGCGGCGCGCTCAAAGGCCGCCAGTTCGGGGCCGTCAATGGCCAGGATCAATCCCGGGTTTGTACAGAACTGGCCGGCGCCCAAGGTCAGGGACGCTGTAAAAGCAGTGGCAATCTGGGGGCTTCGTTCGGCCAGTGCATGGGGCAGCAGGATGACGGGGTTGATCGCGCTCATTTCTGCATAGACTGGAATAGGTTCCTGGCGTGCGGCTGCGATACCCATCAGCGTTACGCCAGCCCGTTGCGAACCGGTGAAGCCAACAGCCTTGACGCGGTGATCGGCGACAAGCGCCTGGCTGATCGTGTGCTGGGAGTCGAACAACAGGGAAAACACCCCCTCCGGCAAGTTGCAGTCACGGACGGCTTGTTGAATTGCCCGCCCCACCAACTCGGACGTGCCCGGATGGGCAGAATGGGCTTTCACGATGACCGGGCAACCGGCCGCGAGTGCGGAGGCGGTATCGCCACCGGCGACCGAAAAGGCCAGGGGAAAGTTGGAGGCGCCAAATACCGCCACCGGGCCGATGGCAATGTTGCGCATTCGAATATCCGCGCGGGCTTGTGGTGTGCGGGAAGGGATTGCCGGGTCAATACGTGCTTCGAAGAAGTCGCCCTCGCGAACAACCGATGCGAATAGCGCAAGTTGGCCGACTGTGCGTGTGCGCTCGCTTTCGATGCGTCCGCGAGGCAGGCCGGTTTCGGCCATGCAGCGCTCGATCAATGCATCGCCCAACGCCAGGATGTGGCTGGCAATGGTTTCCAGAAAGACTGCGCGGCCCTCTGGTGCGGTTTCGCGGTAACGGTCGAAAGCGGCATCGGCCAAGGCGCAGGCGGCCTCAAGGTCGTCCAGGCTGGCGCCGCCGAATACGGGGGCAAGGGCTTCGCCGGTCGCGGCATTGATAGCCCGCAATTGCCCGTTTTTACCGGGAACCCTCGACTGGCCGATGAGCAGATGACCTGTAATAGACATGGTGGTTCTCACTTCATGGAGGGGGCGGGCCCGTGCACAGGTGCGAGGCCCGCGTTGTATCAGCCGTGTGCAGCCAGGGTGTCGATGGCTTTTTGCACGGTGTTGATGACGTACTCGCGCTCCCGGCCTACCAGGGCCAGGCGCGGCGCGCGTGTCCACTCGGGTGCGCCGTATACCAGGTGCTCGGCCAGCTTGATGTACTGCACCAGCTTGACGTGCACATCCAGGTGAAAGGAGGGCGTGAGGATGTGGTACAGCTTGCGGGCTTCGTCAAAACGTTGCTCGGCACAGAGGTTGAACAGTTTCACGCACTCTACCGGCCACACGTTGGTCATCCCGGACACCCAGCCGGTGACACCCAGTGCGCTGCTTTCGACGATCAGGTCATCGACTCCACAGAAGATGCTGAAGCGATTGCCGAACGCGACATACATGTCGGTGACGCGGCGGATATCACCGGTCTCCTCCTTGACGCACACGATTTGCGGGGTATCCATCAGGTCTGCCAGGATCGCCGGCGTGCAGTCCACGCCGTACGCGATGGGGTTGTTGTAGATCATGATCGGCAGGTCGGTTGCACTGGCGATGCCCTTGTACCATTCGACCGTTTCGCGGTGGTCGGTCTTGTAGCCGAGGCTGGGGAAGACCATCAGCCCTTGTGCACCAAAGCTCTTGTACAGGGCCGCGTGTTTCTTCGCGGTGTGCAGGGTGATTTCGGCCAGGCCCGATAGCACGGGGACCCGGCCGGCGGCCACTTCGACCGCCGCGCGAATCACCGACTCACGCTCCTGCAGGTTCATTGACGCGTTTTCGCCCAGCATCGGCAGGACGATGATGCCGGAAACACCGCCGGCGATCAGGCGTTCGATGCTGGCTCGGGTTGCCATCAGATCGACTTCGCCGTCAGGGGTCAGCTTGGTGGTGACTGCTGGGAAAACACCTTTCCAGATTGCCATTTTGGGTACCTTTCTTGTTGTTGGGAGTTGGCATGATGTGTCAACTGTATCCAATCTACAATCCAGAAATTTTGCTGTCCATCCCGATCTTGGTCTTTTTATGGCAAAAGAATTCTCTGCCTGCCTAGTAGCGAAAGGGGGGCAGGGAGGGCGAAGGCGCGAGGGGTGAGCGATTTTGCCCATAGCGCGGCGCCACAAGGTGCCAGGCAATGTTGCCGCGCCACTGCTGATGCAGCGCCTGGGCGCATACCCGCATTTGCTCCTGGGTGCGCTCGTCATAGCCGAGTTCGGCAAGGCGCACTGGCAAGTGTTGCTGGGCGTGGGTAAAGCGTTCGGCCCACTGTTCAATGCGCAGCATCACTTCCTCGGCTGCGCGTTCGCTGGCATAACCTTGGTGGTGCCTCAGGTGGGTCAACAAGTTGTAGCTATCGTCGTCGGGGTTTTCCATGATGGGGAATGACAGCAGGTCATTGACGGCCTTGCACAAATTCAACGCCAGATTGCGCAGCTCTTGCCAGGGACCGCTGTAGTAAGCGGATGAGGCCAAGTGAATGTCGTGCACCAGGTAATTGAACTCCGTGCAGACCTGAAAACCGCCAGCGTTTCGCCACAGGCACTCGTAGCCGTCCAGGGCCGGCTGGGTGTGATGGAGGCGATGCATCAGCGCCGTGCAGCAAGGCAACAGGTAGGTCGCATATTGTTCCGCGAGGCGTTGTTTCCACTGCGGTGGCATCAGGCGTGCGGCGCGCCGGACAATATCCGCGAGCCCGCGTGCGAGGGGTTCACGGCTGCGGCTATCGGAGGTAAACGCGCAGGCGTAGACCTCGCGCAAAAGTCGCTCCATGGCGTTGGGGTCGGTGCAGTCTTCGTCCGCGAAGTCGTCCTGGCAACTGAACCAGCCCAGCAGGTCGGAGAGAATCAGCAGTATGTCCAGCGGGGCATCACACCACAGATAGCCGGCATAGGTGCCTGGAAGGTAGATGTCCATCTGATGGGCCGCATGCGGTGTGGCTTGCAGCCCCATGTTTTGCAGCCACTGGCGGGTATGGTGTTGCGCTTGGTCGGTGTACGGGCTCAGGGGAAACGTCTCGGGTTGTTGCCATACGCTGTGCATCTCAGGCTCCTGGCAGGTGGGGGCGGAGAGAGGCTAAGTATTGAAGGCCTGACGTATGTCTTATAGCCAAAACTGCCTTTGGCTGTGGGCGGCTATTTATATTGTTTCGTGATTGCGTGAGGGGGCTCCAAAAAATAAAAAATCTAATCCGGTTTTAGCTGCGGGCTAGCTTGATAGTGAACAGGATGTTCCGGTGTGAAGGGGTGGCCGCTGCTGTGGAAGGGTCTTTTGCGCGCAGGTGCACGGGTAGGGAAGCGCTTTGTTGTGTCGCCCAAGAGGCCACTTTAATGAACACCTCCTTTCCCGGCATTGACCCGATGCGGTATGCCAGTGCCCAGGCCCAATGGATCGAACCGTTTGCCTATCAAGCACACGTACGTGGCAAACAGGTTCGAACGGAGCTCGCTTGGGCGCTATCGGCGCTCTACCGTCTGCCCGCACACCAGGCTCAGGTGCTGTGCAATGCCGTGGAGCGCATGAATGTTGCGTCGCTGATCCATGACGACCTGCTGGACGGCGATTGTCTGCGTCGTGGTGTCCCGGCGGTATGGAAGCGCTACGGCGCCTCTGTGGCGTTGGTTTCAGGCATGTACGGTTATCTCGAGGGGCTGCGCGCTCTTACCGAATTGAATGACCTGGGTGTGTTGCGTGCCGGTTTGAAATGCCTGGAGTCCTTGCACATCGGTCAGTACCTCGATACGCAGATCAGCGAGGGTGCTGTGTTGCCCAGCCTGGAAGAATACGGGTTTGTCGCGCAGGCCAATACAGGCTGCTTTTTTGTTTTTTTACTCGACGCCTGCCAGCGTTTGCGACCGTTGGATGACGGGGTGCACGCTGGACTTGAAGCGCTGTTGTACGAGTTGGGTGTTTATTATCGCTACGTGAACGATTACTGCGATATCAACCACATTCCGCATTTCGCAAAAAAGGGCTTTGCGACAGACCTGGAAGGCGGCCCCAAGTCGTTTCTGATGATTCTCGCCAATCAATCCCTGGTTAAAGGCGTGCGAACGGCCGAGCAAAAAAACGCAATCATTCGAGCGTGGGGCAAGGCCGGCGTTTTTGACGCAGCGTTGGCCTTGATGGAGGGCACCTACCGACACATCCTTCAACGCCTGGACACGCTCCGTCAGCTTGACTGCGGGATCAACAGCCAGGGGCTTGAAGGGTTTGTGTGTGATGTCCATTTCCAGCCTGGCGCCGATGACAACTACTACGAACGGATGCTCGCGTAAGGCGCCAACGCCCGACTGCCTGGGTGCAAGCAGTCGGGTAGGGGGCATGTCTATTTGTCCATCGCCCCCAGGATGAGGTGAGCGAGCTTCACCCGTTCTTCATTCGGGTAGTTTTTGTTCGCCAGAATCACCATGCCCAATCCCTTGCTCGGCACGTACGCCACATAGGCGCCAAATCCTCGGGTGGAGCCGGTCTTGTTGACCAGCATGTCTCCATGGGCGGGTTGTGCAGGTGTCAGCCAGTTGACCGGGTGCGGCTCCATGGCCATTTGTGTCGAATTGCCATTGACCAGCGCATCCCGCGCGATGGGGTAGGGGTACATTTCCCAGCCCAGGCCTTGGGTCATGCCCCCGACGGTGTAGTAACCGGTATGAGTGAGGGTGATGGCCTGTTGCAACGGCTGCTCCAGGCGTGTCGGGTCGAGGTTGGCTTGAACATATTGCAGCAGGTCTGAGGCGCTGCTCTTGAGGCCGTAGGCTTCGCTGTCCATGGCGCCAGGGCTGACGCGCACCGGTTTGCCGTCCTTGCCATAGCCCTGGGCGTACAGGCCCATCTGGCCTTTGGGCACGCTGATGAACGTGTGCTGGAGCCCCAGTTTTGGCAGCAGGGTGTTCTCCATCGCCTGGTCAAAGGGTTGCTTCAGGCTTTGAGCTGTCAAGTAGCCGAACAGGCCCAGGCTCGGGTTGGAGTACAAGCGCTGGCCCCCGGGGGCAAATGCGGGCTTCCAGTGCTGGAAGTAACTGATCATGCGCTGGGTATTGTCGGCTTCCGCAGGGAATTGCAGGGGCAAACCGCCCGCGCTGTAGGTGCCGAGCTGGAGCACGCTGATGCGCTCGAACGCGCTGCCCTGCAGCGCTGGCAGGTACTGGCTGGCCGGCGCCGACAGGTTCAGCTTGCCAGTGGCAACCGCGTAGCCGGCGAGGGTGGCGGTAAAGGTCTTGCTCACCGAGCCTAGTTCAAACAGGGTGTTTTCGTTGGCAGGCTGGCGAGTGTCTTGGTCGGTGACGCCGTAGTTAAAGTATTGTGTCTTGCCGTTCTGCACGACCCCGATGACAAGGCCGGGAATAGACTGTTGTTGCATCAGCGGTTTGACACTGGCGTCTACCACGGCGTGCAGGTCGTTCGCCGCCAGGCACTGGCCA
Organism: Pseudomonas sp. CBZ-4; assembly: GCF_000346755.1. Lineage (GTDB taxonomy): Bacteria > Pseudomonadota > Gammaproteobacteria > Pseudomonadales > Pseudomonadaceae > Aquipseudomonas. Next base: position 46,700 of record NZ_ANNV01000084.1, on the reverse strand, counting down.
GCGCCGAGAAATAGCACAAGACCAGTAAAATTCAGCACTCCAGACAAGGCATGTTGGGGCATGATGTTGCTTCCATGAGTATGATCGATTGAATGGAACCTGCGCAGGCGCCGCCAATGTAGGCAGTTCGCGGTTTTTGGGCAAACGATCATATTTCGCAACAGCCATTAGAAAAATTTGGGTTAAGGCATGCTTCGTTCCCATCTTCCCCTTAACGCCCTACGTGCATTCGAGGCCTCGGCGCGGCATCTGAGCTTCACGCGTGCCGCCATCGAGTTGTGCGTCACCCAGGCCGCGGTCAGCCATCAGGTGAAAAGCCTGGAGGCACAACTCAATGTCACGTTGTTCAAGCGCCTGCCACGGGGCCTGATGCTGACCAGTGAAGGCGAAACCCTGTTGCCGGTGGTGCGTGAATCTTTTGATCGCATTGCCCAGACCCTCAGCCAGTTCGAAGGCGGGCACTACCGTGAAGTGCTCACCGTGGGTGCAGTCGGCACCTTCACCGTGGGCTGGCTGCTGCCGCGCCTTGCGGACTTCCACGCGCGTTATCCGTTTATCGACCTGCGTCTTTCCACCCACAACAACCGTGTCGATGTGGCCGCCGAAGGCCTGGATTACGCGATCCGCTTCGGCGCCGGCGCCTGGCACGGCACCGATGCCTGCCAACTGTTGGAAGCGCCGTTGACCGTACTGTGTGTGCCGCACCTTGCCGAGCAACTGCGCACGCCCGCCGACCTGCTCAAGCACACCTTGCTGCGCTCCTACCGGAGCGATGAATGGAGCCTGTGGTTCCAGGCGGCCGGGTTGCCTGCCGACACCCTGGTGCCGCGCAGTATCGTGTTCGACTCGTCCCTGGCAATGATGGAGTCGGCATTGCAGGGCCTGGGTGTGGCCTTGGCGCCAGCGCTGATGTTTTCGCGCCAGCTGCAAAGCGATGCTGTCCGCCAGCCATTCGATGTGGGCATCAGCACCGGCAGTTATTGGCTGACCCGCTTGCAGTCACGGGCCGAGACACCGGCGATGGCGGCGTTCAAGGGGTGGCTGATGGCGGCCACCGGGGCGTCCTGATTTTTATTCATGAAACAAAATGAAACATTTTCGGCGGGCCAACCTCTACCGTACCCCGTACCGAGTGCATTCATGAAAAGCCCGCGCCCCTCCGCCCGCATGCCCCACCTCACGCAACTGCGTAACCTGAAAATGGCCCGCTCTGCCCACGCCTACGTGCGTGGCAGCACCGTGCAGTTTTATGAATGGCTGCACAGCCTGCCCGGTCGGCGCTTGCCCCACGGCCCGGCGATCTGGATCTGCGGCGATTGCCACGCCGGCAACCTGGGCCCGACCGGCGACAACAAGGGCCGCATCGACATGCATATCCGCGACCTTGACCAGACCGTGATCGGCAACCCGGCCCACGACCTGGTGCGCCTGGCCTTGTCCCTGGCCACCGCCGCACGGGGCTCGGATTTACCCGGCGTGACCACCGCGCGCATGCTCGAAGAAATGATGGTGGGCTACGCCCAGGCGTTCAAGGACAAGCCCGACGAAACACCGCCACGCCCGTCCCAGGTCAAGGCTGGCATGCGCAGCGCCGTGGAGCGCACGTGGAAAAGCCTGGCGCGTGAGCGTATCGACAGTGCGCGGCCGACCATTCCGTTGGGCAAGCACTTCTGGTCGTTGTCGCGGGCGGAAAAGAGCGCGCTGGAAGACGTCTGTGCCTCGGACGAAATCCACCAACTGGTCACGTCCCTCAAGGGCCGGCCCAAGGATGCCAAGGTGCAACTGCTGGACTCGGCGTACTGGGTCAAGGGGTGCAGTTCCCTGGGCTTGCTGCGCTATGCCGTGTTGCTGGGGGTGGGCGACAAGGAGGACGAAGAATATTGCCTGATCGATATCAAGGAGGCCGTCGGCGCCGCCGCGCCGCGAGCCGCCCGCGCAAAAATGCCCCGGGACAACGGCCGGCGCGTGGTGGAGGGCGCGCGCCAGTTGTCACCCGGCCTGGGTGAACGCATGGTGGCGACGCGGTTTCTCGACCACGGCTTTTTCATCCGCGAACTGTTGCCCCAGGACATGAAGCTGGAACTGGATGAACTGAGCGAGATTGACGCGATGCATGCTGCCGGTTACCTGGCCCGCGTGGTGGGGATCGCCCATGCGCGGCAGATGGACCGGGACACACGCAAGGACTGGATGGCCGTGCTACAGGAGAATCGCTCCAAGCAATTGGACGCGCCGTCCTGGCTGTGGACCAGCGTGGTGCAACTGGTGGGCAGCCATGAGCAGGGCTATCTCAACCATTGCCGCCGGTATGCGCTGGAACACTAACCCGGAAACACCTTGGATTAACTGGCGGTCCCAGTTTGTGTGGGAGCTGGCTTGCCTGCGATAGCAGTGGGTCAGTCAATCAGGGGGTGACTGATACACCGCCATCGCAGGCAAGCCAGCTCCCACAAAAGCCAGTGACCACAACTGGATCGCCACTAGGCGAGATATTTGCGGAACCACCCCAGCGTGCGCTCCCACGCCAGATTCGCCGCCGCCTCGTCATAGCGCGGCGTCGAATCATTGTGGAAACCATGATTGGCGCCCTTGTAGATAAACGCCTCATACGCAGTACCCGCGGCTTTCAACGCCGCCTCATACGCCGGCCAGCCTTCATTGATCCGCGTATCCAGCTCGCCAAAATGCAGCATGATCGGCGCCTTGATGCGCGGCACGTCCTTGGCCTCGGGCTGGCGCCCATAGAACGACACCGCCGCGCCCAATTCAGGGTAGGCCACCGCCGCCGCATTGGTCACGCCGCCGCCGTAGCAGAAACCGGTGATGCCGACCTTGCCGGTGCTGCTGTCGTGGTGCATCAGCCATTCGATGGCGGCGAAAAAGTCGTTCATCAGCTTGGTCGGGTCAACGGTCTGTTGCAGGGCCACGCCTTTTTCATCATTGCCGGGGTAGCCGCCCACCGAGGTCAGGCCGTCCGGTGCCAAGGCGATAAAACCGGCTTTGGCCAGGCGTCGGGCGACGTCTTCGATATAGGGGTTGAGGCCACGGTTTTCGTGGACGACCACCACGGCGGGCAATTTGCCTGCGGCCTTGGCCGGGCGCACCAGGTAGCCGCGTACGGTGCCGTTGCCCTTGGGCGAGGGATAGGTGATGTAGTCGGCGACGATATCCGGGTCGGTGAATTTCACCTGTTCGGCCAGCGCGTAATTGGGGCTCAGGGCCGCCAGCAATGCCGAGGCGGTCAGGCCGCCAAAGGTAAACAGTGCGGCGCGGTCAAGGAATTCTCGGCGGTTGATCTTGCCGTGGGCGTAGCCGTCATAGAGCTCCAGCAGTTCGGGCGCAAAGTCTTTCGCGGTGAGACGAGTCATCGGTGCAATCCTCGGTTAGCGGTGGCAGACAATGTAGACCAGGTTTAACCGTCGCGGCCATGGGCGGTGGCGGCCAACTGCCCGGTATCTACGCGCACGAATACCGAGTCGCCGACGGCCGTCAGCACGTCACCGGCATACACCTCGCAGACCACGCGGCTTTTGCGGCCCACGTCGCCCTCGACCCGCGCGCGCAAGGTCAAGGTGACGCCCATGGGCGTGGGCTTGATGAACTTGATGCCCAGGTTGCCAGTGACGCAGTCGATGCGTGGCAGACTGCCGGGTTCGCGCTGCTCGGCGCGGTAGTGGTAGGCCATGGCGGTCCAGTTGGAGTGGCAATCCACCAACATGGCGATCAGGCCGCCGTAGACCAGGTCCGGCCAGCCGCTGAACTGGGCGTCGGGCAGGTGTTCGGCGATCAGGTGGATGCCGTCGGCGTCCCAGCGGCTCTTGATGTGCAGGCCGTGGGGGTTGCTGGCGCCGCAGCCGTAGCAGATACCTTCGGGGGCGGTCATGTCCTGGAGAGAAGCAGCCTGCATGAAATGTCCTTATTGTTTTGGGGGGCTACTCTGTTTAGCAGCACACGGGCAGGATGGGAACCCGTTGGCCTTACTTCTCGCGGAGCGTTGCATGAACCTTCGACTTTTCCCAATCGTGTTGCTGGCGCTGGTCCTGGGTGGGTTTTCCAGTGCCCGGGCCGTGGAGTATCGAGACGTCAACCGCGCGGCCAGCCAGATCAGCTTCACCTTCCAGCAGTTCGGCCAGCGGATCTACGGCACGTTCGGCGAGTTTGAAGGCACGCTGGCGTTTGACACGCAGCACCCCGAGGCGGCCCATGCGCGGCTCACGATCCAGCTTGCCAGCATCGATGCCGGCAGCGCTGATGCCAATGATCAATTGCAGCGGCCGTCCTGGTTCGATACGACGGCATACCCGCAGGGCGTCTACCAATCCAGCGGCGCCACGGCGCTGGGGGATAATCGCTTCAAGATCAACGGCAACCTGACCCTCAAAGGCATCACGCGCCCGGTGATGGTGGATGTGGTGCTCAAGGAGCAGGGTGGCATCGGCGTGTTCGACGGAGAGTTCATTCTCAAACGCGCCGATTTCAAGATCGGCGAGGGCGAGTGGGCCGGCAACAGCGTGGTGTCCAATGACATCCACATCAAGTTCAAGATGGTCGCGCCGCAGCGCTAGCGGGCGAATTTCTTCGCGCCGGCCACGCAAGCAATGACTGCGACGGTGACCAGCAGCATGCCCAGGCTGACCTGCTCGTGCAGCAAGCCAGCCGCCAGCGCCAGGCCGAAGAACGGTTGCAGCAATTGCAACTGGCCAACCGCCGCGATACCGCCCTGGGCCAAACCGCGATACCAGAACACAAAGCCGATCAGCATGCTGAACAGCGCCACATAGCCCAGGCTCAGCCACGCGGGCAGGCTGATGCCTCTTAAGCTTGCAGGGGCGAGGATCAGGCTCAACGGCAGCACCACCGGCAGCGACACCACCAGCGCCCAGCAGATCACCTGCCAGCCGCCGAGGCTGCGCGACAACGTGGCGCCTTCGGCATACCCGAGGCCGCACACCAGCACCGCCAACACCATCAGCACGTCACCCGCCGGCGCGGCGCTCAAGCCTTGGGCAAACGCGTAGCCCATCACCAGCACGCTGCCCAGGATCGAAAACAGCCAGAACACCGGGCGCGGGCGCTCGCCGCCACGCAGCACGCCGAACACCGCCGTAGCCAGCGGCAGCAAGCCGATAAACACGATGGAGTGGGCGGAGGTCACGTATTGCAGCGCCAGTGCGGTGAGCAAGGGGAAGCCGATGACCACGCCCAGCGCGACGATCACCAAGGGCAGCCACTGGTTGCGCGCGGGGCGTTGCTCCTTGAACAGCGCCAACAGCAGCAGCCCGAGTACGGCGGCAATGGCGGCGCGGATCATCGTCAGGAACACCGGGTCGAACTCCATCACCGCCAAGCGCGTGGCCGGCAATGAACCGCTGAAGATCACCACGCCGATAAAGCCGTTGATCCAGCCCTGGGTGCTGCTGTCCAGGGGGTTGAGGGAAGACGTGCGTTCCATGGGCAGTGGCCTGAAAAAGAATGATTGCGTGCGGGCCATCCTAGAGTTGAAGATTATTACAATCAAAAAATTGTCATGGATACAGCCCTATGCCGCGCGCCCGCTACAAGTCGCTGGTCGATACCTTTGCCGCTGCCATCCGCAATGGCGACATGCCGCCCGGCACGCGCCTGCCGACCCATCGGCAATTGGCCGCCGAGCATGGCTTGGCGCTAGTCACCGCCAGCCGCGTGTACGCCGAGCTTGAGGCGATGGGCCTGGTCAGCGGTGAAACCGGGCGTGGCACCTTTGTGCGTGAGATCGCGTTGCCGCCGGGGCAGGGCAGCGGGCAGATGACCGTCGCGACGGGCATGCTGGACCTGAATTTCAACTACCCGTCACTGCCGGGCCAGGCGGATCTGTTGCGCACGGCCCTGCGCCAGTTGGCATTGTCCGGCGACCTTGAGGCGTTGTTGCGGTATCAGCCCCACGCCGGCCGCATCCATGAGCGCGCGGTGGTGGCCCGGCACCTGTTGAGCCGAGGGCTGGCGGTGGAGGCCGAGCAGGTGCTGGTGGTCAGCGGCGCCCAGCACGGGTTGGCGGTGACGATGATGGCGCTGCTCAAGCCGGGGGATGTGATCGCCGTGGATGCGTTGACCTATTCAGGCTTCAAGGTGCTGGCCGAGACCTTGCACCTGGAGATCGTCGCGATTCCGGTGACGCCCGCAGGCCCGGATCTCGACTACTTGCAGCAGCTGTGCCGCAAGCGCCCGGTGCGCGCGGTGTACAGCATGCCGACCCTGCATAACCCGCTGGGCTGGGTCATGAGCCTGGAGCAACGCGAGCAATTGGTGGCCATTGCCCGCCAGCACAGTCTGATGATTATCGAGGATGCGGCCTACGCGTTTCTCGCCGAAAACCCGCCGCCGCCCCTGGCCACCTTGGCGCCGGAGCGCACCGTCTACGTGGGTGGGTTGTCGAAAAGTGTCGCGACGGGGCTCCGGGTCGGGTTTGTTGCGGCGCCGGCCGAGTGGGTGAAAGTAGTGGAGCGCACGATCATGGCCACCACCTGGAACGTGCCGGGGGTGATGAGCGCGATTGCCGTGGGTTGGATCGAAGACGGCACCGTCGCGCAGCTGGAAGCGCAAAAGCGCGAGGATGCCCGGGCGCGCCAATCCTTGGCGGCGCAGGTACTGACCGGGCTGGCTTACATCAGTCACCCGTCATCGTATTTCCTGTGGCTGCCGCTGGCGGAAGAGGTGCGCGCTGATCAGGTCGCCATGACCTTGCAGCGCGAGCATATTTCCGTGTCCACCGCCGAGCCGTTTGCGGTGTCGGCCCAGGTGCCCCACGCGTTGCGCCTGGCATTGGGCTCGGTGGCGATGCCGGCGCTGCGTGAAGCGCTGGTGAAGGTGCGCAAGGTGGTGGCGTGGTAAATCAGTACTTGTAGGCCTGGCGCCCGATCAGCAGCCATTTGCCATGCTGCTTCTGCCAGACCTGGAAGTTGTCGATGTCAGTGGGCACTTCGACGCCGCTGTTCACCGCCAGGGCGTGAAAGTGGTTGCGCACCAGGGCGGTGTCGCCGTTCAGGCTGATGGTCTGGTTCTGCATTTCCAGGGTCTTGAAGGCGCTGGTGTGGGTTTCCAGGTCGGCGATGAACTGCGCCTTGTTCTGCACCTTGCCGCTGGAGTGGCCGTAGGTGAGCGTGTCGGAGGTCAGTGCATGCAGCTGCTTGAGGTCCAGGTGCAGCATGGCCTGGGTCAGTTGATCGACCGCTTGGGCCACGTCCTTTTCCGCGGGAGCGGCAGCCACATAGCCGCTGAACAGGCACAGAAAACCGATCAACACTTTGACGTTGGGCATGGGTGTTTCCTTGTTGTTGTGGGGTGAATACGACAGCTTTAGTCGTCGTACAACCATGCCGTATTTTTCAGGGCGAAAGAAAGTGAAATTTTGAAATATCTTGAAATTATTAGGCATTATGGCGGCGACAGAATACGTACGACGTCCTAACACATCAAATAATCTGGGTGGATTCTTCCTGGCTAGATGGCACATCGCTATGCTGTCGCCCATACAACAACGCGCCCGAGCGACAAAATGGATTTTGACTGGCACAGCGACACCCTCACCCGCGCCACACCCGTCACCCCTGGCTACAAAAACACCCAGAATGTGCGCCGCTTCATGCTGGAACACTGCGGCCCGGGGTTTAAATTCGATCGTCCTTTCATGGCTTGGATTCGCAACGATATCGCCAAGAACCTGGGCGATGTCGTGGATGAATGGCAGCGCCGCAACCCTGATCCCCAGGAGTTGCGCGTGTGATCACCGAAGGCATGTGGGTGCTGGTCGACTACGCCAGCCACCTGACCCCCGGCCTGCTGCTGTTCGGCCTGTGGTTTGCGCTGACGCCCAAGACGCTGCCGGCCATGCGCATCCTGATCCTGCTGGCCGCGTTTGTGCTGATGCGCGACGTGATGACACCGTTGGGCATGTGGGCATTGGGCAGCGAGGTGCAGATCGCCTTCAGCGCCAATGCCTTTGTGCTGGCGATGCTGGGCTGGCTGTCGGTGCTGCTGATCATGCTGCTGGCCCGCATCGCGCCGGACCTGTGGCGGTTGATCCGCTGGACCCTCGGCCGCCCTGGCATTGGCTTGGCGTGCGGGCTGCTGGTGGGGTGCTTGATCGGCGTGCCGCTGCGGATTTATCAAGGCATCGACGCGTCGGCTATCCATGGTTATTGGGTGTGGTTGCCGGGCATGGTGGTGTTGGCGTTTGGCGCCAACGCACTGGAGGAAGTGTTGTTCCGTGGGTTTTTGCAGGGCTATCTGGAACAACACGTCACGCTGCTGCGCGCGGCGTTGATCAGTGGCGTGGCGTTTGCGGCGTGCCATGCGTTCCTGGCGTTGAGCGTGACGCAACTGGGTTGGCCGGTGTTGCTGTTTACCTTGATCGAAGGCTTGGCGTGCGCGTTGGTGCGCATGCGCTATGGCGTGTTGCCAGCGGCGGTGGCCCATGGCACGGCGATCTTGCTGATTGCGGTGCCCTACATCCCCTGATTTGAAATACGGTCAAATAATGTGGGAGCTGGCTTGCCTGCGATAGCGGTCTTTCAGCAAAAGATCTGCCAACTGACCCACCGCCATCGCGGGCAAGCCCGCTCCCACATTTTTTACCGCGTCTGGCCTGTTACAACGGCGGCGTACGCGGCGGTACCTGGCGTTTGCTGCCCGTCGCCTCAAACGCCGCCGCAAAGCGCAGCAACGCCGAATCGTCATAGGCGCGCCCGGCAAACGTCAGCCCGACCGGCATGCCAATGTCCGCCATCACGCCCATCGGCACGGTGACCGTCGGCACGCCCAGGTGGCGGATCGCCAGGTTGCCGTTGGCCACCCAGATGCCATTGCTCCAGGCAATGTCCGCCGACGCTTCGTTCACATCCGCATCCGCCGGGCCCACGTCGGCCACGGTGGGGAACAGCACGGCGTCGAGGCCAAGCGTGTCCATCCAGTCTTCCAGGTCCAGCCGGCGGGTTTGCTCCAGGCCGCGCAGGCCATCGGGCACGGTACTGATTTCGTTCCACGGGGTGATGCCGCGCTCGGCCATGCGCACGTATTCGTCCATGCCGGCGGCGAGGTCGTCTTCACGGTTAGGCAAGGTGCCGGGGTCGTGGGGGAAGATGTTCGGCCCGTCCACATCCGCCAGGCGGTTGAGGCTCGGGTCGCTGTTGGCACGCAGGAAATCGTCGAAGGCCCACGCGGACAATTCCCACAACTCGTCGTGGAGGAACTCCTTGGACACCAGGCCACGGGTAAACACCGTCGGTGCGCCGGGGCGGTCGCCTTCGCAGTTGGACACCAGCGGGAAATCCACCTCGATGACTTCGGCACCGGCCGCTTCCAACGCTTGGCGCGCGGCCTGCCACAGGTCGATCACCGTGGCGCGGGTGTTGATCTTTTGCCCGGTGGGGCCGCCGATGCCGGGTTTCTCGCTGGTGCCAGCGTCGGCATCGGCGTTGATGTACATGCGCGGCACGCCGAAGCGCTTGCCGGCCAGGGCGGCGGCATCCACCGCCAGTTCCGCGTAGGACGCCGGGCGTACCGACGCGACGCTGGGGATCGGCACCCAGGGTTGCAGGCGCCACAGGTCGCCTCGGGTGTCGGGGTCTTCGGCGACCACCACGTCGAGCACTTCCAACAGGTCAGCCATGGTGCGCGCGTAGGGCACGACCACGTCCATGGTTGGCGTCAGCGGCCAGTTGCCACGTACCGAAATCACCCCACGGGACGGGGTGTAGGCACACAGGCCATTGTTGGACGCCGGGCCGCGCCCGCTGGACCAGGTTTCTTCCGCCAAACCGAACGCCGCAAAGCTTGCGGCGGTGGCGGTGCCGGCACCGTTGGACGAGCCAGAGGCAAACGGTGCAGTCAGGTAGTTGGCGTTGTAGGGGCTTTCGGCGCGGCCATACACGCCGCGCTGCATGCCGCCGTTGGCCATCGGCGGCATATTGGTCTTGCCCAGGCAGATCGCCCCACCGGCGCGCAGGCGCTCGATGGTGAAGGCATCGCGGTGCGCGACAAGCTTGGCAAAGGCCGGGCTGCCGGATGCTGCCGTCAGGCCCTTGACCAGGTAGCTGTCTTTGGCGGTGTACGGAATGCCATCCAATGGCCCCAAGGTTGCGCCCCTGGCCCGGCGCGCATCGGACGCCTGGGCTTCTTCAAGGGCTTGCGGGTTGCGCACGACCACGGCGTTCAACGCGGTGGCGGTCTGCGGGCCGTCATAGGCTTCGATCCGCGCGAGGTACGCCTGGACCAGTTCAACGGCCGTGGTCTGGCCGGATTCCAGCGCAGCGCGCAATTGGGCAATGGAGACTTCGGTTACTTGCATCACGTTTTTTTCGCCGCCTTCAAGTGGGGGTATGGCGGCAGTCTACGTACAGATATTTCACAAAACCAGCGCCGAATAGTCCGCATAGGCGGTGCGCATTATCTGCCAGGTGTGTGGGTCGGCTGGAATCAGATGTTCGATACGCAAGGAGGTGAGGGTGATGTCCTGGGGCATGCCAAAGGTGGTGAAGGTGGACAGGAAGTTCAGCTCGCCCTGGCTTGAGCGGATGCGGGTCAGCACCAGGGGCGGCATTTCCCGTGGCAGCTCGCTGCCCGTTGGCGCGGGTAAATCTGCGAGTAAGGCCGCCAGCCCGGGATTGCTCAATGCTTCGCGGGTAGCCCGTTGCCAGGCGAGGGTGCGGATCTCTTCGCTATTGATCAGGTGATCGCCGAGGCCGCCGGGTTGCAGCAGGGTGCCCAGCAGGTTCAAGCCAGCGGCCGCATCAGGCGGGATGCCCACCAAGCCAAACAACACGCTGGTACTCGCGTTGGCGGCCAACACCTCCCACTGGCTGCCCAGCAGGATCGCCGGCGCGGGATTGTTGGCGTGCAGCACATGGCTGACGGCTTCGCGAATCGCCGTCATGGACGGCGCGTCAAGCGGCGTGGCGCCGTAGCGCGGGGCGAAACCGGCGGCGAGGAAGACGCGGTTGCACTGCTCCAGCGGCGTTTCCAACGCTGTCAGCAGATTGTGCAACGTGGCCGGGCTGGGTTTGGCGCGGCCGGTTTCAAGGCAACTGAGATGGCGCTGGGAAACCCCGGTGATCAGGGCCAGGTCGAGTTGGCTGAGCTTGGCCTGGCGGCGCAATTGGCGCAGCTGTTCGCCGGCGGTAGCTGGGTTGTCCATGAGCGGTTCATGACCTCCGAGGTCATTGCGAGGGGCGCAACCTTATCACTAACGTGGGCCTTGATCATTCCAAGGACGAGACCATGAAAAGACCCTACATAGCCCTGGCCGGTTTGCTGGGATTTACCCTGTATACCCTGTTCACGATGCTGACGGCCGAGCAGTCGCTGCTGGCGTTTGGGCGGGAATTGATGGCACGGCCGGACACGGCGCAGGTGGTGATTGACCTGTATTTGATGGCGGCGCTGGCGTGTGTGTGGATGTATCGGGATGCGCGTGGGCGAGGGCGCTCGGCGCTACCTTATATCTTGCTGACGGCGGTGTTTGTGTCGGTGGGGCCGCTGCTTTACATCGTGGTGAAGGGGTTCAGGGATGAATGATCTTTTACCGGCCTATGCGGTATGCGTGTTGGTGCTGTGTCTGAAGATGTTCGCGATTTCCTGTTATCAGGGATATTTCCGTCTACGGGGGCGGGCGTTTACCAATCGTGAGGATGCGGCTTTTTTCAAGCGCAGCCCGCAGCGCGAGGAGCTGCCGCAAGTCGGCAGGGCGACGAAGGCGTGGGCGAATGACCTGGAAAATATCCCGCTGTTTTTTGTACTGGGCGGGTTGTGTGTCGCGCAGCAGGTTGACAGCGCTGCGACCCTGTGGCTGTTCGGTGTGTTCACCTTGGCGCGGGTGGTGCATACCTTGGCGTATCTGATGGGATGGCAACCCTGGCGCACCCTGGCCTATGGCGTGGGTGTGGCATGCCTGTTCGGCCTCGGAGCCAGGATTGTGGAGAACACCTCCGATCAAGTGTGGGAGTTGTCGAGCCTTGGCGAGGCTACGATGGCGGCGGAGCTGCTGGTAGAGATGTTGCCAGTGCTGCCGTCATCGCAGGCAAGCCAGCTCCCACATTTGAGCGGGTTCACAAGTCAAGATGTGGGAGCGTTCGAGCTTAGGGGTTGAGGAACGCCTGGTAGTTGTCCTTGGTGATCTGCTGATACGGAATCGTCAGTTCAGCCGTGTACGGTTCCTTCTTCACCATCTTCACCGCCAGATCAATCGAGCCCACCGCCTGGCCCTTGTTGTCCTGGTACACCGTCACCAGCAGTTGGCCTTTTTTCACCGCGTCCAACCCGGCTGGGCCGCCGTCGCTGCCGGCCACGAGGATGTCCTTGCCCGGTTGCATGCCGGCCTGGCTGATGGCCATGGCGGCGCCAATCGCCATTTCATCGGCGTTCGCCGCCACTGCGTCGATCTTGCGCCCGGAGACGATCCAGTTGTTCATCAGGTCGATTGCCTTGTTGCGCTGCCATTCCGCAGTTTGTTCTTCGACGATCTTGATATCCGGGTACTCCTTGAGCACGGTCTTCACCCCCAGTGTGCGGTTGTGGGTGGCGTTGTTGGACAGCAGCCCGAGCATGATCGCCAGGTTGCCCTTGCCACCCATTTTCTCGGCCAGGTAGCGCATCTGGATCTCCCCGGCCTTGACCTCATCCGAGCCCACATAACCGACACCCGGCGGCAGTTGCCGGGCATCCGGGCGGCGGTTGACGTAGACCAGCGGGGTCTTGGCCTGCTGGGCGTTGCTGCTCATCTTCGCCGTGGCAGCAGTGTCCACCGGGTTGACGATGATCGCATCCATGCCCTGGGCGGTGAAGTTCTGCACCTGGTTGAGCTGGCGCACCACATCGCCCTGGGCATCTTCGAATTGCAGGGTCACGCCGGGCAACTCCTTGGCGTGGGCGGCCATGTAGTCGCGCATCTGCGCGAGGAATACATCATCGACTTGGGCGATGCTCACGCCGATACGGATATCGGCCAGCGCCCACGGTGTGACGGCGAGGGTAAACAGTGCCGCAAGGAGGTGCTTCTTCATGGTTTTGCTCCGCTGTTATTGTTGTTGTTAAAGCAGGGGTGATTCAGGCCTGGCGCTTGGCGCGCATCTGCGCCACCGCCGCGGCAAAGTCCGCGGGGGGCCAGCGTTCGTTCAGCGCCTGCTGCATCAGCTGTTGCCCGGTTTGCGGGGCCAGGCCTTTGAGCGGTGGGTCGGTGTCGAGGTTGGTGGGGAAGGCATAACCGTCCGCCGTGCACGCGATCACGGCCTCGGCATCCAGGGCCGGATTGGCCAGCAGCGCCGGGTACACCGCGAGCATCATGCGGTCGCGGTCGAGGGCTTCCATGGGTTTGCCGAACGCCGAGGAAATTTGCAGCAGGTTGGCCATGCGCTGGCGGTCGGCGGTGCGGTTGGTGCCGGCGGCATGGAACAGCGCCGGGTTGAAGAACAGCAGGTCGCCCTTGTTCAGCGGCAACTGCACGGCGTGTTGCTGGAAGTAGTCGATAAACTCTTCGCGGCGCCACGCCAGGTAACCCAGGGCGTATTGCTGGGAGAACGGCAGCAGTTGGGTCGGCCCGGTTTCCAGTGGCATATCCGTGTGGGCTACCGCGCCTTGTAGCGTCAGATACTGGGACAGCACGTGCAACGGCAGGGGAAAGCGTTCCACCACGTCATTGGTCTGGAAACCCAGGTGGTAATCCCGGTGCGGCTGCTGCGCCTGGCCGCCGGGATGCACCACGTTGACCTGCGCCGTGACCTGAAAACTCGGCCCCAGCCACGCTTCGGCAATCAGCCCCAGCAGCGGGTTGGCGTAGTACTCGACAAACGACTCGGGCGACTGCAACGCGGCCTTCTGCAACGAGTTCCAGATGCGCCCGTTGCTGCCCGCCTTGGCAAAGTGGTCGGCGGCCACGCCTTGGGCGGCCTCGTTGGCAAAGATCGCCTCGAACACCTGGCTGTGCCGGTCCACCACTTCCAAATCTTCATAGGCCCGGCGCACCACCATCACCCCCGGCCCGTCACGGAACAGCCGGTGCAGTTCGTTCATCACGCTGCGGCGGTCGCTGTTGCGCAGGGTTTGGGCCTGATAGATCGGCACATTGCTCAGCACCTCCTGGCACAGCGGGTAATCCTCGGCCCGCGCCTGTTGCGCACAAAGCTGGCTGAAGTCCGCCAGGCACACGGACTCAGCGCTGACAAACGCCGACATCACACACCCCCTGGCAGGCTCAAGGCCTGGTGCGGTTGTGGGCTGCCGCCGTCGGTGCAGCCGACCACGCCTTGTTCCAGGTCGATCACCGAGCCGGTCATCATCCCCGATTCGCTGGACAGCAAAAACGCCACGCTGCGGGCCACTTCCTCGGGCTTGAGCAGGCGCCCGAACGGCTGCGCGCTTTCCGCCTCTGCCAGCCAGCCGTCCTGGGCACCGTGGTACTGGCGCTGGATGTCATCCTCGTGGGGCGTGTCCATCCAGCCGATGTTCAAACCGTTGACGCGGATACGGTTGCGCAGCGCACTGAACGCGACGTTCTTGGTGAGGATCGCCAGCGCGCCCTTCGACGCCGCATACGCGCTCAAGAAGGATTGCCCGCCATGCCCGGTGACGCTCTGGATATTCACCACGGCGCCTTCCACACCTTTGCTGATCATCAACTTCAGTGCTTCCTGCATGAGGAAAAACGGCGCCCGTACATTCACCGCAAACAGCTTGTCGAACAGCTCCGGCGAGGTGTCGAGGATGGTGCCGCGATCCGACATGCCGGCGCAGTTCACCAAGCCGTGCAAGGTGCCGAAGTGGGTGCGCGCCGCGTCGATGATCGCCCGGCAATCCTCGACCTTCTCCAGGTCCGCCTCGACGAAAAACGCCTGGCAATCCAACTGGGCCAACTGCCGCACCTGCTCCTCGCCCTGGGCGCGGCGCCGCCCGCAGATGATCAGGCCGGCGGCGCCGCGCTGCGCCAGGGTATGCGCGACAGCGGCGCCGAGGCCTTGGGTGCTGCCGGTGACGACAAAGTATTGGCCGCTGAACGTGGTGGCGAGATCGGTGTTAGGCATGCAGTTCTCCTGATTTTTGTTGTTGTGCATCGCCCGGCTCGACGCCGGGCAAAACTGAGACTAGCATTGCGAAACCTCAGTAACGCCCAAATAAGACCTCAAAAACACCTCAGGCCAACCCCATGCTCGAACGCGCAAAACACTTCTCCATCAAGCAACTCGCGACCCAGGCGGGCGTCAGCAAAGCCACGGTCGATCGTGTGCTGCATCAGCGCGGCAGCGTGCATGCGCAGACCCGGCGGCGCATCGAGCAGGCGTTGGATGAGCTGGAGTCCCAGGAAAAAAACGGCCTGGCGGTTGGCCGTACCTTTCATGTGGACGTGATCATGCACACGCCCAAGCGCTTCAGTGCAGCGGTGCAGGCGGCGATCGTCGCGCAACTGGCCAGCCTGGCGCCGTTTCGGATTGCCCCGCGTTTTCACCTGTTCGAAGAGATCGAACCCCAGGCCATGCACGACCAACTGCTGCGCTGTCTCGACACCGGCAGCCAGGGTGTGGTGCTCAAGGCCGCCGATGAACCGGCGGTAAACCAGGCGGTCAAGCAACTGATCGCGGCGGGCATTCCGGTGGTCACCCTGGTGACCGATCTGCCGCAAAGCGAGCGCATCGGCTACGTCGGCATGGACAACCGCACGGCTGGGCAGACCGCTGCGTACCTGATGTCGCGTTGGTTGCCGGCGTTAGCCCAGGACGTCGCCGTGGTGATCGGCAGCGAGTTGTTCCGTGGCGAAGAAGAGCGTGAAATGGGTTTTCGCGCCTGGTTGCGTGGGCGTGCGGCGCACCTGCGGGTACTGGACATCAGCGGCGGATATGGCGTTTACGATCGCACCTTCGCACGCGTGACCCAGGCGCTGAAACAGCATCCCGAGTTGAAGGCGGTGTACAGCGTCGGCGGCGGCAACCGTGCGATTGTCGATGCCTTCGCCGCCCTCGGACGCCCACTGGACGTGTTTATCGGCCACGACCTCGACGAAGAAAACCGCCAGCTGCTGCGCGAAGAAAAAGTCGCCGCGATCATCGACCACAACCTGCAGATCGACGCGCGCAGCGTGTTCCTGCACATCCTGCAATTTCATCGGCTGTGGAAGGCCGGGCCGATTGCGCCTTCACAGGTGCAGATCGTCACGCCGTTCAACCTGCCGGACTGAATCTCTCCCCCAACAACAAAACCAGGAGTATTCACCATGCTACGAATCGCCGTTCTAGGTGCCGGGCGCATCGCCAAGATCCACGCCGCCAACGTCGCCGCCCACCCGAATGCCACGCTGGTGCTGGTGGCCGATCCCTGGCGCGAGGGGGTCGATGCGCTGAGCACGCAATTGGGCTGCGAGGCGGCTTACGATTGCGCCGCCGTGCTCAGCCGTGACGATATTGACGCCGTGGTCATCGGCACGCCCACCGACACCCATATCGACCTGCTGCTGGCAGCGGTGGCTTCGGGCAAGGCGGTGCTCTGCGAAAAACCCATCGACCTCGATATCGCCAAGGCGCGCAGCGCGGCAAAGGCCGTTGAGCGCCAGGGCGGCCAGGTGATGCTCGGCTTCAACCGGCGTTTCGACCCCGACATGCTGCGCCTGCGCCAAGCCCTGGATGCCGGGCAGATCGGCGCCGTGCGCCAAGTGATCATCACCAGCCGCGACCCCGGCCTGGCCCCGCGTGACTACCTGGCACACTCCGGCGGCATCCTGCGCGACATGACCATCCACGACTTCGACACCGCGCGCCATCTGCTCGGCGAAGAACCGGTGGAAGTCAGCGCCATCGCCAGCCGCCTGGTGGACCCCAGCCTGGCCGAGATCGACGATTACGACAGCGTGATGGTGCTGCTGCGCACCGCCTCGGGCAAGCAATGTCATATCAATTGCTGCCGCCAGGCGGTGTATGGCTACGACCAGCGGGTCGAAGTTTCGGGCGCCAGCGGCGTGCTGCTCACCGATAACCATCGGCCGACTACCTTGCGCCACTGGAGCGCAGAGCACACCGAAGCGCTGGAACCGTTGCAGCATTTTTTCCTGGAGCGGTATGCGGATGCCTATCGCAATGAACTGACGCAGTTCATCGATGCGCTGAACAGCGGCCAGCCGCTGCCCACCACCATGCGCGACGGTTTGTACGCGTTGCACTTGGCGGATTGTGCGTTGGAGTCGGTGAAGAGTGGGCGCAGTGTGGCGGTGAGTTACGATCTTTAGTGGTAGGTGGCAGTGGGGAAATGGGGAAGGGCCCCATTTCCCTTGATGCTACGAGTCGCGGTTAAAGCAATCCAAGCTTAATGGCTATGCCAAAGGTCATCATGACCAGTAAGAGGCCGATCATGGACCATTCCAAAAATACCAACTTGCGTTTGAGGGAAAGGGGGAAGCCCGCTAAGTCTTCAGCGCTCAATTGGCCTTTTCTGAGCTGGTAGCTCGGGAATGTGATGAGTCCGCAAATGCCGCCTATGAACATCAGTTTCCCCCAGGGGCCGGCATGTAGGATCGGTGCCCAAGTCGTGATTGCCGGACTGTTTTTGAGATGTTCCAGCATCACGTCCGCCTGGGTATAAGCCAGGTGCAGGCATACGCCGATCCAAAGGAACATCCCGATGAAGTCGGCAAGCGCTATGGTTAAAAGAACTGTATCGCCCGTGCTCAGTGTCATTTAGCGGTCTCGTAGATCTTCTCGCCTACCCATCCGCCAAATGCTTCGCCTAGGGCGCCTCCCCCGACAGAGCCTGCGCCAACGACGACGAGCCCGCATGCCAAAGGAGCTATGCCGACGGTTGGTATGCCCAACCCGACACACAGCCCGCCGACAACAGCAGTTGATAGTGCCGCCCCCGCCAAGGCCCCACCCCCTAGCGACCCCACAAAGCTACCCGTTTCGGTAAATGTGATCTTCTCGCAGGCTTCATCGTTACCCGCAGAACACACGTTTTTCACCTTCATATAAGAAGCCCCACCCCCAATGGCTGTACCGACCCAGCCTCCACGCTTGATCACCGTCGAAGCTTTCGCCAACTGTTGGATATGGGTCGCGTAGCCAGGTATCTGGCCCGGTGCCCCGGCTTGCGTCCACCGATGAACAAGGCTACGGCTTGATATCCCCAGCGCGGTTTTCAGGTTGGGATGGTCGGGGATGCCGGCGCTTCGGCGGGTCAGGGCGGTGAGGTGGGTATCAAGCCGGGCCAGCAGGTTTTTACGTTCGGCGAAGAATTCTGGTGATCGTAAGTGCCCATCCTTGAAGAACGCTTTTTGGTGCAGGGCTTCGAACTCTTGCAAGATTGTTTTCAAGCTATCCAGATTCCTCGCGAGCATGGTTTCACCCGCTCCGATAGCGGTTGAACTGTGGGCCAGGAAGCTTTGGAGCTGCTCGCGATGGCGCATCATGAAGTCCGCATCGGCTGCACTCAGAGGGTTTATAGCGTCATGGGTGAGTGCCGCTGCTGCCAGTAACCGGGTTTCTTCTTTGTTGCATTGAAAATTGTTTGGATCGCTAAGCACGATCAATGAGCCGGCTTTAACGTTGTCTGTTCGCGGGTTGAGTGTTCGGAACTTGGCCATTACCGCTGGGTCTGGCGTTGGAAATAACGTGGCCTCCAAAGCGTCGCGGGTCGTGCTTTGGGGCACGATATAGAAGCCGGGTTCTTCACCTTGTGGGCTGTTAAGCGCAGAGGGCGTCCAAAGACTCGAAGGACGGTACGTCGACTGATTCTGTGCCGCCGAACTGCGGGCCTGAGCCACTGGCGCCGGTTCAGCGGCGCGTCTCATGGCCGGCCGTTCGTAGCTTTCGTTGCGGTAGATCGCCGTGTAGATCGAGGGAATGAATCGGGCTCGGCAGGGGCAACTGCTGAAGCTGTCCAGCGTGCCAGCCATCAGCCTGCCATGGCTGTTCATGTGTGAAATACCGCCGAGTATTTTAAAAATGCCCGGGTGCTTTCCGCATGTCACTCGGTCTCCCTCACAAGCGTGGAGGAGGCCATAGATGTTTATGCTGGGGTCGCCATCCAGGACTTTCCCGCCGCAGGTGGTTTTGTCACCCAAGCCAATGAAGTGTCCGTCACTCATTCAAAATGTCCTTTTTATGCAGTCAGTAAACGTGCGTTTATTGCGCAGTTACCCTGATAATTTGGATATTCGAAGTACAGTCGGACGCTTCCGGCCATCACTTAGGAAAAGTCAGTTGGATAGGTAGGGATGGTGCAGAGGTGGTCGCTGTAGGGTGAAAATCACCCTCAGCGACGATTAGCCAAACGAACTCGCTCCGGTGCGATCCACCAACCGAATGCTGTCACGCCCACCGCGCTTGGTTTCATACAGCGCGGTGTCTCCTTGTTCGATCAATTCCGTCAGGCTCGCCGGCGGCTGGTCGAACAGGTTGGCACCGATGCTCAGGGTCACCGCTGTCGGGGTCGCAAAGGTTTGCGAGGTGAATTGAAAAAATTGCCCGCGCAGGCGGCTGCCGAGGTCGACGATCTGTTCCGTGGAGGCCGGGTGCAGCAGGATCACGAATTCATCGCCACCCAAGCGCGCTACCAGTGCGCCACGGGGCACGACCGCGCGGATCATCTCGCTCAAGGCGATCAGCAGACGGTCGCCGGCGATGTGGCCGTAAAGGTCATTCACCGGCTTGAAGTTGTCGATGTCGATCAGCAGCAGCGCGCCCGGACGGGCCGGGGAGACCTGGGCCAGCAAGCGCGGCGCCCGCAGATCCAGGGCGCGGCGATTGTACAGGGCGGTCAGCGGGTCGCGGGCGGCGAGGCGGGCGATCTGCTGTTCGCGGCGATAGCGCTCCGAGCCGGTCATCGACAAGGCGATCAGCATGATCGCCATCGCGCCTTCCACCAGCGACACCTGGATGATCTCGCCCTTGAACGCCGCCAGGTCGATCAAGGTGCCGGGGATCAACACCGACAGCGCCTTGGCCACATAGAACGAGCCGTGGATCAGCAGCACATAGCGCAGTTGCACCGCGCCGATGCTCAATGACTTGCCGTGGGGCCGCAGCAGGCTGCTGGCACACAAGGTCGGCGCCGCCACCAGCAGGGACTGCACCGCCAGCATGGCTTTGGACCACGGCAAGTCAGCCGGCAACAGCAACATGCCCAGCCACACGACGGGCATCAGCAGCCACCACCGCGACAGCCGCGCCTGGGTGAACCGCGCCACGCCGAGCAAGAACAGGAAGTGGGCGATCACCAGCAAGCCATTGGCGAACCAGATGCCGATCATCAGAAAGCCGCTGCTGCGCAGCAAGGCGAGGGTGGAGCCGATGCTGATGGTCGCGAAACCGGCGCTCCAGCACAGCAGCGACGGTTCGCGCACGCTGCGCCATTCAACGGCCAGGTACAGGGCAGCAGCGGCGGCCAGGGCCACGGTGAGGGCCAAAATCGTAGGAGGGTCGAGCGTCATGTCTAGCCGGGTCTGCCTGGTGTGCGTTTAAACCGGGATTGTAAGCGCACACGCAGGTTTTCAGAACACTCATCGTCATGGCATTCAGCCATGCCGATGACCGGTGGTTCACACGCCTTTGGTCGAGGGCAGCAATATCGTCAGGATGCCCACCAGCGGCAGGAACGAACACAGCGTGTAGACATACTCGATGCCGTGGTTATCCGCGAGCAGACCGAGCAGCGCCGCGCCAATCCCACTGAAGCCGAACATCAGGCCAAAGAAGATCCCGGCGATCATGCCGACGTTGCCGGGCACCAGTTCCTGGGCGAACACCACGATGGCGGAGAAGGCCGAGGCGAGGATAAAGCCGATCACCACGCTGAGCACGGCGGTCCAGAACAGGTCGACGTAGGGGAGGGCGAGGGTGAACGGCGCGGCGCCGAGGATCGAGAACCAGATGACTTTCTTGCGGCCGATCTTGTCGCCAATCGGCCCACCGGCAAAGGTGCCCACGGCCACTGCACCGAGGAACAGGAACAGATACATCTGCGAACTGGCCACCGACAGGTGGAACTTCTCGATCAGGTAGAAGGTGAAGTAGCTGGTGAGGCTGGACATGTAGAAGTACTTGGAGAACACCAGCACGGCCAGTATCACCAAGGCAAAGGTCACGCGGCCCTTGGACAAGCCATGGGTGGCTTTGCCGCCTTGCTTGAGCTTGAACAGGCTGAGGTGGTTGCGATACCAGCGGCTCAAACCGTAAAGCACCAGGATGGCAAACACCGCAAACAGGCCGAACCAGGCCACATGGCCCTGGCCGTAGGGAATGATGATCGCCGCCGCGAGCAGCGGACCGAGGGCGCTGCCGGTGTTGCCGCCGACCTGGAAGGTCGATTGCGCCAGGCCAAAGCGACCGCCCGACGCCAGGCGCGCAACGCGCGAGGTTTCCGGGTGGAAGGTCGAGGAACCCACGCCCACCAGGCCGGCGGCGAGCAGGATCGCCGGGAAGCTGCCGACAAACGCCAGCATCAGGATGCCGATCAAGGTACAGACCATGCCGGCCGGCAGCAGCCACGGTTTGGGATGGCGGTCGGTGTGGTAGCCGATCCACGGTTGCAGCAGGGAAGCGGTCAGCTGGAAGGTCAGGGTGATCAGGCCGACCTGGGCAAAGCTCAGGCCGTAGTTGGCCTTGAGCATCGGGTAGATCGACGGCAGCACGGCCTGGATCAGGTCATTGATCAGGTGCGCCAGGGCGCAGGCGCCGAGAATGCGCATGACCAAGGGGCTGGCTTGGGGCGTAGTGGTGGCAGCAGCGGGTGACGCGGTCAGGGTCGACATGCAGGCATTCCATACAGGGTGGCGAGTACTTGAGCTCGCCATCTATTTCAAAATGATTCGGTGTTCATGCTAGATTTGCCGAAAATGCCTGTCTCGCGAAATTCGGGCAGCAATCATCGCAAAAAGGGCGAAATGATCAAATCACTGGATAAATTTCTACAGGAAATCGACGAAGGCGACTGGGCCGTGATCAGTTCGGCCACCGACTACCCCGAGAACTGGGTGATCCCCGAGCACAGTCATGAGAAGCACCAATTACTCTACGCCATCGAAGGCGTGATGGTCGTGCACTCGGCACAAAGCCAGTGGACGGTGCCGTCCAACCGTGGGTTCTGGATGCCGTGCGGGCAGGTTCACTCGCTGCGGTGCGTAGGGGCATTGAAAATGCGCAGCGTGTTTGTGCGCCCCGACGCGTTCCCCAACCTGCCGAGTGAAACCAAGGCGGTGAGTATCTCGCCGTTGCTGAGTGAGTTGATCAAGGCGTCGGTCAGCCTGAAACCGCCGTATGCCGAGGACTCGCGGGATGCGCGGATCATGCACCTGATCCTCGATGAACTCGCGCTGCTGCCGGCGTTGCCGCTCTCGTTGCCGCAGCCGGCTGATTTGCGCATTCAGCAGATCTGCCAGGCATTACAGGACGACCCGGGCGACGCCTCCACCGTGGCCGATTGGAGTGAACGTCTGGGCCTGGACCAGAAAACCATCCAGCGGCTGTTCCGCAAGGAAACCGCCATGACCTTCGGCCAATGGCGCCAGCAGGCGCGCTTGTTGTTGGCGCTGGAGCGCATTGCGGTGGGGGAGAAGATTATCGACGTAGCCCTGGAGCTGGGCTATGAAAGCCCCAGCGCCTTTACCAGCATGTTCAAGAAACAGTTTGGCAAGACGCCGAGTCAGTTTTTCAGGTAGGGCGAACCCAGTTCAGAAGGACCAGTGTACCTGTGGCGAGGGAGCAAGCTCCCTCGCCACAGGTGGGGGTCTGTCCTGCTGGCTTTTGACAGTATCGATCCGCTTAGTTAATCCGCGGATGCTGCTGCACCAGGTTCTCGCGCTTGGCTTCCAGTTCGGCAATCTCGGCATCGATGTCTTCGATCTTCTGCTCGATATTGTCGTGATGCTCCTGCAACAGCTCCTTGGCTTCGGCCATGTCCGACGCCGCCGGTGCTGCGCCGCGCAGGGGGTTGTTGGCGGTTTCCTTCATGGTCAGGCCGGTGATCAGGCCGACCACGGCAAACACCATCAGGTAGTAGGCCGGCATGTACAGGTCGTTGGTGCTTTCCACCAGCCAGGCCACTGCCGTCGGGGTCAGGCCGGCGATCAATACCGAGACGTTGAACGCACTGGCCAGCGCGCTGTAGCGCAGGTGGGTAGGGAACATCGCGGGCAGGGTCGAGGCCATCACGCCGATAAAGAAGTTCAGCACGATGGCGAGGATCAGCAGCCCGGCGAAGATCAGGCCGATCTTGCCGCTGGTGATCAGCATGAAGGCCGGGATCGACAGCACCAACAGGCCGATGCTGCCGGCGATGATGAAGGGCTTGCGGCCGATCTTGTCACTGACAAAACCAATGAACGGTTGCACGAACAGCATGCCGACCATGATGGCGATGATGATCAGCACGCCGCTGTTTTCTTTGTAATGCAGGTTATGGGACAGGTAGCTCGGCATGTAGGTGAGCAGCATGTAGTACGTCACGTTGGTCGCGGCGACGATGCCGATGCAGGTCAACAGGCTGCGCCAGTGCTTGGTCGCGACTTCCTTGAAGGACACTTTGGGCCCGTGGCTGAGGCCTTCGCGGTCGCCTTGTTCGAGCTTGTCCATGTGCTGCTGGAACGCCGGGGTTTCTTCCAGGGCGTGGCGCAGGTACAGGCCGATGATGCCCAGGGGCAGGGCGAGGAAGAACGGCAGGCGCCAGCCCCACGATTCAAATTGCTCTTCGCCCAGCACGCTGGAGATCAGCACCACCACGCCCGCGCCAAGGACAAAACCGGCGATGGAGCCGAAGTCGAGCCAGCTGCCAAGGAAGCCGCGCTTGCGGTCGGGTGCGTATTCGGCCACGAAGATCGACGCACCGGTGTACTCACCGCCCACCGAGAAACCCTGGGCCATTTTGCACAGCAACAGCAGGATCGGTGCCCAGATGCCAATCGTGGCGTATCCGGGGATCAGGCCGATGGCAAAGGTGCTCAGGGACATGATGACGATGGTGGCGGCGAGGACTTTTTGCCGCCCGTATTTATCGCCGAGCGCACCAAAGAACAGGCCACCCAGCGGGCGGATCAGGAACGGTACGGAGAAGGTGCCCAGCGCGGCAATCATCTGCACGCTAGGGGAGGCGTCGGGAAAGAACACCTTGCCGAGCACATAGGCGACGAACCCGTAGACGCCAAAGTCGAACCATTCCATGGCATTGCCCAATGCGGCAGCGGTGATCGCCTTGCGCATCTTGGTGTCATCGACAATGGTGATGTCTTTCAATCCGATGGGGTTGACGCGTTTCTTGCGAGCTTTCATGGGGACCACTCTAAATCTGAACAGGGGAGGTGCCATCGCCGCGATGGCACCGCTCTGAAAGGTCAGATACAAGCGGACACGAAATAATTCACCCGATTGCGTGTTTTTTATTGAAAAGGCGCAATAACAACGCCGATCGAATGTGGGAGCTGGCTTTTGTGGGAGCTGGCTTGCCTGCGATGGCATCGCTGCGGTTTAGCTGACAGACCGAGGCGCCTGCATCGCAGGCAAGCCAGCTCCCACAGTCAAGCGGTGTCGAGTGAATTGGGACTGTCATCCTACAACTGCTTTTGCCCAGGGCATCACATACCTCAACAAACCGCAATCTTTCAGATTGACAGCCCATAAGCGGCCCGCTATAAAAGTCGTAGTTGTACGACGACATATGACGTTACGTATGTCCTATCTAACAAAAATAAAAAAGTGATGCCATGAACTTGAACGAGCCCATCAACGCCCAGCGCGTTGGCCAGGCGGTAGGCAACTATCGCTGGACCATCTGCGCGATGCTGTTCTTTGCCACCACCGTCAACTACCTTGACCGCCAGGTGCTCAGCCTCCTGGCGCCACAGCTGTCCACGCAATTTGGCTGGAGCAACACCGACTACGCGAACATCGCGGCGGTGTTCCAGTTTGTCTACGCCATCTCCATGCTGTTTGCCGGGCGCCTGGTCGACAAGATCGGCACCAAGACCGCCTATGTGGTGGCGATTGGCATCTGGTCCACGGGCGCCATCATGCATGCGTTCTCGGTGCCGATGGGCGAGGGCATCGCCGCCGTCAGCGGGGCGATTGGTTTGGCGGTGATTCCGGTGTCGATTGCCGGTTTCATGCTGTCCCGTGCGGTATTGGCGATTGGCGAGGCGGGTAACTTTCCGATTGCGATCAAGGCCACGGCCGAATATTTCCCGAAGAAAGAACGCTCATTCGCCACCGGCATCTTCAACTCGGGCGCCAACGTTGGCGCGATCCTGGCACCGATTTGCGTACCGTTGATCGCCGGTCTTTGGGGCTGGGAAGCGGCGTTTATCGTGATTGGTGCGCTGGGTTTTGTGTGGGTGGCGGTGTGGATCGCGCTCTACGAGAAACCCGAGCGGCAAAAGCGCCTGTCGGCGGCGGAACTGGCCTACATCCGCAGTGACGAGACCGTACAGCCATTCAGCCCGGCGCCTACTGGTGCGGTGGGGAAAAAAGTTTCGTGGTTCAAGCTGCTGACCTACCGCCAGACGTGGGCGTTCGCCTTCGGCAAGTTCATGACAGACGGCGTGTGGTGGTTCTTCCTGTTCTGGCTGCCCACGTACCTGTCGGCGCAATACGGCATGAAAGGCGCCGATATCGTGATGCCGCTGGCGGTGCTGTACAGCATGACCATGGTCGGCAGCATCGGTGGCGGCTGGTTCCCCAGCTACTTCATGGCCCGGGGCGACGCGCCGTATGACGGGCGCATGAAAGCGATGTTGATCATCGCCCTGTTCCCGCTGGTGGTGCTGCTGGCGCAGCCGTTGGGCTATATCAGCTTCTGGGTGCCGGTGTTGCTGATCGGTGTGGGTGCTTCGGCGCACCAGGCGTGGTCGTGCAATATCTTCACCACCGTGTCCGACATGTTCCCGCAGAAAACCGTGGCCTCGGTGGTCGGCATTGGCGGCATGGCCGGCGGCCTGGGCGGCGTGGTGATGACCAAGATCGGCGGTTGGGTGTTCGACTACTACAAGTCGATCAACGATATCCATACGGGCTACATGATCATGTTCGCGATCTGTGCGCTGGCGTACCTGGTGGCCTGGAGCGTGATGAAGACGCTGGTGCCGCGCCACAAGGAAATCACTGACCTTTAATGCGTCACCTCCCGCGCTGCCTGCAGCGCGGGAGTGCTTCAGAGGTCCCGCGCCCACGTTTGGCTGATCAGTTCCTTGCCAAAGCTTTGGGTGGGCTCCTCTTCAACCAATTCAAACCCCGCCTTCTGGTACAGCTTGCGTGCATCCACCAGCGCGCTCATCGTCCACAACACCATGCGTTTATAGCCGGCATGCCGGGCGAACCGCAGGCACTCATCCACCAGGCGCTGGCCGATGCCCATGCCCCGTGCGCTGGCGTCGACGTAGAGCATACGCAGCTTGGCGGTGCTGTCGTCATGGCGCACCACGAACACCGAACCCACCACCTCGCCGTCCTTTTCCGCGATCCAGCAGCGCTCGCCGCTGGGATCAAATTCGCGCAAGTACTTGGCAACAATCTCCGCCACCAATGCTTCGAACTCCCAATTCCAGTGGTACTCGCGCGCATACAGGGCGGACTGGCGCTGCACGACCAGGCCCATGTCGCCGGGCTGCGGATCGCGCAGCAGGAAGCTCGGCGGCGTGCCTTGCAACAGGGTCTGGATGCGCTGCATGGCGGCGGTCAGTTGCTGCTGTTGCGGTTCGGGCAGGGCCTGCAGCAAGGCGATCACTTCGTCCTGGGTCTTTTGCTCTAGGGGCGCCAACACCGAGCGGCCGAGGTCGCTGAGGTGCAATTGCACGGCGCGGGCGTCGGTGACCGAGCGGACTTTCTGGATCAGGCCTTGCTTTTCGAGCCCGCTGATCAGTCGGCTCAGGTAGCCCGCATCCAGGCTGAGCATCTGGCACAGGTCGGCACTGGTCAGGTCGCCACGGGAAGACAGCTCGTACATGACGCGGATTTCGGTGAGCGAGAAGGCACTTTGCAGCAGGTGCTCCTGCAACACACCGATCTGGTGCGTGTAGAAACGGTTGAAACCACGGATGATGCCGGCGCGTTCGACAAGGAGGGTGGAAGACATGATGGAGTCCAGATGGTTGCCTTGGGCAATTATATTGTTGCCTTGGGCAATCATGTCAATGTGCAAAATGCACTGAACCTCCTGGGTCGCCTAACACCTAACCCCGTATCATCCCGCCCTTATCTCCGCCAGGCACTCCCATGACTCATCCACGCATCGGCTTTGCATGCCAATACAAGCATCCCGAACGCCTGCTCTCGGCCAGTGCCCTGAAGTTGATCGAAGGCCCGTACAACCCGCGCACCACCACCCTGCGCTGGATGGACGGGGTCACGCCCCAAGTGGCCCGCGCCAAGCTGGTGGAAGTTGTCACCCATAACCTTGCCGCGCAACTGCACCTGCTGCGCTACGTTGCCGGGTTGCCGCCGACCTTGCGCATGTTGCGCCTGAGCAGCGATTTGTTGCCGTTCTACAGCCACCCGAAGGTCGCCGCGGTGTACCAGGACCCGGCCATCGCGCAGCAGTTGATCGAGGGGTTTGCCGCCATCGGCGAACTGGCGCGGGCGTCGGATATCCGCCTGTCCTTTCACCCCGGCCAATATTGCGTGCTCGGCTCGGAAAACCCCGGCGTGGTGGAAAACAGCCTGGCCGAATTCGAATACCACGCCGACATGATCCGCATGATGGGTTACGGCCAGCGGTTCCAGGACCTCAAGTGCAACGTGCACATCGCCGGCCGCCTGGGTGTGGAGGGCACGCGTGCGGTGTGGGCGCGCCTGTCGCACGTGGCGCGCAACTGCATCACCTTCGAGAACGACGAGAAGACCTACGGCCTCGACCACTGCCTGCAAGTCGCCGACCTGGCGCCGGTGGTGCTGGATATCCACCACTGCTGGATCAATGAAAACGACTATATCGACCCGCACTCCGAGCGGGTCGCGCGGGTCATCGACAGCTGGCGCGGTGTGCGCCCGACCATGCATTACTCCCAGCCGCAGGAGAGCTTGCAAGAGTTGGGCTTTGACGCGGACCACAAGCTGGAAATGGATGCGCTGATGCAGGTGGTGTCCAAGCGCGACCTGTACGGCCACAGCGCGCAGATGTGGAACCGCTGGACCAATGACTACGCGCTGCAGTTTCTCGACCGGTTCGACATCATGCTGGAGGCCAAGGACAAGAACGTCGCGTCGCTGGCGTTCTATGAGCATTGGCAGCGGCGCACGGCGTGAGGGCGGTCATTTCTTGCCATTCAGGGGAATGACCAGCGACACCCACATGTTCCAGCCATCGGGGCGGTTCTTGGCGTCGAACTCGTAATAACCCTTGATATTGGCGTACCACAACTCATCGCTCACCTTGAAGAAATGCCCGGCCTGCGGGCCGATCCCGGCGACCCGTGACTTGAAATCCCCCAGGGTCGCGCCGCTGCCACTGTCGCCGGTGACTTGTTCGAAGTAGTAGCCGACCAGGCCGACCAGGGTTTGCGAGGTGAAGAAGTGCGAGGCGCTGAGGTCGAGGTGGGCGTCGATGCCGTTCTGATAGCGGGTGTCGCGGTTTTCCCAGTTGTAGGTCATACCGGCCACGGCGGAGAATTCGTTGGTCTTGTCGAAGTAGGTGTAGCCACCGCCGGCGTCCAGGGCGGCGTGGCCCAGGCCGATATTCACCAGGCGGTTGGGGTCATAGGCGCCGATGGGAATATTGCCCATGGTGTAGGCCATGAAGTTGTGCACGCCATGGTTCCACTTCAAGGTGCCGAGCAGGTAGAGATCGCTGCCGCCCTTGAGGCTGTCGTGGGTCCCGCCGGAAAACGAACGGCCGCGCGGGCCGGTCACCGTCGCATCGATACTGGCTTCGGACCGCGCCACCGCACCCACCGCCGAAATCGCCGCCTGGGCACCGCCCAGCACCGGGGTTTCAAAGGTGTAGGTGGGGCTGGCGAAGAGCAGGTCGGCCTCCGCATCCAGCCCGACCACGGTACGCCCGCCGCGTGGGAAGGCCTTGTTTTTGTCATCGCTGGCTTTGACGTGGTAGTAGATCAGCGGCAG
This sequence comes from Pseudomonas sp. CBZ-4, assembly GCF_000346755.1. Taxonomy (GTDB): domain Bacteria; phylum Pseudomonadota; class Gammaproteobacteria; order Pseudomonadales; family Pseudomonadaceae; genus Aquipseudomonas. The sequence continues at coordinate 17,658 of NZ_ANNV01000084.1, read as the reverse complement.
GCTCCAGCCAGGCGTGACCGGGGCAGCGGCGAGTGCGCCGAACTGGCCGGGCAGCCAGAAGCTGATGCCACCATCGTCGGCGTGGGCCAGGGCCAGGGGGAGCAGGGCGAGCAGGCCCAATACGCTTGTCTGTCTGGTCATAGGACTTCCTATCCAAAAGGCCATGGATGGCGGGCATCAACCGCCGCGCCCAGTGCCTTCGGACGCGTTGGGCTCCCAATGGCTGCTAGAGCATAGTTCAGGGATTGAAGAGCGTTGCCCTGCCATGCAGCGGCGGGCATTCTCTTTGACCCGACACAAGGAAACGTCCCCATGCCAACCCTGCATCTGCTGTGCGGCAAGATCGCCTCCGGCAAATCCACGCTCGCCAACCGCCTCGCTGCCGAACACGCCGCCATTGTGCTCAGCGAAGACCACTGGTTGGCACAGCTCTATCCGGGGGAGATCCTCTCCATCGCAGACTACCTGCGCAGCGCCCAACGTATCCGCGGCGTGCTCGAGCCGCTGGTGATCCGTTTGCTGCAATCGGGGGTCAATGTGGTGCTGGATTTTCCGGCCAACACCCTGGCCAACCGCGAGTGGCTGCGAGGCCTGGCGCAGACGGCCCAGGTGCCGCACTGCCTGCATTACCTGGAACTGGACGACGCCACGTGCCGCGCCCGGCTGCACGCCAGGAATGCCCGGGGCGAGCATGATTTTGCGGCGACGGATGCGGAGTTTGATCTGATTACCCGTCACTTCTGTGTGCCGAGTGAGGAGGAGGGGTTGGTGATTGAGGTGCATCGTCTCGCTGCGGAGTAGAAGCAAATTGAGAGGGGCTGATCAGGAAGTGCCTTTCTCGTAAAGTCGAATTTTCCGACATTCATTTGCGATAGCAAAACTTTACTCTCTGGGCTCTTTTGCGTTCAGGAGTAAAGGAATGACGTCCTGCCTGTTCTTCGATCACAGCCGCCATACATTATGGGTGAGCAACGTGGCGGCGCCGCTCGACGTCCTGGCCTTTAATGGCCAGGAACAGCTCAGCCAGCCATTCACCTACCGCGTGGAGTTCACCAGCCCCGACCTTGATCTGGCCGCCGACTCCATGCTGGGCAAACCCGCCAGCTTCAGCCTGCACGCCCCCGCGCAGAAGCTCCCGTTATTGGGTATGACCCCGCCCAAGATCAAACCGTTGCGCACCCTGCACGGCGTGGTCACCCACTTCGCGCGCCAGTCCGGCTCCAACGACCAGGCCACCTACACACTCACCCTGCAACCCCGAATCGCCCTGCTTGAACGTGGCCGGCAGTTCCGTATCTACCAACACCAATCCGTGCCCGAAATCGTCGAACACATCCTGCGCACCCGCCACGGTTTCGAAGGCCAGGACTTCCTGTTCAACCTCAAGCGCGACTACCCCCGGCGTGAACAGGTCATGCAATATGGCGAAAGCGACCTGGCCTTCATCAGCCGGTTGCTGGCCGAGGTGGGCATCTGGTATCGCTTCACCAGCGACGAACGCCTGCGCATCGACGTCGTCGAATTTTTCGATAGCCAGCGTGGTTACCAGTTCGACGTAGAACTGCCATTCCGCCCGCAATCCGGGCTCGGCAGCAGCGGACAGGACGGTGTGTGGGCGTTGCAATCCAGCCACCAGGTGGTCGAGCAACACGTCAGCGTGCGCGCCTACCACCACCGTGACGCCAGCGTCCAACTCAACGGCGAGGTCGACTACACATCCGGTACCTATGGCGATGCGTACCACTACGCCGAACCCTACACGGTCCTCGGCAATCGACTCGATCAAGACGAAGACCTGCAATGTGAAAGCGGCTATTTCTACGCACGCCTGCGCCACGAGCAGTACCTGAACCAACAGACGCTTTTGAGTGGCATCAGCAGCAGCGCCACCCTTGCGCCGGGCCAGGTCCTCAAGATCAGCGGCGGCGCGCCCCAGGCCTTCAACCCAGGCGCGGTGATCACGTGCATGACCACCACAGCGGCCCGCAACAGCAGTTTCGAAGCCACATTCAAGGCCATCCCCTATTCAGAAACCCTCTGCTTTCGCCCAGCCCCACAAGCCAAACCGCAAATCGCCGGCACCGTCCCGGCCCGCATCACCAGCCCCCAGGCGAACGACCCCTACGCTCATATCGATATGGAAGGCCGCTACCGCGTGAGCTTCCTCTTCGACCGCGACACCTGGAAACCCGGCGAAGAAAGCCTCTGGCTACGCCTGGCCCGTCCCTACGCCGGCGACACCCACGGCCTGCACCTGCCCCTGATCCCCGGCACCGAAGTCGCCATCGCCTTCGAACAAGGCGACCCGGATCGGCCCTACATCGCCCATGCCCTGCATGACAGCCAGCACGTTGATCACGTGACCTTGCGCAATTACAAACGCAACGTGCTGCGTACTCCAGCGAACAACAAGTTGCGCATGGATGACACGCGGGGGCAGGAACACATTAAGTTGAGTACGGAGCACAGTGGCAAGAGCCAGTTGAATTTGGGGCATTTGGTGGATGCACAACGCCAACCGAGAGGACAGGGTGCGGAGTTGCGCACTGACGGGCATGCAGCGGTACGTGCTGGCAGCGGTATTTTCATCAGTGCTGATGGGCAGCCCAAGGCACAGGGGCAGATGCTGGAAATGAGTGCGGCGGTGGCGCGTCTGCAGCAAGCAGGTGAGCAGTTGGAGGGATTGTCTGCTGATGCCAGCGCCGCGAGTGCCGACCCCGCCGATGTGCAAGCGCAATTGAACTTGCTCAAGCAAGACCTGGAACAACTGCAATCGTCCGTGTTGCTGCTCAGTGCCCCTCAAGGCGTTGCCCTGACCAGTGGGCAGCACTTGCAGCTGGCTGCGCAGCACAACCTGATGGTCAACGCCGGAGCCGAGGCGGATATCAGTGTGCTCAAACGGCTGTTTATCGGGGTGGGGCAGGGCGTCAGCCTGTTTGTGCGCAAGGTGGGTGTCAAGTTGATTGCCAACGCAGGCCCTGTGTGTGTTCAGGCACAGAACGACACGTTGGAAGTACTGGCACGCAATGGCTTGGAGATCATCAGTACCGAAGATGAAATCCGCATTGTCGCAAAAAAGAAAATCACCCTGAATGCTGGCGGTAGCTACATCACCCTTGATCAAGTCGGCATCGAGTCCGGGACTCAGGGCAAGCACATTGTCAAATCGGCGAAGGTTGTCTATTTGGGCCCCGCCAATATGTCGGCCACACATCCTGAATACCCGATCAGCCTGTCCAAGCAACCCGTGCAGTTTCGTGTGCCGCTGACCCCTAATGCTCCGGGTCAAGGTTGGGCGGGTATGCCCTACACACTTTACGCCGATGGGGCGGTGCTCAAGCAAGGTGTGCTGGATAAGACGGGGCTCGTATCAATCAACCACGAGGTGGTGACTCAGCAATACCGAATGCAGCTGGCCAACGGGGTGAGTTACCAAATACCGGTGCCCAGCGAATATCGCAATGCCGATCAGGCCAACCTGGCCAATGGCGGCTTGCACAATCATCATGTGCTAACCGATAGCGCGCTGAGTCAGCCCCTCTCGCACACGGACCACCGTGCCTTGTACGCCGCCGTGACCAACCCATCGAGTGACCCGGAAGGGAAAACCTCATGACTCAATCCGACATCGTCGTGCCCATCGCCCTGCGCCACACCCAGCAAGCCACCTGCACCGCGCCCTGGTACGTGCAGCGCAGTGAGTATCATCCGGTGCAAGCCACCTACCAGCCACTCATCAACGGCGAAGAAGCCTTCAAGGCCGTGCATGTGGCCATCGCCAACGCCACGAGAACCATCGACATCATTTGCTGGGGCTTTCAGCCGTCGATGTATTTCATTCGTGACGGCAACAGCCCAACGATCGGCGAATTGCTGATGTGCAAGGCGCGTGAAGGCGTCGAGGTGCGAATACTGGGTTGGGAATCGCCGTTCAACAGTGCCGGCGCAGCGGGTGAGGCCAACTTGCCTGGCAAGGGCCCGTACCGTATCAAGGACCGGGCGCTGCAACCTTCCACGGCCGATCAATATGCGTATGACCGGCATTGGTTTTCCCAATGCGCATTTGCCGATCATCTGGCACCGGCCATGCGCGTGGTGCGCAGTGTGCCGGTGTTTGTCAGCCGTGGTTTCAGCCTGTATGAACGGGCTGAAATTGCTCACCAGGCCAAATACAAAAGTCTTGATCCGCAGCTTAGCGCTGGGACGTTAGGCGCGTTGGCGGTGGCCGTGACGCACCATCAGAAAACCGTGCTGGTCGACTATGAGCTGAAAGATCGCGCTGTCGGCTTTGTCATGGGCCACAACATGCTCGATGAGTATTGGGATACCAACGATCACACCGCGCGCAATCGCACCGAAGGGGCCAAGCCCGAGCCCAACCGCGGGCCGCGTGGTGATACGCCGCGCCAGGATATTTCCAGCCAGGTCAGCGGGCCGATCCTCGAGCACCTGCACCATAACTTCGCCACCGCCTGGCGCAAGGAAACGGGTGAAGACTTGCTGCTTTCCCGCCAGGCCAAGCAGGTAGGGCCAACACTGACATGCATCCCCGGCGCCACTCGCCAGTTGGCCCAACTGGTGCGTACCCAGGCGCAAGAAGGCAAGCGTGACATTGAAAAGCTCTACCTGAAGGCCGTGAACAACGCGACTCAGTTCATCTATATCGAGAACCAATACTTTCGCTGGCCGCCATTGGCCGAGGCCATCAACAAGGCCGCCGCCGACCAAACCCGCGCAGGACGCGATCCAGGTTTGCACGGCAACCTGCATCTGTTTGTGATCACCAATGCCAGTGAAGATGGCGTAGGTCCGGGCGCCCTGAACACCTACCGCATGCTCGAAAGCCTTGGGCGTGGCGACACGATGCCTGAGATCAGCAAGTTGCAGCGCATTGCACGGATCAAGGCCGAGGCGGATAAACAGGCGCCGTCGTTGGCGGAACTCGTCGAACAGCAGGCTCTGGTCACCTTGACCCGCCTGAGCGACGCGTTGGGCGGTGGCAAGGCAAGTGATAAAGCCCGGGAAGCCCAGGGCGAACGTCGGGTCAATCATGAGTACCGAGAGGCCGCACTCAACCGACAGATCAAGGCGATCCAGACCCGCACAGAGGTGCCGCAGCCACGTCCAGGCCTGAAAGTGCATGTGTGCTCGCTGGTGGCAAAGGACTCGCCGGCGGGTAAGCCGTGGGTGCCGGTGTATATCCATTCGAAGCTGATGATTGTTGACGACGTGTTCACCACCCATGGCTCGGCCAATATCAACACGCGGAGCATGCAGGTGGACAGTGAGCTGAATATTGCCCATGAGTGGATGAGTGTGACGCAGGCGCTGAGGAGGCGGTTGTGGGGGCTGCATACGGATGGGAAGGGGGTGCAGGATGATCCTGAGGTGGCGTTCGATACGTGGCAGGAGCTTATTAATCAAAATAACGATCTCCAAGAGGCCGAGAGTTCACCCTCTAGCCCGCTCGTCAAATTCAACTATGGCGGCGTCATTCTGGGGGACCTCGATTGAAGCGCCTGAATCTCTTGCTGCTGGCCGCATTCGGCGCCGTTATTGCTTCAGCTTTGCCCGCGAAGGAGGTTGCATTGATCCCGCTTACTGAAATCAAGGCCAAGCTGGCCTTCGCTTGCGCACATGAACGCATTCCTACGCCTTCTGCTGAGGCTGATGCCCTGTTTCAATATGCCCGTTGGCTGCAGAAAAACAACCTGTTGAAGCAGGACACATCCGTTGATGCAGAGATTGAGCGCCTGTACCGAATTGCAGCCGAGAACAGTCATTACAAGGCCAATATAAACCTGCAGAACGGCAGTATGCGCGGGCACTTCATGCTCCGAGGCGAGGAACACTTGCGCTTGAGTCAGCAACTGATTGATGCCGGCGTGGCGACAGGGTACTACCTGATCGGTATCTTTTTGAGCAAAGGCACGGCTGGACTGAAGCAGGATACGGAAATGGCACTACGTTACTACCGCAAGGCCGCCGACCTCGGAAGTGCTCAAGCCCAGCATGTTGTCGGGGATATACTGGCGCCAATCAGTATTGCTCCTGACGTCGCGAGGCAGATGCGTCGCTGTGCTGCTGAGCAGGGGGATGGAGAGGCAGCTAATGCGTTAGCTATTTACCTTTCTAGAACAGGTGAGTTTCACCAAGCGCTCGAACTGTTTCAAATGGGAATTGCTGCCGGGCATAGTTCGTCAGCTTTGCGTTTATCAAACAGCTTTCGCAACCCTGAATCCTCTAATACCCTGCACTACCTAGGCCAACAGGAAGATCTCGAACGCGCCGAACGCTACGAAAAAATCTGGCGAATACTCGCCAGGTATTCCTACGCCGACCCCAAAGTCCCCGAAATCAACGACATCCTCCCTCTACCCCCAGCCAAACTGCCCCCCTGGGACGGCAAGCTGCAATGGCTTGAATCCCGCCTGGCGAATATCCCCCCGCCCAAACCCAGCGAGGCGCTGATCACCGAGCTGGCCAAGGCCAAGCTCCTTGACCCCGCCACCGGCCTAGGTTTACCGGGCTCCCCAGCATTCAGCCAATCCCACTTATCCGCGCCCAGCAGTTACAGCGGCCAAACCTGCCCGGTCAGTGGGTATTGGAAGGTTGCCTTTTTGCCGTGGGGCCATTCATTGAGAGACAACAACGGCACCCGGCATTTCCAGCAGGGCGATGTGTTTCCCACGGTGTGGGTCGAACGCTATCAGTTCCGCACATGGCCTTTCCCGGACAAGGTCACACGGTTTGAAAGTGCGGTCAGGTGGTGCCTGCTTTCATGAAAGCCCCACCATCACCTTCGCGGGAGCAGGCCTGCGAAGGTAATGTTGGCAGCCCCCTAGGACTTGAACCGCCCCACCAACCCATTCAACTCATCCGACAGGTTCGACAACCGCCCCGAGTCGTCCTGTGCCGAGTTGGCCAGGCTTTCCACCAGTCGCGCTTCGTCGTAGATCTGCTGGATATGCCGGTTGATCTCTTCCGCCACGCTGTGTTGTTCCTCGGCGGCGGCCGAGATCTGCAGGTTCTGGTCGCGAATTTCGTTGACCGACAATTGGATGCCCTCGAAGCTGTCCCGCGCGCTTTCGATGGACGACACGCTGGCCCGCGACAGGTCCAGGCAACTGCCCATTTTCTGGGTGACTTCCTGGGTCTTGGTTTCCAGGGTGCCGAGCAGGTTTTCGATCTCGCCGGTGGAGTCCGAGGTGCGCTTGGCCAAGGCCCGTACTTCGTCGGCCACCACCGCAAAACCGCGACCTTGATCGCCGGCCCGGGCGGCTTCGATGGCGGCGTTGAGGGCCAGCAGGTTGGTCTGCTCGGCAATGGCGCGGATGGTGCCGAGGATCTGGTTGATGCTGCGGCTGCCCGCTTCCAGTTCGATCATGGCCTGGGACGACTCGGTCAGGCGGCGGCCCAGGCGGTTGACGTTGTCGGTGGTCACTTCGATCTGCTGTTTGCCTTCAGCGACGCGGCGGTGGCCGTTCTCCGCCGACTCGGCGGCACCGCTGCACGAGCGGGCGACTTCGTTGGCCGTGGCGACCATCTCGTTGAACGCCGTAGAGACCAATTCCACCGCCTCGCGCTGGCGCCCCGCAGCGTCGTTCATATTGTTCGCCACTTCACGGTTGACCCGTGAAGCATCCTGCAAATTGGCCGAAGCCGCGCCGATGTGCTGGATCAACTGGCGGATCGCCGCGAGAAACTTGTTGAACCAGCCGGCCAGCTCGGCGGTTTCGTCCTTGCCCTGCACGTGCAGCTCGTGGCGCAAATCGCCTTCGCCCTGGGCGATGGACTGCAAGCCGGTGCTGACCTGGCCGATGGGTTTGACGATGACTTTGGAGAACGCCGCCGCCACCAGCCCGAAGATCAGCACCAGCACCGCAACGATCGCGCTGGTGAGGTAGGTCATGCGCGTGGCCTCGGCCATCACTTCGCTGTATTCGATCAGGCCGACATATCGCCAGCCCAGGCCGGGCGAGGTCCAGATATTGGCCATGTAGCGCACGCCATTGATCACCACCTCGGTGGAACCCTGGGCGGTGTTGGCCAACTGTGCGTAGGGTTCGCCCAGGTCTTTGAGGGGCTTGAAGTTGTGTCCGTTGTCGCGCGGGTCCACCAGCACCACGCCGTCTTCGATCAGCATCACGTAGCCGCTTTCGCCGAGCTTGATGCTCTTGACCAGCTCGGTGAGGTTCTTCAGCGAGACGCTGACCACAAACACGCCCTTGGCCTTGCCGGTGTTATCCAGCAATGCGCGCGCGGTGCCCACCAGTGCCACGTCGTCTTTGTCGTAGTAATACGCCGGGGTGCGCACGGTCTCGCCGGGGCTGGCCATTGCCGCCTTGTACCAGGGGCGCGTGCGCGGATCGTATTTGGCCAGTTGTGGGTCATCGGGCCATTTGGCGTAAGTGCCGTCTTCGAGGCCGATGGACAGAATCGCAGCGGCGGGGTGGGTCGCACCGTAGCGCGCAAAGTGATCGATCACCTGCTGCGCCTCGGCCGGCATCGGTTGGCTGGCGGCGTTGGCGGGTTGGTAATCTTTGAGCGTGTTCACGGAAGTGTATACAGGATCGGCGGACAATTGATCGACGTTCTGCGTCGTACCGTCGAAAAACTGGCGGATATTGCCATCGATCTGGCGTATTTCCCGGGTGCTGCCATCGATGAATTGATCGACCGCCTGGGTCCGCGTGTTCATGACAGAGATCACCGCGACCAGGCTGACCGGGATAAAAGCGACGGAAACGAAAGCAAGGACCAGCTTATTTTTTATTTTCATCGAGACGACCATCAGCGGGGAGGGCGGCCAAATCGTCGCTTCTGGGTGGAATGCGGCGATTTGCTATCACTGCTATGTCGGCGCGGGTGTCGAGAATCTTTAGGGTTTTTTTGTGTACAACAGAAAAGCTGGATTGTCTGGTATGCGTTGTTTGTCCTCGATGTGAGCGTGGGGGGGTTGAGCTGATAGAGGTGTTGCCTGTGCCGCCGCCTTCGCAGGCAAGCCAGCTCCCACCTTTGACCGGGTTCACAAATCAAAAATGTGGGAGTTGTCGAGCTTTAGCGAGGCTACGAAGGCGGCGGCACTGCTGGTAGAGATGTCGCCTGTGCCGCCGCTATCGCAGGCAAGCCGAGCCCCACATTGATCAAGGCGGCATCTCGGTTAATATGCCGCCTGCTCTTCCCCCCGCTCAAGGAGATCCCATGGCGCTTATCACCGAACGTGTAGAACTGGCCCGCAAGGGGGTCAATGACAAGGTTATCTGCCGGATGGCTTCCGGCTGGGCGGTGATGGGCGATGTGCAGTTTCTGCCGGGATACTGCCTGTTGTTGCCCGACCCGGTGGTTGCCAGCCTCAATGACCTGGATGCTGAAGCCCGTGCCACTTACCTGCTGGACATGGCCCGCATCGGCGACGCCGTGTTGCAAGCCACCGATGCCTTGCGCATGAACTACGAGATCCTCGGCAACTCCGAGCCGGAGTTGCATTGCCATATCTTCCCGCGCTATGTCGTGGAGCCGGATGACAAACGGCGGATGCCAGCCTGGTTCTACGACTGGAAAAATGCGCCGCCGTACGCCGAAGCAGTACACGGCCCGTTGCGCAAGGCGCTGGCGCAGTTGTTGGAGGCACCGACGAATGCGTGAACGCAAAGCCTCGCGCCTGCTGGTGATCAGCCCCGCCCACGAGGTGCTGCTGTTTCGCTTTGTGCACAAGGACGGCGCATTGGCCGGGCAAAACTACTGGGCCACACCCGGTGGCGGTGTTGAAGAGGGCGAGACCTTCGAAGCCGCCGCAATACGCGAATTGCGCGAAGAGACGGGCCTTATATGCGACAGCGTTGGCGCCTGCGTGGCCGACCGGCGCGTTGCCTTGATGCTGCCCAGTGGCGAAACGGTGCTGGCCATCGAGCACTATTTTGTCGTGCATGCGCCCAGCACGGCGCTGTCAAAAGCCGAGTGGACGCTGTCAGAAACCCAGGTCATGGCCGATCACCATTGGTGGTCCGTCAGCGAGCTCAGAACCACTCGCGACACGGTCTGGCCTGAAGCGCTGCTCCAGATGCTGCAAGACGCAGGCATCTGACCCCACTCAGCGCGTGTAGCCCGGCACTAGTCGAAACGCTTCGGCGACACGCGTTGGATTCGGCAACGCGAGCACTCGGCGGTACAGCTCTTGATGGGCTTTGCACACCTCAGCGGGGGCGTGTTGGGTCGGGTTTCGATAGGCGTCGTAGGTGCCGGGCGCGGCGTGGGTGAACACACGGCTCAGATCGGCCCGGGCCTGGGCGGTTGGGGTAACCTCACCCGTGACCTCGGCGGCCGCCTTGACCAGTTCACGTTGGCTGTTCCGCCTGTCCGTGAACAGCGCCAGCAAGGTTGCTGGCAGCGCGCTGTAGCCCCCAGGGTAAACGCCACTAGAACGCGCAGATCTTCTCGTCGCCTTGCCCCACCGCGTTCACGAACGCCGCCTGGGCTTGCCAGAACCGCAACAGTTGTGGGGCAGGAGCCTTGCGCAGTGCGTCCTGGATCAGCCAGGTGTCGTGATCCCGCGTGAGCTTATCGAATGCGGTAAAGGTTGAGGCCTTGTCCAGGGCGTTTTGTGCCTTGGCCTTTTCCACCTCGTACTGCGCAGGCGCGTCTTCGGCCAGGGTCTTGAGCTGGAAATATTTGCGCAGGTGGGCGTCCAGTTGCCCCGGTTCCCGCAGCTTTGCCAGGCGCGCATCGGTGAAGTCACGGGCATCTGCGGTGGCGGTAATGATGTGTTCGCGCTTGAGTTCAGTGATGTCGGGGAACCACATGTCTTCACGGCCGGTCGCCAGCACTTTGTCGACGAACTGCCGGGACGCACCGTGTTTGAGTAGCGCGTCACGATACTGCTCGACGACGGCCGCCGATGCCTCGCCCGATTCGAACAGCGTCGCGGCGTGAAAGCCCAGCTTGCCTTCAGCGCCGAGCAAACGCTGCTTGCCGGACATGAACACCAACGCGCAGGCACTCACGCACTCACGGTTGGTATAGGTGCTCAGGCCCTTGTCTTCGATGAGCCGCGCAATGGCCCGGGCTTCGCCAAACAGGCCGCCCACGCTGTCCAGTTGCACCGTGGTGACGTCGGGGTGATCCGCCACTGCCTGCTCGAAGGCTGAAAAGCTGCCGGGCGCGATGCCGCCGCTGAATTCCAGCTCGCTATCGCCGAGCGCAGTGATGCGGTAGGCGGGCAGCGCATTGGGGTCCATCGCCAGGCGCAACGCCGCCTTGAACGCGGGCACCACATCGAACAACGAATAAGCCGTCTGCACCGCGCCGACGATCACCAGGATGCGCACCACGGTGACCCAGCGGGACTTGCCGCCCCGCTGGCGGTGGTGCCGCGCCGAACGCCACACGCCCACCCCTTGCCAGAGCGTGACGGCCAGCGCGCCGGCCATGAACGGCACGCCCATCATCAGCAAGCCGGTGGGGCTTGGCGGGTTGCGCACCAGCATGAAGTACAGCGGCGATGTCGCCAGCAGGCACACCAGGCTGAGCAGCACTTCGTTGATCCAGAATGAGTGGGCCAGCGAGAATTCGCCGCGCCAGTGGCGGACCAAGTAGTTGCGCGGTGATGGGGCGACGGCTTCACTCATGACCGGTACCGAGTGTCACGGTCAGGCCCGCCTGCCGGGCCAATTCGAGGGTGTGCTCAACGCGGTCGGCATCGACGATAAACCCGACGTAATCGTCATCGCCTGAGTCCAGGTGCAGGTAGCGCTTGTCGAAAGCGGTCAGCCACTGATCGAAGCTCGCCAGCACTTCCAGCATTGGCCGGGTGCCAGTGTGTTCATAGTGGTAGGGCGTTTGCACGCCGCTGGCGGCCACCAGATAGGGCGCCTGGTATTCAAAGCCATCGAAGCCACGAAAGTCGACGCCGAGCAGGGCAAGGTCGGCGAGCTTCTGGCCTCTGGAGGTGTCGAGCAAACCTTCGGTCAATGCGCTGGCGGGGTCTTGGTCCACGGCATATTTACGCAGGACGCGGCGCACGAGTCGCGCGCTTTCTGCCTCGGGCACACGCGACAGAAGGGTTTCGGTGAACACCTTGAGTGCCTGTTTTTGCGCGACAGATTCGGGCGAGCGCATCTCGCGCATGATCGCCGCATGGCTGGCGTTTGTTTCATCGGGCGGCGGCATAGTGAAGCGGCCACCGAACAACCGATCTAAAAAGCCCATCGCATTCCCTCGCTGTAGACCTGTTGCGAAAGGCGCGACCATAGCGTTTTTTTCGCCGGCTGGCCAACCGGGACCATCGTTTGTCGCTACACTGCGCGCCCAAAATTCAGCAAGGAAGCGTTGGATGTGCCTGCGCGTTCAACGCGGTGACGGTCAATCATGAAGATCAAGCAGTGGTTCGAATCGTGGGAATGGGTTGTTCTTTTTGGCGTGATTGTGGCGATTGTTTTGTACGCGAAAAACGTGTCCATCAGCCAGTGGCCGCTGGCTACGGGCGGCTTTCTGTGTGTGGTCGCCGTCCTGCTGTTCGGCCTGCTCTTGAATATGAAGACCCTGCGCATTCGCAAAGGGATCTTGATGATCGGGCTAGGTGTAATTACGTCGATGGTCTACAAGTTTGGCGTCGCGGAGTACATGAAGTGTGCGCTTGAACTGACTCACGCGCCGGGTACGTGCACGGCCTATGTGCCGGTCCATGTATTTACCGCCGCCAATACCATCGATACCGTGATCCTGCTGATAACCATCGCGTGCGGTGGTGTCGGCGGCAGCATCCTGGCCGCTCACGGCGATGTCACCGCTACGGATGCGAAAGGTGCGCCACCAGCAAATCCCGGCGATATTCAAACCTTGCTTGAATCGATCGAAAGCAAGCTGGACCGCCAGAACCTCAAGCTGAACCTGGTCTGCGGTGGTGCCTTTCTGGTGCTACTGCTGGTGATCGTGCGCGTGTTCTCTTGAGCGCAACGCACTAGCGCCGGCTCAACGCCAACTTCACCGCAAACAGCACAAAGATCATCCCGGTGGTGCGGTCCATCCACTGGATGACCTTTTCCCGGCGCAAGAACCCGGACAGCGGCTGCGTGGCGCCGGTCAACACCAGTGACCACGCCAGCCCCAGCACCACATGGATGCTCACCAGGCCAAAGGTCCAGGCGATCAGCGATTGCCCTTGGGGAATGAACTGCGGCAGGAACGACACGTAGAAAATCCCCACCTTGGGGTTCAGCACATTGCCCAGCATGCCTTTGACAAACCAGTTGCCGCCGGCTTTGCCCTCCACATCGGCTGACGCCAGCGAGCGCCGTGGACGCAGCAGCATGTTCAGACCCAGCCAGGCCAGGTAAGCCGCGCCGCAGTATTTGAGCAGGTTGAAGGCCACTTCCGAGACCGCAATCAGCGCGCCCAACCCGAACGCAACAGCCGCGCCCCACAGCAGGCAGCCCGCATTGATCCCGAGCGTGGCCTGCAAGGCCTGGCGCTTGCCCTCCACCGTGGCGGTCCTGAGCACCAATGCAGTGTCGAGGCCGGGTGTGAGCGTCAGCAGCGTGGCGGCGAAGGTAAAGCCGAGGAGGTTATCGGCGATGGACATGGCACTGGCATCCACAAGAGGCGAGGGTGGACGTTAGCGCATGCAAAGGCGCCCTGTAAAAGGGCGCGTGAAGGGAAGGGATCAGCGATTGAAGCGGGCGACCAGCGCGTATTGGGTGGCTGCTGTATTGGTCAGTTCTTTGCTCAAGTCGGTGGATTGATGAGCCTGGATCGAGGTCTGGTCGGCCAGCCCGGCAATGGTGGTGATATTGCGGCTGATTTCCTCGGCCACCGCGCTCTGTTCCTCAGTGGCAGCGGCAATTTGCGTAGTCATGTCAGTGATGTGCGACACGGCCTCGCTGATGCCGACGAGTGCCTGGTCCGCCTCCAGCACCCACGCCACGCCTTCCTGAGCTTGGCGCTGGCCGTTTTCCATGCTGTGCACGGCGTTGTTGGAGGACGCCTGCAATTGCGTGATCAACGCATGGATCTGCGTGGTGGATTGGGAGGTGCGTTGCGCCAGTTGGCGCACTTCGTCGGCCACCACCGCAAACCCGCGGCCCATGTCGCCGGCGCGGGCTGCTTCGATAGCGGCGTTGAGGGCCAGCAAGTTGGTTTGATCGGCAATGCCTTTGATCACGTCCACCACGCTGCCGATTTCGTCGCTGTCGCGGGCCAGTTGGGCGACGGTCACCCCGGTTTCGCCGACCACGGCGGAGAGGCGCTCGATGGCTTCGCGGGTATCGCGTGCCACCTCGCGGCCGCGTCCGGTCAAGGCGTTGGCTTGCTGGGTGGCATCGGCGGTGCGCTGTACGTGGCTGGCGACTTCCTGGGTAGTGGCAGCCATCTGGTTGACGGCGGCCGAGACTTGTTCGGTTTCCACGCGCTGGCGGTCCAGGCCTCTGGCGCTGGCGCTGGCCAACTGGTCGGATTGGCCGGCGAGGGCGCTGAGTTGTTCGGCGCTGTCCTGCAGGCGGGTGAGGCAGGTTTTCAGGCGGGCGGCCTGGCTGAGGAACGCGGTTTCCAGGCGCCCTTGGGGCCCACGGGCGTCGCTGTACATCTGCGCGATTAACGCGTCTGAGGTTGAAGGTTCCACGCCGCGCAGCAAGTGCAAGATGCTGCCCTGACGTATGCGCGCGCAAAGCACGCCGACCGGTATCGCCACAGCAACGGCCACGGCCAGGGCGATAGGCGCACTGAGAAACAGGCCCGCCACGCTCCCGGCCACGCCGGTTGCCATGTAGGGCACGCAGTTCAGCGCCGCTGGCAGCCACGCGTCCTGGCGTGGCACGCCGGGTTTGCCGGCGCTGATGCGGCGGTACAGCGCCTGGGCACGCCGGATCTCATCGGCGCTGGGCTTGACCCGTACCGACTCGAAACCGACCACCGTGCTGCCGTCGAAGATCGGCGTGACGTAGGCGTTGACCCAATAGTGGTCGCCGGTCCTGGAGCGGTTCTTGACGATGCCCATCCACGGCAGGCCCTGCTTGAGCGCGCTCCACATGTGCGCGAAAACCGCCGGTGGTACATCGGGGTGACGCACGATATTTTGCGGTGCGCCGATCAGATCGGCCCTGTCAAAACCGCTGATTTCAACAAAGGCGTCGTTGCAGTAGGTGATGACACCTCTCACGTCGGTGGCGGAAATAAGTTTTTGCTGAGGCGCGAGTGAAATCTCGCGCTGTGTGACTGGCTGGTTGTTGCGCATTCCGACTACTCCCTGGTTGCACTCAGCCAATCGGCCTCAGCTGGGAAAAGATTAATCCACATTGGCTATTTCGCCAGCCATTGGTCAAAAGCCTGAAACTTCCCGATGAAAAACCTCATAATGGCGGCCATTTTTGTTTAGCCGTTATTCTGGTGTGCCCGCATGGAAATCAAGGTCAACTTTCTCGACAACCTTCGACTTGAAGCCAAGTTCGACGACTTCACCGTAATTGCCGACCAACCGATCCGCTACAAAGGCGATGGTTCGGCACCGGGGCCGTTCGATTATTTCCTGGCTTCGTCGGCGTTGTGTGCGGCGTACTTCGTGAAGTTGTATTGCTCCACGCGCGATATCCCCACCGACAATATTCGTCTGTCGCAGAACAATATCGTTGACCCGGAAAACCGCTATAACCAGATCTTCAAGATCCAGGTCGAGTTGCCGGCGGATATCTCCGAGAAAGATCGCCAGGGCATCCTGCGTTCCATTGATCGTTGCACCGTGAAGAAAGTAGTGCAGGCCGGTCCCGAGTTCATCATCGAAGAAGTGGAAAACCTCGACGCCGATGCCCAGGCCTTGTTGATGCCCAATAGCACCTCCGACGCGGGCACTTATATAGCGGGCAAGGACCTGCCGCTGGAGCAGACCATCGCCAACATGTCGGCGATTCTCGCCGGCCTGGGCATGAAGATTGAGATCGCGTCCTGGCGCAATATCGTGCCCAACGTGTGGTCGCTGCATATCCGCGACGCCCATTCGCCGATGTGCTTTACCAACGGCAAGGGCGCGACCAAGGAAGGCGCATTGGCGTCGGCGCTGGGCGAGTTCATCGAGCGGCTCAACTGCAACTTCTTCTATAACGATCAATTCTGGGGTGAAGAACTGGCCAACGCGCCGTTCGTGCATTACCCGGACGAGCGCTGGTTCCAGCCCGGCCCGCAGGATGAGCTGCCGACGGAAATTCTCGATGCCTACTGCCTCAAGGTTTACAACCGCGACGGCGAGTTGCGCGGTTCGCACCTGTACGACACCAACTCGGGCAACGAAGCGCGCGGTATCGTGTCGCTGCCGTTTGTGCGCCAGTCCGATGGTGAGGTGGTGTACTTCCCGTCCAACCTGATTGAAAACCTCTACCTCAGCAACGGCATGAGCGCGGGCAACACCCTGGCCGAAGCCCAGGTGCAATGTCTGTCGGAGATCTTCGAGCGGGCGGTGAAGCGCGAAATCATCGAAGGCGAATTTGCCTTGCCGGACGTACCTGCCGAGGTGCTGGCCAAGTACCCGGGGATTCTTGCCGGTATCCAGGGCCTGGAAGCCCAGGGTTTCCCGGTGCTGGTCAAGGATGCGTCCCTGGGCGGTGAGTTCCCTGTGATGTGCGTGACCCTGATGAACCCGCGCACCGGTGGCGTGTTTGCCTCGTTCGGCGCGCACCCAAGCCTGGAAGTGGCGCTGGAGCGCAGCCTTACCGAGCTGCTCCAAGGTCGCAGCTTCGAAGGCTTGAACGACCTGCCAGCGCCGACCTTTGAAGGCCAGGCGGTGACCGAGCCGAACAACTTCGTCGAGCACTTCATCGACTCCAGCGGTGTGGTGTCGTGGCGCTTCTTCAGCGCGCAGTCGGATTACGAGTTTGTCGAATGGGACTTCTCCGGCGAAGGCGCCGACTCCAACGCGCAGGAAGCCGCGACCCTGTTTGGCATCCTCGAAAGCATGGGTAAAGAATCCTATATGGCGGTGTACGAACACCTCGGCGCCACCGCCTGCCGCATCCTGGTGCCGGACTACTCGGAAATCTACCCGGTGGACGACCTGATCTGGGACAACACCAACAAGGCGCTGTTCTTCCGTGCCGACATCCTCAACCTGCACAGCCTCGACGACGCCGAACTCAACGCCTTGGCCGAGCGCCTGATCGAAAGCGAACTGGACGATTATACCGACATCACCACCTTGATCGGCATCGAGTTCGACGACAACACGGCCTGGGGCCAGTTGACCATCCTCGAATTGAAACTGCTGATCTTCCTCGCCTTGCAGCAACATGAAGAAGCCAAGGAATGCGTGGAGATGTTCCTGCAATACAACGACAACACCGCCGACCGTGGCCTGTTCTACCAGGCGATGAATGCGGTGCTGGAGATGGAACTGGACGACGACCTGGAACTGGCGGACTACGAAGCCAACTTCCGCCGCATGTTTGGCAATGAGCGGATGGACGCGGTGATTGGCTCGGTCAATGGCAGCGTGCGGTTTTATGGCCTGACGCCGACCAGCATGAAGCTGGAAGGGTTGGATCGGCATCAGCGCTTGATTGAGAGCTACAAGAAACTGCACGCGGCGCGGGCCAGCATTACCTCAGCTTGACGCCATTCTCCTGTGAACGCGGATTTGTGTGGGAGCTGGCTTGCCTGCGATAGCATCACCTCGGTTCAACT
>NZ_ANNV01000083.1 GCF_000346755.1 Pseudomonas sp. CBZ-4 | reverse complement strand
CTGTCAGTAGCCAATGTGCTGGCTGACCCGCCGCCATCGCAGGCAAGCCAGCTCCCACATTGGATCGGCGTCGCCCATTGCAGTATTTTTGCGTAAAATGCTGCGCTTTTCGTCACACACCTTTTGCGGATCCAAGCGCCATGGGCACTCTTACGGTCAACCAGAACAAATTGCAAAAACGCCTGCGTCGCCTGGCCGGTGAAGCGGTCGCCGATTTCAACATGATCGAGGACGGCGACAAGGTCATGGTCTGCCTCTCCGGTGGCAAAGACAGCTACACCCTGCTCGACGTGCTGCTGCACCTGCAAAAGGTCGCGCCGATCACGTTCCAGATCGTCGCCGTCAACATGGACCAGAAACAACCGGGCTTCCCCGAGCACGTGCTGCCGGCCTACCTCAAAGCGCTCGGCGTCGAGTACCACATCGTCGAGAAAGACACCTATTCGGTGGTCAAGGAACTGATCCCGGAAGGCAAGACCACCTGCTCGCTGTGCTCGCGCCTGCGCCGCGGCACGCTCTACACCTTTGCCGATGAAATCGGCGCAACCAAGATGGCCCTCGGTCATCACCGCGATGACATCGTCGAGACCTTCTTCCTCAATATGTTCTTCAACGGCTCGCTCAAGGCCATGCCGCCCAAGCTGCGGGCCGATGACGGGCGCAACGTGGTGATCCGCCCGCTGGCGTATTGCAACGAGAAGGACATCCAGGCTTACTCCGACTTCAAGCAATTCCCGATCATCCCGTGCAACCTGTGTGGCTCCCAGGAAAACCTGCAGCGCCAGGTGGTCAAGGAGATGCTGCTGGATTGGGAGCGCAAGACCCCAGGCCGCACCGAGAGTATCTTCCGCAGCCTGCAGAATGTGCAGCCGTCGCAGTTGGCCGACCGCAATCTGTTTGACTTCACCAGCCTAAAGATCGATGAGAGTGCCGCGTCGCGCTTCGTCAATGTAGTGAACCTCTAAGGTTCTTCAACGCTCTGAAAGACGGCGCTCATGGGCGCCGTTTTCATTTGAATCCCCAGGAGAGGGCATGCGCGATTACAAGTGGCTGCACGAATACTGTCTGAACCGTTTCGGTTCGGCCGCCGAGTTGGAAGCCCATCTGCCGGTGCCCAACACCCCGGCGCAATTGCGCAAGATCAGCGATGACCGCTACCTGTCGACCCTGGCGCTGCGGGTGTTTCGCGCGGGCTTGAAGCACAGTGTGGTGGACGCCAAGTGGCCGGCATTCGAGAAAGTGTTCTTCGGCTTCGACCCGGAAAAAGTCGTGCTGATGGGCGCCGAGCACCTGGAGCGGTTGATGCAGGACACCAGCATCATCCGCCACCTGGGCAAGCTCAAGAGCGTGCCGCGCAATGCACAGATGATCCTGGACATCGCCCAGGAACACGGCAGCTTCGGCGCGTTTATCGCCGACTGGCCAGTGACCGATATCGTTGGGCTATGGAAGTACCTGAGCAAGCACGGCCACCAGTTGGGCGGTTTGTCCGCGCCGCGCTTCTTGCGCATGGTCGGCAAGGATACGTTTGTGCCCAGTTACGACGTGGTGGCGGCGCTGAACGCGCAGAAGATCGTCGACAAGGCGCCGACCAGCCTGCGGGACCTGGCGACGGTACAAGGGGCGTTCAACCAGTGGCATGCCGAGAGTGGGCGGCCGATGTGCCAGTTGTCGATGATGCTGGCCTATACGGTGAATCATTGAGACCGAGGTGATGCCATCGCAGGCAAGCCAGCTCCCACAGTTGACTGCATTCCAAGGTTGAAACTCGGTCAAATGTGGGAGCTGGCTTGCCTGCGATAGCGGACTTCAGGCCGACACAGGTTCTACAGCCAACCGCCGATTGAGCTGATGCCGCCACCGCACATACAACAACGCCGTACAAAACACCGCCAGACTCGCCACCATCTCCAGCACCCCGAACCACTGCCGGTTCGGGTCATACGCCGCCAGCGCGCCCTTGATGAAATACAGGTTCACCGCAAAGCACATCCACGAATGCCCGCGCGCGCTGCCCAGCAGCATCCCCGGCGCGAGCAACAGCAGCGGCACCAGTTCGATCAGCAGGATCACCCACGGCCGTGCGCCGTGCAGGTCGGCGACGAACAGGTAATACCCGCACAGCAAACCCACCAGGGCAAAGAACGCCAGCAGGCTCAACGCCCGTGCGACCTTGACCCGTGGCTCCAGCCACGCCTGGGGCGGCAGGACTTTAGGCTTTTTGGCCACGACCGGCCTCCAGCAGCGTCGCGGTGTTCGCCAGGCGCAGGCCGAGGGCGCGGCACAGGGCGATTTCATGTTGATCGAGCAGGCGCTTGCCGTCCGGGCCGGCGTGGTGGCTGGCGCCGTAGGGCGTACCGCCGCCCTGGGTATCGAGCAGCGCCTGTTCGCTGTAGGGCAGGCCGGTGATCAGCATGCCGTGGTGCAGCAACGGCAGCAGCATCGACATCAGCGTGGTTTCCTGGCCGCCGTGCAGACTGGCGGTGGAGGTGAAGACCCCGGCCGGCTTGCCGACGAGGGCACCGGTCAGCCACAGGTTGCTGGTGCCGTCGATAAAGTACTTGAGCGGCGCGGCCATGTTGCCGAAGCGCGTCGGGCTACCCAGGGCCAGGCCCGAGCAGTGTTTCAGATCATCGAGGCTGGCATACAGCGCGCCTTCGTCGGGGATGCTCGGCGCCACGGCTTCGCACTCGGTGGAGATCGCCGGCACGGTGCGCAGGCGCGCTTCCATGCCGCCTTGCTCGATGCCCCGGGCAATCTGCCGGGCCATTTCGCTGACCGAGCCATGGCGGCTGTAATACAGCACCAGCACATACGGCGTCGTCACGGCAGGATCTCCAGCACGTTTTCTGGCGGACGGCCAATGATGGCCTTGTCGGCGGTTTCGAGGATCGGGCGCTCCATCAACTTGGGGTGCGCGGCAATGGCGGCGATCAATTGCGCTTCGCTGAGGCTGGCGTCGGCGAGGTTGAGGGTTTTGTATTCCTCTTCGCCGGTGCGCAGCAGTTGGCGCGCGGTGAGGCCCAGCTTGGCGAGCAAGGCCTTGAGTTGCGCGGCGTCCAGCGGCGTTTCCAGGTAGCGCACCACCGTCGGGGTGAGGCCGCGGGCTTCGAGCAGTTCCAGCGCACCGCGGGATTTCGAGCAGCGCGGGTTGTGATAAAGCGTCAGATCGGTCATGTGCGGGTCGCATCTTGCGTAAGGTGGCGGGTATTCTACCCGCGCGGCGTCCTGTCCTTAAACCGTAAGAGGCGATAGGTCGCAGCCAACGTTCATTTTTGCGAAGGATTACCCCATGACAAATCGACTGATCGGTGCATTGGCGATCATCACAACCCTGCTGCTCAGCGGCTGCGGCAACGATTACGGCGTTGACCAGTACGGCCAGAAAGTCGCGGCCGAGCGCTTGGACAAACAATGGGTGGTGGTCAATTACTGGGCCGAATGGTGTGGCCCGTGCCGCACGGAAATCCCCGAGCTGAACGCGCTGGCGGACCAGTTGAAAGGGCAGAACGTCGGGGTGTTCGGGGTCAACTTCGACAATGTGCAGGGCGAGGAGTTGAAGGCCGCCAGCGAGAAGCTGGGGATCAAGTTCACCGTACTGGCGCAGAACCCGGAGGGGATCTTTGATATTCCGCGCAGTGAAGCGTTGCCGGTGACCTACATCATTGATGACAAGGGCAAGGTGCGCGAGCAGTTGATGGGTGAGCAGACGGCGGAAGGTGTGATTGCCAAACTGAAGGCACTACGCGGTTAAAGCAACAACACCAAACCAATGTGGGAGCTGGCTTGCCTGCGATACAGGCAGCGCGGTGTATCAGGTACACCGCGGCGATGTCATCGCAGGCAAGCCAGCTCCCACAGAAAAGCCAGCCCACATTTAGGCTGGGTTAGCCTTCTTCAAGCCACAGGCGAATCGGCTTGCCCTCGGCCGGCCAGAAACGTGTCTGCTCGATCGGCGAAATATCCCAGCGCTGCACGCCTTGCAGGGCCTGGAAGAAGCGGTGTTCCTGCTCCATCAAGGCCTCGGCGCACATTTTGCGGGTGCTGCCGATCTGGCCGAAGCTGAGCTTTTCGCCGTCGACGGTGTACGGCGCAAACCAATGGTTGCAACCGCCATTGCCGTAGGCGCGACCATCCGCACCGAGGGTGACGGTCAGGTGCGCGTAATCCATCAGCGGCCGTTCACCAATCCATTCCACCACGTAGCTGTGGTCCTGCTTGAGCTTGACCGCATCCCCGGCGCAACCCGTCAGGGCCGCACCGACAGCGGCGAGCAGAAGCAGGCCTTTCATTGTGCGGCCTGCTGGCATTTCGGGCAGCGGTGCTTGTTGCCTTCGCTGGCCCAGCCCAACTCCTTGATCCGCGCGTTGGCGGCCGGTTGCAGCGGCTCTTTGCTCAGCTTGGTTTCGACGGCGAATTCAAACTCCAGCACGCTGTCGCAGCTGTCGCAATTGACCTTCCAGGTGTGAATCTCCAACTCGCCGAATTTCGGCCCCTGGGCCATGGCGACCCATTGGCCTGCCGGGCGGATGGAATAGCGCGCATCGCCTTCGACAGTGAGGCGCATCGACAGGGTTTTGCTGCCGCGCAGGGTGACGATCAGCACGTCGCCGTGCTTGATCGCGCCACCGTTGCCGGTGACCTGGTAACGGCCCGGCACCAGGGCGCGGCATTCGATCAGGGTGTGTTGCGGGCTCAGCAAGCTGAAGCGGAAATCGTGTTCGGCCATGGATCCTCCAAATAGGCGCGGCATCCTATCACGGGTGCCGGCCCATCATGGGCCTGGTATGTGACCGCTGATCATCCCTCGACCAGGTTTTGTGTGCGGCCTTCGGCCCAGGCGGCAATGTTGGCCAGGGTAGTGCCGGCAATGGCGCCGAGGGCTTCGCGGGTCAAGAACGCCTGGTGCGCGGTGATGATCACGTTGGGGAAGGTCAGCAGGCGCGCCAGCACATCATCTTGCAGGGGCAGGTCGGAGCGGTCTTCGAAGAACAATTGGGCTTCTTCTTCGTACACATCCAGCCCCAGGTAGCCGAGCTGGCCGTCCTTGAGCGCTTCGATCAGCGCCGGCGTATCCACCAGGCCGCCACGCCCGGTGTTGATCAGCATCGCGCCGGGTTGCATATGCGCCAGGGAGTCGGCGTTGATCAGGTGTTTGCTGTCGGCGGTGAGCGGGCAATGCAGGCTGATGATCTGCGCCTGCGCCAGCAGCTCGGGCAGGCTTACGTAGCGCGCGCCCAAGGCCAGCACCTGCGGGTTGGGGAACGGGTCGTAGGCGAGCAACTGGCAGCCAAAACCGGCCATGATCTTGGCGAACGTGGCGCCGATCTGCCCGGTGCCGACCACGCCGACGGTCTTGCCCACCAGGTCGAAGCCGGTGAGGCCGTGCAGGCTGAAATCGCCGTCGCGGGTGCGGTTGTAGGCGCGGTGCAGGCGGCGGTTGAGCGCGAGGATCAGCGCCACCGCATGCTCGGCCACGGCGTGCGGCGAATAGGCGGGGACGCGCACGATGGTCAGGCCGAGGCGCTTGGCGGCGGCCAGGTCCACGTGGTTGTAGCCGGCCGAGCGCAGGGCGATCAGGCGCGTGCCGCCTTTGGCCAGGTGTTCCAGCACCGGGGCGCTGAGGTCATCGTTGATGAATGGGCAGACCACTTCGTGGTGCTCGGCCAGGGCCACGGTGTCGAGGTTGAGGCGCGCGGGTTGGAATTGCAGCTCCAGGCCGGGCGGTAGAGGCTCGCCGAGGAAGCTGTCGCGGTCGTAGGTCTGGCTGCTGAAAAGAATCACGCGCATAAAAAATGCTCCCTGCGATTAATCATTTGAAAATACATAACCCCTGTGGGAGCGGGCCCGGTTCCTAAGACTGTGCGTCAGGCGCTGACCCGCGCCTCACTGGCCAGCCGAGCAATGGCCATGTCCAGTTCGTCCAGCGCATTCATGGCCTTGGCATCGTCCTGCTTGAGCAGGGTTTCCGCGCGCTGGCAGGCGGCACGCAGTTGCGGCACGCCACAATAGCGGGTGGCGCCGTGCAGGCGGTGGACGCGTTCGATCAGGGCGTGGTGGTCTTTGGCTTCGCGGGCGACGGTGATGGCCAGGCGGTCGGCTTCCAGCGAGGCCAGCAACATGGCCAGCATGTCGGCGGCCAGGTCGGTCTTGCCGGCGGCCAGGCGCAGGCCTTCTTCGTGGTCCAGCACCAGCAGGCGTACGGCCGGGGCCAGGCCGTCGGTGGCGCGCTCCGGCGCCTGGTTGCGCAGGGCCAGGCCGGTCCATTTGAGCACCACCTGGGCCAGTTGCCGCTCGCTGATGGGTTTGGTGAGGTAGTCATCCATGCCGCTTTGCAGCAGCGCGCGCTTTTCGTTGGCCATGGCGTGGGCGGTGAGGGCGACCACCGGCAATGGCGTGCCGTGGCGTTCGCTTTCCCACTGGCGGATCGCTTCGGTGCTCTGGCGCCCGTCCATGCCGGGCATTTGCACGTCCATCAGTACCAGGTCGAAGGTTTCCTGCTTGACCGCGTCGATGGCGGCGAAACCGCTTTCGACCGCCTGCACCTTGGCGCCCATGTCTTCCAGCAGGGTTTGCACCAGCAGCAGGTTGGCCGGGTTGTCGTCCACGCACAGCACCCGTGGCGCACGGCTGGACAACGGCTCGCCGGGGTCGCTGCGCGAGGGGCGAGGGCTGATCAGGTCGGCCAGGGCGCGGCGCAGCTTGCGGGTGCAGGCCGGCTTGGCCTGCAACTGGCTGTTGGGGTTGGGCACCGATTGGGTGAACAGCATCTGTTCGGTGGTCGGGCACAGCACCAGCACCTTGCAGCCCAGGTGTTCGAGGTCCCACAGGTGCTGGTTGAGGCGCTCCGGGGGAATGTCGTTGGCGGTGATGCCGAGCACCGCCAGGTCGATGGCCTGTTCGGTCTGGTGCGCGCTGGTAATGCCATTGGTCAGGCTTTCCAGGCTGTTGAACGGGGTGACTTCCAGGCCGCAGTCTTCCAACTGGTGTTGCAGGGCCTGGCGCGCCAGCTCGTGGTTCTCCAGCACGGCCACGCGCCGCCCCAGCAGCGGCGCCGAGGGCAGGTCGTCAAGGTCATCGCGGGTCTTGGGCAGGTTCAGGCTGATCCAGAACTCCGAGCCTTCGCCCGGCGTGCTATCGACGCCGATCTCACCGCCCATCTGTTCGATCAAGCGCTTGGAAATCACCAGGCCCAGGCCAGTGCCCCCAGGCTGGCGCGACAGCGAGTTGTCGGCCTGACTGAACGCCTGGAACAGCGCGCGCACATCCTGGCTGGACAGGCCGATGCCGGTGTCCTGCACGCTGATGCGCAACTGCACGCTGTCTTCCTGTTCGTCCTCGATCATCGCACGGGCAACGATGGTGCCTTCGCGGGTGAACTTGATCGCGTTGCTGATCAGGTTGGTCAGGATCTGCTTGAGGCGCAGCGGGTCACCCACCAGTGCCAGCGGGGTGTCGCGGTAGACCAGGCTGACCAGTTCCAGTTGTTTGGCGTGGGCGGCGGGGGCGAGGATGGTCAGGGTGTCTTGCAGCAGGTCGCGCAGGTTGAAGGGCACGCTGTCGAGGACCAGCTTGCCGGCCTCGATCTTCGAAAAATCGAGGATCTCGTTGATGATGCCCAGCAGGTTGTCGGCGGATTTTTCGATAGTGCTCAGGTAATCCAGCTGGCGCGGCGACAGTTCGCTTTTTTGCAGCAGGTGGGTGAAACCGAGAATGCCGTTGAGCGGGGTGCGGATTTCATGGCTCATATTGGCCAGGAACTCCGACTTGATACGGCTGGCTTCCAAAGCCTCCTTGCGCGCCAGGTCCAGTTCGATGTTCTGGATCTCGATGGTTTCCAGGTTCTGGCGCACGTCTTCGGTGGCCTGGTCGATGCTGTGTTGCAGCTCTTCCTGGGCGTTTTGCAGGGTTTCGGCCATGCGGTTGATGCCCGAGGCGAGCTGGTCCAATTCCTGGCTGCCCAGCGGCGGCAGGCGGGTTTCCAGGTTGCCGTCCTTGAGCTGGGCCACGGCTTGCTTGATCAGGCCAATCGGCGAATTGATCGTGCGACTGATGCGCAGGGCCAGGGTGGCCGTGACGATCAGGCCGATGGCGATCAACAGCAGGCTGGCGAACAGGCTGCGATAGCCGCGCAGCAACATGCCGTTGTGGGACAGTTCGACTTCGACCCAGCCCAGCAGGCGGTCGGCTTCGTCGGGGATCAATTCGCCCGCGAGGTTGCGATGGCGACCAAACACCGGCAGCAGGTAGCGGGTGGCGTCGTTGCCGGTGCGTTGCAGCAGATGGGAGCTGTTGCCGGCGGGAGGCTGGTTGAGCATGGTCGGGCCGGCGTGGGCCAGGGGCGCGCGGTCGGGGCCGAGGAACGACACGGCGCGCACGTCCGGCTGCTCCAGGGACTGGGTGGCGATGCGCTCCAGCAGGTCGGCGTTCTTCGCGCTCAAGGCCGGTGCCACCAACGGTGCCAGTTGCTCGGCGATCATCTCGCCGCGTTGCAGCAATTGGCTCTGTAATTCCGACAGTTGCATCCAGGTGAAGTAGCCCCCCAACAACAGGGCCATCAGGCTGGTCGGCAATAAGGTCAGCAACAGTACGCGGCCTTTTATCCCCATTCTTCTAAGCACGCCACTCTCCTGCTACCACACTGATATCAATGAACCACGCAAGCATCCGGGCCGCGCCACCTGCGCAGTGTAGCCATTTGCACGCCCTGGAATCTTGCAAATTAATGACAGGCGGCAATCTTCGGGCCATTGGCGGCCGGATGGCGATTGCCTGTGGCGGGTTAATCTTGAATAATCAGTCATTGAGAATGACTTGCAGACGCTAATGAATCCCGCAGTAGTTGGCCTACCCAGTATCCTGACCATCGAAGATGACCCTGTGCTGGGTGCCTATGTCCACGAGCATTTGGGGCGTTGCGGCTTCCAGGTCACCTGGTGCCAGAACGGCCAGCAAGGCCTGGAGATGGCCCGCGACCAGGCGTTCGATGTGGTGTTGATGGACATCTTGCTGCCGGGCATGGATGGCTTGTCGATCCTCACGCATTTGCGCCAGAGCCATTCGATCCCGGTCATCCTGATGTCGGCTTTGGGGGCCGAAGCCGACCGTATCAGCGGTTTTCGCCTGGGGGCCGACGACTACCTGCCCAAGCCGTTCAGCATGATCGAATTGCGCGTGCGCATCGAAGCCATCCTGCGTCGCGTCGCCCTCGACCGGCGCCCGTTGCCGAGCCTTGCGCCGTTGCGCGACGACCTGCGGCCCCTGCGTTTCGACGATGAACTGTGTGACGTGTTCTACCAGGAGCAGTGGGCCGGGCTGACCCGCAGCGAATACCGCTTGCTGGAAACCCTGCACCGCAACGGCGAAGAAGTCCTCAGCAAAGCCTTCCTATATCAGCATGTGCTGCAGCGCGGTTATGCGCCCCACGACCGCAGCCTCGACATGCACATCAGCCAGATCCGCCGCAAGCTCAAGGCCATCGGCTACAGCGAGCGGGAAGTGCGCACGGTGTGGGGCAAGGGCTACGTGTTGAGCGGTGCCGATGAGATTCTTTGAGCACCCCTTGACGCGGTTGCCGGGCAAGCACTCGTTATTCTGGAAACTGGCCTGCCTGTTGATCGCCTTTTGTTTGCTGATGATCTGGCTCAGTTGGTCCTGGGGCCGGTACATGGAGCAGAAGAACCAGTACCTGTCCGACGAAGCGCGGATCACCTTGAGTGGTTACGCCGTGAGTGCCGAGCAGGCCTGGAATCGCGGCGGCCATGCCGGTGTCGACGCCTGGCTGCAAGCGATGGGCAAGCGTGAGCGCACCTGGATCGGCGTGATTGGCAATGACCTGCAATCGCTGAGCAGCTACCCGCTGACCGACAAGGAAAGCCAGCGCCTCACCTCCCTGCGCGGGCTCGACTGGCCCGTCAGCCGGCATGTGCAGGGTTTGCCGTGGTTGAAAATCCCCTTTCCGGTGGACCCGTCGGCGGGCTCCCTGGTCATCGAGTTGCCCCAACGCTTCATGCCGGGGCGCTATCAGTTGTTCTGGCGCGTGGTGACCAACGGTGTGATTCCGGGCCTGTTTACCTTGTTGCTGTGCATTGGCCTGTATCGCTTGCTGATCATGCCCCTCAATCAACTGCGCGAGCAGGCCAACGCCTGGCGTGCCGATCAGTTGAATACGCGGCTGTCCCACGCGGCCATCAGCCGCCAGGATGAGTTGGGCGAGCTGGGGCGGGCCTTTGACCATATGTCCGAGCGCCTGCAAGGCACTGTGGTGTTGCAGCAGCAGTTGCTGCGGGACATGTCCCACGAGTTGCGCACCCCTTTAAGCCGCTTGCGGGTGGCCTGTGACAGTGAGCAGGATTTGACGCAACTGCGAGAGCGCTTGGGTCGGGAGATCGACGCCATGCAACGCCTGGTGGAGGACAGCCTGCAACTCGCTTGGCTGGACACCGAGCGTGCGCCGCTGCCTGAGGAAGGCATCCAGTTGCAGGCGCTCTGGGACATGCTGCGGGAGAACGCGTGTTTCGAAAGCGATTGGCCGGCATCGCGCCTGCCGTGCCTGTTGGAGGCAGATTGCTGGGTGCGCGGCAACTTGAACGCATTGGCCCAGGCCCTGGAAAACATTGTGCGCAACGCCATCCGCCATTCTCCCGCCGACGGTGTGGTCAGCCTGGACGGGCGGCGCGAGGGCGATTACTGGCATCTGTGGCTGGAGGATCAGGGGGGCGGCATCGCGGAACAGGACCTGGAGCGGATCTTTGCGCCGTTCACCCGCCTGGACGGCTCGCGCCCCGGCGACGGCGGCTTTGGCCTCGGCTTGAGCATCGCGCGTAATGCCGTGCAACGCCAGGAGGGCAGCCTGTGGGCGCAAAACACCGGGCTGGGCCTGCGCGTGCACCTGCGCTTGCGGGCGCGTTAGGCCTCAAGCGCGCCGTTGTTTGCGTTTCTTCCATTGGTGGGCCACCCACCAGCGCCAGTACAGCATGGTCAGGCAGTAGGCCAGGGCGCCCAGCACCAAGCCCAGCACCACTGAACCCAGCAGGAACGGCTGCCACAAAGTACTCAGTTGGCCGCTGATCCATTCCCAGGTCAGGTCGTCCGGCAGGCTGCGCGGCGGTACATTCATCAGCCAGGCGCCGGTCAGGTAGGTGCAGAAAAACACCACCGGCATGGTGATCGGGTTGGTCAGCCATACCAGGCTGACGGCGATGGGCATATTGCCGCGCACCGCAATGGCCAGCACGGCCGCCAACAGCATCTGCAAGGGGATCGGGATAAATGCCGCGAACAAACCCACGGCCATGGCCCGCGCCACCGAGTGCCGATTCAGGTGCCAGAGGTTGGGGTCGTGCAGCAAGGTGCCGAGGAATCGTAAGGACTTGTGTTCCCTGATACTGGTCGGGTCGGGCATGTAGCGTTTGAATAAGCGCCGAGGCATAAGGGGTCCAGGTCAGTTCGAGGGGCAAGTATGCCCGCATTCTATAAACAGAAAATTCAGACTTTGTGACAAAACATCATAGGCCGTGCTGCGCGTCCGGCTAAGACTGAATGGATCACTTGAAAGGGATGATCCATGAGAGCAGGGATGTTCGCGTTTGCACTGGGGCTGCTGGCGTTGCGCTATTTGCCGGCATTGCCACCGGTCGGCTGGCTGCTGGCCATGCCGGTGGTGGCGTTGATGCTGTTGCCGTTTCGCACCTATTGGCTGGCGTTCTTCCTTTTCGGCTTGAGTTGGGCGTGCCTGAGCGCGCAGTGGGCGCTGGATGATCGGCTGCGGCCGGCACTGGACGGGCAGACGCGCTGGCTGGAGGGGCGTGTCGTCGGGTTGCCGCAGCAGACGGGCAGCGGTGTGCGTTTCGAGCTGGCCGACAGTCGGTCGCGCAATGCCCGCTTGCCCAAGCGTATCCAGGTGTCCTGGCACGGCGGGCCGCCGGTGCACAGCGGTGAGCGCTGGCGCCTGGCGGTCACCCTCAAGCGGCCCTCCGGGTTGCTCAATTTCCA
This sequence comes from Pseudomonas sp. CBZ-4, assembly GCF_000346755.1. Taxonomy (GTDB): domain Bacteria; phylum Pseudomonadota; class Gammaproteobacteria; order Pseudomonadales; family Pseudomonadaceae; genus Aquipseudomonas. The sequence goes on along the minus strand of NZ_ANNV01000083.1, from coordinate 22,995 downwards.
TGGGTTTGACCGCGAAGCCTGGCTGCTGGCCCAGCGCATTGGCGCCACTGGCTCGGTAAAGGATGGCGTGCGCCTGGCCCCGGCGCGCAATGCCTGGCGCGACAACGTACGCCAGCGCCTGCTGGCCGTGGATGCCCAGGGCCGTGAAGCGGCGGTGGCCGCGCTGGTGCTGGGCGACGGCTCTGGGCTGGCACCGCAGGATTGGCGGGTGTTGCAGGCCACTGGCACGGTGCACCTGCTGGTGATTTCCGGCCAGCACATTGGCTTGCTCTCGGGCCTGATCTACGGGCTGATCGCCGGGCTGGCACGCTACGGCTGCTGGCCGCGAACCTTGCCTTGGCTGCCGTGGGCCTGTGGCCTGGCGTTTGCTGCGGCGTTGGGTTACGGCTTGCTGGCGGGGTTCGGCGTGCCGGTGCAACGCGCCTGCGTGATGGTCGGGCTGGGGCTGTTGTGGCGTTTGCGGTTTCGCCACTTGGGGGTGTGGTGGCCGTTGTTGCTCGCGCTCAGTGGGGTGTTGGTGCTTGAGCCGTTGGCCAGCCTGCAAGCGGGGTTCTGGTTGTCGTTTGCGGCGGTTGCGGTCTTGGTGCTGGCGTTCGGTGGGCGTTTGGGGGCGTGGAGTTTCTGGCACGTGTGGACCCGTCCGCAGTGGCTGATTGCTATCGGTTTGTTGCCGATCTTGCTGGTGCTTGGGTTGCCCATCAGCCTCAGTGCGCCGTTGGCCAACCTGTTCGCAGTGCCGTGGATCAGCCTGGTGGTGTTGCCGTTGTCCTTGCTGGGGACGGCGCTGTTGCCGGTGCCATGGCTGGGCGAGGGGCTGTTGTGGTTGGCGGGCGGTGCACTTGATGGGCTGTTCAAGGGCCTTGAACTGTTGGCCGGGCAAGTGCCGGCCTGGGTTCCCGGCGAAGTCCCCTTGGGGTACTGGCTGATCAGCCTGTTGGGCGCGGTGTTGCTGCTGCTGCCCAAAGGCGTGCCATTTCGGCTGCTGGGCTGGCCGATGCTGCTGTTGGCGGTGTGCCCGCCCAGGGAGCCGGTGCCCCATGGCCAGGTGGACGTGTTGCAACTGGATGTGGGGCAGGGCCAGGCGTTGATCCTGCGTACCCGCCACCACACCTTGCTGTACGACGCTGGCCCGCGTTCGGGGATGGTTGATCTGGGTGCGCAGGTGGTGTTGCCCGCCTTGAAAAAACTCGGGGTAGGGCAGTTGGACCTGATGCTGCTCAGCCATGGGGATGCCGATCACGCTGGCGGCGCGGCGGCGGTGGCGCGCGGGTTGGCCGTCCGCCGCGTGGTGGGTGGCGAGACCGAGGGGTTGCCGGCGTTTCTCGGCACCCGGCCGTGCGTGAGCGGTGAGCGCTGGGAATGGGATGGCGTGGTGTTTGAGCTATGGCAATGGCCTGATGCTGTTGAAGGCAATGCGAAGTCCTGCGTGTTGCAGGTTCAGGCCGGTGGCGAGCGCCTGTTGCTGACCGGCGATATCGACCGCGCCGCCGAAAAGGCTTTGCTCGCATCGCCCCTGGCGGTACCAACCGATTGGCTGCAAGCGCCCCACCATGGCAGTCGCAGCTCTTCGTCCTGGCCCTTTGTGCAGCGACTTTCGCCCAAGTCGGTGCTGATTTCCCGAGGTCGTGGCAATGCGTTCGGGCATCCCCACCCGCAAGTGATAGAGCGATATCAGGCGCTGGGCAGCCGTATCTACGACAGCGCCGAGCAAGGTGCCGTGCGCCTGCAATTGGGCGCCTTCGCGCCACCGGTTGTTGCGCGCAGTCAACGTCGCTTCTGGCGCGAAGCGTTACCCTCGGCGCCTGTGGTCGGCGAACCCCGCTGACGTACCGATATGGTAAAGTGGCGCACTTTTTCGAGGGGACATTCACTGTGTGGGAATTGGTCAAATCCGGCGGCTGGATGATGTTGCCGATCATCATGAGTTCTATCGCCGCACTCGGCATCGTTGCCGAACGCCTGTGGACCCTGCGCGCCAGTCGCGTCACCCCCGAACATCTGCTGGGGCAGGTCTGGGGCTGGATCAAGAGCAAACAGCTCGACAAGGAAAAACTCAAGGAGCTGCGGGCCAATTCGCCCCTGGGTGAGATCCTCGCCGCTGGCCTGGCCAACTCCAAGCATGGTCGCGAGATCATGAAAGAGTGCATCGAAGAGGCCGCCGCCCGGGTCATTCATGAACTGGAGCGCTATATCAACGCCCTCGGCACCATCGCCGCCATGGCGCCATTGCTCGGTTTGCTGGGCACCGTGCTGGGCATGATCGACATCTTCAGCTCGTTCATGGGCTCGGGCATGACCACCAACGCCGCTGTGCTCGCCGGTGGTATTTCCAAGGCGTTGATCACCACCGCCGCTGGCCTGATGGTTGGTATTCCTTCGGTGTTCTTCCACCGTTTCCTGCAACGGCGCATCGATGAGCTGGTGGTGGGCATGGAGCAGGAAGCCATCAAGTTGGTGGAAGTGGTGCAGGGCGACCGTGATGTGGACCTGGTCGAGGGCCGAGCGTGAAATTTCGCCGCAAGCAACGGGAAAACGTTGATATCAACCTCGCGTCGCTGATCGACGTGGTGTTTATCCTGCTGCTGTTTTTTGTCGTCACCACCACCTTCACCCGCCAGACCGAGCTGCGCGTCGATTTGCCGGAAGCGGTCAGCGGTTCGCCGGCAGAAGACCAGCAGGTCAAGCAACTGGACATCGCCATCAGCGCCGACGGCGTGTTTTCGGTGAATAACCAGTTATTGGCGAAGAACGACCTCGCCAGCCTGATGGACGCCCTGCAGAAAGAGTCCGGCGGCGACACCAAGATGCCGCTGTCCATCAGTGCCGATGGCAAGACCCAGCATCAGGCCGTGATCACGGCGATGGATGCGGCCGGCAAGCTCGGTTTCAGCCATCTGCGCATGACCACGGTCGAGGCGGCGAGCCAACCCTGATGGCCATGTCTGATCGTTTACTCAAGGCCTGGTATGAAGGGCATCCGGCGCTCACGTTGCTGCGTCCGCTGGAGGCGCTGTATCGCCGGGTGGTGCAGGGCAAACGCGCGCGCTTCCTGGCGGGCGAGGGCCAGATCTACCAATCGCCCGTGCCGGTGGTGGTGGTCGGCAATATCACGGTAGGTGGCACCGGCAAGACGCCGCTGATCCTGTGGTTGATCGAGCACTGTCGCCGCAGCGGGTTGCGGGTGGGCGTGGTCAGCCGTGGTTATGGCGCCAAGCCGCCGCAACTGCCGTGGCGGGTCGAAGCCAGCCACAGCGCTGACGTGGCGGGCGATGAGCCGTTGCTGATCGTGCAACGCTGCGGTGTGCCGCTGATGATCGACCCCGACCGCAGCCGTGCGGTCCAGGCGCTGCTGGCCAGTGAAACCCTGGACCTGATCCTGTCCGATGACGGCCTGCAACACTATCGCCTGGCCCGCGACCTTGAACTGGTGCTGATCGACGCTGCCCGCGGCCTCGGTAACCGCCGTTGTCTACCGGCCGGGCCGTTGCGCGAGCCGGTGGAGCGCCTGCAAAGTGTGGATGCGCTGCTCTATAACGGCGCCGCCGCCGATCGCGAAGATGGCTTTGCCTTTCGCCTGCAACCCACGGCGTTGGTTAACCTGCAAACCGGGGAGCGCCAGCCGGTCGAGTATTTTGCGGTGGGCCAGCAGGTCCATGCGGTGGCCGGTATCGGCAACCCGCAACGTTTCTTCAACACCCTTGAAACGCTACACTGGCAGGCGATACCCCATGCGTTTGCCGACCATGCGCCCTACAGCGCAGAGGTCTTGAATTTTACGCCGTCATTGCCGCTGGTCATGACCGAGAAGGACGCGGTGAAGTGCCGCGCCTTTGCCCAGCCCGACTGGTGGTACCTTGCGGTGGATGCGGTGCCGTCGCCGGCGTTCGTCGCCTGGTTCGACACGCAGCTGATGCGCCTGTTGCCCGCCCGTCTCTTGCCTTAACTGCTTCTTTCCAGGAAACACTCATGGACACCAAATTGCTCGACATCCTCGCTTGCCCGATCTGCAAAGGCCCGCTCAAGCTCAGCGCCGACAAAACCGAGCTGATCAGCAAAGGCGCCGGCCTGGCCTATCCGATCCGTGATGGCATCCCGGTCATGCTGGAAAGCGAAGCCCGCACCCTGACCTCCGATGAGCGCCTGGATAAATGACCACCGCCTTTACCGTTGTCATTCCTTCGCGTTTTGCCTCGACGCGCCTGCCGGGCAAGCCGCTGCAATTGATCGGCAACAAGCCGATGATCCAGCTGGTGTGGGAGCAGGCCTGCAAAAGCAGCGCTGAACGGGTCGTGGTCGCCACCGATGACCCGCGCATCATCGCCGCCTGCCAAGGTTTTGGTGCTGAAGCGGTACTGACCCGCGAAGACCACAACTCCGGCACCGATCGCCTGGCCGAAGTGGCCACGCAGTTGGGCCTGGCCGACGACGCCATCGTGGTCAACGTGCAAGGCGACGAACCGCTGATCCCGCCAAGCGTCATCGACCAGGTGGCCGCCAACCTCGCGGCCCACGGCGAAGCGCGCATGGCGACGCTGGCTGAGCCGATCGAAGACATCAACACCCTGTTCAACCCGAACGTGGTGAAAGTGGTCAGCGACATCAACGGCCTGGCGCTGACGTTCAGCCGCTCGACCCTGCCTTGGGCGCGCGACGCCTTTGCCAAACAGCCAGACCTGTTGCCGGAAGGCGTGCCGTACCGCCGCCACATCGGCATTTACGCCTACCGCGCCGGCTTCCTGCATGACTTCGTCAGCTGGGGCCCGTGCTGGCTGGAAAACACCGAATCCCTGGAACAACTGCGTGCCTTGTGGCACGGCGTGCGCATCCACGTGGGCGATGCCCTGGAAGCGCCGCCTGCGGGTGTGGACACGCCGGAAGACCTTGAGCGCGTTCGTCGCCTGCTGGGGGCGTGATGGAAGTCCTGTTTGTCTGCCTGGGCAACATCTGCCGCTCGCCAACGGCCGAAGGTGTGTTGCGCCATAAATTGCGCGACGCGGGTCTGGCTGGGCGGGTCGAGGTCGCCTCCGCCGGCACGGGGGACTGGCATGTCGGCAACCCACCGGACCAGCGCAGCCAGCGTGCCGCGTTGGCACGCGGTTACGACTTGTCGGCGCAGCGTGCGCAACAGGTCAGCCGTGCCGACTTTGCCCGCTACGACCTGATCCTGGCCATGGACCACAGCAACCTGCGTAACCTGAAGGCGCTGCAGCCGGGACAGGGCAAGGCACAGCTGGACTTGTTCCTGCGTCGCTATGACGCTGAGGTTGACGAGGTGCCAGACCCTTACTACGAAGGCGAACAGGGCTTCGAACGGGTCCTGGACCTGATCGAGCAAGCCTGTGATTTATTGGTGATCGAAATCAAGGGGCGGTTATGACCTTGCAAGTGCTCTCGCAGGTATCCCTCAAGCCCTTCAACAGCTTTGGCATTGACGTGCGCGCCCAGCTGTTTGCCGAGGCCCACAGCGATGCGGACGTCCGTGAGGCCTTGGCCTACGCGGTCACGCAAGCGCTGCCGTTGTTGGTAATCGGCGGCGGCAGCAATTTGTTGCTGACCCAGGACATTGCGGCGCTGGTGCTGCGCATGGCCACCCAGGGGATCCGGGTGCTGCACGATGACGGCAAGTCTGTGGTGGTCGAAGCCGAAGCAGGCGAAGCCTGGCACCCGTTTGTGCTGTGGACCCTGGAGCAAGGTTTTTGCGGCCTGGAAAACCTCAGCCTGATCCCAGGTACCGTTGGCGCGGCACCGATGCAAAACATCGGCGCCTATGGTGTCGAGATCAAGGACGTATTCGCCGGCCTCACCGCCCTGGATCGCCACACCGGCGAACTGCGGGATTTCAGCCTGGAAGAATGCAACTTCGCCTACCGTGACAGCCTGTTCAAGCACGAAACCGGGCGCTGGCTGATCCTGCGTGTGCGTTTCGCCTTGAGCCGCACCCGCCACCTCAAGCTTGATTACGGCCCGGTGCAGCAGCGCCTGGCGGGGCAGGGGATCACTGAGGCGACGCCGAGCGATGTGAGCCGCGCCATCTGCAGCATCCGCCGCGAAAAACTGCCAGACCCGGCAGAACTGGGGAATGCCGGCAGCTTCTTCAAAAACCCGTTGGTATCCCAGGTGCTCGCGACCGAGCTGCAGGCGCTGTACCCAGACCTGGTGGCCTACCCGCAGGCTGACGGCCAGATGAAACTCGCCGCCGGTTGGCTGATCGACAAGGCCGGCTGGAAGGGCTTCAGGGACGGTGATGCCGGCGTACACGCGCTGCAAGCGCTGGTGCTGGTCAACTATGGTGCTGCCACAGGGCACGATATTGCAGACCTGGCGCTGCGTATCCAGCGAGACATTGCTGAGCATTTCAAGGTCGAGCTGGAAATGGAGCCCAACCAGTACTGATCCCTCGAAAACAAAAATGCCCCGCATCTTTCGATGCGGGGCATTTTTTTTGCGTTAGTGGATCAGTCGTCGCGGCTCATGATGCCGAAGATCTGCAACAGGCTGATAAACAGGTTGTAGATCGACACATACAGGCTGACGGTCGCCATGATGTAGTTACGCTCACCGCCGTGGATGATGGCGCTGGTCTGGAACAGGATGCACACCGAGGAGAACAGCACAAAACCCGCGCTGATCGCCAGTTGCAGGCCGCTGATCTGGAAGAACATGCCTGCGACCACGGCCGCCAGCAACACGAAGAAGCCCGCGGTGATGAAGCCACCCAGGAAGCTCATGTCCTTGCGGGTGATCAGCACGTAGGCCGACAGACCACCAAACACCAGCGCCGTCATGGCAAACGCCGAACTGACCACTTCCGCACCGCCGGCCATGCCGAGGTAACGGTTAAGGATCGGGCCGAGGATAAAACCCATGAAGCCGGTCAAGGCAAATGCCGACACCAGGCCCCAGGCCGAGTCACGCAGTTTGTTGGTCAGGAAGAACAGACCGTAGAAGCCGATCAACACGACAAAGATATTCGGATAGCCAACGCGCATCTGCTGCGCCACGAACGCCATCACGCCGCTGAATGCGAGGGTAAGGGCGAGCAAGCCGTATGTGTTGCGCAACACGCGGCTGACTTCAAGCTGCTCAGCCTGCGCGTTACCATTCACTGCGTAATTCTGTTCGCGCATGGCGACACTCCTTCAGTTTTGAAACGTTCAGTCGCAAAGATCATAACAGACGCTCTGTAACAAGCGATGCCAAGAGTTTGACAGTGTGTTTCATTCGGGTATTATGGCGCCCGCTGAGACAGGATGGTCTACTCTAATCCTGTGATGCAAAAGGGAAATTGGCAGAGTGGTTGAATGCACCGGTCTTGAAAACCGGCGAACGTTAATAGCGTTCCCAGGGTTCGAATCCCTGGTTTCCCGCCAAGATTCAAACAAAAGCCCCGCAATGCGGGGCTTTTGTGTTTCTGGCATCTGAGAATGCCCAGGCTAGAGCTTCGGATCGTTTCCGCATCATTTCAGGCTGTTTCCGCATCTCCGCCAGATTCGTGGTCGGCGAGTTGGCTTTATGATCTCGCCGACCCGCTGGTAAATCGTCTCTGTGTTGCGCTTGTCCGTGTGCCCCAGGAGGCGGCTGGCATCATCGAGATCCAGAATTTCGCTTGTTGCATTTGGGCGGATATTATAGGCAACACCATCGGTGCATACGGCTTCGAAACAGTTGGCGGCGAGATAGGTTCCTTGGGAGACAAGAAGTGATTAAGCCTAAATCGAGGTTTCAAGCATTTATATTGCTTTTGATATGTGTAGTATTTTTATTTTTTTTGGTGGGTGTTGTTGCGACATTTATGGGGGCTTCCATTAATTACTATAAAGCTGGCGTATGGCAACTTGGTTGGTCTGATATTTCGGGTTTATTTCCTGGGGCTGTTGCTTATGCCGTCCCTGTTGGGATAGGGGTCTGGGTTCTATCCTGGCTGAATGACGGCCGCGGAGACTGAGCGCAACACCAATATTTGCTCCCTTCTGACAGCACAATTCAAAGCCCGAGACACCTCCTCCGCTCAGCTCCAGAATGACGCTCAGCGTAAAAATATGCGTATTTTTCTATAGATTTTCTATTCCACATAAACGGCGACATGTGTCACCCATGTTGACCAAAAGTGTTCCGTCATCACGCAGCACGCGTCGCGGAGCACGGCTACCAGGCTGTCAATGAATCGCTGCATAGAGGCTGGAAACGTGAAGCCGCGGTTTTCTGGTAGCCGGCGCATTGAGGTGTTCTTCCGTTGCTGGTAAATCACGATCGTCGAGTGACGCCGCGTGATCTGTTTATATAAAGTCCGTCGAGTTTAACGCCGACTTGTAGTTAGAAAAAAAACTCGCGAATTTAACCGAGCCAGCTAAGCTTCATCGTGATATTGATTTGCCATACAGGGATCGTTGTCACATGAGACGCTTACTTCTTTTAAGCGGCCCGATGGCCAGTGGCAAAACGTCCCTTTCTGCCGCGCTCCAAGAATTATATGGGTTTGTTCCTATCAGCACTGGCTCCTTCCTGCGGGCGCAATTGGCGGTGCGCAATGAGCCACTTGATCGCCGTAACCTTCAAGAACTGGGGGACGCTCTCGACAGAGCAACTGACTTCTCCTGGCTCATCGAGTCTGTTGCGATCCCGGCGCTTAAAGCCCAGCCAGCTGTCGATAACTGGCTGTTGGATGCAGTCCGCAAGCCCAAACAGGTCGAGCTGTTCAGGCTCCGTTTTGGCAATGCGGTGAGGCACGTGCATATCGTTGCGCCAGATTCAGTTCTGAGCCAGCGGTACGCTGCGCGGGGCATAAGCCATCTCGAAGACTACCAGGCAAACGTACTACACCCGAACGAGCAAAGTGCTCGTTCGCTGGCAGGTTTTGCAGACAAAGTTTTGGACACTGAAGAGTACACCCCGTTGGAAATTGCAGATCAGATCATGAATATCTGGGAGACGTAGTACATGGAAGCTCGGCAGATTGTGGTGATTAGCGGCAAGACTTGTAGCGGCAAGAGTGGATTGGCCAGTTTGTTGGAAAAGGAATTTGGTTTTGCCGTGGTCAGCAATCGCCGATTCATTGATGACCCTCAGTGGCGTCTACGGATGGAACAACCAGAGATGCTTGATCGGCGGCGCGAACTCGATGATGTCGACTCCGACCAGTGGATGCTTCTGGAAACCCTTGTTATGTGCGACAAGGAAAAGGCTGGCCGACCGTTAGTTGTTGATCACCTGAATACGCTCGAACAGGTGCTGCAGTTTCGACAGGCCTTCGGAGCCGATCTCGTGCATGTTCACCTCTACGCGAGTGACCCTACGCTGCACGAGCGTTACGCAAAGCGAGTCGAGGGCGAGTCCGATCCATCCCCGTATGACGAGGTCAATCAACTCAGCGATCAATCGGAAATCCAAGCGCTAAAAGATGATGCCGACGTCCGTATCTACACCGAACGCTCCGACTCGAATGACACGCTCGTGCGAGTCGCTGCCCGTTTGCATCTATACACACCACCCGGCATCAGGTGTGTAGATGTGCTCATTGGCGGGCAGTACGGAAGCGAGGGCAAAGGCAATATCGTTGCGTACCTCGCGCGTGAATACGATGTGATGGTTCGCGTCGGTGGCCCAAACGCAGGGCATACCGTAGCGAGTGCCGTCGGCACGTTCACTTATCATCACTTGCCGTCAGGATCGCGTGATGTGACAGCGCGACTGCTTTTAGGCCCTGGCATGACAATTCATTTACCTGGGCTTTTGAGAGAGATCAGTGAATGTGGTATCGGCCCAGATCGCTTATTCATTGATCCCCAAGCAACCATCATTGAAGAAACAGACCGTGAGGCAGAACAAGTGCATCTAGTCTCCACCATCGCCTCGACCGGCAGTGGAAGCGGTGCTGCGGCTGCACGGCGCATTTTGAGTCGGGGTAAGGCGACGATTAGGTTGGCCAAGGATGTAGATGAGCTGCGACTGTACGTGGGAACTCCGGGAAACTATCGTGGTTCTACATCCGACCGTCTGGAGGAGGCTTACCGCAGTGGTCAATCTATCCTGCTGGAAGGTACCCAGGGCAGTGGATTGAGCATTTTTCATGGCGACTATCCGTACGTGACCTCCCGGGACACCAATGTTGCGGGATGTCTCGCTGAGGCAGGGATATCCCCCAGCAGAGTCCGAAAAATTCTAATGGTCATTCGGCCCATGCCCATCCGTGTTGGCGACCCCGATGGCAGCGAGGGCTACATCTCGGGAAGGCTCAAGCTTCCGACGACTTTTGATGAAATTGCACAATTTGCAGATCTTGAGGCCGACGCTTTGAACACCGCTGAGAAAACGTCCACAACAAACCGTAACCGGAAGGTTGGCTGGTTCGAGTGGGATCAATTCCGAAAGGCGTGCGCCCTCAACGCACCAACGGACATTGTTCTGACCTTTGCGGATTACCTCAAGGCCACAAATCGTAACGCTCGTCGATTCGAACAGCTGCATTCGGATACGATCAAGTTTGTGGAGGAGCTTGAACGCGTATCCCAGGCGCCTGTGTCTCTAATCAACACGCGGTTTACCCGAGACCCAGACCCCTGTGATTTGCGATCGCTGATCGATCGACGTAACTGGACTGCACGTTCTGACAGGAGATAATCAATGGATCTGGGCAAGTTGATCGAGCTTTACCCTCGGGTTTACCACATGGCCGAATGCGGCGCCTGGGACAGCATTCGCACGCGCGGTTTGATGAGTGCCACAGCAGTCCTGGATCACCTCGCAGTGGGAGGTGGCGACCGAGCTCGATACGAGAGCGAACATCGTGGGGAAAAGATGGATGTGAGAGCTGGAGACCCGTCCCACATAGTGCTCCGTGATCAGAAACCCATGCCTGAGGGGCGCTTGATCAAGGCCCTCACCGACGGGACGACACCCCGTCAGTGGTATGAATTGATCAACAGCAAAGTTTTCTTTTGGGCTGAGGAAAAGCGCCTTCATGGTCTGCTTGGCGCTCGTGATTATCGTAGGCTTGAGCACGATGTCCTGACTCTGGATTCGGCGACATTCATTCCCGCATATGCAGAAGCCATTTGGCTGTGCCATATGAACTCGGGCAATACTTGGCCCATGCCGCATCGTCGCGGTACAGACATTTTCCGTAGAATTCCAGATTATCCTATCAAGCGTTCAGGAAAGCCGGTTAAAACTGTAGTTGAGCTTGTTGTCGATTACTCTGTGCCCGACATTGCTAAATTTGTGGTGGGGGTTCGACGGATGAAGGGTAGCGAAGTATTAGGTGTCATAGGTTAGCGTCATCCATCGGAGGTATTATGCCGCGACGCCGTTTAGCTTCTCGCATCCTGTTAGTCAACCAGTCTCGGAGACTCCTACTGTTTAAAATTTCTTACAAGACGGGTGCGCGGGCAGGCATGAGCTGCTCGGCTACGCCCGGGGGGCAGCTAAGGGATGACGAGTCATTTGAAGCCGCCGCTATGCGGGAGCTCCAAGAGGATACCGGCACCGAAGTCAAATCCATTGGACGCTGCATCGCTCGGAAGGAGTTTCCTTGGCGAATGCCGGACGGAGGTCATGTGCTTGAGGTCGAGCATTACTATGTTGCGCATGTGGTGGGCAATCGCATATTCGGGCCCCAAGGCCTAGCTCGTTACTAGCCCAGCTTTTCCTTATCGATCGATGCGACGTATCTCGCATCGTTAATACGTCGATGATAAGTGTCTTACCGCCCAGATCTAGGGTGTGGTTACCCAGCATACGGCTTAGCGGGTAAGCGTTCACTTGTTGGCAGGGTCTGATCGGCTTACGATTAAACGTAAGTCAGGAGGAGTTTCGAGTATGGATAACTATCAGAATCCAAAGCCAGGAAAGACATATATCAGTCCCGCGCTTCCCTCCTTTGGTGATAAATCGCGGCTTATCCGTATCGCGTCCAAAGTGTTGCCATCGGTAGACGGCTATGAGTACGGTCGCGAGCGTGACGAAGCTGTGCTCCGGCACAAACCGGAAGCGGCGACCTTTATATCGGCTAAGTTCCTCGAGGACACTCGAAGGATTCAGGTTCTGACGATTCAAAAATTCAGTTCGGAAAGCGGGCAACCGTACGGCAGTGGTTTCTCGTTTGTCGGAGAGGAAATTGGTAGGTTTTGTGAGTTTCTTGCCAATATCCAAGCGGTTGCATTTGAGGGCGGGAGCCAAATCAATATTTCTGATTCAGAGCTGAGACGAATCGCTCTGACGTCTCTCCAAGCAAAACAACTAGTCACGGAAAACGAAGATCTGATTGCTGAGGTCGTGAAAAACTCACTAACAAGGCAGGACGTAGTCGCAATCGGATACCGAAAAAAGCAGCTTGAAGTCTTTAAGTCCCTATTAGAGGATGAAGATTACTTCCAAAAAATACAATCAAGGAAAGGCTGTACACCGGAAGCCCTATGGCAAAAGTTTTTTGAAAAAAATCCTTGGATATTCGGCTACGGCCTTAGCTACATATATGCGTCCGGCCTCGATGGGAAGAAGCTAGAGCAAGCGGTCAGAGGTAATGATGTCGCTCAGCCAGGGAAGAGAGTGGATGCGCTTCTGAAGACAAAGGCTTGGGCGTCTAGCCTCTGTTTTGTCGAAATAAAAACTCACAAGACGCGCCTTTTAAAAAACAAGAGTTATCGTGAAGGTTGCTGGGCACCCTCGGATGAGCTTGCAGGCGCGGTCGCTCAAGTGCAGGGAACTGTGGCCCTTGCAGCAGAAACTCTGAAGGAGTCAGTTCGGCTGACTGACGATAATGGATATCCCACCGCTGAAGAAGTTTTCAACTACTCCCCGAGAGCATTTGTGGTGATTGGTTCCCTAGAGCAGTTTGTTGGCGAGCACGGGGTCAATCGGGAGCATCTCAGGAGCTTCGAATTATTTCGTCGAAATACAATCCAGCCCGAGATAGTGACTTACGATGAGCTTTTTGAACGAGCAAAACACATCATCGCAGCGAATGAAGCTTAGTGCTCGCATGCAAGGCATGCTACCCGTCATCCAGCTGTGCGTTCATGCCGTTGAAGGAGGCATCGCTTCTTCGGGCTCCTGAGCCCGGCTCGTGCTGTCAGGGAGCATCTCTTTCACGATGGAAGCAACATTTCTAGCATCGTCTATCCCTCTGTGATAGGTACCCCGCCAAACCAAGCCCAATTGCGTTCACTGATCTTCCCTTCAAATGTGGATCCTAGCCCAGCCTCACTTTTTAGTATTCCACGATGGAGCTACGAGTTCAGGCGATCGGGCGTTGGCTCCTAGGCGGGCGTTGATCGTTTCGAAGTTCCCCCGTGCTTGCTTCTCCATGTTTGCAAACGTGCCACTGGGCAAGACCTTGGTGTCACGAAGCGATTCGATGTATCCGTATGCTCTGCCAAACAACAGCACGAGGCTTTCAAGGTCAGTAGCCGTTCCTATGAAATCAATGAGTTCGTAGGCCTTTACTAGACGTTGGTTGTGTACGGTGTCGATCATTGCTGTTCCTTCGGTAGATTGCGCGATAGGCGCTGCCTGCAACACCCTGCTCAGATCCATACGTGCGGAACTACCGTATACGGTTCACGCCTTGGGCAGGGCAGCCAGCACGTCTTTTGTCCGATCGGGTAGAAACTGTCATTTCCAACAGCATCTGCCGCAGTGGAGCGTGTGAAAGTACTGATATCCTCTCCGCCATACCCTAATTCCATACGATACCCCAGTCTGTACCCCCGTTTCTGACGCGATTTGCTCGGATGCCATGACTGAATATGAAACCGTGTTCGCAACCGAATATCGGCTTCAGCCCTATCTACCTCGGGCCGTTGAATCCTCCTGACGCGGCCTGAGTCAGCATGAAATGTTCGAATGGAAAGCCCTTTGGCGGCCTGGTTTGCCGCCAAGATTCATACAAAAGCCCCGCAATGCGGGGCTTTTGTGTTTCTGGGGTTTGGGCAAGGTGCGACAGTTTTTATAGGCACTCCTAAACTTTGCCTATTTGAAGGGCTTTGCGCTGTGCATGTGCCGCTTGGCCCACAGTAAATATCCCCTCAAATTTGTCGCTTTTCTGACGAGCTTTTTCTCGTCATCTCTTTGTTTTTTTACTACTATCCTTCGTCTGTGTACTCAAGGAAGAGAGGCTGAGCGCCTTGAGTCTGGTAGAAAATCTAAACTCGATCATTGAGTTTTTACTTTTACCCAGAACCTAACGACTCAGCCAGCCGTAATTACTTTTTGGTGAAACCGATGGATAAAATGTGTGGCATCGTTGTAGTGGTAGGACTTGCCCTCGCGGGATGCGCGACGAAAACTCCAGAAAAGCCTGAAGTGACTCCAGCTCCTGCCGTCGTCCAGCAAGCACCACCTGAAGTCGCACCTTCGACACCACCAAATTACACCGTGCGGTACGAGGCAGCCCCTGCGGCCGCCAGTTATGACTCCCGAACCGCTGCCTCAGCGGATGCGGATCAGTCCGAAGCAGACACAAACCTGAACCAGAATCGCGCAGAGCAATGCCGTAAAGAGCTGGATGTCTTGAAGCTCTACAACAAAGCGTCTTACGTGAAGTACGAGGCGGAATACCAAGCCATTGCTGCCAAGACTGCCAAATACATGGAAGTCAAAGACTCACTGGGCTCAGATTTGAACTACATGGTCATGCCTGCTTATCAGTTCCAAATTCGTGAATTCTGCTTCCGAGTCAAGACTCGTCTGTCGCAGCTTGTGCTTCGCCAGGCCAAATAACGATCCACGTTAGAGTGCGTCTTTTGCCATTAAGGAAGCGCTGAAAAAGGCTTCGCAGGACGCCGCACTACTAGGCTTCGAACTCCTGGTTTGCGCCAAGATTCGAACGAAAGCCTCGCGAAAGCGGGGCTTTTGTGTTTCTGGTCTCTATCCCCTAGATCAAGAATTTGATTGGTCGCTTTCGCACGGATGCAGTGCGCCGGCCTCGCCGGCTGGCGTGGCTCACCAAAGTGAGTAATATGCGTGGCTGCTTATCAAACAGGGAGATTGGTAGTGGCCGGTAAAAAGCTAGACGCGTTCCATGAGTGGTTCATCCCCAAACGTCGGCGGCGAACAGGCGGCACTTTGTATATTGCCTCGATAGCCGGACAGTTTTTTTATCCAAGTGATTACTGGGTGACCGTCATGGCCTCCGGCATCATCTTTTTCCTCAGCGCCTGGCCGTCGTTTGTTCACGATAAACGTTGAGGCTCGGCCCACACTGAGCAGTGTCAGACCATCGCGTTCGTGTGCTGTCGAGCGGTTGCGTCTGGATGGTGATCTCCAACCTGTCAGTCATCAGGCAGTTGCTGAATGATCGGTGGCCACGTCCTGCAAAATAAACACCCCGGCCTCAAGCTCCACTGACGTTCACGGAGGAATAAATGCGGATTTACATCACCGGCGCCTCATGCGCAGGCGTGACCACCCTGGGCCAAAACCTCGCCCACCAGTTCGTCATACCCCACGTCGATGTCGATGATTTCTACTGGATGCCCACCAACCCGCCGTTCACGACCAAGCGGCCTGCCAGTGAGCGCGTGTCATTGATCCAGCAAGCACTCGGTGGCGAAGAGTGGGTGCTGACCGGCTCCTGCATGGAGTGGGGCGATTCGCTGCTTGCCGCTGTCGATTTGATTGTATTCGTTGTGACACCCACGCCCGTTCGCCTGGAGCGGCTGGCTGCCCGCGAGAAGGCGCGTTTTGGCGAACGGATCGCACCGGGTGGCGATATGCATGAGATACACATCGCCTTTCGCGAGTGGGCCTCGCAGTATGACGACCCGAACTTTTCAGGACGCAACCGCGCGTGGCATGAAGCGTGGCTGTCAGGGCAAACGGCTTCGGTCTTGCGGATTGACGGGATGAGCCCTGCTGAAAAGATGGCTGCGGATGTCATTCATGGGTTGTCCAGCGCCCACCTTCCGTATTAATCCCACCCACCCAAGCCCCTTCTCTTTGGTCCTGCAAGCCCCGTTTCCATTGGACTTGAGCATTTTCGGCTGCAATCCTGCCAACCGACACTGCCCACGGACAAGGACGCTAACAATGCTCGGTTACTACGCCCAATACAGCCACCTCTACCTCACCACCCTGATGGTGATCACCACACTGTTTTTTGCCCTGCCGATATTTATCGCACCGATCCCTTGGGCGCGCGCCATGCGTTGGACGATTCCCGAGCACCAGCACCTGGCGATCTATTTTGGCCGCTGCCTGGGCGCGTTCATCCTGGTGGTGGAAGCCACCATGCTGCGCTCGGTCACCACCGGCACCCATTTCAGCTACGCCTTCGATGTGCTTTTTGTGGTGTTTGCGCTGATGTTTGTGGTGCATGTCTATGGCGCGGTGAGGCGCATTCAGCCGATTACCGAAACCCTGGAAATTGGCTTCTGGATGATGCTGTTCGTGCTCAACACGCTCTTCTATCCCGCGACGTCCATCACGCTGTAGCACCCAAAACACAGTACCGACAAACCCATATCGACACCGGGCCTGCTCAACTAGACTAGCCGTCACAACAGCTGCCAACAGCGCCCGGTGAGCCCTCCATGATCGCCCATACCCCCACGCTTTTTGCCTGTGTCGCCCTGGTGGCGACGATCATGGCGTTTTGTCTGATCCTGGTCGGCCAGTTCAATCGGGGTGACAGCCTGCTCACCATTGGCTTCGGCTTGCTGGCCCACGCTTTGGCCTACATCGGCTACACCTTCTACGGGCATGCGCCGTTGTGGTTTACCTACGGCGTCGCCAATACGCTGCTGGCCGTGGCGTTGGCTTTTTACGGTGCCAGCGTGTTTCGCATCGTTGAGCTGCCTGTCGCCTGGTGGCGGGCGTTTGCGCCTGCGGTGCTGATGGCGTTGTTGATGGCCAGCCTGATCGACACCCTGGAACCGCGCATGCTCGCCGCCACCTTTGTGTTGATGTTGCAGTGCGCGTTGATCATCTATTGGACCCTGCGCTACATCCCCGCCCAGGGGCGGGCGCGCCTGTTGTTGATCATTGGCTCGAGCATCAGCCTGATTGGCCTGGGCATGCGTGTGGTGGCGGTGTTCGGCGGCGGTGCGGCGGAAATGCGCTATGACGTCAGCAACCTCAAGCAAACCATCTCGGTGAGTATCGGCACGTTCACGGCGATGATGATTTCGCTGGGCCTGGTGTTGCTGTCCAAGGAGCGCAGTGAATCGCGCTTTCAGTACCTGGCGTTGCGCGATGTGTTGACCGGCATTCTCAACCGTCGGGCGATCCTCGAACAGTTCGCCAAGGAGCTGGAGCGCGCACGTCGCGACGGCTCCAGTCTGGCGGTGGCGATGGTGGATATCGACCACTTCAAGCAGATCAATGATGTGCACGGCCATCTGGCGGGGGATGAAGTGATTGTTCACTGTGCCGGGCACCTGTCACAGCGTCTGCGCCAATCCGACAGCATCGGCCGTTATGGCGGCGAGGAGTTTCTGCTGTTGCTGCCGGGCACCAGCCCTGAAGGCGCGGTGGCGGTACTCGATGAGCTGCGCGCTTCGCTGGCCGAGACGCCGGCGGGGTATGGGGCGTCAAGCATTGCGGTGCGGATCAGTATCGGTGTGTGTTGCGGGGTGCCAGGGGCGTCCGACACCGCCGCCAGCCTGCTGGCCCGCGCGGATGCGGCGCTGTATGAGGCCAAGGGCATGGGGCGCAATACCTTGCGGTTGGCGCCGCCGCTGCCTGGCTAGGCTCGCCTCGGCCTGCTAGTGGCACGTGGGTGTTCGGGGTATTCTTGCGGCCGAACTCAAGGAGGCGTGACGTGAAAGGAATCAAAACGGAAACACTGCGAATGGTCGGACTTTTTATTGTTATCGCAATCGGAGGCGCCTTGCATGGCGCGGGCCTCGTCGGGTTCTGGGGAATGTTCGCGGTGATGATGGCGCCGCACGTGGTGTTTTACGCGTGGGATAACCGGGGCCGTTTTCGGAACTTCACCAAATCGCAGACAAAGAAAAGCCCGTGATGGGGAGCACGGGCTAAAAGGGATGTTCATTAGGAGCTGGTTTGACCATAAGCGCTTGACTGTGAAAACGGTGTGAAAGGACAGCACCTGGTGCGATCTTTTTGTAGGACTGTGCGACGGCTACGCGGCTGGCATACTCTGTGGGTTCTTTTCCCACATTGCAGGGTGTAGTCCATGTCAGATGAAGTACGGCTTGTCGTCATTATCACTACTCAGCCGGGTCGAGGTTCCGACCAGTTGGCGGCGTTTGAGACGCTGGCTCCGCTGGTCAGGGCTGAGGAGGGGTGCATTCAATACGACCTGCATCCCGTGGCGGGCAACCCTGACAGCTTTGTGCTGATCGAGAAGTGGGCATCAAAAGCCGCGCTGGAAGCCCACCACCGTACGGCTCATATGGAAGAAGCCAGTCGGCACAATCCTACATTCCGCGCCGGGCCTTCCACGGTTTTGCTGCTTGAGCCGGCGGTTTAAGCCATCGCCTATCGCACTTTTTCGCATTTCCCCGCTCTATCTGTGACCCAGCCACATTCATTCCCCGTGGACACAAGAGCGAGACCTGGTGCCGATAGATCACCTGAAAGCCAGATGTAAACGTCGCCGGACGCGTCAACCACTGCTCTTGGTTGCCGCGTTCCTGCTGTGTGTCGCCGGTTGCAGCCAGCAGCAGGCACAGGACATGGCCAAGCAGTTCAGCAACGGCAAGCCGGATGAGTTCTTCCAGACCAGCGTCGATCGCATGGCGACCCTGGGCATGCGCGACAACCTGCAAAGCCTGTATCTGCTGATGAACAAACTCTACCTGCGCAACCCCAGCCAATGGCGGCAATCGGGTTACCCGGATGCGGTGAGCGCGGCCCGGGAAATCCGCCTGGCGATCGAGAACCGCCGTTCACTGCCGGCCCTCGGCGAACGTCGCGACCTGGCTGCATTGAGTTACTCCCTGAGCCCCGAATTTCGCGGCGACCGGGTTGGCGCCTTCATCTATGCGATCGGCAGCATGATCGTCACCGCCCATGGCGGGCGCACCGAGTTCTACATCACCGACTCGATCAACCCGCAATTCGTCAGCAACGCTGCGCGCAACATCGAGAAGGCCACCTGGCTGCTCAGCCAGCGCCAGGATGCCAACGGGGTGTTGCTGCTGTTTTCCAATGAAATCTCGGAGGAGGGCAGCAACCTCAGCTTTGCCGTGGAGTTCGGCAAGATTGTTGCGCGGCTCGACCTGTTGACTCAGCTGCTGGATGAGCGCTACCGGCGTATCGGCGTCAACTATGCGCAGAGCTTGTTGCTGATGAATTTTCTGCCGGTGCAGTAGGCTCCTCACCTGTGCGGCTTTACATTCGTGTGGCTAAAAATGTCCAGTTGCAGCGTAATAGACGGCTTGCGCCGCATTTCATCCCTCCCGTTTTACCCACGAGGTCCCCATGCAGATCAACAGCGAGCGTGCAGCCACTGCATGCGGTTTGGTAGCGATTCTCCTGTGGAGTACCGCCGCCGGGCTTATCCGCAGTGTCAGTGAACTGTTCGGCCCATTGGGCGGCGCGGCGTTGATCTACACCTTGGGGGCGGTGTTGTTGGTGTTGTTCCTAGGACGGCCGCGGGTGCGCGCGACCTCTTGGTTCTATCTGATTGTGGGCAGTGCGCTGTTTGTGGCGTACGAATTGTGCCTGTCGCTGGCATTGGGTTACGCCAGCACTCGCAACCAGGCGATTGAGCTTGGGGTGGTGAACTACCTGTGGCCCTGCCTGACCGTTTTGCTCGCGATTGTCATGAATGGGCAGAAAGCCCGCTGGCTGATCCTGCCTGGCACCGCACTGGCGTTATTTGGCATCGTGTGGGTGGTGAGCGGTGATGGCCTGGCATTGGCCACCCTTGTCGCCAACGTGAGCACCAACCCCCTGAGCTACAGCCTCGCCCTGGGCTGCGCGGTCACGTTCGCGTTGTACTGCAACGTCACCCGGCGCTACGCCGGTGGGCAAAACCTGGTGATGCTGTTTTTTACCCTGGCCGCCGCTGTCCTTTGGTTGAAATACGCGCTGAGCACTGAAGTGCTGCCCGCGTTCACCCTCAACAGCAGCCTGCAACTGGGCGCGGCCGGCGTTGCCATGGCCGGCGGCTACGCGCTGTGGAACCTGGGCATCCTGCGCGGCAACCTCACCCTGCTGGCCACTGCCTCATACGCTGCGCCGGTGTTGTCGTCGGCATTTGCCGCCGTGTGGCTGGGGGCCCACCTGACCGCACAGTTCTGGCAGGGTGCCGTGTTGGTGACCGTAGGCTCGCTGATGTGCTGGCAAGCGACGCGCACGCGACCGAGTGATGTTTAGGAGTGCGCTGTTTCTCTTTCCTATGTAGGAATGGGCCTAACGTCACACAGGCGCCTTGAAACGCTTACTACTCGGCAATAGCCTCGGACTTTTCTTAAAAATGAGTGCCTGCCTTGGGTAAGTCAAAAACGCGTTGGCCGACTGAGCGCGAAATCCGCCTGCGATTTATCCTGTTTGCCGTGATTGACGTCGCGAGTGTTCAAGGCGTTTGCGCCGAGTTGTTACTGCCTGCGCATAAACTGCTGCGTGATTCGCCCACGGAAGTGCAGTTGTGCGAAACCCTTGCTGAGATCCTGGCCACCGAAGAAATGGTTGGCTTTCGGTTCACTCAAGGCTCAGAGGCGGATGAGCTGATGCAGACGCTGAATTTTCAGCGTGGTTAGACCGATTATTTCCTTAGGGTCGGTTGCAAGTCCTGCACCGGGCATTCTTTCCTGTTGCACCATGGCGCTGGTTCGTTAATCAGGAGTGACTTGGCGGGCGTCCTTGTCTTCCCATCTGGGCCCCGCCTTTTACGTCCCCCCGAATTCCAAGGACCCGCCCCATGTTGTTGCGCCAACCTCCGCTCCTGTTTGCCGCCCTGACCTTAAGCTCGCTGGTGCACGCCGAAGACCTGCAACTGGCCCCGGTCGAAGTCACCAGCAGCGAAGCCAGCGCCGGCGAAATCGCCGAGGCCCAGCTCAAGAGTGTGCCCGGTGGCACCAACTACATCGACATGAACAGCGTGCAGCAGGGGCGGGTCAGCACCAACGAGGACGTGTTCAAGTACCAGGCCGGGGTGTACGCCAAGGCGGCGAACAACGAAGGGGTGAAACTGTCGATCCGCGGTTCGGGCCTGAACCGCAGCCCCGGTTCCCATGGCTCGGGCTTGTATGAAATGTTCGATGGCCTGCCGCTGACCGGCCCTGGCGGCACGCCCTATGAGTTGAAAGACCCGCTCTGGCAAAGCCGCGTCGAAGTGCTGCGCGGCGCCAACGGTTTTGATCAGGGCGCGTTGGCCTTGGGCGGCGCGGTCAACTACGTGACCCGTACCGGCTATGACGCGCCCAAGCTGCAACTGCGTTATGAGGCGGGCAGCAAAGGCTACGCCCAGCGCGAGATCAGCTCCGGCCAGGTGCTGGGGGATGCCGATTACTACATCAGCCTTACCGACTCCGAATCCGACGGCTACCAGCGCCAGAGCGCCGCCACGGGCAAGGGCATGGCGGCCAATTTCGGCTACCGTTTCAGCCCGGAACTGGAGACCCGTTTCTATTTCCGCTACCGCGAAACCACCAACGACACCCCGGGCAAACTCACCCGCGCGCAGATCAGCCACGACCCCCGCGCCGCCAACAGCCTCAACGCCGCCCGCGACTCCAAGCGCCTGCAACCGGGCTCGACCTGGATCGCCAACAAGACCACCCTGCAACTGGATGACAATTCTCGCGTCGAGTTCGGCCTGGCGTATCACGACTATCCGATGGACCTGCGCGAAGGCACGATTCGCCTGAAAGTCGCCTACACCGATATCAGCAGCACCCTCAATTACATTCGCCAGGACACGTTGTTCGGCCACGACAGCAAAACCACGATCGGCCTGCGCACTACCCAGGCGATGCCCAACAACGGTGGCGCGGAATACGTGCGTATCCCGGCCGGCAACACTGCGACCTATGCCCCCGGCACCAAGACCCGCGACTACAGCTACCTGGGCTCCGACACCGTGCTGCATATCGGCAACGACCTGGAACTGGTGCCCGACCTGTGGCTGACCACCGGCCTTGCGGCGATCTACACCCGCCGTGAAACCGAAGTGACCTACCCGGACACCCATGCGCCGCTGAGCCAGCACGACTGGGACTACGCGCCGCGCATCGGCCTGCGTTACGACTTCAACCCGCAATTGCAGGTGTACGGCAACCTGAGCCGCTCGGTCGAGCCGCCGCATGCGTGGTCGATGATCTGGGGTTCCAACAAGTACTTCACCAGCGGCCCGGCCAACGGCATGGCCCGCGAAGGTGTAAGCCTGAAAAACCAGACCGCCACCACCCTGGAAGTCGGCGGACGCGGTGAACACTGGTTCGGCCAGTGGGACCTGGCGCTGTACCGCTCCGAAGTGCGCCACGAATTGCTCACCGTGGAGACCCGGGCTCAGACCTCCACGGCAGACGCCATCGTCGCCGAAAACAACGCCAGCCCTACCATCCACCAAGGCCTCGAATTGGGCCTGCTCAGCCCGCTGTGGGACGGCGGCCGCAACGGCAAGCTGGCCCTGCGCCAGGCCTACACCTTCAGTGACTTCCACTACCGCGACGACGACCGCTTCGGCGGCAACACCTTGCCGGGCATCCCCAAACACTATTACCAGGGGCAACTGCGCTATAGCCATCCGACGGGGTTCTACAGCAGTTTCAACACCGAGCATTCGTCAAAAGTGGCAGTGGATTACGCCAACTCCTACAACGCCGCGTCCTACACGATTGTGGGCGCGACCTTCGGCTACGACGCGCCGAAACAGGACTGGCAAGCCTGGGTCGACCTGCGCAACCTCACCAACCGGCGTTACGCCAATACCATCACACCGGGCTATGACGACAAGGGTGTGGACATGGCGCGTTCCACGCCGGCGGATGGTCGCGGTATCTACACCGGTGTGTCCTGGAGCTGGCGCTGAGCCTGACCGGCCGCCATCGCAGGCAAGCCAGCTCCCACAGTTGAGCTGTGTGAGCC
>NZ_ANNV01000082.1 GCF_000346755.1 Pseudomonas sp. CBZ-4 | reverse complement strand
CGGTATGACTCACCCACATGGGTTACAAATCAGTTCACGCACATAGGTAACAGTTTTTAACTGGCAGGGTCGATTTCGCGAGGATCTGACCATGCCCTGGAAAGAGCTGAAACCTATGGACCTTAAAGTGATGTTCATCGCCGACTATCTGTCCAAAAAGCACAGCCTTAGCCAGTTGTGCCGGGACTATGAGGTCAGCCGCAAGACCGGGTACAAATGGGTCAGGCGTTACGAAACGGAGGGCCCTAGCGGGCTTGATGAGCGCAGTCGCTGCCGCCACAACCAAACCTACCTAGTGCCCCTGGCGGTTAAACGGGCAATCATCGAGCTTCGTTCGATTGGCGAGACGATTCCCGGTCCGAAGAAGATTCAGAACAGCCTCATGCTTCTTTTTCCGGATCAAGATCCGCCGTCGAAAACCACCATTTACAACATCCTGAAGGCCGCGGATTTGATCACGCCTCGGCGAATACGCCGGAGTGTGGCTGTTTACCCCAAGCCTTTACGCAAGGCAGAAAACCCCAACCAGTTGTTCAGCGCTGACTACAAGGGGCAGTACCTGACAGGCGCAGGTGTTTGGTGTTATCCGCTGACGATCATGGATCATGCCAGTCGTTTTTTATTGGCCTGCCAGAGTATGGGTAGCACCAACTTTAAGGAAACCCAGCAAACCTTCGAGAGAGTTTTCCGTGAATACGGATTGCCAGAACGCATTCGTACTGACAACGGCATACCGTTTGCTAGCACCAGTCGTGCGGGGCTATCACAGCTGTCGATCTGGTGGATGAGACTTGGGATCATTCCTGAGCGAATCGAGCCGGGTCGCCCAGATCAGAATGGGCGGCATGAGCGTATGCACCGGACGCTGAAAAGTACGTTACCTCACCCGTCGGCAATTGCCTGGGAAGCCCAGCAGCGTCACTTTGATCGCTTCTTGCAGCACTACAATTATGAGCGTGGACACGAGGCGCTCGGCCAGAAAACGCCTGCCGCTTGCTATACCCCTTCAAGTCGAATGTCCCCAGAAACGCTCCCGGAAATGACCTATGCGAGCCATATCGAAAGTTACCTGGCTGACAGTAGCGGGATCATCAATAGAGATGGAATGCGGGTATATGTTGGAAATTTGCTCTGTCACCAGACCATTGGAATGGAAATGATTGGTGATGGGGTGTGGAATGTGATCTTCGGCCCGGTGATTCTGGGTCACGTGAATGCGAGAGATGCGAAGAACGGTTATGTCTCAATCAAAGTGTCACCTATGTGAATGCA
>NZ_ANNV01000081.1 GCF_000346755.1 Pseudomonas sp. CBZ-4 | reverse complement strand
TGTGCTAGCTGACCCGCCGCTATCGCAGGCAAGCCAGCTCCCACAGTTTGACTATGTTTGGCGGGAGTTCTTAGGGAAGTTCGAGGCCGCCGGCGGCTTTGTGCAGCTTGCGCAAGTGTTCGCCGACTTGCTTGAGGTTGGCCTCACACGCCGCAATCTCATCAGCCCTGGCCGGATCCAGCAGCGCCCTCACCTCTTTATCCAGGTCGCCGGTCAGCGATTGCAGCTGTTTCTGGCGTTCGGCGCTTTCCGATTCCAGGCGTTTGGCTTCCGATGGTTGCGGCAGGCCGTAGCCGCCGCTGCCGAGCAGTTCCGCCGGGCGGCTGAGAAAGCCGCTGTTGGCGAGGATTTGTTGCAAGGTGTTGTTGGCCTTCTCCATGCCGCCGTTTTTCAGCTCGCGGGCGCCGAGATAGCGTTGTTTGACTTCGTCCTGGGCCAGCATCAGTTGTTTGCGGTAGCTCGCCTGTTCCAGCAACAACAGCGCGGCGCTGGTGCGCAGGTCGGCCTTGTCGAACCACGGGCGGCGCTCGGCGGCGCTGAGGGACAGCCAGTCTTCGACCTGGGTCTGCTTGATCGGCAGGTGTTTGCGCAACACGTCGAACATCGCCTGGTAGCGCTTGCGGAACGAGTCGAAGTGGTAACCCAGGCGCAGGGCGTTGCGTTTGTCGTCGAGCACGCTGGTGTCGGCCAAACCACGGGCGCTCAACACTTCGAGCAAGCCGTTGGGGGTGATGTTGTCCAGGCCGGTCAGTTGCGGGTTGGCGCTGCCGCTGCGCAACAGTTTCAGGCTTTCGACCGCGCAGTTGTTGGAGATGAAGAAGTAGTTGCCGTCATAGCTCCAGTGCATCTCGGCGGCGTGTTCGACGGTGTCGTTGATTTCCTGGCGTGACAGTTTCAGCGGCACCGAGGCCAGGCCGCGCAGTTCGGTCTTGGTGTATTCGTCGATCACTTGGGCCAGCGGCAGCACGAACAGCCGCGAAGGGTATTTGCCCACCAGGCCGTCCCAGCTCGACAGCTGTACGTCACCGACAAAAGCGCGGTAGGACAACACCAGGTGCTGGTCCAGGTCCAGCCGGCAATCCGGCCCGCGTGGGCGGCCGGGCGCGCAGATCACCAGGCGCAACATGCTGTGGCCCCAGCGGCTGACCAGGTTCTGGTTGGCTTCGGCCAGCAGGTAGTCGATCTCGTAGACGCGTTCCGGGTCGATCTGGCCGAGGGGTGTCTTGGCGAAGTCGTTGCCGGCGTTCAAGAAGGCGTAGGTCTTGGCGCAGGCGTCTTGTTGCGGTGGCGCCCAGCCGAAGTGTTGCTGGTAATAGCGGAACAGCGCCGGGCGGCGGCAGGCGTAGCTGGGGTCGAGGAGGAAGTACTCCATGTTGACCGCGACGAATTCCAGCGGGCTGGTGGTTTCGTATATGTCCGGGCTGCGGGCGACCTGGCGGTTGTACTGTTCGCGTTCACCGCGACGGCCGACGTATTGCGGCCAGCCGGCGAGGTCCAGCAGGCGCGGGTCGTCGCTGAGGGTGAAGCGGCGGTCATTCTGGCCACGGCATTGATCGGGCAGGCCGATCAGGCCGGTGAGGTTGTTCTGGCGGCTGCAACGGTTGATCAGCGCACGGTCGTCGTTAGACCACAGGCGTGCACGGTCGTAGATGTGGGTCAGTTCATGCAGCACGGTGGCGAGCATTTCCCGGCGCACGGTGCCGTGGGGGCGATTGGTTTTCTGGGTGGCGGCGCTGCCGTCGGTGAGGCTGGCGAGCAGGTTGCGGTTGAGGTCCAGCTCGGACACCAGAGAGGCTTGGCCGTAGGCATTCTCGGGCATCTTGTCGGTCCAGCCGACATCGATTTGCCGGTCCAGCTGCTCAATGAAGCGCGGCGGCAGTGCGCGCATCGCTTCATCAAGCAATGCCTGGCTGGCCTGCTGTTGTGCCGGGCTCAAGCCATCGGTCTTGAGCCGCAGTTGCAGGTTGGCCTGGGCTGCGCCTGCACTGAGCAGGACAGTCCACGCCAGGAGCCAGGTGGTGAGGCGCCTCACAGAGCGAGGATAGCTTCGGCGAGGGTCTGGTCGCTGGCGTTGCGGGCTTCGGGCACGCGGGTACGCAGGGTGTCGAAGGCGGCTTCGAGCTGCGCGCCACGGATCTCGCCGTTGCTGGCGACGAAGCTGGCGGCGTCGTCGTGGGCTTCGCGGACGATTTTCGAGTCGCGGATGGAGGTGGTGGTGTCCGAGGTGAAATCAATGGTGCGGCCGGAGGCGCGAACAATGATGTTACTGGTGGCCACCAAGGTATGCGCCTGGGCAACGTCGGCCAACAACAGCAGGCCTAGGGTGGCGGCGATCAGCGGGCTACGCATGGAATGACTCCGATTACAAAGATGGAAATACAAAGATGATTATTGGACGAGAATTGCTTGTGCCAGTTCACGGTCGCTGGCGTTAAGTTTCGGGTGGCTGCGGCGCAGGTCATCCAGTGCGGATTCCAGGCGTGCTCCGCGCCATTGGCCGTCAGTGGCGATAAACGCGGCGGCGTCATCCCTGGCGGCCACGATTTTTCTGTCGAATGGCGCGGAGGTCACCTTGCTGGTGGCGTACGCGCTGGCGACGGTTCCCTGGGTGGTCACGTCAAAGGCCGAAGCCAGTGGCGACCAGCAGGCGGAAAATACTAAAGGGGCGATGAACAGGCGGTATGAAAAAGCCATGGGACTCGACAACTGAAAACGAGCGCCAAGGCTAGCGCAATGCCCCGGCGAGAGCCAGCGCCGAGGCATGCGGCCTAGGGTCAGATGGCCAGGATGGCTTGGGCCAGTTGGGCGTCCGTCGCGGTGTTCAGTTGCGGCGCTTGTTGGCGGATCTGGGCCAGGGCGCTTTCCAGTTTCACGCCACGGATGGCGCCTTCGCTGGCGACGAAGCTGGCGGCGTCGTCGCGGGCGGCGCGTACGACTTTGTTGTCGCGCAGGGAGGAAGTGGCATCGGACGTGGCGTCGGAGGTGGCTTTGAGCGCGCCGACGATCGAGTCAGTGGTCACGATCAGGCTGGTTGCGCTGGCGTTGGCAGCGATGGCCAGCAGGGCGGCAGCACTCAGCAGACGAAGACGGGACATGGGGTGACTCCTGTAGATGAACGGATAAGGTGGCGCAAGGCAGCCAATGTGGATCAGACGCCCGTACGACAAGGTTCGCCACGTAGTGGCTGGATATTAAGCCGCCGCTTATCCGTTCGGAAAGCCTCTTGACCGACTAGTCACGCCAGAACGGCTTGGCCAGCTCGGTCATCCGATCAGCGGGGCTGATGCCGAGATCAGACAGCGCGCGATGATCGAGCTGCGCCAACTGGCGCCGTTCGTGGGCTTGGCGTGCCCATTTGGCAAGGGTTGAGAGCAAGCGTCTATATACAGAAGTGTGGGTATCCATGATTGGCGCCTTTCTTTCATGAGGTCCTGGAACACCATGTTGGGCGAGTCGCTGTGACCGATACAGATACACCAATGCTAAATTGTACCGCTCAACTGTTTGATTTTTTAAACTGTACTGCTCTGCGCGGGGGGCTACTGTTTTTGTCGCCGAATAACCAAATCCCGGAAACAACAAAGCCCGCCTCCGGTCTCCCGGGGCGGGCTTTGTTTTGACAAATCAGGTTGCTGGCGGTGGACCCGGCAGGTCAGGGCCAGCGAGCGCTAAATCAGCGCCAGAACGGCTTGCTCAGCTCTTCGTAGCGTTGAGCTTCGCTGATACCGGCGTCAGCCAGCAGACGCGAATCCAGACGAGCCAGTTGGTGGCGGCTGGAGATGCGGCGCTGCCACAACATCAGGTTGGCGATAACGCGCAGAGGCAGGGAAGCCTGGGTGTTTACAGCTTTTTCTTCGAAGAACAGTTCGGAACTGAGTGTACGTTCCATGATGACATCCTTCCGCTTGTGGCGGGATTAGGTAATGGTTTAACTGATGCCAATGATCCTCCTCCGGCGCAAGACTCTCTAGATACAGTTCACCTGTATTGTGAGGGGCCAGTTAACTGTTTAAGGGGGCTGTACTGTACGGAAATGGGGCAACTGTACCTGTCCGCACTGAAACAGTGCGAAATAGGCATTTTCGGCGGGAGGTGTGGGATGTTTCGGTAGGAAATGACCGGTACAGCAGTACAGTTTTTGACAGAAGTGGCGATGGCAAGACCGGGCTGATGAAACTGTATTTGCATCAGCCCGGATCTGTATCAATCACGCCTTGAGCATATGCCCGGTTTCTTCCAGGTTGATGTGCCAGCTCAGGGCTTCTCGCAGGATGTGCGGGGTGTGCCCGCCGATGGCGCAGGCCCTGTCGAAGTAGGTGTTCAACGCATCGCGGTAGGCAGGGTGCACACAGTTGTCGATGATCACCCGTGCGCGTTCGCGTGGCGCCAGGCCGCGCAAATCTGCCAGGCCGACCTCGGTCACGAGGATATCGACGTCATGCTCGGTGTGGTCCACATGGCTGACCATCGGTACCACGCTGGAAATCGCGCCGCCCTTGGCGATCGATTTGGTGACGAAGATCGCCAGGTGCGCGTTGCGCGCGAAGTCGCCGGAGCCGCCGATGCCGTTCATCATCCGCGTGCCGCAGACGTGGGTGGAGTTGACGTTGCCGTAGATGTCGAACTCCAGCGCGGTGTTGATCCCGATGATACCCAGGCGCCGCACCACTTCCGGGTGGTTGGAGATCTCCTGCGGGCGCAGCACCAGCTTGTCCTTGTAGTGTTCCAGGTTGCCGAACACGTCGGCATTACGGCGCTCCGACAAGGTGATCGAACTGCCCGAGGCGAAGCTCAGCTTGCCCGCGTCGATCAGGTCGAACGTCGAGTCCTGCAACACTTCCGAATACATCGTCAGGTCTTCGAACGGTGAGTCGATCAAGCCACACATCACTGCGTTGGCGATGTTGCCGATCCCGGCCTGCAGCGGGCCGAGCTTGTTGGTCATGCGCCCGGCGTCCACTTCCTGCTTGAGGAAGTTGATCAGGTGATTGGCGATGCCCTGGGTGTCGCTGTCAGGCGGCGTCACGGTGGACGCGGAGTCGGCCTGGTTGGTAATGACGATGGCGACGATCTTCTCCGGCGGGATCGGGATCGCGCTGCTGCCGATGCGGTCATCGACCTTCACCAGCGGAATTGGCGTGCGGGTTGGTCGATAGGTCGGGATATAGATGTCGTGCAGCCCTTCCAGGTTCGGGTTGTGCGCCATGTTGATCTCGACGATCACCTGTTTGGCGAAAATCGCGAAGCTGGCCGAGTTGCCCACGGAGGTGGTTGGCACGATGTGGCCTTGCTCGGTGATTGCGACGGCTTCGATGACCGCAATGTCCGGCAGCTTGAGCTGGTTGTTGCGCAGTTGCTCGACGGTTTCCGACAAGTGCTGGTCGATAAACATCACCTCCCCCGCGTTGATCGCCTTGCGCAGGGTGCTGTCGACCTGGAATGGCATGCGACGGGACAGCACGCCGGCTTCGGTCAGTTGCTTGTCCAGGTCGTTGCCCAGGCTGGCGCCGGTCATCAGGGTGATTTTCAGCGGCGACGTCTTGGCGCGCTCGGCCAGGGCGTGGGGCACGGCCTTGGCTTCACCGGCGCGGGTGAAGCCGCTCATGCCGACGGTCATGCCGTCTTCGATCAGTGCGGCGGCGTCTGCCGCGCTCATGACCTTGTCTAACAACGAAGGCAAGCGGATGCGATCACGGTACATGGATTCTTATCTCAGGCTACGGAAGCAAGGTGCGCAGTTTAGTGATTTCAAAAAAATTCGGCCCGCTACCATGGTCGAATGCCGGGCAGCGATTTAGAGCCTTTGGTCGGGTTTCATGCAGTAATAAAAAACCCCAGCCTACAAGAGGCCGGGGTTTCGAGTATTGCGCTGTAGCAGTGTTACTCGACGGCTTTGACCATGTCTTCGATGACCTTCTTCGCATCACCAAAGACCATCATGGTCTTGTCCAGATAGAACAGCTCGTTATCCAGACCGGCATAACCACTGGCCATCGAGCGCTTGTTGACGATGATGGTCTTGGCCTTGAAGGCTTCGAGGATCGGCATGCCGGCAATCGGCGAGTTCGGATCGTTCTTGGCGGCCGGGTTGACCACGTCGTTCGCGCCCAACACCAGCACCACGTCGGCCTGGCCGAACTCGGAGTTGATGTCTTCCATCTCGAACACCTGGTCGTAAGGCACTTCGGCCTCGGCCAGCAGGACGTTCATGTGGCCGGGCATGCGACCCGCCACCGGGTGGATCGCGTACTTCACGGTGACGCCACGGTGGGTGAGCTTCTCGGTCAATTCCTTGAGCGCATGTTGCGCCCGCGCCACTGCCAGGCCGTAGCCCGGCACGATGATCACGGTGTCGGCGTTGGTCAGCAGGAAGGTCGCATCGTCGGCCGAACCGGATTTGACCGGGCGTGCTTCTTTGGAACCGGCAGCGGCACCGGCATCCGGCGCATTGCCGAAACCGCCCAGCAGTACATTAAAGAAGGAACGGTTCATCGCCTTGCACATGATGTACGACAGGATCGCGCCGCTGGAGCCCACCAGGGAGCCGGCGATGATCAGCATCGAGTTGTTCAGCGAGAAGCCGATGCCCGCTGCGGCCCAACCGGAGTAGCTGTTGAGCATCGACACCACCACCGGCATGTCGGCGCCACCGATCGGGATGATGATCAGCACGCCCAACACGAAGGCCAGGGCCAGCATCAGTGCGAACGCGGTGAGGTTGCCGGTGAACATGAATGCCAAGCCCAGGCCCAGGGTCAGCAGGCCGAGTACCAGGTTCAATTTATGCTGGCCGCCGAACTGTACCGGTGCGCCCTGGAACAGGCGGAACTTGTACTTGCCCGACAGCTTGCCGAACGCGATCACCGAACCGGAGAAGGTGATTGCACCGATGGCGGCACCAAGGAACAGCTCCAGGCGGTTGCCCGCAGGGATCGCATCACCGAGGTGTTTAACGATACCCAGGGACTGCGGCTCGACCACTGCAGCAATCGCGATAAACACCGCAGCGAGGCCGATCATGCTGTGCATGAACGCCACCAGCTCCGGCATCTTGGTCATTTCTACGCGCTTGGCCATGATCGAACCGGCGGTGCCGCCGACCAACAGGCCGACAATCACGTAGCCAATGCCTGCGGTGGCCAGCTCAGCGCCGAGCTTATAGATGAGGCCCACGGTGGTGAGCACCGCCAGCGCCATGCCGAGCATGCCGAACAGGTTGCCGCGACGCGACGTGGTCGGGTGCGACAGGCCTTTGAGGGCCTGGATGAAGCAGATCGACGCGATCAAATACAGCGTCGTTACCAGATTCATGCTCATTACTTCTGCACCTCTTCTTTCGCAGCTTTGGGCGCTTTCTTCTTGAACATCTCAAGCATCCTACGAGTAACCAGGAAGCCACCGAACACGTTCACCGCCGCCAAAGCCACGGCCAGGGTACCCATGGTCTTGCCCAGCGGGGTCACGGTGAGGGCGGCAGCCAGCATGGCGCCGACGATCACGATCGCGGAAATCGCGTTGGTCACCGCCATCAGCGGTGTGTGCAGCGCGGGCGTCACGTTCCAGACCACGTGGTAACCGACATAAATCGCCAGCACAAAGATGATCAGGTTGTAGATACCGGGGGAGATAAGCTCTTCCATCGTCTGAATCCCTGCTTAGGCGTTTTTGCGGATGACTTGGCCGTCGCGGCACATCAGGCACGCGGCGACGATGTCGTCTTCAAGGTTGATTTCAAACTGCCCTTCCTGGGTGAAGACCAGCTTCAGGAAGTCCAGCAGGTTGCGCGCGTACAAGGCCGACGCATCGGCGGCGACAGCGCCGGCGAGGTTGGTCGGGCCGCAGATGATTACGCCGTTTTCCACCACGACTTGGTCGGCGACGGTGAGCGGGCAGTTGCCACCTTGGGCGGCAGCGAGGTCGATGACCACGGAGCCGGGTTTCATCTGCGCGACGGTGTCGGCGCTGAGCAGGGTCGGCGCCTTGCGGCCGGGGATCAGCGCGGTGGTGATGACGATGTCGGCCTGCTTGGCGCGTTCGTGCACGGCCAGGGCCTGGCGTTGCATCCAGCTGCTTGGCATTGGGCGGGCGTAACCACCGACGCCGACGGCGCATTCGCGTTCTTCGTCGGTTTCGTAAGGCACATCGACGAACTTGGCGCCGAGGGACTCGATCTGCTCTTTCACCGCCGGGCGTACGTCAGACGCTTCGATCACCGCACCCAGACGTTTCGCTGTGGCGATGGCCTGCAGGCCAGCAACACCCGCTCCGAGGATCAGCACGCGCGCGGCTTTAACGGTACCGGCGGCGGTCATCAGCATCGGCATAAAGCGCGGATAGTGATGAGCGGCGAGCAGCACGGCTTTATAGCCGGCGATGTTGGCCTGGGAGGACAGCACGTCGAGGCTTTGGGCGCGGGAGGTACGCGGCGCAGCTTCAAGGGCAAAGGCGGTGATGCCCTGCTCGGCGAGCTTGGCGATGGTTTCGTTGCTGAACGGGTTGAGCATGCCCACCAAGACGGTGCCGCTTTTGATCAGCGTGAGTTCGCTGTCGCTGGGGGCCACCACCTTGAGAATCAGCTCGGCGCCAAACGCGTCGTTGGCGCTGCCAATGGTTGCGCCTGCCGCTTCATAGGCACTGTCCGTGATGCTGGCCTTAATGCCGGCACCGCTTTGTACAGTGACCTTATGGCCCTGGCCGATCAGCTTCTTGATGGTTTCCGGGGTGGCAGCCACCCGCGTTTCACCGGTCTGGGTTTCGAGAGGAACACCAATGTGCACGTCAAATCTCCTGCATGATCTTTTTGCTTTTGATCTTTTTGTAAAAAGGCCAGTGCACCGCGAGTGGCGCAACTGGGGCGGCCGATCAGCACGATCCCGCTGAAATGACAGCGGGGCGCGGCATTTTGCAGGCGAACTTTACGGCCTTCAAGGGATTATGACGGGTGACGAAAAATTAACTACAAGTCACCCTGTGACTGATTGTCGCAACACTTCGAAATAACCTCTTCAAATACATGGGTTTAAAGGGCTTCAGGCATTTATCGGGTATTTTTCCATTGCTGGTATGAATAGTCGCGCATTGACCTGTAAGCGTCGCTGAAGGCCATGAGAATCATGGCTTTGCGCCGTATTTTCCACCGACAAGTACAGTCTGCTTAAATGCGACATATACGTATATCTGTAGGATCTGGATTTACCTGACTACAAAGTCAATAAGCTGGCATTGTCCTTTAAATGCTGGGGCTATAGCGCTGTGACTGATCGATCAGCCAGTCCCTGAACGCGTGCAGTGACGCGGATTCGACTTTTCTGTCAGGAATCATCAGGTAATACGCCTTCGCGCTGGTCAGAACATCGGGGCTTGCGATCACCAGTCGCTGCTCATCCAGCTCGCGTTGAATAAGGAACGGTGGGATCAGCGCAATGCCCATGTCATGCATGGCGGCTTGGGACAACATCGAGAATAGCTCGTAGCGCGGGCCTGTCATGTCGCGGGGCACGTTCAATTGCTGGGCGTCGAACCATTGGCGCCATGCGTAGGGTCGGGTGGTCTGCTGCAGCAAGGGCAGCTGCGCGATCTCCTGGGCGGAAAAGTGCGTGCGGTCGCCCAAGAGGTGTGGGCTGCACACAGGGACTGGGTTTTCTCCCATCAGTCGGTGGGATTCTGTACCGGACCAATCGGCATCACCGAAGTAGATCGCGGCGTCGAAGTCGGTGTCGGCAAACAGGAACGGCCGTGTGCGGTTGGTGAGGTTGACCGTGACTTCCGGGTGCTGGCGTTGAAAATCCTTGAGGCGGGGGATCAGCCATTGGGTGCCGAATGTTGGCACCACGGCCAGTTCGATGACGTTGGCGCCCTGCTGCCCCATCACGGACAAGGTGTCGCGCTCCACGGCATCGAGTTGGGTGGCCACGCGACGACTGTAGGACAGCCCTGCCTCTGTCAGCTTTACCCCGCGCCGTGAGCGCCGAAACAGCTCGACACTTAAAAAGTCCTCAAGGCTGGCGATTTGTCGGCAGATGGCACCCTGGGTGATCGAAAGCTCGTGTGCTGCCTTGGTAAAGCTCTCGTGGCGCGCCGCCGCTTCAAAACTGACAAGGGCGGTGGTGCTGGGGATTTTTCTACGCATGTACCTTGTCCTCACATGTAAAACGCATAAGCGGCGCTATTGAGTGTTTCGGAGTGAGAAATTAGCACAACCCTATGCGGAAACCTCGTTTGCCCTCCCTGCTCCCTCGGCCTAGGCTCCATGCACGACTTCTGATTTATCTTTGCGAGGACTTATTCATGGCTGGCAAGGCAAGCTTCAACTGGATCGATCCGCTGCTGCTGGATCAACAGCTCACCGAAGAAGAGCGCATGGTGCGCGACAGCGCTGAGCAATTCGCCCAGGACAAGCTGGCGCCGCGCGTGCTTGAAGCCTTCCGCCATGAAAAGACCGACCCGGCGATCTTTCGCGAGATGGGCGAGACCGGTTTGTTGGGGGCGATGATTCCCGAGCAGTACGGTGGCAGTGGCTTGAACTACGTCTGCTATGGGTTGATTGCGCGTGAAGTGGAGCGTGTCGACTCTGGGTACCGCTCGATGATGAGTGTGCAGTCTTCGTTGGTGATGGTGCCAATCAATGAATTTGGCACCGAGGCTCAGAAGCAAAAGTATCTGCCGAAGTTGGCCTCGGGTGAGTGGATCGGTTGTTTCGGTCTGACGGAGCCTGATCACGGTTCCGACCCGGGCGCGATGATTACTCGTGCACGCAAGGTGGATGGCGGCTACAGCCTGACGGGCGCCAAGATGTGGATCACCAACAGCCCGATTGCCGATGTGTTTGTCGTCTGGGCCAAGGACGATGCGGGGGATATCCGTGGGTTTGTTCTGGAGAAAGGCTGGAAAGGCCTGAGTGCACCGGCGATTCACGGCAAGGTTGGCCTGCGTGCATCGATCACTGGCGAAATCGTCATGGATAACGTGTTTGTGCCGGACGAGAACATCTTCCCGGATGTCCGTGGCTTGAAGGGGCCGTTCACCTGCCTCAACTCCGCGCGTTATGGCATTTCCTGGGGGGCGTTGGGCGCTGCCGAGTTCTGCTGGCACACCGCTCGCCAATACACCCTTGATCGCCAGCAATTTGGTCGGCCATTGGCGGCGACCCAGTTGATTCAGAAGAAGCTGGCCGATATGCAGACCGAGATCACCTTGGCCTTGCAAGGCTGCCTGCGGTTGGGACGGATGAAGGATGAAGGGACGGCGGCGGTTGAAATTACGTCGATCATGAAGCGCAACTCCTGTGGCAAGTCCCTGGATATCGCACGTATGGCGCGGGACATGTTGGGCGGTAACGGTATCTCCGACGAGTTCGGCGTGGCCCGTCACCTGGTCAACCTGGAGGTGGTCAACACTTATGAAGGCACTCACGACGTGCACGCGTTGATTCTGGGGCGTGCGCAAACCGGTCTTCAGGCGTTCTATTAATAGGAGCACGGCATGGGCGCGCTTTCACATCTGCGGGTACTGGATTTATCGCGAGTGCTGGCGGGGCCTTGGTCCGGGCAGATTCTTGCGGACCTCGGGGCTGAGGTCATCAAGGTCGAACGGCCGGGCAGTGGTGATGACACCCGGGCGTGGGGGCCGCCCTTCCTTAAGGATGCCTATGGCGAGAACACTAGCGAGGCGGCGTACTACTTGTCGGCCAACCGCAATAAAGAGTCGGTGACCATCGATTTCACGCGACCCGAGGGGCAGAAGCTGGTGCGTGACCTGGCGGCCAAGTCCGACATCCTCATCGAGAACTTCAAGGTTGGCGGTCTGGCGGCGTATGGGTTGGACTATGAGTCGCTCAAGGAGATCAATCCGGAGTTGATCTACTGCTCGATCACGGGTTTTGGACAGGCAGGGCCCTATGCCGGGCGTGCGGGCTACGATTTCATGATCCAGGGCTTGGGTGGGCTCATGAGCCTGACCGGGCGATCCGAGGGTGATGAGGGCGCCGGGCCGGTCAAGGTGGGCGTGGCGTTGACGGATATTCTCACGGGGCTCTACTCGACCGTGGCGATCCTGGCAGCGCTGGCGCATCGGGATCATGACGGTGCAGGGCAGCATATCGATATGGCGCTGTTGGATGTGCAGGTGGCATGTCTGGCTAACCAGGCGATGAATTACCTGACGACGGGTGTGTCGCCGAAGCGTTTGGGTAATGCGCATCCGAATATCGTGCCGTATCAGGACTTTCCTACGGCAGATGGTGATTTCATCCTGACCGTTGGCAATGACGGCCAATTCCGCAAGTTTGCCGAAGTGGCTGGGCAGCCGAAGTGGGCAAATGATCCGCGCTTCTCTACTAATAGAATGCGGGTGGCCAATCGTGCGGAGCTGATTCCACTGATTCGCCAGGCGACGGTGTTCAAGACGACGGCTGAATGGGTGGAGCAGCTGGAGCAGGTTGGTGTGCCGTGCGGGCCGATCAATGATCTGGCGCAGGTGTTTGCCGATCCGCAGGTCAAGGCGCGTGGCTTGGCGATGGAGTTGCCCCATGCGTTGGCGGGGAGGGTGCCTCAGGTGGCCAGCCCTATACGGTTGTCCAAGACGCCAGTGGAGTATCGGAGCGCGCCGCCTCTGCTGGGGGAGCATACGGCCTTGGTGTTGCGTAAGGTGCTTGGTTTGGGGGAGGCGAATGTGGCGGCTTTGAGGGCGGCTGGGGTTGTCTGATACGGCTCTTCTATATAGAAGAGGCCGAGTTGGTGGTTTTTTAATCAATTTAAGTTAATTGATAGAAAAACCAAATTAACGGTTGACGGCAGATTCTGGATGTCTATAATTCGCCCCACTTCCGGCGCAGTCGAAACGGAAAACTCCTTGGTAAACAATGAGTTATGTGAGTTTCGACAGCAAGTGCTTCAGTTCATCGAAGCCAGAAAGAAGTTGAAAAAGAGGTGT
>NZ_ANNV01000080.1 GCF_000346755.1 Pseudomonas sp. CBZ-4 | reverse complement strand
TGATACACCGCTATCGCAGGCAAGCCAGCTCCCACAGTTGATCTTCACTGTATTTGAAGGATTTACCCGTACATGAGAATTTCGAAGCTGTACCTGCTGATGGTTCTGGCAACCAGCGGCCATGCATTTGCCGCCGATTTGGCCCTGACGCCTTGGGCTCCAAGCCTCAACGCCGAAGCCGTGACGATCTTGAACACCCACACCCGCCTCGCCGCCAGCACCCGCGACGGCCTGCAACTGCTCGATGCCAAGGGCGCCGAGCTGGCGCGCTTCAACGGCAACTTCAGCAGTCTCGACACCCGCGCGGCCGGCGCCCAAACCCTGGTGGCCAGCCTCGACAACGATCGCCAGCAAGCGCTGCTGATCAGTCTCGATGCCACCGCCAAGACCTTCGGCAAACCGCTCTACCTGCCGACCCGCGACTACGCGGTGAACGGCCTGTGCCTGTACCGCGATTCGGCGGCCAACCTGTTTGTGTTCCTGGTCGGTGAAGAGGGCAAAGGTGAACAATGGCTGGTGGGCAACGGCGCTACGTTGTTGAACGAACCCCAGCGCGTACGCGGCCTGCCGCTGCCGCCGTCGGCGCAGTTCTGCCAGGTGGATGACGCGGCCAACCGCTTGGTGGTCAACGAAGAAAACGTCGGCTGGTGGGCCTACCCGGCGCACCCGGAAGCCGATGTGAAACGCACGCCGGTCGCCGTGTTCGACACGCCCAAGCGTGAAGCCGGGGCCATGGCGCTGGTGCCGGGGGGTGTGGTGGCGCTTGATCCGAAGACCGCCCAACTGCATCTGTTCCAGCAAACCGCTGAGCGTTGGGTCGAGCAAGCGAGCCTGAACCTGCCGGGCCTCAAGGAGCCGGAGCAGCTCAGCATCAACGGCCAGCAGGTGCTGGTGCGCGATGACGACACGGGCAAGCTCTACCAGGGCACGCTCAGCTGGCAGGCCAAGCCGGTGCCGGTCGACGCAGTGATCCCGGAAGTCGCTGCCGTGCGCCAGACCGATCCGGTCGGGCGCCAGGGCGATGCAGCGGATGATCCGGCGATCTGGATTCACCCCGAGCAACCGGCCAAAAGCCGTGTACTCGGCACCAACAAAAAACAGGGCCTGCTGGCCTACGACCTCGACGGCAAGCTGTTGCAGGAGCTGGCAGTCGGGCGCCTGAACAACGTCGACGTGCGTCCCAACTTCAAGCTGGGTACGCAAACCGTTGACCTCGCGGTCGCCAGTAACCGCGATCACAACAGCTTGAGCCTGTTCAGCATCGACCGTCACACCGGCGAGCTGCGCGAAGCCGGTGAAGTGCCGACGCCGCTGAAGGCGATCTATGGCATTTGCCTGTTCCAGCCCGCCAGCGGTGAGATCTATGCCATCGCCAACGACAAGGACGGCACCTTCCTGCAATACCGCCTGAGTGCGCCGGATGGTCGTGTGCAGGGCGAGCTGGTGCGCCAGTTCAAGGTCGACAGCCAACCCGAAGGCTGCGTCGCCGATGACCAGCGTCAGCGCTTGTTTATCGGTGAAGAAGACGTCGGCGTGTGGGCCGTGGATGCCCGTGCCGATCAACCGGCCAAGCTCACCAGTGTGATCAAGGTCGGCCCGCAGCTGCATGCAGACGTTGAAGGCCTGGCCCTGTACCAGAGCGACAAACGCGACTACCTGGTGATCTCCAGCCAGGGCAATGACAGCTATCTGGTGGTGGATGCCGAGCCACCGTTCGCCACCCACGGCGCCTTCCGCGTTGGCCTCAACGCGGCGGCCGGCATTGACGGCGCCTCGGAAACCGATGGCCTCGAAGTCACCGCGATCAACCTCGGCGGGCCGTGGAGCCAGGGCATGCTGGTGGTGCAGGACGGGCGCAAGCGCATGCCCGAGCAAACCCAGAACTTCAAGTTCGTGCCCTGGGCCGAAGTGACCCGCACGCTGAAATTGCCCTGACCCGTCATCACCCGGTCATCACTTTTTATTCGAATAGGAGTTCACCATGCACGCGACGATGGAACATATGACGATCTGGGGGTTGATCAGCGACGCCAGCCTGTTGGTCAAGGCGGTAATGGTCACGCTGCTGCTGGCGTCCTTGCTGAGCTGGTACTTGATCATCCAGCGCGGCGCGGTGCTGCGTCGCCTGGAGCGCCAGATGAACGGCTTTGTGCAGCGCTTCCGTGCAGCGCCCGACTTGCAGGCGCTGTACCGCGACATCGTGCAAGCGGGCGAGGGCGGCATTGCGCCGATCTTTATCGCCGGGGTGCAGGAATATCAGCACCTGCACAGCCATGATCCGGCCGTGCTCGAAGGCGTCGAGCGGGCCTTGCAGGTGGCGATCACCGAGCAGGAAATCGAACTGGAAAAGGGCCTGCAATTTCTCGCCACCGTGGGTTCGGTCAGCCCCTATATCGGTTTGTTCGGTACGGTGTGGGGCATCATGAATTCCTTCATCGGCTTATCCCAGGTGCAGCAGGCCACGCTGTCCACCGTTGCCCCGGGCATTGCCGAAGCGTTGATCGCCACCGCCATTGGCTTATTTGCGGCCATCCCGGCAGTGATCGCCTACAACCGTTTTGCCGCGCGTGGCCAGACCTTGCTCACCCGCTATTACGCCTTCGGCAATGAACTGCAAGTGCGCCTGCACCGCACGTTGCGCGGCACGTCGATCAACCTGGCCGTGGCCGCCTGAACAGGAGCAAGACGATGCTGACCAGGCCGCAACGCAAGCACGGGCCCAAGGCCGAGATGAACGTGGTGCCCTATATCGACGTGATGCTGGTGCTGCTGGTGATCTTTATGGTCACTGCGCCGATGCTGACCCAGGGCGTGAAGATCGAACTGCCCAAGGTCGCCGCCGAGGCGCTGGCCACCGACACGCGCCAGCAGATCCTCACGCTGTCGGTGCAAGCCGACGGTGGTTACTACTGGAACCTGGGTGGCGAACTCGACACCCAGCACCAGACCGACAGCGCCGTGACCCTGGAGGAAATGGGTGCCAAGGTCATGCAAGTGGTGGCAGCGCGCAGCGACACCCAGGTGTTTATCCGCGCCGATGACAACGCCGGCTACGGTCGCGTGGTCGCGGCCATGGCGGTGTTGCAGAAGGGTGGTGTCAGCAACCTGGGGCTGGTGACCGAGGCCCCGCAATGACGGCGATGATCATGCACAGTCCACCGCTTTCAATCGCGCCCAGGGATAACGCAGGATTCTGGCGCAACAGCTTCGCCGCCAGCCTCGCGGTGGCGTTGCACGTCGGTGTGTTGGCCGTGCTGATGCTGGGCTGGTCGACGGAAAAACCCGTGGTGGAGGCGCCACGGGTGATGCACACCCAGTTGGTCATGCTGCCGCCAGCCCCCGCGCCAGTGCCGGAACCGGTGGCCGTCGCAGCACCACCGCCACCGGAGCCGGTCGTCGTGCCGGTGCCGCCCAAACCCGTGGTCGATCCGCAGATCCAGGCGCAAAAACTGGAGAAGGCCGCCTTGGCGCGCAAGCGCGTGGAGGACAAGAAAATCGAGCAACAGCAGGAACGCCTGGCCAGCGAACAGCGCAACCGTGAGTTGGAACAGCAGCGGTTGAACCAGGAACGCCTGGCCGCTGAACGCGCGCGTCCGGCGGCACCAGCAGCGGCGCCGGCTTTCGACAGCCGCCAGTACCAACCCTTGAGCAAGGAAGCGCCGGACTATCCCGAGCGCGCCCTGGACAAGAACATCGAAGGCGATTGCTCGGTGGAGTACACCGTCAACCCTCAGGGCCGCGTGGAAAACCCCAAGGTGCTGGACGGTTGCCACCCGCTGTTCATGCGCCCGTCACTGGCCGCCGCCAACACCTTCCGCTACCAGCCGCGCATCGTCGAAGGCAAGGCCGTCGCCGTACCGGCGGTGCGCAATACCTTCCACTACCGCATCAAGTAAACCGGTCAAAGATCGTAGCGCACCGACAGCAACAGGGTGCGCGGATCGTTGACCGAGTAGTAGCGCGCGCCGCTGGACGGCACGTAGCCCACCGATTGCGGATAGGCGCGATCCAGCAGGTTTTTCACCGCCAGGGTGGTGGTCCAGTGCCCGTCGCCGCTGATGTAGCGGGTATTGGCGTTCCAGAAGGTTTGCTGCGGCACTTCCTGGATATCGTCGTTCAACGCGTTGGCATAGGACTTGGTCTGGAACTGCGCGTCGGTGCCCGCCAGCCAGGTGCCGGGCAATCCGGCCGGGATGGTGTAGTTGAGCCCGACGCTGGCGTTCCAGCGCGGCGAGAACACCAGTTGCTTGCCGTTGGCATCCACCCCCGCGCCGCTGGCGTTCTGGAAGTCATCGTACTGGCTTTCCAAATAGCCGAGGTTGGCGGTCAGCTGCAAGTCGCGGCTCAGGGCGGTGAGGGTTTCCAGCTCCACGCCATAGGTGTGGGCCTGGCCGACGTTGGTACGCAGGCTGACGCCCAGCGCCGGGTCGTAGGCGTTGGTTTGCAGGTCCTTGTAGTCGTTGTAGAACAGCGCGACGTTGGCGCGCAGGCGCTGGTCGAAGAAGTCGCCCTTGAAGCCGGTTTCCCAGGTGGTCACGTCCTCCGGCGAAAACGCCTGCTCGGCGGCGGCGCGGGTCGGCGCGCGGTTGTCGTAGCCGCCGGCCTTGAAACCCTTGGCGACGTAGGCGTACTGGTTCAGGTGCGGGGTCCAGGCGTATTCGAAGCCGATTTTCGGGCTGGTGGATTGCCAGGACTTGCTCGACTCGGCGGCAAAGTTGGTGCCGGTGATCTGCCGGTCGGTGTTGATCGCGTAGTTGGTGAACTCGAAGTTCTTGTGCTCGCGGGTAAAGCGCAGGCCCGCGATCAGCGACAGTTGTGGGGTGATCTTGTAGGTGCCCTGGCCGTACAGCGCATAGCTTTCGGTGTTGGTGGTGCTGTATTGGCCTTGGCCGATCACCCGGTTGCGCGCAATGGAGTAGGTGAGGTTGTCGCGGTCGGCGTCGAAGCGTTCGCGGTACAGGTACAGGCCGGTGCTGAAGCTGAAGTCGTCGTAGTCGCCGTTGAGCTGGAACTCCTGGGTGGCGTAGTTCTGCTTGTAGAGGATCAGGTTGTTCTGGATCAGCGCGGCCTGGCCGGAGTTGTCGTAATCCACCGGCTGGTTGAAGGACGACCAGGCGGTGACCGACTTGACGTTCAGGTGATCGTTGATCGCGTAGAGGGCGCGCAGCACCGAGCTGCCCTGATCGAGGCGGTTTTTCGGGTCGAGGCTGCTGTAGCTCTTGAACTTGTCGAAATGGCCGTTGGCATCGAACGGCGAATAACTGGTGGTATCGCCGCGATCAAAGGTGCCGGCCAGGGTCAGCTGCACATCCCACGGTGAATCCTCCGGCTTGTAGCGCAGCTTGCCGCGATAGGACTGGATATCGACGTTGTTCACGTCCTTGTCCCGTGTCGGGTTGGACACGGTGCCGTCGCGGGTCAGGCGGATCGCCGAGAAGCTGCCGAACAGGGCGTTGTCCACCAGCGGGCCGCTGATCAGGACGCGCCCGTTCTGCGCGTTGTAATTGCCCGCGCCGAGCTCGACGAAGCCACGGGTTTCCTGGCTCGGGTCACGGGTGATGACGCGAATCGCCCCGGCGCTGCTGTTGCGCCCGTACAGCGTGCCTTGGGGGCCACGCAGCACTTCGACGCGTTCGACGTCGTTGAAATCCAGCATCGAGGAAATCGCCCTGGGGATGTACAGGTCGTCGGCATACACCGCCACGGCGGCTTCCTGGATCGGGTCGGTTTCGCCGATGCCGCGGATGCCGTAGGTCTGCGCACTGTAGGAGATCGACTGGCGGCTGAGGGTCAGGTTGGGCACTTGGCCGGAGAGGTCGCGTACGCTGCGGATCTGCTTGTCTTCGAGGGTCTTTTCATCGAAGGCGGAAATCGCCAGCGGGGTTTTTTGCAGGTCTTCGCTGCGGTGTTCGGCGGTGACATTCACCACCGGCAGGGCGGCGTCATCGGCGTGGGCGTAGGCACTGAACAAGGCGAGCAAGACGGCGAGGGTGAGGCGATTGGGCGCAGCGATATGGCTCATGGTGGACCCCTGAGAGAGTGGTGGTTGGCAAGGCCTCCACCTGGTCAGGGGTCGGTGCTGGGGGTAACAATATGGATATGAAAGGCGTTCGTAAAAGTCCGTTTTGTTATATGTTAATTATTAATAATATGCATTTTGTTGGTGCATAAAATGCCATTTGATAATCATATTTCCAGCCATGCAAATATCTCATGTGGGAGCTGGCTTGCCTGCGATA
>NZ_ANNV01000079.1 GCF_000346755.1 Pseudomonas sp. CBZ-4 | reverse complement strand
GGCTTGCCTGCGATAGCGGTGCAAGATTCACCACCGCTATCGCAGGCAAGCCAGCTCCCACATTTTTGACCGAGTTTCTGATCCAGGATTAATGCCATGCCTGCACTGACGACTTACACCACCAGCATCCACCCCGACTGGGTCGACTACAACGGCCACCTGCGCGACGCGTTCTACCTGCTGATCTTCAGCTACGCCACCGACGCCCTCATGGACACCCTCGGCCTCGACAGCGAAAACCGCGAAGCCAGCGGCCATTCGCTGTTCACCCTGGAGCTGCACCTGAACTACCTGCACGAAGTGAAACTCGGGGCCGAGGTCGAGGTGCATACCCAACTGATCGACCATGACGCCAAGCGCCTGCACCTCTACCACAGCCTGCATCTGGTGGGGGATGAAAAGGAGCTGGCCGGCAACGAGCAGATGCTGCTGCACGTCGACCTCGCCGGGCCACACGCGGCGCCGTTTACCGAGGCGTCATTGCAACGCCTGTCGACGATCAGCCAGGAGCAGGCCGATCTGCCGCGCCCTGCCCTGCTCGGCCGGGTCATCGGCATAAAAAAAGCCCCGATCAAGCCGTGACAAGATCGAGGCAGAATGTGTTGTGTGAGCCGTACATCCCGAGGGTGACCAAACCGTCAAGCTGCTTGCTTGCGCCCAGTGTGCCTATTAGTTCTGTCGGCAAATGGCCCGAAAACGACATGCCCATAGCCATCTGAGGCATTCGTGCAATCTGCCCTTGCCGACCGGTTGAGCGGCTACCAGAATCCAGGTCGAACCCCGCTCCCTTCACCAGGATAAAACGTCATGATGCATGCGGATTTGATTGACCAGGATGACCTGCTGGGCCAACTGCGCTCACTGGGTTTTGAGGTTTCCAGCGGCTCGACCGCCGAGCAGGCGTGCGAGTGTGCGGTGCGCGGTTTGAGCGAAGCGCGGGCCAAGGCGCTGAAAGGCATGGTCGAGCAGATGTACACCGGCAGTGCGACGATTTTGCCGGCTGTGCGCCAGGCGATTGATAAGCAGTTGTTGCCGGCGTTGGTGCAGTTCAAGCAGAACTCTGGGGCCTGATAGATAGCTATCGCAGGCAAGCCAGCTCCCACATTTGACCGAGTTTATCCTGAAGAAACACGGTCGACTGTGGGAGCTGGCTTGCCTGCGATGAAGGCCACTCGGTCTAAAGCCGAACGCTGGCAAATGTCGACTCGTTCCGCGCCTGGCTCAACGCCGACAACGGCCCCGACAACGGTGACAACACCAGTGCCTGCGGAATCGGCATCATCGCCACCTGCTGGGTGGTGTTGGAGCCCACGCGCTCATCCCGCGGCGGAATGCCGAAGTATTCGCGGTAGCAC
Organism: Pseudomonas sp. CBZ-4; assembly: GCF_000346755.1. Classification (GTDB taxonomy): domain Bacteria; phylum Pseudomonadota; class Gammaproteobacteria; order Pseudomonadales; family Pseudomonadaceae; genus Aquipseudomonas. The sequence continues at coordinate 21,120 of NZ_ANNV01000079.1, read as the reverse complement.
TTGGAGAAGTGCGGTGTGGAGACAAACCCGCACACCGACGCCACTTCGATGATCGACATCGGCGTTTGCTTGAGCAGCTGCCGCGCACGGATCAGGCGCAGTTTGAGGTAGTAGCGCGACGGCGAGCAGTGCAGGTACTTCTGGAACAGCCGCTCCAGCTGGCGCCGCGACACGGCGACGTACACCGCCAACTCGTCCAGGTCGATTGGCTCCTCCAGGTTGGCTTCCATCAGCGCGACGATTTCCTGCAGCTTCGGCTGGTTGGTGCCGAGCATGTGCTTGAGCGGCACACGCTGGTGATCCTGTTCATTGCGGATGCGCTCGTACACAAACATCTCGGAGATCGCGGCGGACAGTTCACGCCCGTGATCGCGGCTGATCAGGTGCAGCATCATGTCCAGCGGCGCGGTGCCGCCCGAGCTGGTGAAGCGGTTGCGGTCGAGGGTGAACAGGCGTGTGCTCATGGCCACGCGGGGGAAGGCTTCCTGCATCGACGCCAGGCATTCCCAGTGCACGCTGCAATCAAAACCGTCGAGCAGACCGGCGCAGGCCAGGGCCCAGCTGCCGGTGCACACCGCGCCCAAGCGGCGCGACTGGCGCGCCTGGCTTTGCAGCCACGACACGTGTTCACGGGTAACGGTGCGCTGGATGCCCACGCCGCCGCAGACGATCACGGTGTCCAGCGCCGGGGCTTTGTGCATGGAGGCATCGGGGGTGATTTGCAGGCCGTCGCTGGCCCACACCTGGTTGCCATCGACACTCAGGGTTGTCCAGCGATACAGCTCGCGGCCGGACAGCTGGTTGGCCATGCGCAGGGGTTCGACTGCGGACGCCAGGGAAATCAGCGTGAAATTGTCCAGCAGCAAAAAGCCGATGGATTGAGGCGCACGGTTCTGGGGTTGAGCCCCGGAGTTGAACGACGTCATCACAGTATCTCCTCACACAAAGCGGGTGATGGCCTCAGGCGAGGCTCTTGTTATTGCACTCTTCAACCAGCGAGGTGAGAGGCTTTGAATTGATAGAGCAATTGCCATGCCTAAAATTGAATGGCCGTCCAATAACTCCTAAAAACGACGTTTTGACGCGTCTATATAAGCCCGTGTCGCAAGTGGGGGTATGAGCGGAAAAGGACGTAGGAACGGGCCCGCTCAAGGGGTGTGAGCAGATCGGTAGCACTTGTGGGAAGGCGCTTTGCGGGCGTGGGGAAAGTCTGTCACCCCAAGCACGGGGGACGGCTGGTGAGGGGGAAAATCGTTTGGGAGCTACTTATCTGTTTGCGACGCGCTAAAAGGTGGCGCTTTTGGTCTGGGCGTTCACTTTGTGAGCAGTGTTGTCTGGGCTACCGCTATCGCAGGCAAGCCAGCTCCCACACTTGACCGCGTTTAACCTGAAGGAACACGGTCGACTGTGGGAGCTGGCTTGTCGGGTCGCCGCATCGCTGCGATGGCGGCATCACTGACTCAACACTCCACAGCACTCACCGCCAACCCACCCCGCGATGTCTCCTTGTACTTGTCATGCATATCCGCCCCGGTATCGCGCATGGTGCGGATCACCCGGTCCAGCGAGATAAAGTGCTGGCCATCCCCGCGCAAGGCCATCTGCGCTGCGTTGATCGCCTTCACCGCCGCAATCGCATTGCGCTCGATGCACGGCACTTGCACCAGCCCGCCTACCGGGTCGCAGGTCAGGCCGAGGTTGTGTTCCAGGCCGATTTCGGCGGCGTTGCACAGTTGCTCCGGCGTGGCGCCGAGGATTTCCGCCAGCCCGGCAGCGGCCATGGCGCAGGCCGAACCGACTTCGCCCTGGCAGCCCACTTCGGCGCCGGAGATCGACGCGTTTTTCTTGCACAGGATGCCCACCGCCGCCGCGCCGAGCATGTAGTCCACGACATTGGCTTCGGTGACTTCTTCGCTGAACTTCATGAAGTAGTGCAGCACCGCCGGGATGATCCCTGCCGCGCCGTTGGTGGGGGCGGTGACCATGCGCCCACCGGCGGCGTTTTCCTCGTTCACCGCGAGGGCGAACAGGTTGACCCACTCCATCGCGCTCAAGGTCGAGCCGATCACGTTGGGCTTGCCCAGCTCCTGCAAGCTGCGGTGCAACTTGGCGGCGCGGCGGCGTACGTTGAGGCCGCCGGGCAGGATGCCTTCGTGCTTGAGGCCCTGCTCCACGCAATCTTGCATGGCGCGCCAGAGCTTCATCAGGCCGCTGCGGATTTCTTCTTCGCTGCGCCAGACCTTTTCGTTCGCCAGCATCAGCTCGGCGACGCGCAGGTTGTGGGTCTTGCACAACTGCAACAGCTCTGCCGCGCTGGAAAAATCGTAGGGCAGCTCGGTGCGGTCCATGTCGGCCACGCCGCTTTGCGCCTGGGCTTCATCCACCACAAAACCGCCGCCCACGGAATAGTAGGTGTCGCGGTGCAACTCGCCGTTGTCGCCGTGCACCACGAGGGTCATGGCATTGGGGTGGAACGGCAGGTTTTCGTCGAGCAGTTGCATGTCGCGCGCCCACACGAACGGCACCGGCAGGCGCCCGTCCAGCAGCAGGGTGTCGGTTTCGCGCAGTGTGGCGATGCGAATGCCGATTTGCGACGGGTCGATAGCGTCGGGCCACTCGCCCATCAGGCCCATGATGGTGGCGGTGTCGCTGCCATGGCCGATGCCGGTGGCGGACAGCGAGCCATACAGCTGCACTTCGACGCGGCGTACTTGCTCCAGCCACTCGCGTTCGCGCAAGCCTTGCACAAACAACGCCGCGGCGCGCATGGGGCCGACGGTGTGAGAACTCGAAGGCCCGATGCCGATCTTGAACAGGTCGAAAACGCTGATAGCCATTGCCGTGGAACTCCTCGATAAGCACGGGCCAGGCATGAACGAGGTGCTACGCTCAGATCGCCCAGATGGCGGCATCATCAGCCTTTTGTTCGTCATCACGGCGTCTCACACCGACGTGACCATGCTCACCAGCGTCGCTGCCGTGCGATCCCTGGTTTTGGCCGTTTTTTGCGGTGCAGATGGGTAAAAACAGCAGTTTTACCTTTGGAAAAATCTGTAAGCGACGTCACCGACACTGGATACGACCATCCCTGTACTGGATACGACGCCCCCTGTAGGCGTCAGATTTTCACTGGTACATGATCAGTCTCGACTCGTTTGCAAGGCACCGTGCCAGAGCTGTTGTCGCACGTACCAACCGCAACACCTATAAAGCGCGGCCAAGGCCGCCAGAAAAAACACAGGAGTCTAGCCCTATGAAAGGTTCACCCCAGTTGTTGTTGGCCGCCATGTTGAGTCTGCCAGTCCTGGCGCACGCTGCAGAACCGGCACAATGTCAGACCGTCAACTTCTCCGATGTCGGCTGGACCGACATCACCGTCACCACCGCGACCACCAGCGAAGTCCTCAAGGGCCTGGGCTACAAGCCGCGCACCACGATGATTTCGGTACCGGTGACCTACAAGTCCCTGGCCGACGGCAAGAACATGGACATCTTCCTCGGCAACTGGATGCCGACCATGGAAAACGACATCAAGCAGTACCGTGATGCCGGCACCGTGGAAACCGTGCGCGCCAACCTGGAGAACGCCAAGTACACCCTGGCGGTCCCCGAGGCGCTGTACAACAAAGGCCTGAAGGACTTCGCCGATATCGCCAAATTCAAGGACGAGCTGGGCGGCAAGATCTACGGCATCGAGCCGGGTAACGACGGCAACCGCACCATCCAGACGCTGATCGACAAAGACGCCTTCGGCCTGAAAACCGCCGGTTTCAAAGTGGTCGAGTCCAGCGAAGCCGGGATGCTTTCCCAGGTCGAGCGCGCCTCCAAGCGTGACCAGGCCATCGTGTTCCTCGGCTGGGAACCGCACCCGATGAACACCCGCTTCAAGATGAAGTACCTGACCGGTGGTGACGACTCGTTCGGCCCCAACTACGGCCAGGCGACCATCTACACCAACACCCGCAAGGGCTACTCCGAGGAATGCAGCAACGTTGGCCAGCTCCTGAAAAACCTGGTGTTCACCCTGGACATGGAAAGCACCCTGATGGGCAAAGTCCTGGACGACAAACAAAAGCCCGACGCAGCCGCCAAAGCGTGGCTCAAAGCTAACCCGCAAGTCCTCGACACCTGGCTCGCCGGTGTTACCACTGTGGATGGCAAACCTGGATTGGACGCCGTTAAAGCCTACCTCGCCAAGTAACACCGTTGTCCCCGGGGCGGTACGCTGCCCCGGGATGTTTTCCCTCTTCGCATGTGGACATTCACTACCATGCTGACTGAACAGAAAATCCCACTAGGCCAGTACATCGCTGCCTTCGTTGAATGGTTGACCCAACACGGCGCCAACTACTTCGACGCAATCGCATCGACCCTGGAAACGATGATCCACGGCGTGACATTTGCGCTGACCTGGTTCAATCCGCTGGCATTGATCGGTCTGATTGCGCTGCTGGCTCACTTCATTCAACGCAAATGGGGCCTGACCGTCTTTGTCATCGCCTCCTTCCTGCTGATCCTCAACCTGGGGTACTGGCAGGAAACCATGGAGACCCTGGCGCAAGTGCTGTTCGCCACCCTGGTCTGCGTGGTCATCGGTGTGCCGCTGGGCATTGTTGCCGCGCACAAACCGCTGTTCTACACGATGATGCGGCCGGTGCTCGACCTGATGCAGACCGTACCGACCTTCGTCTACCTCATCCCTACCCTGACCCTCTTCGGGCTGGGTGTGGTGCCCGGCCTGATTTCCACGGTGGTGTTCGCGATTGCCGCGCCGATCCGCCTGACCTACCTGGGTATCCGCGACGTTCCCCAAGAGCTGCTCGACGCCGGCAAGGCCTTTGGCTGCTCACGCCGTCAACTGCTCTCACGCATTGAACTACCCCACGCCATGCCGAGCATCGCTGCCGGCATTACCCAATGCATCATGCTGTCGTTGTCGATGGTGGTGATCGCGGCCCTGGTGGGCGCCGACGGCCTCGGCAAACCGGTGGTCAACGCACTCAACACCGCTGACATCGCCCTGGGCTTTGAAGCCGGCCTGGCAATCGTCCTGCTGGCCATCATGCTCGACCGCATCTGCAAACAACCCGACGCCAAAGTAGGGGGTGATGCATGAGCATTATCCGATTCGACAATGTCGACGTGATCTTCTCCAAAGACCCACGCGAAGCGCTCAAGCTGCTGGACCAGGGCATGAGCCGTAACGAGATCCTGAAAAAGACCGGGCAGATTGTCGGCGTGGAAAAAGCCAGCCTGGATATCGAGAAAGGCGAGATCTGCGTGCTGATGGGCCTGTCGGGCTCGGGCAAGTCCAGTCTGCTGCGCTGTATCAATGGCCTCAACACCGTGAGCCGTGGCCAGTTGTTCGTCGAGCATGAAGGTCGCCAGATCGACATCGCTTCGTGCACCCCGGCCGAACTGAAAATGATGCGCACCAAACGCATCGCCATGGTGTTCCAGAAGTTCGCCCTGATGCCCTGGCTGACAGTGCGCGAAAACATCAGCTTCGGCCTGGAGATGCAAGGCCGCCCGGAGAAAGACCGGCGCAAGCTGGTGGATGAAAAGCTCGAACTGGTGGGCCTGACCCAATGGCGCAACAAGAAGCCGGATGAGCTGTCCGGCGGCATGCAGCAGCGCGTCGGCCTGGCCCGTGCATTGGCGATGGACGCCGACATTTTGCTGATGGACGAACCTTTCTCCGCCCTCGACCCGCTGATCCGCCAAGGCTTGCAGGACGAACTGCTGGAGCTGCAACGCAAGCTGAGCAAGACCATCGTATTCGTGAGCCACGACCTCGACGAAGCGCTCAAGCTGGGCAGCCGCATCGCGATCATGAAAGACGGCAAGATCATCCAGTACAGCGTGCCGGAAGAGATCGTACTGAACCCGGCGGACGACTATGTGCGCACCTTCGTCGCCCATACCAACCCGCTGAACGTACTGTGCGGGCGCAGCCTGATGCGCACCCTGGACAACTGCAAGCGCGTCAATGGCTCAGTCTGTCTCGATCCGGGTGGCGATTCATGGCTGGACCTGGCCGAAGGCAACACCATCAAGGGTGCTCGCCAGAATGGCGCGGTGATGAATCTGCAGAACTGGGCACCGGGGCAAGCGGTGGAAGGGCTGGGTCGGTTGCCGACGCTGGTGGATTCGAATATCGGCATGCGTGATGCGTTGCAGATTCGCTATCACACCGGGAACAAGCTGGTGCTGCATAACAACAACCAGGTGGTGGGGATCTTGGGGGATAGCGAGCTGTACCATGCCCTCCTGGGCAAAAACCTGGGCTAAGCCAACCCCACAACCCTCAATGAAGAAACTGGGTCAATGTGGGAGCTGGCTTGCCTGCGATAGCTTTGGTGAATTCACTACAGCTATCGCAGGCAAGCCAGCTCCCACAGTTGACCGCATTGCAGTCTTGAGAAAGCGGCGCCAGTGACGGCGCCGCTCACTTCAACTATCAGCTATAGACCCGGCCAAGGAGCTGCCGATGGCTTTCAAACTGATCGAGCACGTCCCGGGTGATCTGTTCCTGGGCAAAGCCCATCAGGTCGTATTCCTGAGGCCCGTTGTGCAGGTACACCTCGGCACGGTAATAGCGGGTGCGCTCTTCTTCAGGCAGATCGGTCGAAGCCGACGAGTAAGCATCCAGGCTCACTTCGTAGACAAACGGGTTGCCCTCTTCCATCTCGATGCGCACACCGATGCAGCGCTTGGATTTGCCCAGCAGCGTCTGCACTTCCAACCCTTGCTCACGCAGCGCAACAGCGGCTTCTTCCAACGCCGGCGTTACGTGCTTGTCCATGAAACGCTGCACCGTGCCCTGGCTCGGCTGCAGGTCCAGCGCAGTCAGGCGCTCGCTGAAACCACGACGGCCACGCTCGGCCAATTGCGCCTGCTCTTGTTCGATGGCCACGTCCTGGCGCATCGCCTTGTGCAAACCGAACATAAAGAACACCAGCACCACCGAGAACGGCAGCCCCGCCAGCACCACCATGGTCTGCATGGCCTGGAAGTTGCCGGCAAACAGCAAGCCGATGGTCACCAGGGTGATCACCGCCGACCAGAAGATCCGCAACCAATGCGGCGCGTCTTCGTCCACATTGCCGCCTTTGCACGACAGGTTGGCCATCATCACCGCGCCGGAATCCGCCGGGGTCAGGAACAGCACAAAGCCGACAAAGATCGACACGCCGATGACGATTTTCGACGCCGGGTAATGCTCCAGCAGTTGGTAGATGGCCATCGACGGCTGTTCCAGCGCCGTCTTGCCCAACTCCACCGCACCATGGTTGAGCACCAGATCCAGCGCCGAGTTACCAAAGATCGACAGCCACGCCAGGGTGAAGCCCAGCGGGATCAGCAGCACGCCAGCCACCAGTTCACGCACCGAGCGACCACGGGAAATCCGCGCGATAAACATGCCGACGAATGGCGCCCAGGAAATCCACCACGCCCAGTAGAACAGGGTCCACAGGCCCATCCAGCCTTCGGTCTTCGCCGCGTCGCCTTCGTACACATAGAGGTCGAAGGTTTTCAGCACGATACCGTTGAGGTAATCACCGGTGTTCTGCACCAAGCCGTTGAGCAGGTGCAGGGTCGGGCCAAACAACAGCACAAAGATCAGCAGGCCGCTGAACAGCACGATGTTGAGGTTGGACAGGCGGCGAATGCCGTTCTCCACACCCGACACGGCGGCGATGGTCGCCACGGTGCTCATTACGATGATCACGATCAGCAGGTTGGTGTTGTTGTGCTCCATGCCGAACAGGTTTTCCAACCCGGACGACACTTGCATCGCGCCAATCCCCAGGTTGGTCACCAGGCCCAGCAGGGTCACGAACATGCCGAAACCGTCTACCGCGTGGCCGGCCGCGCCCTTCACCCAACGCTCGCCCACCAGCGGGTACAGCGCCGAACGCAAGGCCAGCGGCTGGTTATGACGGTAGGCAAAGTAGGCCACGGCCAGGCCGACCAGGGCGTAGATCGCCCAGCCGTGCAGGCCCCAGTGCAGGAAGGTCAGTTGCAGCGCCTGGCGTGCAGCCGTGTTGCTGGCGGCCACGCCTTCGGGCGGGTTGAAGTAGTGGTCCAACGGCTCCGAGGCGCCGAAGTACAGCAGCGAGATGCCGATACCCGACGAGAACAACATGCCGGCCCAGGCGCCGTAGCTGAAGTCCGGGGTGTCGTCCTTGCTGCCCAGTTTCAATTTGCCGTAGGACGAAAACGCCAGCCCGACCACAAACACCAGGTAGGCGGCGATGACCACCATGTAGTACCAGCCAAAGCTTTTCGACAGCCACGCTTGCGCGACGCCGAGCATGCGCCCGGCCTCCTGCGGGGCGATGATCAGGATGGCCGTCAACAACAGAATCAACGCGGTGGAGGTGTAGAACACCCAACCGTTGACCCGCACCTTTTCTGGCGGGGTCTTTATAAGAGAGGCAGAACTCATGGCGCAGATGCTCCGGGCAGTGCGAAAGAGAAACACAAGGCAGCGGTTATCCCGGGACATCGCTTTATGGGCAGGCGACGGACGGGTGTTATAAAGACACCCCGAAAATCCTTGGCCCCCTACCGGACCGGTAGACAGGGCGTTTCAAGGGTTTTTGCAGGTGTCATTTGTCGCGGCTCCCAGGTAGGAAACTTCTGTAGGCAGCGACCATTTGTCGCAGATCTTATTCTTTGTTGATTGAACGTTCAATCAAAACAAAATAGACTGGCCATCAAGCCGACGGACGTTTATCGCCAGTCGGCAGGCCTAAGGAGAGGTGCTACATGCCCAAGGTCGGTATGCAACCCATACGCCGCCAGCAATTGATCGAAGCCACCTTGACGGCCATCGATCAGGTCGGGATGGGAGATGCCAGCATTGCGCTGATCGCCCGTTTGGCCGGCGTCTCGAACGGCATCATCAGTCACTACTTCAAGGACAAGAACGGCCTTATTGCAGCGACGATGCGCTACTTGATGAACGCGCTGATCGATAACGTCCACGAACGCCGACAGGCCCTGACGGACGACAGCCCACGGGCGCACCTTCAGGTGATCATCGAGGGCAACTTCGACGCCAGCCAGGTCAACGGCCCGGCAATGAAAACCTGGCTGGCCTTCTGGGCCACCAGCATGCACCACCCGTCATTGCACCGGTTGCAGCGGATCAACGATCAACGTCTGTATTCCAACCTGTGCTGCCAGTTCCGCCGAGTGCTGCCGTTGCCGCATGCACGCAAAGCAGCCCGCGGGCTGGCGGCCCTGATCGACGGTTTGTGGTTGCGCGGCGCCCTGTCGGGAGACGCTTTCGACACGGCGCAGGCGCAACGGATCGCTTACGAATACATGGATTTCCAATTGGCCAAGCAGGTGAGTTAGAGCACACATAAACCGCTCAACCCCTGAACGCTGCCGCACCGGCCTACGGTGCGGTGGTCAACGCCAACCACTTATGCACTTGCGAGGACTTTATGGCCCGTTTCGAACTGCAAAAACTCTACATTGACGGCGGCTACAGCGACGCTGGCAGCGATGCCACCTTCGAAGCCATCAACCCGGCTAACGGTGAAGTTCTCGCCCAAGTGCAACGCGCTACCAAGGAAGACGTTGAACGTGCCGTGGTCAGCGCTGAAAAAGGCCAGAAAATCTGGGCCGCCATGACCGCCATGGAGCGTTCGCGCATCCTGCGTCGTGCCGTCGACATCCTGCGCGAGCGCAACGACGAACTGGCCGCCCTGGAAACCCTGGACACCGGTAAAGCCTTCTCCGAAACCAAGTACGTCGACATCGTCACCGGCGCCGACGTGCTGGAATACTACGCAGGCCTGGTGCCAGCGATCGAAGGCGAGCAGATCCCGTTGCGCGACACCGCCTTCGTCTACACCCGCCGCGAGCCGCTGGGCGTGGTCGCCGGTATCGGCGCGTGGAACTACCCGATCCAGATCGCCCTGTGGAAATCCGCGCCAGCCCTGGCCGCCGGTAACGCAATGATCTTCAAGCCAAGCGAAGTCACCTCGCTGACCACCCTGAAACTGGCCGAGATCTACACCGAAGCCGGCGTTCCAGCAGGCGTCTTCAACGTATTGACCGGCAGCGGCCGTGAAGTCGGCACCTGGCTGACCGAGCACCCGCGCATCGAAAAAATCTCCTTCACCGGCGGCACCGACACCGGCAAGAAGGTCATGGCCAGCGCTTCCAGCTCTTCGCTGAAAGACGTGACCATGGAACTGGGCGGCAAGTCCCCGCTGATCATCTTCGACGACGCCGACCTCGACCGCGCCGCCGACACCGCGATGATGGCCAACTTCTACAGCTCCGGCCAGGTCTGCACCAACGGCACTCGCGTGTTCGTACCCAAGCACCTGCAAGCGGCGTTTGAAGCCAAGATCGTCGAGCGTGTTGCACGCATTCGCGTCGGCAACCCGGAAGACGAAAACACCAACTTCGGTCCGCTGGTCAGCTTCCAACACATGGAAAGCGTGCTGGGCTACATCGCCAAGGGCAAAGAGCAAGGCGCACGCCTGCTGTGCGGCGGCGATCGCCTGACCGACGGCGACTTCGCCAAAGGCGCCTTCGTGGCCCCGACCGTGTTCACCGACTGCACCGACGACATGGTCATCGTGCGTGAAGAAATCTTCGGCCCAGTCATGGCGATCCTGACCTACGAAACCGAAGAAGAAGTGATCCGCCGCGCCAACGACACCGACTTCGGCCTGGCTGCCGGCCTGGTGACCAAGGACCTGAACCGCGCGCACCGCGTGATTCATCAGCTGGAAGCGGGTATCTGCTGGATCAACGCCTGGGGCGAGTCCGACGCGAAGATGCCGGTGGGCGGCTACAAGCAATCCGGTGTGGGCCGTGAGAACGGCATCAGCTCGCTGAACAACTTCACCCGCATCAAATCGGTACAGGTTGAGCTGGGCGATTACGCCTCGGTGTTCTAAGACCCGAGCCTTGTATTGCCTGTGAGTGCCCTATCGCAGGCAAGCCAGCTCCCACAGTTGGAATGCATTCCCCTGTGGGAGCGGGCTTGCCCGCGATGAGGCCCGACCTGACCATCTCCAAAGAGGGTGCATCCAATGTCCCAAGAATACGACTACATCATCGTGGGTGCCGGCTCCGCCGGTAACACCCTGGCGACCCGTCTCACCGAAGACGAAGGCGTCACCGTCCTGCTCCTGGAAGCCGGCGGCCCCGACTACCGCTTCGACTTCCGCACGCAAATGCCGGCGGCGCTGGCGTTCCCGCTGCAAGGCCGCCGCTACAACTGGGCCTACGAGACCGATCCAGAGCCACACATGGACGGCCGCCGTATGGAATGCGGGCGCGGCAAGGGCCTCGGTGGTTCTTCGCTGATCAACGGCATGTGCTACATCCGTGGCAACGCGATGGACTACGACGGCTGGGCGAAACTGCCAGGCCTGGAAAACTGGACCTACCTCGACTGCCTGCCGTACTTCCGCAAAGCGGAAACCCGCGACATCGGCCCGAACGATTGGCACGGCGGCGATGGCCCGGTCAGCGTGACCACGCCAAAAGCGGGCAACAACCCGCTGTTCCACGCCATGGTTGAAGCCGGCGTACAGGCCGGTTACCCGCGCACCGTGGACTTGAACGGTTACCAGCAAGAAGGCTTCGGCCCGATGGACCGTACCGTCACGCCGAAAGGCCGTCGCGCCAGCACCGCTCGCGGTTACCTGGACACCGCCAAGAAGCGTTCCACACTGACCATCGTCACCCACGCCCTCAGCGACAAAGTGCTGTTTGAAGGCAAGCGTGCCGTTGGCGTGCGCTACCTGATCGGCGCGGCTGAAGAGCGCGTGGAAGCCCGTGCACGCAAAGAAGTGATCGTGTGCAGTGGCGCCATCGGTTCGCCGCAACTGCTGCAACGCTCCGGCGTCGGCCCGGCCGAACTGCTGAACAACCTCGACATCCCGGTGGTCCACGACCTGCCCGGCGTCGGCGAAAACCTGCAGGACCACCTTGAGTTGTACCTGCAATATGCGTGCACCCAACCGGTGTCGCTGTACCCGTCGCTGCTCTGGTACAACCAGCCGGCCATCGGTGCCGAGTGGCTGTTCAACGGCACCGGCATCGGCGCCAGCAACCAGTTCGAAGCGGGCGGTTTTATCCGTACCCGTGAAGAATTCGAGTGGCCGAACATCCAGTACCACTTCCTGCCGGTAGCGATTAACTACAACGGCAGCAACGGTGTGAAAGAGCACGGTTTCCAGGCGCACATGGGCTCCATGCGTTCGCCAAGCCGTGGTCGCATCCAATTGAAGTCGAAGAACCCACGGGACTACCCGAGCATCCTCTTCAACTACATGGCCACCGAACAGGACTGGCAGGAATTCCGCGACGGCATCCGCCTGACCCGGGAAATCATGCAACAGCCGGCGCTGGACCAATACCGTGGCCGCGAAATCAGCCCGGGCATCGACGTGCAAACCGACGAGCAACTCGACAAGTTCATCCGTGAACACGCCGAGACCGCGTTCCACCCGTCCTGCTCGTGCAAGATGGGCACCGACGACATGGCGGTAGTGGACGGTGAAGGCCGCGTGCACGGCATGCAAGGCCTGCGCGTTGTGGATGCGTCGATCATGCCGATCATCACCACCGGCAACCTGAACGCGCCGACGATCATGATCGCCGAGAAAATCGCCGACAAGATCCGTGGCCGCCAGCCGCTGCCGCGCAGCACTGCCGACTACTACGTGGCGGGCGATGCGCCGGTGCGTGGCAAGCCGATGCGTGAAATTGCGCAGTAACTGAGACACCGCGGTGCCTGTATCGCAGGCAAGCCAGCTCCCACACCTGACCGAGTTCGCCTGAACAACTCGGTCAACCTGTGGGAGCGGGCTTGCCCGCGATGAGGCCCGACCCGCCAATGCAAAACCCCTCCTTGATCGGCTACTCTGTCCGCCTGCCCGCGACGAGCCGCCCACAAGGAAGGCCCCATGTTCGACTACCACGCCACACTCAAACAGCACTTCGCTGCCCTGCGCACCCGCGCCGAATTCTTCTCCCTGCGCTACGTGCGCGAATCCGGCCACTACCTGGCCGTGCGCAAGAATGTCGCCGAACCGCCGCACCTGAACCACGACGAAGGCGCCATGCTCACCGTGCGTCTCAACGGTGTGGAAGCCTATGCCGCCACCAACGATATTTCCCTCGTTGGCCTGCAAGCCGCCCTTGAGCGCGCCGAGCAACAAGCCCGGTTGATCAAACCTCACGCCCTGCTCGACCTGCGCGACCAGCCGGTGCCCAGCGATGTGGCTGATTACCTGTCCCCCGACCTCGAGCAAGCCTTCCCGTCCTTGAGCGACTGCTACCAGCTGCTGGGCGATGAGTCAGCCGCCGTACCGAAAGACGAGCGCCTGGTGAACTGGGAAGTCAGCCTGGGCCTGACCAACGTCGAACAGATCTACCTCAACAACGCCGGCGCCGAACTGCGCCAGGCCCAGCGTTTTGTGTTCCCCGGCGTCAACGTCACCGCCTACGACGGCCATGACAGCCAGACCCGCACCCTCGGCGGCAGCAACTTCGGCCAGCAAGGCGGCTTTGGCGTGATCAGCCGCTTCGGCCTGGCCGGCGCCGCGCCGCGCATTGCCGACGAAGCCCTGCAACTGCTGCTGGCGCCGAACACCCCCAACGGCCCGCGCGACCTTCTGCTGATGCCCGACCAGATGATCCTGCAGATCCACGAATCCATCGGCCATCCGCTGGAGCTGGACCGCATCTTGGGCGATGAGCGCAATTACGCCGGCACCAGCTTTGTCAAAGCCAGCGACTTCGGCCAGCTGCAATACGGCTCAGCGCTGCTCAACGTGACCTTCGACCCGGAGATCCCCGAACAGCTCGCCAGCTACGGCCATGACGACGACGGCACTGCCGCCAGCAAACAATTCCTGATCCGCGACGGGCTGTTGCTCAAGCCGTTGGGCGGCGCGTTGTCGCAATTCCGTGCGGGCATGGGCGGCGTCGCCAACAGCCGCGCCAGCAGCTGGAACCGCGCGCCCATCGACCGCATGGCCAACCTGAATATCGAGGCCGGCGACCAGAGTTTCGAACAGCTGGTGGGCGGGATTGAAAACGGCATCCTGATGTCCACCAACCGTTCGTGGTCCATTGATGACGCGCGCAATAAATTCCAGTTCGGCTGCGAGTGGGGCCAGTTGATCGAAAACGGCGAACTGAAAGGCGTGGTGAAAAACCCCAACTACCGGGCGATTTCCGCGCAGTTCTGGCGCAACCTCAGCGCCGTCGGCGATGCCAGCACCTTCAAGGTATTGGGCACGCCGAACTGCGGCAAGGGCGAACCCAACCAGGTGATCCGCGTCGGCCATGCGTCGCCGGCGTGTGTGTTCAGCAACGTCGATGTATTTGGGGGAGATGCCTGATGGACAACTTCAAGGCACTGGTGGAATGGCTCAAGCAGGCCATCACCGACAACGAGCAATTTCAGCTGGGCTACGCCGATGAAGCGTCCGAGTTCGTGCGCTTCAACCACGCCAAGGTGCGTCAGGCCGGGCAGGTGCAACAAGCCAGCGTCCACCTCAAGCTGATCAACGACGGGCGCCACGCCGACCTCGGCATCACCCTGGCCGGCGAACCGGCACTGGATCGCCAGCGCCTCGCCGATGGCCTGCAACAGTTGCGCGAGACCTTGCCGCTGTTGCCACAAGACCCGTACCTGCTGCTCAACCACAACGCCTGGCAAAGCAGCAACGAACAGGCCCAGCCGCTGCCGGAGCTGGCCCAGGTGCTGGAAGACATCAGCCGCGCCGCCGAAGGCGTGGACCTGGTCGGCTTCTATGCCGCAGGTCCCATCAGCCGTGGCTTTGCCAGTTCGTCGGGGGCATTCGGCTGGCACCAGGCCAATAGTTTCAACTTCGATTTCAGCCTGTTCCACGCCAACGGCGAAGCGGTCAAGGCCAGCTACGCCGGGCACACCTGGGACAGCCGCGAATTTGCCGCGCGCTTCCAGCAAGCCCGCGAGCAGCTTGAATTCCTCGGCCGCCCGCTGCACAAACTGGCGCCGGGACAGTACCGCGCCTACCTCGCCCCGGCGGCGGTGGAAGAAATCATCGACCTCATCACCTGGGGCGGTTTTTCCGCCCAGGCCATCGCCAGCAAAAGCAGTGCGCTGCAAAAGCTGTATGCCGGCGAACAGTCCCTGAGCCCGCTGGTGACGGTGAGCGAGCAAATCAGCGGTTCCCTGAGCGAAGCGTTTTCCAGCGAAGGCTACCCACGCGGCGACGTGACGCTGATCAACGCCGGCAAGGCCGCAGGCGAGTTGATCAACTCCCGCAGCGCCGCCGAATATGGCCTGAGCACCAACGGCGCGAGCAGTGACGAAGCGCCCAGCGCCTTGCAGATGGCGGCAGGCAGCCTGGCCCAGGCCGACATCCTCAAGCAGTTGGGCACCGGCTTGTACATCAGCAACCTGTGGTACCTGAACTACTCCGACCTGCCGGCCGCCCGCCTGACCGGCATGACGCGCTTTGCCACGTTCTGGGTGGAAGACGGCGAGATCAAGGCGCCGGTGAGCACCATGCGCTTTGATGACAGTGTGTACAGCTTGCTGGGTTCGCAGTTGGAAGCGCTGACGGCGGAGCGGGAGTTGCTGTTGTCGGCGAGTACGTACGACCAGCGCAATACCTCATCCAACTTGCTGCCAGGCGCCTTGGTCAACCGCCTGACCTTGACCCTCTAAACCCAGCAAATCCCCTGTGGGAGCGGGCTTGCCCGCGATAGCGGTGTATCAGTCAACTCATCCGGCGACTGACAGACTGCTATCGCAGGCAAGCCAGCTCCCACACTGTTTTGCGGTGTTTTCAGGCCGCTTTATTCCCATATTCCTACCGTGAAATCCCATCTCGCACCTGTTCCCCCGTGCTCTGTTGTCCCCCGCAAAAAACCTCGCTATAACGGTTAGTGGCATACCGCCACCCACAGGAAGTGAGCGTTGACATGGACCACGGAAGTTTCGTCATCAACAAGCTGTTCAAGCACTACAACGTCCACGTCGAGCAACTGGGAGACGACCCGCAAAAAAACACCGTGCTGATGGTCAATGGCGCGCTGTCCACCACCCGCTCGTTCGCCCGCACCAGCAAGTGCCTGGCCGAGCATTTCAATGTATTGCTCTTCGACCTGCCCTTCTCCGGCTATTCCCGCGAGCACAACGCCGACCTCGACCTGGTGACCAAGGACGACGAAGTGCAAATGCTGCGCGCCCTGGTGGAGCGCTTCGAGGTCAACCACCTGGTGTCGGCCTCGTGGGGCGGCATCTCCACGCTGCTGACCCTGGCCCACAACCCGCCGTCGATCCAAAGCTCGGTGGTGATGGCCCTGGCGCCCAACCTCAACCAGGCCATGCTCGATTACGTGGAGCGCGTGCGGGTGTTGATCGAGGCGGATGACAAATCCGCGGTCGGCGATCTGCTCAACGAGACGGTGGGCAAATACCTGTCGCCCCGGCTCAAGCGCAACAACCATCGGCACCTGTCGACCATGGCCACCAACGAGTACCGCCAGGCGCGTTTTCATATCCATCAGGTGCTGGCCTTGGGCGATGGCAATTACCTGCCGGCGCTCAAGAGGATTGAAACACCGGTGCACTTTCTCAATGGCACGCTGGACGAATACACGCCGGCCGCCGAAGCCCGGTTGTTCAAGGCGTACGTGGGCCGCAGCAGCTTTGCCGTGGCCGAACATACCGGTCACTTGCTTGACCTCGAATCCAGCGAAGCCGCCACGGCGGTGCACCGTGAACTGCTGGATTTCCTGGTGGGAAAAGGCGCGACGGATGGCGCATAATCGCCGACACATAGCCTGCTAACAAAAAGGGTTTTCTATGCCGAATCGCGTCCCGCTCGATGCCAAGACCGCCCGCTGGCTCCCCTGGGTGGTGGCGATTGCCTTCTTCATGCAGTCGCTGGACGGGACGATTCTGAACACCGCGTTACCGGCCATGGCCCGCGACCTCGCGGAAAACCCCCTGCGCATGCAAGGCGTGGTGATTGCCTACATGCTCACCGTGGCCTTGCTGATCCCCGCGTCGGGCTGGATCGCCGACCGCTTCGGTACCAAGAAAATCTTCTTTGGCGCGATCATGCTGTTCAGCATTGGTTCGCTGCTGTGCGCCTTGTCCAGCAGCCTGAGCATGCTGATCGGCGCGCGGGTGATCCAGGGCCTGGGCGGCGCGCTGATGCTGCCGGTCGGGCGACTGGTGGTGCTGCGTGCTTACCCGCGTTCCGAGCTGGTGCGGATCATGGGTTTCATCACCATCCCCGGCCTGCTCGGCCCGCTGCTTGGCCCGACCATGGGCGGCTGGATGGTGCAGTACCTGACGTGGCACTGGATCTTCCTGATCAACCTGCCGGTGGGCATGATCGGCTGCTACGCCGTGTGGAAATTCATCCCCGACCTGCGCGGCAGCGAGCGCACGCGGTTCGACGGGATCGGCTTCCTGCTGTTTGGCGCGGCGATGGTGCTGATCACCATCGCCATGGAAGGCCTGGGCGAACTGCACCTGCCGCACCTGCGAGTGATGTTGCTGCTGTTCGGCGGGCTGGCGTGCCTGGCGGCGTACTGGCTGCGCGCCGGGCATATCGATAACCCGCTGTTTTCGCCGGTGCTGTTCAAGACCCGCACCTTTGCCGTGGGCATCCTCGGCAACCTGTTTGCGCGCCTGGGCAGCGGCGCGTTGCCGTTCCTGGTGCCGCTGCTGTTGCAGGTGGCGCTGGGTTATTCACCGTCGGAAGCGGGGATGAGCATGCTGCCGCTGGCGGCGGCGGCGATGTTTGCCAAGTCCATCGCGCGGCCGTTGATCGAGCGTTTGGGCTACCGCATCGTGCTGACCGGCAACACCCTGGCGCTGGGCATCATGCTGGCGAGCATGGGCCTGGTCACGGAACACACGCCCTACCCGCTGCTGCTGGGCATGTTGGCGGTGCTGGGGGCGATCAACTCGCTGCAATTCACCGCGATGAACACCGTGACCCTGATCGACCTCGACGACGCCCAGGCCAGCAGCGGCAACAGCCTGCTGTCGGTGGTGGCGCAACTGTCCCTCAGCCTCGGCGTGGCCTGCGCCGGTGCGTTGCTCGGCGGCTTCACCGCTGAAACCGGCAACGACGGCGTGGAAAGCGTACTCGGTGCGTTCCAGTTGACCTTCCTCACGGTAGGCATCATGGCGATGCTAGCGGCGGCGATCTTCCTGCAATTGTCGCCAAAAGACGGCAAACGGCAGGCCAGCCCGGAGCAGCACATCGAGCATTAAGCGGCTTCTCGTCTAGAACTTGCGGGGAAAATCCCACAGGGCTGGTACACTGCGCGACATTTTGTTTTGCAGAGCCAGCCCCGTGACCACCATCGCCACCGCTTTTAATACTTTGCCGCTGTCCGCCGCCATGTTGGCTAACCTCGACTCGCTGGGTTATGTCGAGATGACGCAGATCCAGGCGCAAAGCTTGCCGGTGATCCTCAAGGGGCTGGACCTGATCGCCCAGGCCAAGACCGGCAGCGGCAAGACCGCCGCCTTCGGCATCGGCCTGTTGAACCCGATCAACCCACGCTACTTCGGCTGCCAGGCCCTGGTGATGTGCCCGACCCGTGAGCTGGCCGACCAGGTCGCCAAGGAAATCCGTCGCCTGGCCCGTGCCGAAGACAATATCAAGGTCCTGACCCTGTGCGGCGGCGTGTCCCTCGGCCCGCAGATCGCCTCGCTGGAACACGGCGCCCACGTCATCGTCGGCACCCCGGGCCGCATCCAGCAGCACCTGCGTAAAGGTTCGCTGGTACTGGACGGCTTGAACACGCTGATCCTCGACGAAGCCGACCGCATGCTCGACATGGGCTTCTACGACGCCATCGAAGACATCATCAGCAAGACCCCGCCACGCCGCCAGACCCTGCTGTTCTCGGCCACCTACCCGGTGAGCATCAAGCAGCTGGCCTCCAAGTTCATGCGCGCGCCGCAGCAAGTGAAGGCCGAAGCGTTCCACTCCGACGACCAGATCGAACAGCGTTTCTACGAGATCTCGCCGGAAGAGCGCATGGACGCCGTGACTAAAGTCCTGGCGCACTTCCGCCCGGCGTCGTGCGTGGCGTTCTGCTTTACCAAGCAGCAAGTGCAGGAAACCGTGGACCACCTGACGGCCAAGGGCATTTCCGCCGTCGGCCTGCACGGTGACCTGGAACAGCGCGACCGTGACCAGGTCCTGGCGATGTTCGCCAACCGCAGCACCTCGGTGCTGGTGGCGACTGACGTAGCCGCCCGTGGTTTGGACATTGACGCGCTGGACATGGTGATCAACGTCGAACTGGCCCGCGACTCGGAAATCCACATCCACCGCGTCGGCCGTACTGGCCGTGCCGGTGAGACCGGGATCGCCATCAGCCTGGTTGCCCCGTCCGAAGCACACCGCGCCCAGGCCATCGAGCAACTGCAGAAGTCGCCGCTGAACTGGGACCAACTGGACAACCTCAAGCCGCAAAGCGGTGGTCCGTTGCTGCCGGTGATGAGCACCCTGTGCATTGCTGCCGGGCGTAAAGACAAAGTGCGTCCGGGTGACATCCTCGGTGCACTGACCGGTGAAGCCGGGATTCCGGGGGCGCAGGTGGGCAAGATTGCGATCTTTGACTTCCAGGCGTTTGTGGCGGTTGAGCGCGGCATCGCCAAGCAGGCGTTGCAGCGTTTGAATGACGGCAAGATCAAGGGCCGCTCGTTGCGCGTGCGCATCCTGTAAAGCGCTCAAGCCATACAGAGATCAAACTGTGGGAGCGGGCTTGCCCGCGATAGCGATGGTGAATTCACCGCCGCCATCGCAGGCAAGCCAGCTCCCACAGTTTTGATTGCATTTCAGATCAATATTTTTGTGAGGACTTTGCTGTGCGCTCGACCGAAGTTGTGATCATTGGCGCCGGCGCCGCAGGCTTGATGTGCGCACTGACCGCCGCCGGGCGTGGGCGCAAGGTGATGTTGATCGACCACGCGAACAAGGCCGGCAAGAAGATCCTCATGTCCGGCGGTGGCCGCTGCAATTTCACCAACATGTACACCGAGCCTGCCAACTTCCTCTCGCACAACGCGCACTTCTGCAAATCCGCCCTCGCCCGCTACACCCAATGGGATTTCATCGGGCTGGTGGCCAAGCACGGCGTGCCGTACCACGAGAAGAAACTCGGCCAGCTGTTCTGCGATAACAAATCCAGCGACATCCTCGGCATGCTGCTCGATGAATGCATCCAGGTCGGCGTGAGCATGCACCTGGACACGTCCATCGAGGAGATCGCCAAAGTCGATGGCGGCTACCAGTTGCAGACCACCCTCGGTGAACTGCGCTGCGAATCCCTGGTAATCGCCACCGGCGGCCTGTCGATTCCGACACTGGGCGCGACCGGCTTTGGTTATCAGGTGGCCAAGCAATTCGGCCACGAACTGCTGCCGACCCGCGCAGGTCTTGTGCCGTTCACCATCACCGACCAGCTCAAGGATTTGTGTGGCGAGTTGAGCGGCACCTCGGTGGATTGCCTGGTGAGCTGCAACGACCAGAGCTTTCGCGAGAACATCCTGTTTACCCACCGGGGCTTGAGCGGGCCGGCGATCTTGCAGATTTCTTCGTACTGGGATTCCGGCGACACGGTGGAGATCAACCTGCTGCCCGACCACGACGCCCACGAGTGGCTGCAACAGCAACAGGCCGAGCGCCCGAACAGCGAGCTGAAAACCCTGCTGGGGGAGATCTTCACCAAGAAGATGGCCAACCTGCTGGCGGAAACCTGGTTTGTGTCCAAACCGATGAAGCAGTACACCCATGCGGAGATTGCCGACATTGCGCAGAAACTCGGCAGTTGGCAGTTGGTGCCGGCGGGGACCGAAGGCTATCGCACGGCTGAAGTGACGCTGGGTGGGGTGGATACGCGGGAAGTGTCGTCCAAGACCATGGAATCCCTGAAAAGCCCTGGCTTGTACTTTATTGGCGAAGTGCTGGATGTGACCGGCCACCTGGGCGGTTTCAACTTCCAGTGGGCCTGGGCCTCAGGCTACGCCGCCGCGCAATACGCCTGACCAAAGACTGTACGCGGTCAAACTGTGGGAGCTGGCTTGCCTGCGAT
>NZ_ANNV01000078.1 GCF_000346755.1 Pseudomonas sp. CBZ-4 | reverse complement strand
TTGACTGACACACCGCTATCGCAGGCAAGCCAGCTCCCACAGGGTTCGTGCTGAGGCAAATACTATGCAATATGTTGCTAACTTCACCTGACCATTGAAACCACCGCTACCCCGCCCCATCTAACCTGCATACTTCCTGATGCAGGTGCCCCATGAGCGACCAGCAAGAATTCCCCGAATACGACCTCAACGACTACGCCGACCCCGAAAACGCTGAATCCCCTTCGTCCAACACTGGCCTGGCGCTGCCTGGGCAAAACCTGCCGGACAAGGTCTATATCATCCCGATCCACAATCGGCCGTTCTTCCCCGCGCAAGTGCTGCCGGTGATCGTCAACGAAGAGCCGTGGGCCGAGACCCTGGAGCTGGTGAGCAAATCCGATCACCACAACCTCGCCCTGTTCTTCATGGACACGCCGCCCGAAGACCCACGCCATTTCGACACCTCCAGCCTGCCGCTGTACGGCACGCTGGTGAAGGTGCACCACGCCAGCCGCGAGAACGGCAAGCTGCAATTTGTCGCCCAGGGCCTGACCCGCGTGCGTATCAAGACCTGGCTCAAGCACCATCGCCCGCCGTACCTGGTGGAGGTCGAATACCCGCACCAGCCGTCCGAGCCGACCGATGAGGTGAAGGCCTACGGCATGGCGCTGATCAATGCGATCAAGGAGCTGCTGCCGCTCAACCCGCTGTACAGCGAAGAGTTGAAGAACTACCTCAACCGCTTCAGCCCCAACGACCCGTCGCCCCTCACCGACTTCGCCGCCGCGCTGACGTCGGCCACCGGTAACGAGTTGCAGGAAGTGCTGGACTGCGTGCCCATGCTCAAGCGCATGGAAAAAGTCTTGCCGATGCTGCGCAAAGAAGTGGAAGTCGCGCGCCTGCAAAAGGAAATCTCCGCCGAGGTGAACCGCAAGATCGGCGAGCACCAGCGCGAGTTTTTCCTCAAGGAACAGCTCAAGGTCATCCAGCAGGAACTGGGGCTGACCAAGGACGACCGCAGCGCCGACGTCGAGCAGTTCGAACAGCGCCTGCAAGGCAAGGTGCTGCCGGCCCAGGCGCAGAAGCGCATCGATGAAGAACTGAACAAACTGTCGATCCTCGAAACCGGCTCGCCGGAATACGCCGTCACGCGTAACTATCTCGACTGGGCGACGGCGGTGCCGTGGGGCGTGTATGGCGAAGACAAACTCGACCTGAAACACGCGCGCAAGGTATTGGATAAACACCATGCGGGCCTGGACGATATCAAGAGCCGCATCCTCGAATTCCTCGCGGTGGGCGCCTATAAAGGCGAAGTCGCCGGTTCCATCGTGCTGCTGGTGGGCCCGCCGGGCGTGGGCAAGACCAGCGTCGGTAAATCCATCGCCGAGTCCCTGGGGCGGCCGTTCTATCGCTTCAGCGTCGGCGGCATGCGCGACGAGGCCGAGATCAAGGGCCACCGCCGCACCTACATCGGCGCCTTGCCCGGCAAGCTGGTGCAAGCGCTGAAAGATGTGGAGGTGATGAACCCGGTGATCATGCTCGACGAGATCGACAAGATGGGCCAGAGCTTCCAGGGCGACCCGGCGTCGGCGCTGCTGGAAACCCTCGACCCGGAGCAGAACGTCGAATTCCTCGACCACTACCTGGACCTGCGCCTGGACCTGTCCAAAGTGCTGTTCGTATGCACCGCCAACACCCTCGATTCGATCCCCGGCCCGTTGCTGGACCGGATGGAAGTGATTCGCCTGTCGGGCTATATCACCGAAGAAAAAGTCGCCATCGCCAAGCGCCACCTGTGGCCCAAACAGCTGGAAAAAGCCGGCGTGGCCAAAACCAGCCTGACCATCAGCGACGGCGCCCTGCGTGCGTTGATCGACGGTTACGCCCGCGAAGCCGGGGTGCGCCAGCTGGAGAAACAGCTGGGTAAACTGGTGCGCAAGGCGGTGGTCAAGTTGCTGGATGAGCCGGACTCGGTGATCAAGATCGGCAACAAGGACCTGGAAAGCTCCCTGGGCATGCCGGTGTTCCGCAACGAGCAGGTGTTGTCCGGTACCGGTGTGATCACCGGCCTGGCCTGGACCAGCATGGGCGGCGCGACCTTGCCGATCGAGGCGACGCGCATTCATACGCTCAATCGCGGCTTCAAGCTCACCGGGCAGTTGGGTGAAGTGATGAAGGAGTCTGCCGAAATCGCCTACAGCTACATCAGCTCGAACCTGAAGTCGTTTGGCGGTGACCCGAAGTTCTTCGACGAAGCCTTCGTGCATTTGCACGTGCCGGAAGGCGCCACGCCAAAAGACGGCCCGAGCGCCGGCGTGACCATGGCCAGTGCGTTGCTGTCGCTGGCCCGTAACCAGCCGCCGAAAAAAGGCGTGGCCATGACCGGCGAGCTGACGTTGACCGGGCATGTGCTGCCGATTGGCGGGGTACGTGAAAAGGTGATTGCGGCGCGGCGCCAGAAGATTCACGAACTGATCTTGCCGGAGCCGAACCGTGGCAGCTTCGAGGAGTTGCCGGAGTACCTCAAGGAAGGCATGACCGTGCACTTTGCCAAGCGGTTTGCGGATGTGGCCAAGGTGCTCTTCTGATGGTGATGTAGTGCCTGGACTGGCCTCATCGCGGGCAAGCCCGGCTCCCACATTAATCGGTGTTGTTGATGACAGATCGGTCAAATGTGGGAGCGGGCTTGCCCGCGATGGCGTCAGCCGCCATAACGCATGTCCCTCCTGTCACACCTTGTCTCATCTTCGGTTATGCTCGCCCTTCGTCGTGAATCAACGGAGCCTCCATGACCGCTGCCCGCCTGCTTATCCCCCTAAGCCTTGCCCTGCTGGCTGGGTGCGCCAGTGCCCCCAAGCAAAACATCAGCGTAGACGCGCAAAGCGCCTGCCCGCTGCAGCTCAAAACCGGGCAGAACCTGATCCTCACCCTGCCCAGCAACCCCACCACCGGCTACCGCTGGGCCATCCAGGATTCCGCCGGCGGCGTGCTCCGCGCGCTGAGCCCCGAGGTCTACAGCAGCCGTGAATCCGGCGTGATCGGCGGCGGCGGGCAATCCACCTGGCGCTTCCAGGCCTTCGCCGCAGGCCAGGGCCGTTTGCGCCTGACCTCCCAGCAACCCTGGGAACCCGAAGCCGAACCTGCCGACACTTTCGACTGCGCCATTACGGTGAACTGATATGCCATGGATGATTCTTGCGTTGATGGGCGCCGGCACCTTTATCTACGGCCTGGCCACCCACGCCACCTTGCTGTGCCTGCTGGTCAAACCGCTGCCGGTGCTGGCGCTGCTGGGCTGGCTGCATGATGCACCGCCCACCGACTATCGACGCTGGATCAGCCTGGGGCTGATTTTTTCCCTGGTGGGCGACGTGCTGCTCGCCTGGCCGGGGGACCTGTTTATCTTTGGCCTCGGCGCGTTTCTGTTGGCGCACCTGGCGTACCTCAAGGCCTATTTCAGTGACTGCCGGCGCTTGGCGCTGCTGCCATTGCTCTTGGCGCTGGGCGTCGGCGCAGTGCTGCTGAGCATCCTGATTTCCCACGGCCTTGGCGACTTGCTGATCCCGGTGGTGGTTTACGCGCTGGTCATCAGCGCCATGCTCTGGCGTGCGCTGGCGCGGTTGGCCAGCGATGTACCGAAACGTTCGGCGCTGCTGGCGGCGGCGGGTGCGGCGTCGTTTGTGTTTTCCGACACGCTGATCGGTATCAACCGCTTTGTGCTGGCGTTCGATGCGGCGCCGTATTTGTTGATCGCCACTTACTGGCTGGGGCAGTGGGGCATCACCGCGTCGGCTTTCCATCAGACAACCCGCGCACACGAGGGCCAACTTGGCTAAAATGCCGGCCTTTCCCCTTTTCGTCGCCGGAACAACCGTGAGCAAAGAACCCGATCGCCTATTCGCCCAGCCCCTGTCCCAGGTGCCGGACTTCGCCTTTAACGAGGACGTGGTGCGGGTGTTCCCGGACATGATCAAGCGCTCGGTGCCCGGTTACCCGACCATTGTCGAAAACCTCGGTGTGCTCGCGGCGCAGTTTGCCCAGCCCAACAGCGTGCTCTACGACCTGGGTTCATCCCTGGGCGCCGTGACCCAGGCCCTGCGTCGCCATGTGCGCACCGATGGCTGCCGGGTGATCGCGGTGGATAACTCGGCGGCGATGGTCGAGCGCTGCCGCGAATACCTCAATGGCCAGGACTCGATGTTCCAGGAGTTGCTGCCGGTGGAGGTGATCGAGGGCGATATCCTCGCGTTGCAATTCCAACCGGCCTCGGTGGTGGCGCTGAACTTCACCCTGCAATTTATCGCTCCTGATGAGCGCCTGGCCTTGCTCACGCGCATCCGCCAGGCGCTGTTGCCGGGGGGCGCGCTGATCCTTTCGGAAAAGCTGCGCTTCAATGATCCCGAAGAACACGCGTTGCTCACCGATTTGCACGTCGCGTTCAAACGCGCCAACGGCTACAGCGAACTGGAAATCGCCCAGAAGCGCAGCGCCATCGAAAACGTCATGAAGCCCGACAGCCTCGAAGAACACCGCGAACGCCTGCTGGCGGCCGGGTTCTCGACAGTCGTGCCGTGGTTCCAGTGTCTTAACTTTGCCTCGTTGATTGCCTTGCCATGATTGATCTGTCTCCCCTCGCCCGCCATCTGGTCGGCACTCCCTTGGCCGTGTGGGCCCAAGGCCTGCAAGCGCAACTCGATAGCAAGATGGAAAAAGGCCATGGCGACCTGGAGCGCTGGCAGAGCGCGCTGGATGCGCTGCCGAAGATCCAGCCCAGCGACGTGGATTTGCTCAACGGCCTGACCCTCGACACCGATTGCGACGACGAAACACGCGCACAGATGCACACCGCCCTGATGGGCCTGAGCCCGTGGCGCAAAGGCCCGTTCCACCTGTTCGGCGTGCATGTGGACACCGAATGGCGCTCGGACTGGAAGTGGTCACGGGTGGCACCGCATTTGAACCTGAAGGGCAAACGCATCCTCGATGTGGGCTGCGGCAACGGCTACTACATGTGGCGCATGCTCGGCGCCGGCGCCGACAGCGTGATTGGCGTCGACCCGAACTGGCTGTTTTTCTGCCAGTTCCAGGCGGTGCAGCGTTATTTGTCAGAACCCAAGGCGTGGCACCTGCCGTTCCCGTTCGAAGACCTGCCGGCGAATCTGGAAGGCTTTGATACGGTGTTTTCCATGGGCGTGTTCTATCACCGGCGTTCGCCTATCGAGCATTTGCTCGCGCTGAAAGACACCCTGGTCAAGGGTGGTGAACTGGTCTTGGAAACCCTGGTGGTGGAAGGCGATCAGCAACAAGTGCTGGTGCCGGAAGACCGTTACGCGCAGATGCGCAACGTGTGGTTCCTGCCGTCGGTGCCGGCGTTGATGCTGTGGCTGCGCCGCGCCGGGTTCAGTGATGTGCGCTGTGTGGATGTGAGCGTGACGACCGTCGAGGAACAGCGTGGGACGGAGTGGATGAAGTATCAGTCGTTGAGTGATTTCCTTGATCCTGAAGATCACAGCAAGACGATTGAAGGGCTGCCGGCGCCGATGCGGGCCGTCATCATCGCCAGGAAATAACTCCAATCTCCCTGAAAACATGGAGATCAAAATGTGGGAGCTGGCTTGCCTGCGATAGCGGTG
>NZ_ANNV01000077.1 GCF_000346755.1 Pseudomonas sp. CBZ-4 | reverse complement strand
CAGACCAAGGTGATGCCATCGCAGGCAAGCCAGCTCCCACAGGTAGAGCCGGTTTCTTCAGCTACTTACCGGGTGTGAGGGTCAACCTGGCTTTCCCATACACCTTCTCGAAGTTCTGCGGCTGCATCGGGAAGCTCAGGTATTGCGCCTTGAGCGACGGGTCGATGCCGTTGGCGTAGTTCGGGCTGGCCGGGTTGCCGGATTGGCCGATGCCACCCTGGCCGGTCATCGGCTCCACCTGGCCGAAGTCGACGATCATGCGCAACGCTGGCACCTGCGTGGTGTTGAAGTCCTGCCCCCAGCTGTACGGCGCCGGGTTCAAGGTGTTGTGGTCGCCACCGGACGCCAGCGGCCCGCGAATCACCTGGCCCTGGCTGTTTTTCCAGGTGGTGCTGTGCAACTTGCCCCACTGCCAGGCCTTGTGATCGGCGCCCAGTTGGCTGTCGCCAGCGCTGATCGCGGCGGCGAGGGTACGCGCCAGGATCGCCGGTTTGTCTTCTTTCTGCGGGGTGCGCGTGTCATCCCAGAACGGGCTGTCTTCGCGGCCCAGCAGGTGGTCGGCGGTGGCGGCGTAGGACAGGCTGGCTGTGCTGACAAACGCCTTCCAGCTGGCGCTGGTTTCCGGGCCGAGCTTGTCGAGGAAGATCTGCTTGGCGCTTTCCTGCAGGAACAGCTCGTAGATCGCCGCATCGGCGGAGGTGGAGACGAGGCGACCGTCGAACGCCATCAGGCGACCCAACGCTTCACGCGCCTTGGCCTGTTCGGCCGCTGGCAAGGCATCGATCGCCTGTTTCAGCGGCTGGGCCATGCCCGGCGCCTGGAACAGGGTCTTGAGCTTGGCGGCGAAGGTGGTGGTCTGGTCGTACTGCATGGCGATCATGCTGCGGGTGTCATGCTTGCCCGCGTTGGCCAGTTGCGCCAGGCGCTCGCTGCGTTCCGGCGCGTCCCAGGAGTTGGACAGTTGCATGCCATAACCGCGCGGCGCGGTGCGCTGGTTGGCGGTGCCGATCCAGCCTTGGGCCGGGTCCTGGTCATAGGGGTGCAGCATCGCGTCGGCGTAACCGTCCCAGTCAAAGCGCGTGTCCCAGCCCGGCGAGGGCAGCAGGCCTTCACCTTCGCGACGGTTGGGGAAGCGCCCGGTGACTTGCCAGCCAATGTTGCTGGCGTCGGCGAACACCATGTTCAACGCAATGGCGCGGATTTCGCGGGTCGCGTCCGAAGCCTTGCCGGCGTTTTGCGCGCGGGACAGGTCGAAGAAGGCGTCGAGGCTCTTGTCGTCCTTGAAGTCGGCGGTTTGCAGGGCCAGGCCAAAACCGCTGGTGAGGGCCTGGCTGCTATTGAGCAGGGCGCCGTGGCGGGTTTCGTACACCACTTCGCGAATCGAGCGTTGGCCTTTGACGAAGAAGGTTTCGTTGCGCACACCCGCCGGTAGCCATTTGCCGTTGTTCTCGTAGTACAACGCGCTGCCTTGGCGTTTGACCTTCTCCAGGAACAGGTCCTGGGTATCGCCCTTGACCGTGCTCATGCTCCACGCGACTTTGCCGTTGAAACCCGACAACAGGGTCGGCAAACCGGCAATCGAGGCGCCGACGGCTTGATATTTCGGCGCACGGATCTGCACGTAGCTCCACGGCGACGGCGCTTGCGGCTGGGCGGCCAGGTCGTTGGCCAGCAGGCTTTTGCCGCTGCGGCTGCGTTGCGGGCCAATGGCCCAGTTGCTCGATGTGGTCACGGCCAGTGAATTGAGGCGACTCAGTTGCTGGCTGACGCTGTCCAGCCCGGCGAGGCCGGTGATCTGGCTCAGGTTCACGCCTTTGAGTTTTTCCGCTTCGGCCAGCGGGATCGCTTCGTCCGGCGCGCTCGGGGTGAGCCAGGCAAGTTTGTCGACGCCGACCTTTTGCGCCAGCACCAGGGAAGCGATTTCTTCTTGCAGGTTGGCCGACTCGCTGAAATTCAGCAGGCAGAACAACAGCGCCGAATCCTCAGGCTTCCAGTACTCCGGTTTGTAACCAGTCTGGGCCAGGTCCGGCGGCAGCTTGTCGCGGTAGCGGAACAGGTAGGCGTTGACGCCCCGCGCGTACACCTCGAAGAAACGCTTGAGGCGCGGCGACGAGGCGTTATACAGCTCGCCGGCGCTTTTCTTCAGGTTGACCGCGCGCATGAACCGGTCGGCATCCAGTACATCAGGGCCGGACATTTCCGCCAGACGGCCCTGGGCCAGCAGGCGCAGGGTGACCATCTGGGTGATGCGGTCACTGGCGTGGACATAGCCGAGGCTGAACAGCGCATCGTGGAAGGTGTTGCTTTCGATCAACGGCATGCCTTGGGCATTGCGGCGCACCGACACATTCTGTGCCAGGCCTTTGATCGGCTGCACACCGGCGACCGGCGGCAGGGTGTCCTGGGTGCTCTGGAGCTGGCAACCGGCCAGGCTCAACGCACTGGCCACTGCCGCGGCAACGCCGAACCGGGGAAGAAAATGTGAGAGGGCTGGCGAGGCCATGGCAAAGCTCCTGCGGGGGGTAGCGTCAGTAAAGGCGCTACGTTAGTGAGCGCGGTGAAACGACGCAAGCGGGAGTTTGGGGAAAACATTAGATCTTGAGTCAGGTGAGGACTCAGGTGGGAGAAATTAAGTGTGGGAGCGGGCTTGCCCGCGATTACGGTGTGTCAGTGACTGATAGGTTGACTGAACCACTGCTATCGCGGGCAAGCCCGCTCCCACCTTTTTGGATCTCCCACAGTTGGATCTCGAGTGCCTTCAGGTCAGGCCTTGGGCGGATTCACCTTCTGCACCAGTTCATACGCCCGCACCGTCGCCGGCCGCTCTTTGATGCTGTTGAACCAACGCTGCACATGTGGGAAATCTTCCAACCGCTGACTCTGCCACTTGTGGGAAACAATCCACGGGTAGATGGCCATATCGGCAATGCTGTAGTCCTCGCCGGCCACAAACGCGCGATCCGCCAGGCGCCGGTCCAGCACGCCATACAGCCGCGCGGTTTCGTCTACATAGCGCTTGATCGCATAGGGGATTTTCTCGGGCGCGAACTGGCTGAAGTGATGATTCTGCCCGGCCATCGGCCCCAATCCGCCCATTTGCCAGAACAGCCATTGCAGGGTTTCCTGGCGGCCGCGCAGGTCCTGGGCAATGAACTGGCCGGTTTTTTCCGCGAGGTACAGCAGGATTGCGCCGGATTCAAACAGCGAAATCGGTGCGCCACCGTCGCCAGGGTTGTGATCGACGATGGCTGGAATGCGGTTGTTGGGCGCGATCTTCAGGAAATCGGGCTTGAACTGATCGCCCTGGCCAATATTGATCGGATGCACCGCGTAAGGCAGGCCGGCTTCTTCCAGGAACAGTGATACTTTGTGACCGTTGGGGGTCGTCCAGTAGTACAAATCGATCATGAAGCTCTCCAAAGGCGCGAATGCCTGTAGGTAGAGGTGATGTTCGGAGTGCGAAAATTCAATGAAACATTTAGGTCTATCGATATGGAATTTCGGCAGGACGCGGCACTGATCGTGATCGATCAGCAGAAAGGCATTCATCACCCCAAGCTCGGGCGGCGCAATAACCTACAGGCCGAGGAGCGTATTCAGGCGCTGCTAACGCATTGGCGCCACACGGGCCGACCGGTGATCCACGTGCAGCATTTGTCCCATTCGCCGGATTCGGTGTTCTGGCCAGGGCAGTCCGGTGTCGAGTTCCAGGACGCCTGCGTGCCGGCGCCCGGTGAGCAACTGATTCAAAAGCGCGTGCCGGACGCGTTCAGCGGCACGCCGCTGGAAGCGCAGTTGCGCGCGGCCGGCATTGCGCAGCTGGTGCTGGTGGGCGTCGCCACTCACAACTCGGTGGAAGCCACCGCCCGCACCGGCGGCAACCTCGGGTTTGATACCTGGGTAATCGAAGACGCGTGCTACACCTTCGACAAGCCGGACTTCTTCGGTGAATTGCATCCCGCCGAATTGGTGCACGCCATGTCGCTGGGCAACCTGCACGGCGAGTACGCCACGGTGATCCACTCCCGCGACGTGCTGCGTTAAGCCACCGCGCCATCCACCAACACCTGCAACGACTGCTGCGAACACCGCTCGATGCGCACCCGCACGCCATACACCTCGGCGAACAGCGCCGGGTCGAGCACTTCATCCGCCGCGCCACAGGCGTACAAACGGCCCTGGCGCAGTACGGCGATATGGTCGGCGAAGCGTGCCGCGAGGTTGATGTCGTGCAGCACCACCACGGCGATCAGCTGGTGTTCGCGCACCAGGCCGCGCACGCAGTCCATGACTTTCAACTGGTAATTGAGGTCGAGGGCGCTGGTGGGTTCGTCCAGCAGCATCACCTGGGGGCGCCGGGCAATGAGTTGGGCGAGGCTGACCAGTTGGCGTTGGCCGCCCGACAACGTGCTTAACAGTTGATCGGCCAGGTGCGCGATGCCGATGCGGTGCAGCGCCGCGAAGGCTTCACGCAGGCAGGCCTCGCTGGACAATGGAATGCCGTCCACATTGGCCACGCGCAAGGCGGCGATCACACTTTCCATCACGCTGAGGCTCAGCCCCGGTGGCAGGTTCTGCGGCATATAGGTGACGCGCCGGGCACGTTCGGCCACGGACATGGCGGACAGGTCCAGGTCACCCAGTCGCACAACGCCTTGCATCTTTTCCAGCCCGGCCACGGCACGCAATAACGTGGACTTTCCCGCGCCATTGGGGCCGATCAGCGCGGTCAGGCTGCCGTGGGGCAGGGTGGGCAGGCTCAGGTCGTGCACAATCTGCCGACGGCCGTAGCTGACATTCGCGTGCTCGATGCGCAACCCTTCACTCATAACTGCCTCCCACGCTTGAACACCAACAGCACGAAGATCGGCACGCCCACCAACGCGGTGACGATGCCCACCGGCACGATCACGCCGGGCATGATCAGCTTGCTGGCAATCGACGACAGCGCCAGCAGCAACGCGCCGGTCAGGGCGCTGGCGGGCAGCAGGAAACGTTGGTCTTCGCCCACCAGAATCCGTGCGATATGCGGACCTACCAGACCGATAAATCCGATGGTGCCGACAAAGGCCACGGCGGTGGCCGACAACAGGCTGATGCGCAGCAACGAGAAAAACCGCAGGCGCTTCACGTCCACGCCGAAGCTCTGTGCGCGGTCTTCACCCATGCGTAGCAAGGTCAGGCGCGGCGCGGCGGCAAAGGAAAACGGCAACACCACCGCGACCACCAGGGCCAGGATGCCGAGCTTGTCCCAGTTGGCGCGGGTCACGCTGCCCAGGGTCCAGAACACCAGTTGTTGCAGCACATCTTCGGTGGCGACCAGTTGCAGCAAGGCCACCACCGCGTTGCAACTGAACACCAGCGCAATGCCAAACAACACCAGGCTTTCCACCCCCGCGCCGCGCAGGCGCGACATGGCTTGCAGCAAAAACACTGAGGCGGCGGCGAAGATAAATGCGGAGAGGGAAATCGCGGTGTTGGCCGACACCCACAGCGTGGTCACCGGAAACACAATCACCAGGGAAGCGCCCAACGCCGCCGCCGACGACACGCCCAAGGTAAACGGGCTGGCCAGCGGGTTGTTCAGAATCGTCTGCATCTCGGCCCCGGCCAGCGACAATGCGCAACCCACCAGTACCGCCATCAGGGCGTAGGGCAGGCGTACGTTCCAGATGATCACCCGGTCGGTGGCGCTGAGATGGGCGGGGTGCAGGATCCCGTCGAGCAAGGCCAGCAGGCCCATGCCGGACGGGCCGCTGGCCAGGTCCACCAGGATGGCGCCGACCAGCGCGGTGCCCAGCGCGGCCAGCAGCCACGCGCGCCGTGCGAGCAGGCGGCGGTAGCCGTGGGTGGCGCTGGCCAGGTCGAGGGTTTGAGTGGTCATGGGGGCTCACACAATTTCAAAAAACAATGAAGATCAAATGTGGGAGCTGGCTTGCCTGCGATAGCAGAGTGTCAGCCACTTAATGAGGTGACTGATACACCGCTATCGCAGGCAAGCCAGCTCCCACAGTTTTTACTGCGTTTTGGCAGTGGCTTTGGTGTCGATCCAGTAGGCGCCCTGCAACGGCATGCCGAGGAACTGTTGGTTGATCTGCTCCATCGTCACCTGCGGATCCAGCTTGGCGAACAACTCCGGATGCACCCACTTGGCCAACGCCTCAATCGCCAGCAGGTTGTACGGCGAGTTGTAGAAGTCATGCCACAGGCCGTGGGAATTGCCCGCGCGGATCGC
The DNA here is from genome assembly GCF_000346755.1 of Pseudomonas sp. CBZ-4. Taxonomy (GTDB): domain Bacteria; phylum Pseudomonadota; class Gammaproteobacteria; order Pseudomonadales; family Pseudomonadaceae; genus Aquipseudomonas. Next base: position 69,485 of record NZ_ANNV01000077.1, on the reverse strand, counting down.
ACGAAGGTTGGCGAACTCTGGCCGCGCCAGCACGCGATCAAACGCCTCGCGCGCTTCGTCGGTGCTCACGCCTGCGCCGAGGATCAGCCCCGGTTTGTGATTACCGGTGGCGACGTAAACATCCGGGTCGGCCTTCAATGCGTACTCGACGCTGATGTCGCCCAACGCCCCCGGCACCACATCGGCAGCGATATTGCGCCCGCCCACCAACTTGATCACTTCACCCATGCCGCTCTTGCCGGTGGTGTGTCCCGGCGCTTGCCAGGCGCCGGCCAGCAGTTCGAGGAACACGCTGGGACGTGGCCCGGCGGGCAGGGTGGCGACGGCGTCGGTGATGACTTTGATGTGCGCGTCGTAGAAGTCGAGGAACGCCTTGGCCTGGGCTTCACGCCCCAACGCCTGGCCCAGCGCGGTCATGCTGGTGTGGGTGCCTTGCACCGGGTTGACGCGAAAATCGACAAACACCACCGGGATGCCGGCCTTGGCCAGCACGTCAGCCACCGCGCTGTGTTCGGTCGGGCCGTGGCCGGAAATGCTGAACACCGCCAGGTCCGGTTTGAGCGAGAGGATTTCTTCAGCGCTGACGCTTTGTTCCGACGCCTGGCCGATCAGCGGGATGTCTTTCACCGTCGGAAATTTCGCCACGTAGGCGTTGTAAGTGTGCTGGTCCAGCAGCTTCAAATCGTTCTGCCAGCCGACGATGCGCTGGAACGGCGCATCCTTGTCCAGCAGTGCAAATGCAGAAATCAATCGGCCTTCACCCAGCACCACGCGTTTGACGTGATCGCTGACCTCGACCGTGCGCCCCAGCACATCGGTGACTTGCTGGGCGGCGGCGGTTTCGGCGTGGCCGAGGACCAGCGCGGCGCACAGTACGCCGAGCTTGAGCAGTTGACGGGGTTTGCGCATGGCAAGGGCTCCTGAAAAGGGGGATTTAGAACTCATAATCAACACTGGCGGTGAGGGTGCGCCCGGCGCCCGGGATGCCGTAGAGCTGGAAGCCGTCGAGGGACGCGCCGACCTGGCTGTAATAAAACGTGTTGAACAGGTTGTTGAGGTTGAGGTTGACCGTGGTGTCCTTGTTCACCTTGTATTGCGCCGCCACGTTGCTCAGCCAGTAGCCGGGGGCTTTTTCGTGGTCGCGCGTATAGATCGCGTACACCCCGGAGGCGCCGCTGGCATAGCTGCTGTTGTTGTTCAAACCGCCGACGTATTTGTTGTCGGTGTAGCGGCGCCGGCCCACGTATTGCTCGCCGTAGCTCAGGCTCAGCGCGTCGGTGACGGCGTAGGTGGTCCACAGGTTGGCGGTCAGGTCGGGCACGTTCTTGGCTTCGGCGCCTTTGTTGGCGCCTTTGGTCTGCACGCTTTTGAGCGCCGAGAAACCGCTGTAGGCGGTCCAGCGCGGGGTGATATTGCCTTGCAGGCCGAGCTCGATGCCGTCGACACGTTTGGCGGGCAGGGCGCGCACCGGGGCGGATTCGCCGTCCTGGTATTCCCAGGCGTTTTCCAGCTCGGTGCGGAAGATCGCCGCCGTGACGTTGAGCCTGTCGTGGGCAATGTCCCACTTGGTGCCCAGCTCGTAGGTCTTGGATTTGGCCGGGCTGTAGTTGCTGGTGCTGGCCGCGCCGTAGATCTGGTTGTTGGTGGACGCGCCGAGTGCCGACGGTTGTGCCGCTTCGCTGTAGGAAAGGTAGATGCTGCCGTTGGGCAACGGCTTGAACACGGCGCCGACACGGCCGCTGACCGCACCGTCGCTGCTACTCGTGGTGGCTTGGCCGCGCTGACGGGTTTCGGCGCGCCAGTTGTCGTAGCGCAGCGAGCCCAGCACTTGCCATTGCTCGTTGAGGGTGACGGTGTCGCCCAGGTAGATACCGGCGTTGTCGATCACCGAGCGTGGCTCGCCGACGCCTTTGGTTACGTAGGTGCTGGCGAAGCTATGGCTGGGGTCGGCCATATCGAAAAGCATGTTGCCATCGGGCACTTCGGCGTTGCGTTTCAGGCCGCCGTAGGTCTCGTGGTAGAACTCCAGGCCCGAGACCACCGCGTGTTGCAGGCTGCCGGTGTTGAACGTGAAGCTGAAGTCGGTCTGGTTGTCGAGGATGGTGTAGCGCTTGGACAAACCGAAGTCGCTGCCGCGCAGGATGCCGTAGGACGTGTTGCTGTTGTTCACGTAGTCGGTGTAGGCATTCACCGTGCTGCCCGGCACTTGGCTGATCGGGCCTACACCGGTGTAGCCCAAGGTCGCACAGCGCGCGCCGGTGCAGGTTTTTCCGCCGGAGGCGCTGGCGGCGAAGAAGCGCGCCGGGGACAGCACCGCGAAGTTGTCGCTGCGCTCCCAGCGCGTCTGGTTGCGCAGGTTGGCGTCGTTCCAGGCGAAGTCGTGTTCGAAGCGGGCGGTCAGCGAGGTGGTCTTGTTCTCTTGGGTGTAGAGGCTGGAATCGCCGTACCAGTTGGAGCGTTTCACCCCGGGCATGCGGTCGCCGTTCGTGCCGCGCTGGATGGGCACGCCGCCGTCTGGGGTATTGGTGTCTTTCTGGTAGAAGGTGTCGATGAAAAAGCGCGTGTCGGTGCCCAGGCCGAAGCCGAACGAGGTGGCGATGCCCCAGCGGTCGTAGTCCACGTCGTCGCGTTCGGACACCTGGTTGTAGTGCTTCATCAGGTTGACGCGTACGGCGGTGGTGTCGTTCAGCTGTTTGTTCAGGTCGGCAGTCAGACGACGGTAGGCATCGGTGCCGATCCCGGCGGACACGCGGTTGGCATCCCCCAGGTGCGCCTCCTTGCTCACCAGGTTGACGCTGCCGCCCACGGCGGACACGCCGGACTCGATGGAGCCGGTGCCCTTGAACACTTCGGCCTGTTGCAGGTTGAAGGTGTCGGTGCGCGTGGACATGCCGGCGTCGCGCACGCCATCCACGGTCAGGCTTTGTTCGGAGGAAAAGCCACGGATCGAAAACAGATCGCCCCAGCCCAGGTTGCCCTCGCCGGACATAAAGGTGATGCCCGGTACGTTGCGCAACACTTCCTGCAAGGTCTGTGCGTTCTGTTCCTTGAGCACCTGCTGCGGCACGATGGTCACGCTTTGCGGCGCGTCCAGCAGGGGCTGGCTGATTTTCGCCGAGGTCACCCGGTCGACCTTGAAGGTGGACGTGGCTTCGCCATCGACCTGGATTTCCGGCAGGCTCAGCACTGAATCCTGGGAGCTGGCGGCGGGCGCATCCGCCCAGGCCGTCGGGGCCACGCTGCCGGCGGCGAGAAAACCGAACATCGGTGCCAGGGTGGTGTGCAGCGGGTTGCGGAGCGGTGTGGGCAATGACATGGGCTACTTCCGAGTCTAAATTACAATTACTCTCATTTAGGTTCGGTAGTCTAAACAGCGATTTCCCCTGCACTGCCCCTGGTTTGTATCGCTGATGCTTGATTATCGTTTCCTACAACATTCCATTACATTTGCGTACGCCGTTGCCTGAACTTTCGGCTATTTGCTGCGTTTTATAGTTTTTCGGATCGACTGCCCATGGCCAAGCAAGACCACCTCCTGATCGTTGATGACGACCCGCAAATCCGCCAGTTGCTCTGCGACTACCTGAGCGACGCGGGCTTTCAGGTGTCCACCGCCGCCGACGGCAAGGAGATGCGCCGGCGCCTGGAATTGAACGTCATCGACCTGATCGTCCTCGACCTGATGCTGCCCGGCGAAGACGGCCTGAGCCTGTGTCGCGAATTGCGGGTGAACTCCAACACGCCGGTGGTGATGCTCACCGCCAAGGGGTCGTTGATCGACCGCATCGTCGGCCTGGAAATCGGCGCCGATGACTACCTGCCCAAGCCGTTCGACCCGCGTGAACTGCTGGTGCGGATCAAGGTGGTGTTGCGCCGGGTGCAGAGTTTTCCCGACCGGGCGCGGCTGGATGAAGCGCCGAGCATCCGTTTCGCCGGCTGGCAACTCGACACCCGGGCGCGCCAATTGCTTTCGCCGGACGGTGTGGTGGTCAGCCTGGGCAATTCGGATTACCGCGTGCTGCGCCTGCTCTTGCAGCACCCGAACCGCCCGCTGAGCCGCGATTTTCTGCTCAACCATGTGTTCGACAAGGACAGCACGCCGTTCGACCGTTCCATCGACGTGTGCGTCAGCCGCCTGCGCTCGCAACTGCCGGCCGGGCTGATCAAGACCGTGCGCAACGAGGGTTACATGCTCACCGCCGATGACGTGGTGCTGGCGTCGTGAGACTGCTGCCGCGTTCGCTGTTTGGGCGGTTGGTGCTGATTCTGGTCAGCGGCATGCTCGCGGCCCAGGCGCTGACCAGCAGCATCTGGTATGACCGGCGCCATGGCCAGGTGTTGGAGATCCCGGCGCGGTTGATCGCCACCCGGCTGGCCGATGTGGTGCGCCTGGTACACAGCGATCCGCAACAGGCTGACCTGCTGATCAAGCTGCTGGATGCGCCGAATTTTCGCCTGACACTGAGCGACCAGGCCAGCAACACGCCGAGCAGCCTTACCGACAGCGACCGGCCGACCGAGCGGCTGATCAAGAAAGTTCTCTCGGAAAAAACCGGCTATGCGCAAACCCTGATCCTGCTGCACCTGTCGTTGGTGGACGGCGCGGGGCAAAACGCCGGGCTGTGGACCTTGCTGGAGTCCAAGCCGGTGGTGGGGCAGTTCCTCATCGACCTGCGCCTGCCCGACGGGCGCTGGTTGCAGGTGGACGCCCGCGAGGAGCAGGGCTGGACCAGCACCTCGCCGCTGGACCTGCTGTTCGATTACGTGATGCGCATCTACCTGCTGCGCGTGCTGGTGCTGGTGGTGATCGCGCTGGTGGCCGTGCGGCTGGCCATCCGCCCGCTCAACGCCTTGGCCAAGGCGGCCGAAGCCCTCGGCCGCGACATCCAGCGCCCGCCACTGTCGGAGAGTGGCCCCACCGAAGTGCGCCGCGCGGCCCAGGCGTTTAATGCGATGCAGCAACGGCTGATCGCCAACATTGCCGAGCGCACGCGGTTTCTTGCGGCGATTTCCCACGACCTGCGTTCACCGATCACACGCTTGCGCCTGCGCACCGAGATGCTCGACGACAATCGCACCAAGGAACGTTTTCGCAGCGACCTGGAAGAAATGGAGCACATGGTGGCCAGCACCCTGGATTTTGTCAGCAGCGGCGAAATCAACGAGGCGCGGCAAAACATCGACATCAATGCATTGCTGCAAAGCTTGCAGGCGGATCTGGAAGACGTGGGGCACAGCGTGCGCATTGAAGGTCGGGCGAAGCAGCCGTTGCCGGGGTATGCGCGCAGCCTCAAGCGGTGCGTGCAGAACCTGCTGGAAAACGCGGTGCGTTATGGCCGTGACGTGGTGGTGCGGGTCGAAGACCAGGCCGAGCGCTTGACGATCGTCATGAGCGACCGCGGGCCGGGGATTCCCCTGGAGCAGCTGGAGCAGGTGATGGAGCCGTTTTATCGGGTGGAGGGGTCGCGTAATGCTGAAACGGGTGGGTATGGGTTGGGGTTGAGCATTGCTCACACCATTGCCAGGGCGCATGACGGGCGGTTGAGTTTGAGGAATCGGGAGGGTGGCGGGCTTGAGGTCGAGTTGTTATTTCAACGCAAAGCCTGAAGTGAAATGCAGTCCAATGTGGGAGCTGGCTTGCCTGCGATTCAGGCGACTCGGTCCTTCAGTAGTACCGAGGTGATCCTATCGCAGGCAAGCCAGCTCCCACAGAAGAAGCCCACTCATTCAGTCGGCTTTTCAGCGTGGCTTACGCCCCGTGGCACTTCTTGAACTTCTTCGCACTGCCGCACGGGCAAGGATCGTTGCGACCCACGTCCTTCAAGGCATTGCGCACCGGCTCCTGGTGAGCGTGGCCGCAGTTCGGGCCGTGGACATGGCCGTGGTCGTGATCATGGTGATCGTGATCGTGGTTGCAGTCAGGACCATGGACATGGGGTTGCTGAGTCATCGATGTCGCTCCGGAATAAAATCGCCGGGGATTATCTCGCCATTGTGGGCCACCTGCACGTCATAACCGATGAATAATCCGGTTTTCAGCTCGCCGTCGAGGCGATAGGGCACCGGCTTGTCCGGGTTTTTCAGCATTTGCACCACATCGCGGATCTGCGGCCAGAGGTTGGTACGCACCGACACACGGAAAAACTTATGGCTGCGCGGTGGCACGGTGAGCCACTCGTTGGACTCGCCCTCGGTCAGCACAAAGTCATCCAGCGTCACCTTGTAGACCAGGCCGCGCACGGTCAGGTCGGCGTCGTCGCGGTTGTCGACGCGAAAGTACAGCTTGAATTTCTGCTCCAGCAGCTTGGCCCGCACCACTTCGACTTTGACCAGGGACACGTGGGGCGGCGGCGAGTCGTCTTCGAACCACGACGCGCAGCCGGTCAAACCGAGGGTCAACGCCAGCATCAAGCTGTAGATCCGAAGCATGGCGTTTGTCCTGTGTGGGTTAGAGGTAGCTGGAACAACACTTCTTGAATTTTTGCCCACTGCCACACAGGCAGGCATCGTTGCGTCCGGCCTTCACCTCCACGGTGGGGTCGATGAAGTACCAGCGCCCGTCATTCTGTACGAAAGAAGACTGTTCGCGGTGGCTATGTTCGCCAGTGCTGTCATGCCAGCGTGCGGTAAAGGTCACAAAGGCGTGTTCCGGCTGGCCGCCGAACACCTCGGAGCTTTCCACGTCCAGGCCCAGCCAGGTGCTTTGGGCGCTCCAGGCGCCGATGGCGTCGCGGTCCAGGCCGGCCTGTTGCGCGGGCAAGGTGGTGGCAACCAGATAGTCCACCAGGCCCAGCACGTAGGCGCTGTAGCGCGAGCGCATCAACGCGCTGGCGCACGGTGCCGGGTGGCCGGCGTGATAATGACCGCAGCAGGCATCCAGCAGGTTGCCACTGCCGCAGGGGCAAATGGATGTACTCATTGGGTTACCACCAATACTTTTAGAATTCTGTCAGAGATAACGTTAGCCAAGCCTTGGCATTACCGCAGAAAAGCTCAATGACGGCCTATGACCGGATACTACAGAGGATCGTCAGGGAACTCGACGGCCACTAGCGCAGGGAAGCAACTGGCCAGTTCATGCCTTGAGACATTTCGTCGCTGGTTCGCCGAACCTCGCTGAGGTTCCATTGGGCCCGCTTGGTACCTCTCAAGCGACGCTGCGCAGGTAATTAACCTACTTGCCAAAATAAAACCAATTAGGTTAGTTTCGAACATGGAGAAATGGACGCCTCACTGCAAGCTGAATACCGTCAAGGCTTTGGTTGAAACTGGGAAGGTTCGCACGACTCACTCTGCACGTCTCGGCGCCGAGGAGCTCAACCTTGACCTTGCCGGGATGTTGGCCGTGATACTGGCCCTCGAGCCCATGGATTTTTACAAGAGCATGACTACTTATGCCGACCACACGATATGGCAAGACGTGTACCGGCCACGCACGAAGGCAGGGACGGTCTACCTGAAACTCACGGTTATCGAAGACGTACTGATCGTGTCCTTCAAGGAGCTATGAATATGAAATGCCCTGTTTGTGGTGCGGCGGGCTTGGTCCACGACACCCGCGACTTACCCTATTCGTACAAAGGCGAAACGACGGTGATTGAGAATGTCATGGGTGAGTTCTGCCCCTCTTGCTCCGAGTCGATTTTGGGTTTGGCTGAATCGGATCGCGTCATGAAAGAAATGAGGGCATTCTCCAAGCGAGTCAACGCAGACCTCGTAGATCCCGGTTTTATCGCCGCAGTGCGTAAGAAACTATCGTTGGACCAGCGGGAGGCGGCCGAGATATTCGGCGGAGGGGTCAACGCTTTTTCTCGCTATGAGAACGGCAAGACGAAACCGCCCTTGGCGCTCATAAAGCTTCTCAGGGTGCTCGACCGCCACCCTGAGTTGCTTGACGAAGTCCGAACAGCCTAGGTTCTTATCGGCTTACCACCAATACTTTCCAAAATTTTGCGGGTTGGCCCAGAACCGCGCGTTGAGCCAGTCGGGCACCTGTTTATAGTCAAGCAGATCGTAGGTAAACAGCGTCAGAACCTGCTCCTCGCGCTGGAACCGCTCGCCGGCCTGCAAGGCCAGGGAGAAGAAGTCGGTGTCCTTCCATTCGCATGCGCCCAGGTCCACCAGCACCGCAATGCGGCTGGCATTGAGGTTGCGGACGCCGCCGAGCAAGGTCAGGCCTTGCGCTTTTGACAGGTGTTCCAGGCAATCGACCACCAGCGCCAGGTCAAAACGCTGCGCAGCAAGCTCGGCCGGCAAGGGGCCGGGCGGGGCGATGGACACTTGGGTGTCCGGGTGTTCGGCCGCAAACGCCTCCAGCGCCGGGAACTGGCTGGCCCCCAACAGCAGCAGGCGTTTGGGCTGGTGCAGGTCGAGCAAGGCGGCCAGGGCTTGCTGGGGTGTACGGGCAGAAATACCGGCGGTCATCAGAGATCCTCACATCAGGACCGTAGAGACTAGCGCGGCTGAGCGTGCGGGCCTAGAGCGGGCGATTGCGAAAAGCCAGCCCTGCGTGGCGATCCTCAATGAATCCGGGGGTGTGGCCAACTGGCGCAGATGAAAAGAGCGGTCTTTACTCCACCCATCGGCCCCCGCCGATCCCCTCAGGAGAAATCAGATGAGCATCATGCGGACAGCTCTACCCTTGATTCTGCTAACCGGAGTACTGACAGGTTGCGCAGGTTTGCAAAAAACCGATTGGCCCACCTGCGCCGCCCTTGGCGGTGTGACCGGTGCGGCGATCGGCGCCACCGAAAGCTCGGCCTATGCAGGCGCCGGTGCGCTGCTGATCGGCGGCATGGCCGGCGCCTATTGCTGGGTGCACGGTGATGGCGATGAAGACGGCGATGGCGTGCCGGACAGCCGCGACAAGTGCCCAGGCACACCGAAAGGCGTGCCGGTCGATGCCAACGGTTGCCCACCGGTGCCGGTCGCAGTGGTCGAGGAAGTGGTGGTGGTCAAGGAAGAAACCATCGTGATTCGTGATGTGCACTTCCAGTTTGACTCGGCCAAATTGACGGCGGCGGATAAAACCAAGCTCGACACCATCGCCACCCGCCTGAAACAAGAAGCGCCAACCGCCCAGCTGCGGGTCAGCGGCCACACCGACAGCGTCGGCAAAGACGCCTACAACCAGAAACTCTCGGAAAAACGTGCGCACTCGGTCACCGAATACCTCATCGGTTCCGGTATCCCGCGCAGCAGTTTTGTCTCGGTCACGGGCGCTGGCGAAAGCCATCCGGTCGCCGACAACAAAACCGCTGAAGGCCGTGCCTTGAACCGCCGCGTGGAAATCCAGATCAACCGCTGACAGCCCTTGCCCCTGTGGGATCCACAGGGGCATTGCTGGCGATCTTTACCGAAACCATCCACTTCCCAATTTTTTTGAACCTTCACTGGCAAATCGCCGGTAGAAGTCGTTACTGTGCGTCCAAAGAAAAACTAGAAACAGCTTTGAAACACTCTCAAGGGGAGCTCCAAGATGCGTAAGGTTTTACTGTTGGCCCTGCTGGTCAGCCCCATTGCCCTGGCCCAGAGCGTCAGTGTTGAAACCAACTCGCTGATGCGCCTGCCCAGCAGCACCAGCGTGTTGCAACTGGAGCGCCTGGAGGTGGCGGACTACGGCACCCTGCTGATTCCGGCCAGCATCAGCCAGGTCACGGTGGATGAACTGCACCTGGGCCGTGAAGCACGCATCACCATCGTCCCCGGCAATACCGCGCTGCAACTGCAGGTGCGCCATGCGCAACTGGACCACGGCAGCCAGATCACCTCGCGGGGCGCCCCCGGCACCCATGAAAAACCGGCCAAGGCTGGGCGAGACCTGACCTTGCGCATCAATTCGCTGGTGGCCGACGAGCTGTCGGTGGACGCCCGTGGCGGCGCCGGCGCCAAAGGTTATGCCGGCCTGGACGGCGCCAATGGCGTAGACCCGGGTTGCACCTGGGGTTCGGCGGGGCGCGGCGCCAATGGCGATAATGGTGGCGACGGCTTGCCCGGCGGCGCGGGTGCGCTGGTGCGGGTCGAGTTGCCGAAGGACTACCCGGCGCAGCAGATCAAGGTCTGGGTGGAGGGTGGTGCGGGTGGCCTGGCGGGTACTGCGGGCAAACCGGGCAAGGGTGGCCAGTCCAAGGGGTGCCTGGTGTATCAGGCCGATGGCGGCGAGAAGGGCCGTCCGGGGCTGGAAGGGCAGCCGGGGCCGGTGGGGCCTGCGGGTTCAGTGACTATCCAGCGGCTGTGAGTCGTTTGGGCTGACGCTATCGCGGGCAAGCCCGCTCCCACCTTCGACCGATTTCCACCTTTGGAATGCGGTCAAACTGTGGGAGCGGGCTTGCCCGCGATAGCGGTTTAACCGTCGCCTCAGAACATCGGCCGAGCCGAGGCAATTGCCACCACCACCAACCCCACAACCAGATTAATCCCCACCAACCGCCGAATCTGCCCCAACACCGCCGCACCCGTCGGCCAATCCTGCGCCGCCACCGCCGCGCGCAGCTCCGGGAACTTCAACGCCTGGATACGGATAAACAACGCCGTCATCACCAGATACAACCCCATCATCACCTGCACATAACGCGGCGCGGTCTCAAACCCGCTGAAGCGCAGTTGCAGCAGGCCAACACCGCTGATCGGCAAAATCGCCACGGCGACCCACACCCACACGAAAAAACGTTGAAACACATTCGCCCACAACGTCAGCCGGGCAGGGCCGTCAAGTGCCGCCACAGCGGCGGGGCGCAGGATCATCCAGGCGAAAAACATGCCGCCGACCCAGATCAGGGCGGCCAATACATGCAGGGTGTAAGCGAGGCTAAAGGCGGTCATTGAAGTACTCCGTTCTGCGCGGGATTAATTAGCGGGGTATGATAGCGGCCGATCCGAACCACTGAAAATTTATCCAGCGTTTTTTGCGCCCGACTATCCATGATCAGCACTGAACTCAAAACCACGATCCAGGGCGCCTATTCGCGTTTTCTCGAAGCCAAGAGCTTGAAACCGCGCTACGGCCAACGCCTGATGATCGCCGAAGTGGCGAAGGTCCTCGGCGATATCGACACCGACGACGAAGGTCGGCGCAGTGGCGACCCTGCGGTCGTGGCCGTCGAAGCCGGCACCGGTACGGGTAAGACCGTGGCCTACAGCCTGGCGGCGATTCCCACCGCCAAGGCTGCCGGCAAACGCCTGGTGATCGCCACCGCGACCGTCGCCCTGCAAGAGCAGATCGTCTACAAAGACCTGCCCGACCTGATGCGCAACAGCGGCCTGAACTTCACCTTCGCCCTGGCCAAGGGCCGTGGCCGCTACCTGTGCCTGTCCAAGCTCGATGTGTTGTTGCAGGAAGGCCACGCGCAAACCGCCACAGCCTCGCTGTTCGAAGAAGAAGGCTTCAAGATCGAGGTGGATGAAGTCAGCCAGAAGCTGTTCACCAGCATGATCGAGAAGCTGGCCGGCAATAAATGGGACGGCGACCGCGACAGCTGGCCCAATGCCCTGGAAGACGCCGACTGGGCGCGCCTGACCACCGATCACAGCCAATGCACCAACCGTCACTGCCCCAACTTCGGCCAATGCGCCTTCTACAAGGCCCGCGAAGGCATGGGCAAGGTCGATGTGATTGTCACCAACCACGACATGGTGCTGGCCGACCTCGCCCTGGGCGGCGGCGCCGTGCTGCCGGACCCGCGTGACACCCTGTATGTGTTCGACGAAGGCCACCACCTGCCGGACAAGGCCATCGGCCACTTCGCCCACTACACGCGCCTGCGTTCCACCGCCGACTGGCTGGAAACCACCGCGAAGAACCTCACCAAGTTGCTGGCCCAGCACCCGCTGCCCGGCGACCTCGGCAAGTTGATCGAGCAAGTGCCGGAGCTGGCGCGGGAGATCAAGACCCAGCAGCAGTTCATGTTCAGCGCCTGCGAACAGGTCGCCGACTTCAAACCGGGCGAAGACGTGGAAGGCCGCGAGCGGCCGCGTCACCGTTTTGTCGGTGGGATGATCCCCGAGCACATGCGCGAAATGGGCATCGAGTTGAAGAAGGGCTTTTCCCGCCTGACCGACCTGTTTACCCGTCTCACCGACCTGCTCAAGGAAGGCATGGACGGCGAGGTCAACATTGGCATAGCCAGCAACCAGGCCGAAGAATGGTACCCGCTGTTCGGCAGCCTGCTGTCCCGCGCCCAGGGCAACTGGGAGTTGTGGACCGCCTTCACCGTCGAAGACCCGGAAGACACCCCGCCGATGGCGCGCTGGCTGACCCTGTCGGAAAGCGGTGCGTTGTTTGATATCGAGGTCAACGCCAGCCCCATCCTTGCCGCCGAAATGCTGCGGCGCAACCTGTGGAACGTGGCCTACGGCTGCCTGGTGACCTCCGCCACGCTGACCGCCCTGGGTACCTTCGACCGTTTCCGCATGCGCGCCGGCCTGCCGAAAAAGGCCGTCACCGCCGTGGTGCCAAGCCCGTTCCATCACGCCGACGCCGGCGTGCTGCGGGTGCCGGACCTCAAGGCCGACCCCCGGGACGCAGCCGCGCACACCGCCGCGATCATCCGTGACCTGCCGGAACTGGTCGAAGGCTCGCGTGGCACCCTGGTGCTGTTCTCGTCCCGCAAACAGATGCAGGACGTGTTCGACGGCCTCGACCGCGACTGGCGCAAGCAGGTGTTTATCCAGGGCAACCTGTCCAAGCAGGAAACCCTGAACAAGCACAAGGCGCGGGTGGATGGCGGTGATTCCAGCGTGCTGTTCGGCCTCGCGAGTTTTGCCGAAGGCGTGGACTTGCCCGGCGCCTACTGCGAACACGTGGTGATCGCGAAGATCCCGTTCTCGGTGCCGGACGATCCGGTCGAGGCGGCACTGGCCGAGTGGATCGAAGCGCGCGGCGGCAACCCGTTCATGGAAATCTCGGTGCCGGACGCTTCCTTGAAGCTGGTCCAGGCCTGCGGCCGCTTGCTGCGCACCGAAGAAGACCGGGGCACCATCACCTTGCTTGACCGCCGTCTGGTCACCCAGCGCTATGGCAAAGCTATTCTTAATGCTCTGCCACCGTTCCGGCGCGAAATTTCTTAAGCCACCGTGGGCGGTTTCGCCCACTTCGTGGTCTATCTCACTGTATTTCATCAGGCCATTCATCGGCCGTCTGGGAGAACCTTGTCTGTATGATTCGCACGCTGCCCGCTCTATTTGCCCTACTGTTCGCCGCGCCCTTGCTGGCCGCGCCTGCCGGGCAACAGACCCTGTTCAACTTCGTCCGGCCGGCCGATGTGGTCAAGGTGGCGACCCAGGACGCCAGCCTGCCGCAATACAACGCCGAACAAACCCCGGAAGGCGAAGTGCTGCGCCGCATCACCTTCAACCCGGCCGCTGAGCCGAGCCTGGTGCTCAGCCCGCAGACCGGTGCCTGGGACTGGTCGCAGTCCAGCGCCATGAGCCTGCGCATCCAGAGTGCCATGGACTGGGCGCTGACCCTCTACGTCACGGTGCAGAGCGCCGACGGCAAGACCTTGCGCAGCCGCATCGACTTGCCCGCCGGCCCGGCCCAGACCTTGCTGGTGCCGCTGCAAGCCAACTCGCCACTGAGCCAGGGCATGAAGGCCGGCCCGCCGATGCCGATCACCGTGGACGGCCAGCGCGTGTTGCTCGCCGGCAGCTTTGGCGAGATCGACCGTAGCCAGGTGGTGTCGGTGACCTTGTCGATGCAAAAGCCCAATGCTGCGCAAAGCATCCTGCTGGAGCGCTTTGGCGTGCAGGACAGCGACCCGGTGATCAAGGCCGCGTACAGCGAGCTGGTGGATGCCTACGGCCAATCCACCCGGGCGCGCTGGCCGGAAAAGGTCAGCAGCGACGAACAACTCAAGGCCGCGGCCGCCAAGGAACAGCAACAGCTGCAAGGTTGGCTGGCCACGCGGGATAAATCCGCCCTGGACAAGTTTGGTGGCTGGAACAAGGGCCCGGCGTTCGACGCCAGCGGTTTTTTTCGCACCGAGAAACGTGACGGCCGTTGGTACCTGGTGACACCAGAAGGCCATCCGTTTTACTCCCTGGGCGTCAACACCGTCGCCCCGGATAACAGCCAGACCTACGTCTCCGGCCGTGAATGGATGTTCGCGGCGCTGCCCAAGGCCGGTGAACCCTTCGACCGGTACTACGGCAGCGGCGATAACCGCACCGGCAACGGCGCCGGCGAAGGGCGCAGCTTTGGCGCCGGGCGTTGGTACGACTTCTACGGCGCCAACCTGCAACGCACTTACGGTGGCGAGGGCTTTGACCAGAAACGTTGGGCCACCCACACCCTCGACCGCCTGCAGGCCTGGGGTTTCAACACTTTGGGCAACTGGAGCGACGAAGACCTGGCCCGCGCCGACCGCGTGCCCTACACCTTGCCGCTGTCGATTGTCGGCGACTACGCCAGCATCAGCACCGGCACCGACTGGTGGGGCGGCATGCCCGATCCGTTTGACCCGCGCTTCGCCATGGCCACCGAACGTGCCGTGGCCATCGCCGCCCGTGATCATCGGGATGACCCGTGGTTGATCGGCTTCTTTGCCGACAACGAACTGGCCTGGGCCGGCCCCGGCGACGATGCGAAGTCCCGTTACGCCCTGGCCTACGGCACCTTGCGCATGACCACCGACGTGCCGGCCAAGCGCGCGTTCCTCAAGCAATTGCGCGACAAGTACCGCAACGAGGAAGGCCTGTCGAAAGCCTGGGGCATCCATTTGGCGGGCTGGGAGCTGATGGAAGACCCGGGTTTCGAGCCGCCGATGCCAAGTGCCGAGCACCCGGAAATCGAGGCCGACTTCAAGTATTTCCAGAAGACCTTTGCTGACGCCTACTTCAAGACCATCTCCGACTCGCTGAAATGGCACGCGCCCAACCAGTTGCTGCTGGGCGGCCGTTACGCGGTGAGCACCCCGGAAGCGGTGGCGGCCTGCGCGCAGTATTGCGATGTGCTGAGTTTCAACATGTACACGCTCAAACCCCAGGACGGTTATGACTTCGCGGCCTTGCGCGCGCTGGACAAGCCGGTGCTGATCACCGAATTCAACTTTGGCTCCACGGATCGTGGCCCGTTCTGGGGTGGTGTGACGCCAGTGGCCAGGGAAGAGGAGCGCGGCACGGCGTACGCCAACTTCCTCAAACAGGCCATGGCCGAGCCGTCGATTGTCGGCGTGCATTGGTTCCAGTACCTGGACCAGCCTGTGACCGGCCGCCTGTTGGACGCCGAGAACGGCCATTTCGGCTTGGTCGGCATCACCGATGTGCCGTTCCAGGGCTTTGTCGAGACTGTGCGCAAGAGCAACCTGGCGGCCGTCGATCAGTTGGGCAAGGAGGCGGAAAAAGCCAAGGCGGCCAGCGCGGTCCGTGAACATCAAAGTGGTAATGGCGCAAGCGCTGGCAAAGCCGCCGGGCATGCGGGCGGGCACGCGGGAAATGGTCACTGATTGCGCGTTGACGGGTTCACAAAGCCTGCAATGACTGGAACAATGTCGGCCACTTTTTACGGCGTTTTCCGAGGGGGCTTAGGTGCAGATTCAGGGTCATTACGAGCTCCAGTTCGAAGCGGTACGTGAAGCTTTCGCCGCCTTGTTCGATGACCCTCAGGAGCGTGGCGCCGGGCTGTGTATCCAGGTCGGCGGTGAAACCGTGGTTGACCTGTGGGCCGGCACCGCCGACAAGGACGGTGCCGAGGCCTGGCACAGCGACACTATCGTCAACCTGTTCTCCTGCACCAAGACCTTCACCGCCGTCACGGCCCTGCAACTGGTCGCCGAGGGCAAGCTGAAGCTGGACGCCCCCGTGGCCGATTACTGGCCGGAATTTGCGGCGGCAGGCAAAGAAGCCATCACCCTGCGCCAGTTGCTCTGCCATCAGGCGGGCTTGCCGGCAATCCGCCAGATGCTGCCCACCGAAGCCCTGTATGACTGGCAATTGATGGTCGACACCCTGGCGGCCGAGGCCCCGTGGTGGACGCCGGGCCAGGGCCATGGCTACGAGGCGATCACCTACGGCTGGCTGGTCGGTGAATTGCTGCGCCGTGCCGACGGGCGCGGCCCTGGGGAGTCCATCGTGGCGCGGGTGGCACGCCCGTTAGGGTTGGACTTTCATGTCGGCCTGGCGGATGCCGAGTTTTATCGTGTTGCCCATATAGCGCGCAGCAAAGGCAATATGGGCGATGAAGCCGCGCAACGCTTACTGCAAGTAATGATGCGCGAGCCGAATGCGATGACGACGCGGGCATTTGCCAATCCACCGTCTATTCTGACCAGCACTAATAAACCCGAATGGCGACGCATGCAGCAACCCGCCGCCAATGGCCACGGTAATGCGCGCAGCCTGGCGGGTTTTTATAGTGGTTTGCTGGACGGTAGTTTGCTGGAGAGCGACATGCTTGAAGAGTTGACCCGCGAACACAGTATCGGGGCGGATAAAACATTACTCACACAAACCCGCTTCGGCCTGGGTTGCATGTTGGATCAGCCACACCTGCCCAATGCCACCTTCGGCCTTGGCCCGCGTGCTTTCGGGCATCCGGGGGCGGGCGGTTCGGTGGGGTTTGCCGACCCTGAGCATGATGTAGCGTTTGGTTTCGTGACTAATACATTGGGGCCTTATGTACTTATGGACCCGCGTGCACAGAAGTTGGTCAGAATATTGGCCGGTTGTCTGTAAACCCCTTGCTGTTTCACGTTTTTTTGTTACAAAGGCAACTATAAGAAGAGGCTGAAGGAAAAGTTGTAACTTTATTCTTATCCTGGCGTCTGTTTAACGGGTCATCCAGACCCCTGATTTTTTCTCATTTTGTGGATATCTCATGTTATCGAACAAGTCCTTGGCACTGGCGCTTTGCCTCACTATGACTGGCTGCGCACAAACCCCACAAAATGATGCCGATGGCGGACATTGGTGGTCATTTGGGTCTGATAAAACCGCCGCCAAGGATGCCGCGACTCAGGTTGCCGCCAAGCCGGATGCCAAAGTCGCCGCCGATGCCAAGGCTGCCGACCTGAAAGCCGATCTCAAGGCTGCTACCCCTGCACCTGCCGCCGCGCCGGCTGTCGCCAAGACCGACAGCGAAACCCACTGGTGGTGGCCGTTCGAAAGCAAGCCAAAGCCATTGGCCAAGGTCGATGTCACCAACATCCCGATGCCAGACCCAAAAATCACCCAAGCCTGGCTGGACGACTATGAGCCGCGCCTGCGCGCTGCCATCAAGGACAGCAACCTGCAACTGGAGCGTCGTGACAACGTACTCGTCGTGATCGCCCCGGTAGACGGCTCCTACAACCCGAAACGCCCGGCGATGCTGCTGCCGGTCACCCTGGGCCCGTTCACTCGCGTGGCCAAGGCCGTTGAAGCCGACCCGAAGACCGCCGTGCTGGTCCTGGGCCACGTCGATGCCACCGGTACCGCACCGGCGAGCCAGGTGTTGAGCAAGGAGCGTGCACAGTCGATTGCCTCGATCTTCAGCCTCAGCGGCTTGAAGCAGGATCGCCTGATGCTGCGTGGCATGGGCGACCTTATGCCACGTGCCGCCAACGACAGCACCCAGGGCCGTGCGCTGAACCGTCGCATGGAAATTATGTTCACTCAGCGTACAACTATGTTGGCCTTGCTGAGCAAGTACAACTCGGGCAAGACCCCGCCTGTGGCTGAAATGGTCGCCGTGCAGGACGTTCCTGCACCCGCACCGGCTGTAAAAGCCCCGGCGAAAAAAGCGCCTGCCGCCAAAAAAGCCGCTGCCAAGCCAGCTGCCAAGAAAGCCCCGGCCAAGCCGGCTGCGAAAAAAGCGGCTCCGGCCAAGGCCAAGGCTGCTGCACCGGCTAACGACCAGGCAAAAAACTGACCTGTTGAAGTAGAAGGATAAAGCCGCATGACCCAGGCACTGGCCGATATGCGCCGTGACTACACCCGGGACGGTTTGAGCGAGGCCCAGGCCCCGGCCGAGCCGTTTGCGTTGTTCCACCAGTGGTTTGCCGATGCGGTGAAAACCGAGCAGCCACCGGTGGAAGCCAATGCCATGACCCTGGCCACGGTTGACCAGGAGGGGCGCCCACACTGTCGCATCCTGCTGCTCAAGGGCCTGGATGCGCAGGGCTTTACCTTCTTCACCAACTATCAGAGCGCCAAGGGCGAACAGCTTGCCGCGCGGCCGTTTGCGGCCATGACGTTCTTCTGGCCGACCCTGGAGCGCCAGGTGCGGATCGAGGGGCGGGTGGTCAAGGTGTCGCCTGAGGAGTCGGATGCTTATTACCAGGTCCGTCCGTTGGGGAGCCGCTTGGGGGCTTGGGCTTCGCCGCAGAGCAAGGTCATTCGTGACCGTGAAGAACTGCACGACTTGCTCAAGGCCACCGAGCAGCGTTTCATCGATACCCAACCCGACTGCCCCGAGCACTGGGGTGGTTATCGCTTGCTGCCCGAGCGCATCGAGTTCTGGCAAGGCCGCGCCAGCCGCCTGCATGATCGCCTGAACTACCGCCTGCAAGGGGCCGACTGGACCCGCGAGCGCCTGGCGCCCTGAGCGCCACCTTTCGTCATCCCGCCTGAATGTTTTCCGCTGCGCCGACGTCTCTATGGTAGAGACGTCGGCCGCGTGCGGCTGCGCGACTACAATGATGAAACAGTCGTGACATCACTTGGCACAAGAGCTGGGCTACCGTTGGTCGAGTTTTGTGGTGCTAGCAGTCTGTACTCAGGCTGAATGAAAGCTATTTTCTGCGGTGCTTGCCGTGACAGGCGCCAAGCCGCAGCGTCTAATGATCACCTGTCCTTTGGAGTTGATGCTATGCGTAAGTCCGTTTTACTAGTTGCCTGCTTCACCACTCTGTCACTTCTGCTGGGTGGCTGTGCTTCGAGTCTGACCGGCGACTCGTACTCCCGTGACGAAGCGCGTCGTGTACAGAGCGTGCGCATGGGCACCATTGAATCCCTGCGCCCGGTGAAAATCGAAGGCACCAAGACCCCAATCGGCGGCGCTGCTGGCGCAGTCATCGGCGGCGTTGGCGGCAGCGCCATCGGCGGCGGCCGTGGCAGCATCGTGACCGCAGTGATCGGCGCCGTCGCCGGTGGCCTGCTGGGCTCGGCCACCGAAGAAGGCCTGACCCGCACCCAAGGCGTGGAAATCACCGTGCGCGAAGACGACGGCAGCATGCGTGCCTACGTGCAGGCCGTGCAGGAGAATGAAATCTTCCGCATTGGTGACCGTGTGCGCATCATGACCGTTGATGGGACTAGCCGGGTTACTCGCTAAGCGTTAGCCGCAGAAACGAAAAAACCCCAACCGGGTGACCGGTTGGGGTTTTTTGTTGCAAGCCCAGTTAGTGGCTGGGCTTGCGGCTTCAAAGATGCATCGACCTGCAGCCGGATACTACCGTCGGGCATAGTGTCATGCAAGGTTGAACGATGGCCGGCATTGGTATGCTTTGAATCTTTCTCTTGGCGATTGCCGCTGCAAAAGTTTGCAATAGATACACTAATCAGAAATGGATATTCGGCCTCTTTTGGTCACACCTTCAAGCGGTATTTTGGTTAGGCTCCTCTTCGTTCTGCGTTTGTCGCTTTCAGGTGAGCCGGGTACGCGCGCGAATTTTTGGACCGACCGCCACGGGCTAGTAATCCGTGCCGGATTCATGCGGAAAGCCCATTAACCCGGCCGCCTCAAAGATGCATCGACCTGCATCCAAAGGCCCACATGTTCCGGTAAGTGCGCTGGAGGTAAGGCCCAACTCACGGAGGGCCGAGTATGTCTAAGTTTGCCTGTGGCGAGGGAGCTTGCTCCCGCTGGAGTGCGCAGCGCTCCCAAGGCTTCTGGGGCCGCTTCGCAGCCCAGCGGGAGCAAGCTCCCTCGCCACATTGACCTTAGTGGGACACTTTCTTGCGACTCGCCATCGCCGTCACCGCATACCCAATACACGCCGCCAGAATCGACCCGGTCAGAATCCCCATCCGATCCTCCCCGGCAAACTCACTGGCGCCCGGCACAAACGCCAGCGAACCGACAAACAGGCTCATGGTAAAGCCGATGCCGCACAGGATCGCCACGCCAAACACCTGGCCCCAGTTGGCGCCTTCGGGCAGTGCGGCCAGGCCGGTCTTGATGGCCAGCCAGGTGAGGCCGAACACACCGACGGTCTTGCCTATCAGCAGGCCGGCGGCAATGCCCATCGGCACGTGGTGGGTGAAGCTTTCCAGGCTGACGCCGGTCAGGGATACGCCAGCGTTGGCGAACGCAAACAGCGGCAGGATGCCATAGGCCACCCACGGGTGCAGCGCGTGCTCCAGGGTCATCAGTGGTGAAGGCTCGGCGTTCTTGGTGCGCATCGGGATGCAGAACGCCAATGTCACGCCGGCCAGGGTGGCATGCACGCCGCTTTTCAGCACGCAGACCCACAGGATCAGCCCGATGATCAGGTATGGCCCGAGCTTGATCACGCCCAGGCGATTCATCGCGATCAAGGCGATCAGGCATGCGCCCGCACCCGCCAGTGCGGCGCCCGAGAGGTCGGCGGAATAGAACACGGCAATCACGATGATTGCGCCGAGGTCGTCAATGATCGCCAGGGTCATCAGGAACAGCTTCAACGACACCGGCACGCGCTTGCCCAGCAGGGCCAGCACGCCAAGGGCGAAGGCAATGTCGGTGGCCATGGGAATTGCCCAGCCGGACAGTGCGGCGGGGTAGTCCTTGTTGATTGCCCAGTAGATCAGCGCGGGGATGACCATGCCGCCAATCGCCGCGGCACCGGGCAGCACCACTTGCGAGGGCTTGGACAGGTGCCCATCGATCAGCTCGCGCTTGACCTCCAGACCGATCAGCAGGAAGAACAGTGCCATCAGGCCGTCGTTGATCCACAGCAGCGCGGGCTTGGCGATTTTCAGGGCGCCGATCTGTGCCACCACCGGCACGTCGAGAAAGGCGCTGTAGAGGTGCGACAACGGCGAATTGTTGATGATCAGCGCCAACGCGGCAGCGGCGATCAGCAACAGGCCGCTGGCGGCTTCCAGCTGGAAGAAACGGGTGAAAGTGCTACGCAGAGGCAAGGGATGCTCTCCAATCCAGGTTCAATAGGGGGTTACCCTAACCCGTACCGTTAGTTGTTAAAACAAAAGTTATATTCTTATTTGTTATAAGCGATGGCCCGGGGTGACGGTGCGCCAAAGCCTAGCAATTGTGTGTCCAATTGAGTCGGTACTGTATCTGTGTGGAGTGTAGGAAACCTCCTAAGATTGGGGGTGAAATCCTTAGAGAAACTCCTCATGAGCGACCATCGTCCCTGGGCTCGCGAAGCCATTCGCATCATCGAAGCGGACTTCCAGCGCAGCGCTGACACGCACCTGATCCCGCTGCCGTTACCGGGTTTGCCGGGTATCGAGTTGTACTTCAAGGATGAGTCCAGCCATCCCACCGGCAGCCTGAAACATCGGCTGGCCCGCTCGTTGTTCCTGTATGCGCTGTGCAATGGCTGGCTGAAGCCGGGTGCGCCGGTGATCGAAGCCTCCAGTGGTTCGACGGCGATTTCCGAAGCCTACTTCGCTCGCCTGCTTGGCTTGCCGTTTATCGCGGTGATGCCGGCGAGCACTTCCCAGGAAAAGATCGCGCAGATCGCCTTTTACGGTGGCAAGAGCCACTTGGTAAGCGATCCGACGCAGATCTACGCCGAATCCGAACGTTTGGCGCAGGAAAGTGGTGGTCACTTCATGGACCAATTCACTTACGCCGAACGCGCCACCGACTGGCGGGCGAACAACAACATCGCTGAGTCGATCTTCCAGCAGATGCGCTTTGAGCATTTTCCCGAGCCGAGCTGGCTGATTTCCAGCCCAGGCACCGGTGGCACCACCGCGACCCTGGGGCGTTATGTGGGTTATCGCCAGCATTGCACCCGCGTGCTGTGCGCCGATGCCGAGCGTTCGGTGTTTTTTGATTATTACTTGAGTGGCGATGCCAGCTTGCGCCTGGACTGCGGTTCACGGATCGAAGGCATTGGCCGGCCTCGGGTAGAAGCGTCGTTTCTGCCCAAGGTGATTGATGCGATGGTCAAAGTGCCGGATGCGTTGTCGTTGGCGGCCATGCATTACCTGGCTGAGCGGTTGGGGCGGCGGGTCGGCGGGTCCAGTGGAACCAACTTGATTGGCGCGTTGATGGCTGCGCAGCAGATGAAGGCGGCGGGGGAGTCGGGGTCGATCGTGGCGATCTTGTGTGATGGGGGCGAGCGGTATGCCACCACCTACTATGATCCGGCGTGGCTTGAGGCGCAGGGCTTTGAACTGGCTGGCTTGATTGCGGTTGTCGCGGCGAGTGTTGAGCGGGGCAAGCCGCTGCCGGCCAGCGTCTTGCGCGCGAATATCTGATACGGCGCAAAAACCCGTGTTAGAAGTGGACAGTGTGGGAGCGGGCTTGCCCGCGATAGCGGCGGATCAGACAACAGCCTTGTAACTGAAAGACCGCTATCGCAGGCAAGCCAGCTCCCACAAAAGCCAGCTCCCACAGTGGGTGTGTGGAAGCTGGAGGGTGAATGTCAGGCCTCGATGCCCAACATATCCCGCGCCAACGCCTCGGCAATCCGAATCCCGTCCACACCCGCCGACAGAATCCCACCGGCATAACCCGCGCCTTCACCGGCCGGGAACAGGCCTTTCACGTTCAAGCTCTGCATCGATTCATTGCGGGTGATCCGCAGTGGCGACGAGGTGCGTGTCTCGATACCGGTCAACACGGCATCGTGCAGCGAGTAGCCCTTGATCTGCTTCTCGAACGCCGGCAGCGCTTCGCGGATCGCCTCAATGGCGAAGTCCGGCAGCGCGAGGGCCAGATCGCCCCAGGACACACCCGGCTTGTAGGAAGGTTCCACACTGCCAGTGGCGGTGGACGGCTTGCCATCGATGAAATCGCCGACCAACTGCGCCGGAGCCTCGTAGTTGCTGCCGCCGAGGATGTAGGCGTGGGATTCCAGGCGTTCCTGCAACTCGATACCCGCCAGCGGGCCACCCGGATAGTCCACCTCTGGCGTGATGCCGACCACGATGCCGGAGTTGGCATTGCGCTCGTTACGCGAGTATTGGCTCATGCCGTTGGTCACGACGCGACCCGGTTCGGAGGTCGCAGCGACCACCGTGCCGCCTGGGCACATGCAGAAGCTGTAGACCGAGCGGCCGTTCTTGGCGTGGTGCACCAGTTTGTAGTCCGCCGCGCCGAGTTTTGGATGGCCGGCGTATTTACCCAGGCGCGCCGCGTCGATCAGCGACTGCGGGTGTTCGATACGGAAACCCACCGAGAACGGCTTGGCTTCCATATACACACCACGGCCGTGGAGCATGCGGAAAGTATCGCGGGCGCTGTGGCCGAGGGCCAGGATCACGTGCTTGGAGAGGATCTGCTCGCCGCCGTCGACCACTACGCCATGCAACTGGCCGTCTTCAATCAGCACGTCGGTGACGCGTTGCTCGAAACGCACTTCACCGCCGAGGGCGATGATCTGCTCGCGCATGTTTTCCACCACGCCGGTCAGGCGGAAGGTACCGATGTGCGGCTTGCTGACGTACAAGATCTCTTCCGGCGCGCCGGCCTTGACGAACTCGTGCAGGACTTTGCGCCCGTGGAATTTCGGGTCCTTGATCTGGCTGTACAGCTTGCCGTCGGAAAACGTCCCGGCGCCGCCTTCACCGAACTGCACGTTGGACTCTGGGTTGAGCACGCTTTTGCGCCACAGGCCCCAGGTGTCCTTGGTGCGCTGGCGCACTTCCTTGCCGCGTTCAAGGATGATCGGCTTGAAGCCCATCTGTGCCAGCAACAGCCCGGCGAAGATCCCGCACGGGCCAAAGCCCACGACGATCGGACGTTCGGTCAGGTCTTGTGGCGCCTGGCCAACCACCTTGTAGCTGACATCCGGCGCGGGGTTGACGTTGCGGTCATCGGCGAACTTGAGCAACAGGGCGGCTTCGCCTTTCACGTTCAAGTCGATGGTGTAGATGAAGCACAGCTCCGACGATTTCTTGCGGGCGTCGTAGCTGCGCTTGAACAGGGTGAAATCGAGCAGGTCATCACTGGCGACGCCCAGGCGCTGCACGATGGCAGGCCGCAGGTCTTCTTCGGGATGGTCGATGGGCAGCTTGAGTTCGGTGATTCGTAGCATGACAGGATCCGGTGTGCGGCGTTCGTAAGGCCGGCGGTTTTGCAAACCGGCGATTATAAGCCCCAACCGTGGTTTCCCGTCATGCTAAAACAGCGCAGGGGGTAATCAATCGTCCCGCGAACCGCCGAAAGCCGCGCAGCCACGCTGGACTTGACCGTTGATCCGCAATTCGGCGGTCATGTGTTGCAGGCTGCCGCTGACGCTGTCGATGCAACGCTGCGGCGCGACCCACAGTTCGACCTTCTGGTTGTTGGCCTCGGTCATCAGGTTGAAGCGGCCGTCGCCGATTTGCTCTTCCACATACGGCACCGCCAGTGGCGGCTGGCCTTCACGCTCCAGGACCATGCCCTTGGCCGTGACGTTCATCGCCCAGGCCGGCTTGTGCCCGTTGGCGCGCAGGATCATGCGCCTGAAGTCCGGGTCGTTGCACGCCGAGGTCGAGCGCTCCACACGATAGAGTTGCTGCAGGTCCACGCTGCCCTGGGTGCCGCTGGCCACACCGGAGAACTTGCCGCGCAGGTCGGCGAACAGCGCGCCTTGCTGGCCGGCCAGGGAAGCGGCTTCCTGCAGGATGCTGGTGCCGCCGGTGTCGTTGACCACGTAGTTGCGTTGGTCGTTGCACGGCTGGAACAGCAGCTTGCCACTGACCGCCGTGAGTTCGCCCTGCATGCGGGTCAGGCCGGCAGTTGACGGCTTGGCCGGCTCGCTTTCGAACATCTGGCAGGCGGCGAACAGGGGGAGCAGGGCAAACAGGGCAAGGGTACGAGCGGCACGCATAGAGGGTCTCCAGACAAGTGCCGCCACGTTACGCAGGCTGACGCTGCATCACAAGCCCGCCTGCCAGCTTCAGGCGATTCTGTCAGACGTGAAGGTCAGCCGACGATAAAGGTCTGACCGGTCTGCAAGCCCTCGACGCTTTTCGCGTAGGCCAACGCAACATCGGCCCCCGGAGCGGGTTTGAAGCCGCGGAAATACGGCGCATAGCTGCCCATGGCTTCCACCAGCACCGTAGGACTGACGGAGTTGACGCGCAGGCCCCGTGGCAATTCAATCGCCGCCGCCTTTACAAAGGCGTCGAGTGCGCCGTTGACCAGCGCCGCCGAAGCACCGGTGCGGATCGGGTCACGGTTGAGAATGCCGCTGGTGAAGGTGAACGAGGCGCCGTCGTTGGCGTACTCGCGGCCGATCAGCAGCAGGTTGACCTGGCCCATCAACTTGTCGCGCAGGCCCAGCTCGAAGTCGGTTTCGCTCATGTCACCCAGGGGTACGAAGTTCACGCTACCCGCCGCGCACACCAGGGCGTCGAACTTGCCGGTCTGTTCAAACAGTTTGCGGATCGAGGTGCTGTCGCTGATATCGACCTGCAAGTCGCCGCTGCTGCGGCCGATGCTGATGACCTCGTGACGCTGTGCCAGTTCTGCCTTGACTGCCGAGCCGACGGTGCCGCTGGCACCAATCAATAGGATTTTCATGGGGCTGTTCCTCCGGGGGTAAGTGAAGGTTCAGTCTAGAGTGGCTTTTTCAATGGATAAACGTGCTAATAGGCAACCTTTGGTTTTCTATTGGAAACAATCCATGAGCGAAATGGATGACCTGGCGGCCTTTGCCGTGCTGATCGAAGCCGGCAGTTTCACCGTGGCGGCCGAGCAATTGGGCTGCAGCAAGGGGCAATTGTCCAAGCGCATCAGCCAGTTGGAAGCGCAGTTTTCCGTGGTCTTGCTGCATCGCACCACGCGCAAGCTGAGCCTCACGGCAGCCGGTGCGGCGTTGTTGCCCCAGGCCCAGGCGCTGGTGGTGCAGGTGGATCGCGCTCGTCAGGCATTGGCTCGGCTGAAGGACGATTTGGCCGGGCCGGTGCGTATGACGGTTCCGGTGTCGCTGGGCGAAACCTTCTTTGATGGCTTGTTGCTGGAGTTCTCCAAGCAATACCCGCAGGTGCAGATCGAGTTGGAGTTGAACAACAGCTACCGCGACCTGGCACGGGATGGCTTTGACCTGGGGGTGCGCTCGGGTGCGATTGAAAACGAGCGCCTGGTGGCCAAGCCGCTGCTGGCCTGGCATGAAATGACCTGCGCCAGCCCGGCCTACCTGGAACAGCACGGCGAGCCGCAGACGCCGGCGGACCTGGCTGCCCACACCTGTCTGCTCAACAGCCACTACAGCGGCCGCGAAGAGTGGCTGTACCACCAGCAACATGAGTTGTTGCGGGTGCGGGTCAGCGGCACCTTTGCCTCCAACCACTACAACCTGTTGAAGAAGGCCGCCTTGGTGGGGGCCGGTATTGCCCGTCTGCCTTCCTACGTCCTGCCGGCGGAATTGGCTGACGGGCGCTTGCGTTGGCTCCTGCGCGATTATCAGACGCGGAGCATGCCGATGTACCTGGTCCACCCCTATCAAGGCGGCCTGCCACGGCGCACCCAGGTACTGGCCGATTACCTGGTGGACTGGTTCAAGCGCAGCGGCGAAGCGCTGGACCGTCTTTAGCCGTAGCGTCGGGCGATCAGGTGGTCGATAGACAGGCGCCCCGGGCCTCTGGCCACCAGCCACAACAGTATGGCCAGCCAGGTGCCGTGGGTCGGGTAGGCATCCGGGTAGACGAACACCTGAATGACCAGGGTCATGCCGATCAGCGCCAGGGCCGAAAAGCGCGTGGCAAGGCCCACCAGGATCAACACCGGGAAGAAGTGCTCGGCAAACGCCGCCATGTGTGCAGCCACTTCCGGCGATAGCACTGGCACGTGGTATTCACTGCGAAATAACGGCAATGTCGAGGCGGCAAGGCGTGGTTCGCCCAGTTGGAAGGTGCCGCTGATCAGGTCAACGGCAAAACCTTCGACCTTGGTTTGCCCCGACTTCCAGAACACCGCCGCGATGGAGAAGCGTGCGAGAAAGGCGATCAGGCTGTAGGGGATTTTCTCTAAAAGCGCGATTGCCCGATTTATCAGGCCGGTGGGGGCAGTGTTCATGGCGATACCTTTGGTTCCAGGTGCAGATGGGTGATGGCCTCGTGACTGACCAGCAGTGACAGGCATTTGTGCAAGTCGAACTCGGTCGACGCCTCAAGGGCGTGAGCGACTGCTTGTTGCAGCGTTGAGCCGTGGTTCAGGCTGTTGATAAACGCTACGGCGCCGCCGTCGATGGCGAACACCTTGACCCCCAGGCCGTGGCGCAATACCAGCGCACTCTGTGGGTGCCAGGGGTTCAAGGTGGCCAAGGCGCCTTCGATCTGATGCGCGGCCCACACGGCAACCACGGCATACGCGCTGTTCAGCGTCGCGAGGGACGGGTGCAGTTGCAGGCGCAACGTCCCCAGGTCCGCCCCGTTTTGCAGGTGGTGGAGGACGGCGTGCCGATTCAGGCCCGGCGTATCCGCCGCGTGATAAGCCCGCACGCGCAGGCGTTCAAGCTGGGCGACATCTGCCAGGTAGGGCACGCTGGCGGCGGGTTCGAACGCGCGGATGAATGCGGCAAAAGTGTCGCCGTATTCGCTGATCAGCGGGCTGCTCGGCGGGCTGGCCTGTACATAGAGGCCGGCCATGGCCCGAAAGAAGTCGTCGCCCACCAGTTGCAAGGTCACCGGGTGTGCTGCCGCCAACGCATTGATCAACGCGCTGTGGACGTTGTTGCGGTACACCGCAAAGCGGCTGGCCGGGTCGGCACCGTTGCTGCTGAACAGCCCATCGGGGCAGGGCAGGTCAGGCGCCAGCAGAGCGCTGGCAAATGTGTCGTAGAGGCTCATGGGAGCACCTGCGACAAGTGCCAGTCGGCCTGTTGCGCCTCAGCGTGAAGGGCACTGAAGGCCGGCACCTGGTTATCCCGTTCGATCAGCGTGGCCACCGGGCCCGTGCGTGCCAGTAGGGTTTCGTACAGGCGCCACACGGCGTTATCGATGGGCGCACCGTGATCGTCGATCAGCAAGCGGTCGCCGAGGCTGTCAGTGTCTTCGGCAAACCCGGCCAGATGAATCTCACCGACAGCGTGCAACGGCAGTGCATCGATGTAGGCCAGCGGGTCGCGTTGATGATTGATACACGACACGTAGACGTTGTTGACGTCCAGCAGCAAGCCACAACCGGTGCGGCGGATGACTTCGCTGATGAAGTCCGTCTCGTCCAGGGTCGAGCGCTGGAATTGCAGGTAGGTGGATGGGTTTTCCAGCAGCATGGGGCGCTTGAGCGTGCTTTGCACCTGATCCACGTGTGCGCAGACGCGCTTGAGGGTCGCGGCATCGTAGGCGAGGGGCAGCAGGTCGTTGAGAAACACCGGGCCGTGGCTTGACCAGGCCAGGTGTTCGGAAAAGGAGTGGGGTTGATAGCGCTCGATCAGCGCAGCCAGCCGTGCCAGATGCGCACGGTCCAGCGGGCCTTCGCCGCCGATGGACAGGCCCACGCCGTGCAAGGACAGCGGGTACTGCTCGCGGATCAATCCCAGGTAGTGGTGAAACGGCCCGCCGGCGACCATGTAGTTTTCGGCGTGCACTTCAAAAAAACCGATGTCGGGGGCGGTCTCAAGCACTTCGCTGAAGTGCTCGTACTTGAGCCCCAGCCCGGCCCGGCGCGGGAGGCCGGGCGCCTGAGCCTGGGAGATGGCTGGCAAGGATGAAAGGGTCATCATCAGTACTCAGGCTGTGCAGGTTTCAGGACTTGGCGGTGAAGGCGGCTTCCTGGCCGAAACCGGTCGGCGAGGTGGAGCTTGGGGTTTGGGTGCAGGTGCCGGCCGGGACCAGTTTCCAGGCGTTGGCCTGGTCCTTGGTTTTCGACGTGCCGGCGCAGGAGGTGCCAGCGCCGGCGGCGCAATCGTTCTTGCCGGCTTCAGCGACGCCGAAGCATTTCTGCATGTCGTCGGCCGCGTGGGCGGTGGAGGTCAGGGCGGACAGGCTCAGGGCGGAACCGAGGGCCAGGACGAGGGTGGCGGCGGACAGTTTGGTGGTCATGGTGGATCTCCAGCAGTGGGTTGAGTGGGCGGGCTTGGGTGCCTGCTTGTACCACTAGAGACGGGAGCGGGAGGTTCGTTACAGGTCGGTCGAAAAAATTTCAAACATTGCAAAAGTCCGGGATCACCCAAAAACAAATGTGGGAGCAGGCAAGCCAGCTCCCACATAAGCCAGCACAGATATTGAGTGTTGCCTAGCCGCCGAGGTAGGCCTCACGCACCTTCGGATCCGTCAGCAGTTGCTCACCCGAGCCTTCCATCACCACCCGGCCGTTTTCCAGGACATAGGCGCGGTCGGCGATTTTCAGGGCCTGGTTGGCGTTCTGCTCCACGAGGAACACCGTTACACCGTCCTTGCGCAGCTGTTCGATGATGTCGAAGATCTGCTGGATGATGATCGGTGCCAGGCCCAGCGATGGTTCGTCCAGCAGCAGCAGCTTGGGTTTGCTCATCAGCGCGCGGCCGATGGCGAGCATTTGCTGCTCGCCGCCAGACATGGTGCCGCCGCGCTGGCTGAAGCGCTCCTTGAGCCGTGGGAACAGGTGCAGCACCTTGTCCATCTGCTCCTGGAAGTCGCCCTTGTCGGTAAAGAACCCGCCCATGGCGAGGTTCTCTTCCACGGTCAGGCGGGAAAATACCCGACGGCCTTCCGGCACCACGGCGATGCTCTTGCGCATGATCTGCGACGATTGCAGGCCCACCAGCTCTTCACCCATGTAGCGGATGCTGCCGCTGTGGGCCTGGGGCGAACCGCACAGGGTCATCAGCAAGGTGGACTTGCCCGCGCCGTTGGCGCCGATCAGCGTGACGATCTCGCCTTGGCGCACTTCCACGTTGACGCTGTGCAGGGCCTGGATCTTGCCGTAGAAAGTGGAAACGTTTTCGAATTGCAGCATTTTACGCTTCCCCCAAATAGGCTTTGATCACTTCAGGATTGTCGCGGATCTGCTCCGGCGTCCCGTCGGCCAGCGGCGTGCCCTGGTTGATCACCACGATGTGGTCGGAAATGCTCATGACCAGTTTCATGTCGTGTTCGATCAACAGCACGGTGACGTTGTGTTCCTCACGCAGCACGCTGATCAGCGCCTTGAGGTCTTCGGTCTCCTTGGGGTTCAGGCCGGCGGCCGGTTCGTCGAGCATGAGGATCCGCGGGCGGGTCATCATGCAGCGGGCGATTTCCAGGCGACGTTGCTGGCCGTAGGCCAGGGTGCCGGCAGGGCGGTTGGCAAACTCGGTGAGGTTGACCTTGTCCAGCCAGTACGCGGCAAATTCCATGGCCTCGCGCTCGCTCTTGCGGAACGCCGGGGTCTTGAACAGGCCCGCCAGGAAGTTGGTGTTCAAGTGACGGTGCTGGGCGATCAGCAGGTTCTCGACCGCCGTCATGTCCTTGAACAACCGCACGTTCTGGAAGGTGCGCACCACGCCCTTGCGGGCGATCTCGTGGCCGGCCAGGCCCTGGATCGGCTGGCCGTCCAGCAGGATGCTGCCACCGCTCGGCTTGTAGAAACCGGTGAGGCAGTTGAACACCGTGGTCTTGCCGGCGCCGTTGGGGCCGATCAAGGCAACCACCTGTTTTTCTTTGACGGTCAGGGCCACGCCGTTGACCGCCAGCAAACCGCCGAAGCGCATGCTCAGATTTTCGACTTTCAGGATCTCGCGGCTCATTTGCGCAGCTCCATGTGTGGACGTTGCATGGGCAGCAGGCCTTGAGGGCGCCAGATCATCATCAGCACCATCATGGCGCCGAACATCAACATGCGGTATTCACTGAACTCACGCATCATTTCCGGCAGCAGGATCATCACGATCGCCGCCAGGATCACGCCCAGCTGCGAGCCCATGCCACCCAGTACCACGATGGCGAGGATGATCGCCGACTCGATGAAGGTGAACGACTCCGGGGTCACCAAGCCTTGGCGCGCGGCGAAGAAGCTGCCGGCAAAACCGGCGAACGCAGCACCCAGGGTGAAGGCGGAGAGCTTGATGATGGTCGGGTTCAGGCCCAGGGCCCGGCAGGCGATCTCATCTTCGCGCAGCGCTTCCCATGCACGGCCGATGGGCATGCGCAGCAGGCGGTTGATCACGAACAAGGCGGCCAGTGCCAGCAACAGCGCCACCAGGTACAGGAACACCACTTTGCTCACCGGGTTGTAGTCGATCCCGAAGTATTCGTGGAAGGTCTGCATGCCTTCGGCGGCGCTGCGGTCGAACGACAGGCCGAAGAAGGTCGGCTTGGGAATGCTGCTGATGCCGTTGGGGCCACCGGTGATGTCCGTGAGGTTACGCAGGAACAGCCGGATGATTTCACCGAAGCCCAGGGTCACGATGGCCAGGTAGTCACCGCGCAAGCGCAGTACCGGGAAGCCCAGCAGGAAGCCGAACGTGGCCGCCGCCATGCCCGCCAGTGGCAGGCAGATCCAGAAGCTCCAGCCCAGGTAGTGCGAGAGCAGCGCGTAGGTGTAGGCACCCACGGCATAGAAGCCCACATAACCGAGGTCGAGCAGGCCGGCGAGGCCCACGACGATGTTCAGGCCCAGGCCCAGCAACACGTAGATCAGGATCAGGGTGGCGATATCGACTGCGCCGCGCGAGCCGAAGAACGGCCAGATCAGCGCGGCCACGATCAGGCCGATGATGATGTAGCGCTGGGTGCGCGGCAGGGTCAGGAACTGGCTGACCTTGGGCGACACCAACGGACCACGGTTGCCCTTGAACAAGGCACCGACCTGCTGGGTGAACAGCACGCGCAGGAACATCAGCACCGAGCACAGGGCAATGATGGTCAGGGTCACGGGACCGGTGCCATGCACTTCCAGGTTGATCCCGACAATGCTCAGCTTGAGGCCGAGTACCGGAAAGGCCACGGCCCAGACCAGCAAGGCGCTGAAAAACGCCGATTTGAGATATCTGCTCATACTTTCTCAACCTCCGGGCGGCCCAAAATGCCGGTCGGACGGAACAACAGCACCAGAACCAACAGGCCGAACGCCACGACGTCCTTGTATTGGTCGCCGAAGATATCGGCACCGAACGCTTCGGCCACACCCAGCACCAGGCCACCGAGCATCGCGCCCGGGATACTGCCGATGCCGCCCAGGACCGCTGCGGTAAAGGCCTTGAGGCCCACCAGGAAACCGGCGTTGGGGTTGATCACGCCGTACTGCATGCTCAGCAGCACCGCCGCGACGGCAGCCAGTGCGGCACCGATCACGAAGGTCAGGGCGATGATGTTGTTGGTGTTGATGCCCAGCAGGTTGGCCATCTTGATGTCTTCGGCACACGCCCGGCAGGCGCGCCCCAGACGGGAGCGGGAGATGAACAGGGTCAGGCCCAGCATCGCCACCAGGGTGACGACGAAGACCAGGATTTGCATGTAGGAAATCAGCACTTCCTCCGCGCCGCCCGGGCCGAAGGAGATGCTCCCAGGGATCAGGTTGGGGATGGATTTATCCTTGGAGTCCTGGGACAGCAATACGGTGTTCTGCAGGAAAATCGACATACCGATGGCGGAAATCAGCGGGATCAAACGGTTGCTGCCACGCAAGGGACGGTAGGCAACACGCTCGATACTGTAGCCATAGGCACTGGTTACAACGATTGACGCGATAAACGCGGCGGTCATCAACAGCGGCAGGGAGTGGATACCCATCATGGCCAGCCCGGCAAGGGCGATAAAGGCCACGTAGGAACCAATCATGTACACCTCGCCATGGGCGAAGTTGATCATTCCAATGATGCCGTAAACCATTGTGTAGCCAATGGCTATCAAGGCATAGGTGCTGCCAATGGTCAGGCCATTAACCAGCTGTTGGAAAAAATGATAGATCTCAGGCATTACAGCGCTCCTAAAAACCCGATACGCATTTCACTGGTGGAGTCATGTTCCGGCCCTGCGCTGTGTTCTATGAGCACATTTGCACAAAGCGTTTGCCAGCGAACCGCTGGTGACGGTTTTAAGATTTTCAGGTGAGCCAGCGCCCGGATCGCGGGTGACAGGCCCATAAACCTCGTAAAACAAAGCCCACTGCTCTCACAGTGGGCTTGTTGGACCAGTAATGCCTGGCTTACTGAGGGGAAACTTCGGTTTTTGGTTTGCCGAAGTGCCATTCGTAGACCACGAACTTGAAGTCCTTCAGGTCGCCCTTGGCGTCGAAGCTCAGGTCGCCGGTTGGGGTCTTGAAGGTGCCCGCGTGGATGGCTTCGGCCACTTTGGCGGTGTCTTCGCTCTTCGCAGCCTTGATACCGCCTGCGATCAGCTCAACGGCGGAGTAGGCCGGGAACACGAACGGGCCGCTTGGGTCCTTGCCGTCAGCCTTGATGGCGTCAACGATGGCCTTGTTTTCAGGCTCGGAGTCGAACGACTTCGGCAGGGTCACCAGCAGGCCTTCGGAAGCACCCTGGGCGATTTGCGAGATGGAGTCGTTGCCGACGCCTTCCGGGCCCATGAACTTGGCTTTCAGGCCTTTTTCCTGGGACTGGCGCAGGATCAGGCCCAGCTCTGGGTGGTAGCCGCCGTAGTAGACGAAGTCGACGTTGGCTTGCTTGAGCTTCTGGATGATCGAGGAGAAGTCTTTGTCGCCAGCGTTCAGGCCTTCGAAGACGGCAACCTTGGTGCCTTTCTTCTCCAGGGTCTGTTTGACGGCAGTGGCGATGCCTTCACCGTATTGCTGCTTGTCGTGCAGGACGGCAACGACTTTCGGCTTCACGTGGTCGGCGATGTAGTTGCCGGCTGCCGGGCCCTGGGCGCTGTCCAGGCCGATGGTGCGGAACACCAGCTTGTAGCCACGGGAAGTGATGTCCGGGCTGGTGGCGGCTGGGGTGATCATGATCACGCCTTCATCTTCATAGATGTCGGACGCTGGTTGAGTGGAGCTGGAGCAGAGGTGACCGATGACAAACTTGACGCCGTCGTTGACCACTTTGTTGGCTACGGCAACCGCTTGTTTAGGATCGCAAGCGTCATCGTATTCCTTGGCTTCAAGCATCTTGCCGTCTACGCCGCCCTTGGCGTTGATGTCTTTGATGGCTTGCTTGGCGCCGGTGAACTGCATGTCACCGTATTGCGTCACTGGACCGGTCTTGGGCCCGGCGATACCGATCTTGATGGTATCAGCTGCGAACGAATGGCCGGCAACCCCAGCCAGGACCATAGCGGCAAACAGTTTGGAAATCTGCTTAGTAGCCTTATTCATAGTGCTCCACTCTTACTGTTGTATTTTTTATAGTTCTAGCGGCCTTGTGAGCTGCAGAACCGGATCGGATATCTCGGATATCCCCCCGGCAGCGACCTGGCAACTGTACCGGTACAGTGTAGAGCGCCGGTTGATCGCTTGAAAAGCTGGCTGCTGGGGGCAAAACCCGGGTGTGTCGCTTAAATGAAAGAAAAAGACAGAATTGCGGCGGGCTTATGCCAGAGTTTCAGGCAATCCTTGGCTTTTCTGACACTTTCTATCGATGCCTCATTTGCAACTGGGTTTTTCTACCAAGGGCGTGACGTTATGATTGCGCCGTTTTTTCCCCAAGGTGAACTCCCATGACGCAAGAACCTAGCACCCTCTATGCCAAGCTGCTCGGTGAAACCGCCGAAATTTCCTGGAAGGAGCTTGAACCGTTCTTTGCCAAGGGTGCCCTATTGTGGGTCGATGCCGGCCTGGATTTGATCGAGGCCGCCGAAGGAATGGCCGAGGACAACCGTGACAAAGTGGCTGCCTGGCTGGCCTCGGGCAGCCTTGGCGAAGTGTCTGCGACGCGGGCATTGGACCTGGTTGAGCGTGATCCGAGCCTGTGGGCCGTGGTGGTTTCGCCGTGGATTCTGATCCAGGAAAGGGCAGCGTAAGAAAACCTCGCACAAAAAAGGTGCATGTTTTTCCCTGGCAGAAGTGTGTAGCGGAGTAACCGCTGGCGCCGTGATGGCAAGTTGCCGTAGAGAAAGGTCACAGCGCAGGGTGACGTGCGCGTCATGGGAACAGTTTTGAGCCCGGCTAACCGGTGGGAGAATTGTTTCCTGGTGTGAATAAACAAGGGTCATTTGTAAGATAAATCTGCGGGTTGCGCGGATTTGTCAGTGGATTCCGGTAAAGTTCGCGGCTTGTTCCATGGAGCCCGTCATGCCGTCCACGCTGCCGCCCTTACTAAAAACCCCGCACCAGCTGCTCTACCTTGTCTACGGTGAACAGGATGTTTATCGACGCGAGGCCAAGTTCAGCATCCTCACCGCCCTGTCGCAGCTCAAGCAGGGCGAGTCGTTGTGCATTCGGGTCATGACGGATCGTCCGCAGGACTACACCGGCTGGCCAGTCGAAACGCTCGCACTGGATGAGCAGACCTTGACCCGGTGGCAGGGCGACAACGGCTACACCCACCGCCGCAAGGCCTGCGCCATCGCCCATGGGCTGACGCTGGCGGACAAGACCCTGTTCGTTGATACCGACACGCTGTTTCTCAAATCGCCCCACCGCGTACTCGAGCTGATCGAGCCCGGCCAGTATGTGATGGACGAGTTCGAATACGACTGGAGCTACGTCTGCAAGCGTCCGGACTACCTCAAATTGGGTCGCGACCTACAGGCCCATGGCATCAGTGCCAGCAATGGTTTCAAGCTATACAACAGCGGCCTGTGCGGTGTGCGGGCGAGTGACGCACCGCTGCTCGAAACGGCGATCGGCTTTATCGACGAGTGGACCCGCGAGTCGTTCGACATCCACACCATCGAGCAGGTGGCGATTTCCTTCGCGATGCGCGGCAAGCCGGTGCGCGAGGCGCGCAAGTTCGTGCACCACTTTTACGCCGACAAGCGCTTCTTCCATGCCATGCAGGCGCACTTTTTTGGCCTGCACGGTGAGGCGTTCAGCCCGGAACTGGTCGCACGCTGCCTGGATGTGCCGCGCTTCAAGCCGATGCCATCGCCACTGCAGCGCGTGTGGATCAAGTGGCAGTTGCGCAACCTGCGCAAGCATCTGAAGAAGGTCGGCCGTGACTTGCTCTACGGCAGCTCCGCGCCCGAGCACCCGTACTACGACGTCTGCCGACACGGCTGGTGGGAATCCGCCTGCAAGGAAATACGACGCTGGGACGAGGCTGAGCAGAAGAAGCTGCTGCAGGCGAAGGACGCCGGATGGCCGCAGCACATGCCCCGGCCCGCCAAGGCGGCGGACGAGCAAACCATCCTGGCCTTCCTGCGCCAGCGCCTGGCCCAATAACAGGGCGGCGGCGCCGAGTGGCGCCGCCTCCGCGGCCTAGAACGTCTTGCCGGTGTAGTTGTTCAAGGAAATGACCTTGGTCTTGCCGATGCGATGACGATAGATCTCGCGCAGGTACTTGATCGCCTTCTTCACGCAATCCCGTGACAGTCGAATGTCATTGATCGAGACAAACTTCTCTTTGTCGTTGATCAGCTCGCGGTACTTCTTCTCATACATCGGCTTGATCGCGTACCAGTTGGTATCGAGGATCTTCGCCGGGTTTTCAAACTCGTTGAGCAACTCGTCGATGCGGTCTTCGTCGAAGTCCTCGTGGATGATGAAGTCCAGGATCGAGTTGTCCAGCGTCTCATCGAAACGGTACGGGTTGCGCGCAAAACAGCGCTTGATAAACGCCACGATCAGCGTGAGGAAATCATCCGACAGGCACGGGCTCTTGGCGATCAGGGTGGTCAGCGACAGGTTGGCCGAAGCGCCGATCACCAAGGCATACCGCTTGAGCGTGGTGTTGGGGAACAGGCTGTTGAGGTGGGTCTTGAGCCGGTTCAGGTCCATGTAGGACAGCTTGTAGTCCTTGGGCAACGAAACGATGGACACCACCGACGAGCAGTTCTTGAAGAAGTGCAGGTCGTGCAGCGCCGCCGCGTCGTAGCCGGAATTCTTGTACTGCTCCAGGGACGCCTTGTAGCGCTTGGACTCGATCGGCAACAGGCTGATGCCTTCGATGGCCTGGGTGACCTTGTTGAAGTGCGGCAGGTCGATGGAGCGGAAGAACAGGTCGTCGATGTTCAGGCGCTGCGGTTCTTTATCGAACACCTTGAACTTGTCATTGGACGGCGCCGGGGTTTCCGGGACCACGGATTCGGCGTAGGCAATCGCCACCGGGCCGGCCAGGCTCATGAACAGGTCGTTGGCATCCAGGCGGATGGTCTCGCCAATGTCGATACCGGCGCGAC
Source organism: Pseudomonas sp. CBZ-4 (assembly GCF_000346755.1). GTDB lineage: Bacteria > Pseudomonadota > Gammaproteobacteria > Pseudomonadales > Pseudomonadaceae > Aquipseudomonas. Next base: position 32,270 of record NZ_ANNV01000077.1, on the reverse strand, counting down.
GGAAGTAGTTCTGGTCGTAGTCGGTGGTCACCGCCTGGGCGGTGAGGATGTTGAAGATCTGCTGGGAGATGTACTGGTTGGCGTGTTTTTCCATGGCATTGACGTCAATGTTCTGGATATTGCCGTCATCGCTTTCTTCGGCGTAACGCATGATGTCGTTGGAGATCAGCATCATCGCGTTCCACGGCCGGATACGCCCCTTCACGCTGGCTTCGCTGCTGTCTTCGTTGGCGAAGTTGTACGAGAAATCCCATTCTTCCGACAGATACTTGCAGAGCAAACGCCCCGCGTTGATGTGCAGCGCCTCGGACATTTCGCTGCGGTGGTCGGAGATATTCGGCAGCACGCAGATGCCGCTGGTGAAGATCGGCTCGAACACAAACGCGTGGCCGCTCTTGCTGTCGTGCTCGTCGGCGGGCTTGGTGTCGAACGTCTTGTTCATATAGGAGTGCTGCTGGGCCAGGCCGAATTCCGAGGCCATGCCCGAGCCAGTACCACCGCCGGCGCTGAAGATCGAGAAGTACAGGCGCGACTGGTTGGCCTTGATGCCGCAGGAGTCGATCAGGTACGAGTGGATCATTTTCCAGTCGGGGCTGGAGAAACGCTGGGTGTCCTTGTTGAGGATGATCTTGGCCAGGTACTGGCCGAGGATCGGCGCGTTACCGGCGCCACCGGCATGGACTTCCGAGAGGTCCATGATTTTCATCTTGCTGTAGTCGCGCAAGAAGCCGCTTTTTTCGCCCTTGCGCGAGAAGCGGATGCGCCCGGCGATGTCCTTGTCCAAGTCGCCCAGCATCACCAGCGGTTCCACCAGGAATACCGGCTTGCTGGCCTTGCCGCCGCCCAGGCGCAGGTTGTTGCGAATCCACTGGGCCGGGCTGTAGCCCTTGTCCACCGACTTGTCTTCGTTACTGAATTCGTTCAGGTAGAACTTGCGCGCGTTGTACACCAGTTCCGCCACGTCCAGCGCGATGTTCGAACCGCAGCGGCCCAGGCCGATCAGGCATACCGAGGGAAATTCCTGCTCGTTGCGCGGGTCGCCGTCGCCTTCCTGTTGGGGCAGGCGCGGGAACACCATGTCACGCAGGCCGTCGAGGTTGTCGAGGATGCGGTCGGTATTGGTTTCGGTGAAGTACAAGTACTGCTGGGTCGCCAGCGGGCGGGCGCTGCTCAATGACTTTGAACCTGGGGATTTTTCCGCAGGTGCTGTCGGCAACTCGTCGGGAACCACGGTGGCAGAGTTATTTTTGGAAGTCATTGGGCGCCATGTACTTGGACGGATGGCTGGAAGAATTCAAGGAGCCATCACTGAATGGGAGTTCGCGACTTTGCAGCGCGTTTTCGTCCGGGACGCGTGGGTTTAACCCTGCTTTTTCAAGGGAAATCGTGGCCGGACTCTGATGAATCGGCCGTCTGTCGGGTTTCTTTAAGCAAATGATGGCGAAATGCCAAAGTTTCGGCGTCAGCGAATTGGCCGAATCACCGAAGTGGGGCCGATACGGACCGGGGAGGGACTTCTGGGGGCCAGCGGGTCCTTGGTGCCCGCCACGCTGAATGGGTACAACGGATTACGCATCTGAATGCCCTGGATGACACCGATCACGTCGGCGGCACACACCGCCGGGCTCAACAGGTAACCCTGGACGTAATCGCAGCCATGCTTGAGCAGCAGCTCGAATTGCGCCTGGGTTTCCACGCCTTCGGTCACCACTTGCAGGTGCAGGGTGTGGGCCATGCCGATAATCGCCTGGACGATCTCGATGTCGGCGGTGGACTTGGGGATGTCCTGGATAAATGAGCGATCGATCTTCAAGGTGTTCAGCGGCAGGCGCTTGAGATAGGCGAGGGACGAATACCCGGTGCCGAAGTCGTCGATGGCCAGCGACACGCCCAGCGCACGGATCTGCCGCAACAGGGCGAGGGTGCTGCTGATATTGCCCATCAGGGCGTTTTCGGTGACTTCCAGTTCCAGGCGGTGGGCCGCGATGCCGCTGAAGCGCAGGGCGTCTTCGATCTCGTCGGCCAGTTCGTCGCGGGCCAGGTTGAGGGCCGAGCAGTTCACCGCCATGGTCAGTTCGGTGTAGCCCCGGTCAGACAACAGGCTCAGGTCATGACAGGCCTGGCGCAATACCCAGTGGTCCAGGTCGGCAATCAGCCCATTGTTTTCGGCGATGCCGATAAAGCGGTCCGGGGCGAGCAGGCCATGCACCGGGTGCTGCCAGCGCACCAGGGCCTCCAGGCGCGTGACCTTGCCCAGCTTCATGTCGAAGATCGGTTGGTAGAACAGCACCAGTTGGTTGCGCGCACGCAGGGCACCGCGCAGTTCTTCTTCCAGTTGCAGTTCGAGGAAGGCGCGGGTTTTCAGGTTGGAGCTGAAGAAGGTCAGGCTGTTGCGCCCGGTGTCCTTGGATTGGTACAGCGCCAGGTCGGCGGTTTTCAGCAGCTCTTCACAGGTGAGGCCATCATCGGGAAACAGGCTGATACCAATGCTGGTGGTCATCACCATGCGCCGCCCGGCCAGTTCGATCGGTTCTTTCATTTTTTGCATGATGCGTTGGGCCAGGTGGCGCGCTTCGTCACGGTGATGGACGCTGATCAGAATGCAGAACTCATCGCCACCGAACCGAGCCACCACATCTTCATGACTGCGCACCGTGCCTTTGATATGCGCGGCGAGCACGGTGAGCAACTGGTCGCCTGCGTCATGCCCGAGGCTGTCGTTGATGCGTTTGAAATGATCGATATCGAGGAAAACCACGGCCATCATGCCGTGAGTCCTGGTTTTCTCGTCGAGCTTCTCGGCAAAGATCTGGTTGAAACCGCGCCGATTGAGCAGGCTGGTCAACGCGTCAAAGTGCGCCACCTGTTGCAGGGAGGCGCGGGCCTGGTCCAGTTCGCTGAGCAGGGCGTTGACCCGGCGCAGGTCGCGTTCCTTATGCTGAAGCTTCTTGTCCGCGAGGGCGGCGCTGACGCTGCTGCCAATCACCAACAGCGTGATCACGGCGACGGACAGGCCGAGTTGAATGGGGTTGTTGTCCAATGGCAGCGATAGATCGGCGCCAGTGGGCACCAGCATGCGCATGGCCGCCATGCCGGTGAAATGCATGCTCAGGATGCCGGCGCCCAGTACCAGGCTGGCGGCGTACTTGAGCAGTTGGTGGAACACCCCGGCACCGTTGCGCAGGTAGCTCGACAGCAACAGCGCCGCCAGGCTGGCGCCGATGGCAATGCCCACCGAGGCCATGAACAACCCGGATTCGAAATACACCGCGGCCTGGGAGCGCATGGCCGACATGCCCACGTAGTGCATCAGGGCGATGCCCAGGCCCATCCATACCGACGCCAGCAGGTACTGATGGAACCGCAGATGGGTGTGGCTGAGGGTTTTCATGGCGAACAGCGCGGCGATCATGGCGATCAGCAGCGAGGCGAACGTCATGATCAATTCGTAATGAATGGCAATGGGCGCCTGAAAGGCCAGCATGCTGATGAAGTGGGTGGACCAGATGCCACCCGCCAGGCAACCGGCACCGAGCCAGCGCCAGCGGCGACGAGCGGTAGGGTCTTCGACGTGGCCGACCCGCTCGGCCATATCAAGGGTGCCAAAACCCGCCGCACACGCGACCAGGTAGGCCAGCAGAACCAGGAAGGGGTTATGACTGCAATTGAGTAATAAGTGCCCGTTCTCTGGAAGCTCGGTAAAAAAATGCAGACCAAGCCATTCCATAGCATGTCCCGTAAAAGTCGTTGCGCCATTGCCTACAGCGATGGCCTACGACCTCGAGTATAGAAGGCCTGCGAAATTCGCCATGGATAATGGCACTTTGATCTCTACGATTTTGGCATGCCGGCCATAGCGTTTGATGCTAAGCGCTGATGGGCAGGTCCAGCTCGAAGGGCATCTCCAGCGGCGCCAGGCCAAAGGCCGCGCGGGCGGCATCGCAATCGACGTTCTGTACGCCCTCGTGCCAGGACGCTTCAAACTCACGGCAGGTGCTCGACCGTTGCTCGTAGATCGAGCAACGGGTGCCTTTGCCCACTTCGCCTTCAAGGCTGCAGCAACGCACGGGTTTCTGGTCGGTGCCGATCATGGCCACGCGCGTCGGATTGATCTGCACCACCAGATCGTCCGGTACCGTCCCGCCGGAGGAGGCGCACTCACCCCAGAAAAAAGACACACGGAAGTGTGAACAGCAGGCACCACAATTCAGGCACGGACTGGCTTCGGACATGGACGTCATCGATAAGAAATGTAAGAGGGGGTACTACGGGAAGGCTCGCCATTCTATCTGCGCCATGGCCGTTGGGAAGAGGGGCGCAGATATATATTTTCGTAGGGGAAGTCCCATGAATCTGGGGGAAATCATGCCCTATCAGCTTTACGAATCATTACAGACAAGCGCCGCCAGCCTGACTATGTTGCTGATACCGGGCAGGATGCATCGGGCATCGCAGCTCTCATAACAATAAAAGAGACGGACCCATGCAGAACTCGACCCAAGCGGCGAATGCCTGGCGCATTCTGTTCCTGCTGTTCCTGGCCAACCTGTTCAACTTCTTCGACCGCACCATTCCCGCGATCATCATCGAGCCGATCCGCATGGAATGGCACCTGAGCGACTTCCAGCTCGGCATCATCGGTACCGCCTTTACCATCGTCTACGCCATTGCCGGCCTGCCCCTCGGGCGCATGGCCGACACCGGTTCGCGCAGCAAACTGATGGGCTGGGGCCTGTTCGCCTGGAGCGGGCTGACGGCGGTCAATGGCCTGGTCGGCAGTTTCTGGACCTTCCTGCTGGTGCGCATGGGCATCGGCATCGGCGAGGCCAGCTACGCACCGGCGGCCAACTCGCTGATCGGCGACCTGTTTCCCGCCCACCGCCGCGCCCGGGCCATGGGCATCTTTATGCTTGGCTTGCCCCTGGGCTTGTTGCTGGCATTTTTCACCATCGGCTGGATGGTCAAGGCGTTCGACAGCTGGCGCGCACCGTTCTTTATTGCCGCCGTGCCGGGGATGATCCTCGCGGTGTTCATGTTCTATATCAAGGAGCCCAAGCGCGGCGCGGCGGAGACCGTGCAAGTGTCCCAGGAACGCGTGGACCGCCCGATCCGCCGCGTCCTGGCGGTGCCGACCTTCCTCTGGCTGGTGCTGGCTGGCCTGTGCTTTAACTTTGCCACCTATGCCTGCAACTCGTTCCTGGTGCCGATGCTGCAGCGCTACTTCCTGATGCCGTTGCAGGACGCGGCGGTGGCCACCGGGGTCATCGTCGGCCTGACGGGCCTGGTGGGCCTGACCCTGGGCGGCTGGGTGGCCGACAAGATCCATCAGCGCATCGCCAATGGCCGGCTGTTGTTTGCGGCGTTCAGCCTGATTATCTCGACGGTGTGCACCGCCTGGGCCTTGCATGCCGGGCGCATTGAGATCGGCGTGTTCGTCGCGGTATTCAGCGTGGGCTGGCTGTTTGCCTATAACTTCTACACCTGCGTGTACACGGCGATCCAGGACGTGGTCGAGCCGCGCCTGCGGGCCACGGCGATGGCGCTGTTCTTCGCCGGGTTGTACTTGCTGGGTGGTGGCATGGGGCCAATTGTGGTGGGGGGCTTGTCCGATCACTTTGCCCATTCGGCGATGTATGCGGCCGGGGCGGAGCAGATGACCGAGGCTTATAAGGCGGTGGGGTTGCATGACGCCATGTACCTGATTCCGGTGGCGCTGTTCTTGACCATGCTGTTTCTGTTCCAGGCGTCGCGGTGTTTTGTGCGGGATGCCAAGAAGATGAAGGAGGGGTTGAGTGCGGTGGAGGTGCCGGGTTCGGCGGTTACAGCTTGAGACCGAGGTGACCTCATCGCAGGCAAGCCAGCTCCCACAGTTGACTGCATTCCAACGTTGGAACTCGGTCAACTGTGGGAGCTGGCTTGCCTGCGATGAGGCGCGAAAGGCCTATAAAAAAGGCCCGCATTGCGCGGGCCTTCTTTTTTAGCCGGCGACCAGGACGCGAATCGCTTCCAAACGCAAAGCGGCCTTGTCCAGCATCGCCAACCCTTGCTCACGCTGGTTGCGCAACGCCACCAACTCACTGTCACGCACTGTCGGGTTGACCGCCTGCAACGCGGTCAAGCGCGCCAGTTCTTCGTCGGTGTCCGCCGCCAGGCGACGCTTGGCCTCGGCCACGCGCTCGGCATGTTGCGGGGTGATTTTTTCTTCACCGGCGTTGATCCGTGGCGTCAGCTGGTCGCGCTGGGCCTGGATGAACTTGTTGGCGCTGGCCCGTGGCACGCTTTCCAGTTGGTCATTGAGGGTCACGAACGACACACGGCCCGACAGGTCATTGCCATTGGCATCCAGCAGGCAGCGCAGGGCCGCCGGCGGCAGGTAACGCCCCAGTTGCAGGGCGCGCGGTGCCACCACTTCGCTGACGTAGAGCAGTTCCAGCAACACGGTGCCCGGCTTGAGCGCCTTGTTCTTGATCAGCGCCACGGCGGTGTTGCCCATCGAACCGGACAGCACCAGGTCCATGCCGCCCTGCACCATCGGGTGTTCCCAGGTGATGAACTGCATGTCTTCGCGCGACAGTGCCTGGTTGCGGTCGTAGGTGATGGTCACACCTTCGTCGTCGCCCAGGGGGAAGCTGGCGTCGAGCATTTTTTCGCTCGGCTTCAAGATCAGGGCGTTTTCCGAATGGTCTTCGCTGTCGATGCCAAACGCGTCGAACAGGGTTTCCATGTAGATCGGCAGGGCGAACTGATCGTCTTGCTCAAGGATGTCCTCGACCAGCGCATCGCCTTCACCGGCGCCGCCGGAGTTGAGTTCCAGCAGGCGGTCGCGGCCGGTGTGCAGCTCTTGCTCCAGGCGCTCGCGCTCGGTGCGGGCTTCGTCGATCAGGGCTTGCCACTCGCCATCGTCGGCGGCTTCCAGCAGCGGCAGCAGGCGTGGGCCGAACTGGTGCTGCAAGGCGTTGCCGGTCGGGCAGGTGTTGAGGAAGGCATTCAGCGCTTCGTTGTACCACTGGAACAGGCGCTCTTGCGGGCTGGTCTCGAGGTACGGCACGTGCAGTTCGATCACATGTTTCTGGCCGATCCGGTCCAGACGCCCGATGCGCTGTTCCAGCAGATCGGGGTGGGACGGCAGGTCGAACAGCACCAGGTGGTGGGAGAACTGGAAGTTGCGGCCTTCGCTGCCGATCTCGGAGCAGATCAGCACCTGGGCGCCGAACTCTTCATCGGCGAAGTAGGCGGCGGCGCGGTCACGCTCGAGGATGTTCATGCCCTCGTGGAACACCGTGGCCGGAATACCGGAACGCACGCGCAGGGCGTCTTCCAGGTCCATGGCGGTTTCGGCGTGGGCGCAGATCACCAGGACCTTGGTGCGTTTGAGCATTTTCAGCTGGTCGATCAGCCATTCGACACGCGGGTCGAAGCGCCACCAGCGGTGTTCTTCGTCGATGTCCGGTTGTGCCTGGAAGCTGACTTCCGGGTACAGCTCGGCGTGTTCGCCCAGCGGCAGTTCGAGGTATTCGTCCGGGTTGGCCAGCGGGTAGGCGTGCAGCTTGCGCTCCGGGAAACCCTGCACGGCGGCGCGGGTGTTGCGGAACAGCACGCGGCCGGTGCCGTGGCGGTCGAGCAGCTCACGCACCAGGCGTGCGCTGGCTTCGGTGTCGCCATCGTTGACGGCGGTGAGCAGGGCTTCGCCTTCATCGCCGAGGAAACCCTGGATGGTTTTATGCGCCTTGGGCGACAGGCGACCCTTGTCCATCAGCTCCTGCACGGCCTCGGCCACCGGGCGATAGTTCTCGCTCTCGGCGCGGAAGGCTTTCAGGTCGTGGAAGCGGTTCGGGTCCAGCAGGCGCAGGCGTGCGAAGTGGCTGTCCTGGCCCAGTTGTTCCGGGGTGGCGGTGAGCAACAGTACGCCAGGGATCACTTCGGCCAGTTGTTCGACCAGGGCGTATTCCGGGCTGGCTTTCTCTTCGTGCCAGACCAGGTGGTGGGCTTCGTCGACCACCAGCAAGTCCCAACCGGCGGCGAACAGCGCGTCCTGGGCCTTCTCGTCGTCCACCAGCCATTCCAGCGCCACCAGGGCCAGCTGGGTGTCTTCGAACGGGTTGGCGGCATCGCTTTCGATAAAGCGCTCTTCGTCGAACAGTGCAACCTGCAAGTTGAAGCGGCGGCGCATTTCCACCAGCCACTGGTGCTGCAGGTTTTCCGGGACCAGGATCAGCACGCGGTTGGCGCGGCCCGACAGCAGCTGGCGATGGATCACCAGGCCGGCTTCGATGGTCTTGCCCAGACCGACTTCGTCGGCCAGCAATACCCGCGGTGCGATACGGTCAGCGACTTCACGGGCAATGTGCAATTGGTGGGCAATCGGTTGCGCACGCACGCCACCCAGGCCCCACAGGGCGGATTGCAACTGGCGGCTGGTGTGTTCCAGGGTGTGGTAGCGCAGCGAGAACCAGGCCAGGGGGTCGATCTGCCCGGCGAACAGACGGTCGCTGGCCAGGCGGAACTGGATGAAATTGGACAGTTGGGTTTCCGGCAGGGTGACCTGCTCGTTCTGCCCATTGAGGCCGTGGTAGACCAGCAGGCCGTCGACGTCGTCGACTTCCTGTACGGTCATTTTCCAGCCTTCGAAATGGGTGATGCTGTCACCCGGCGAGAACCGCACGCGGGTGAGGGGCGCATTCCGTAGCGCATACTGGCGGGTGTCGCCAGTGGCCGGATAGAGCACGGTCAACAAGCGCCCGTCCTGTGCCAGAACGGTGCCTAACCCCAGCTCTGCTTCGCTGTCACTAATCCAGCGTTGCCCCGGTTGATACTGCTGCGCCATGCTGCCTGACTCCCGCCGTGAAAAAGCCGACTATCTTAACGGAACACGGCCCTCAGCCAAAGGACTCCTGACAAAAACTACTCCGTTTGCGTGGCTGAGCGAGAGTCGGATCGACGGGTGGCGGGCACTTGGGAGTGTCGACTGGGTCACAGCTTGGCGAGTGCGCGCTCAAGTCGCCCTGTGGCGCGCCGACAGCCTGTTGATCAGGAGAGTAAACCTATGCTGCCACCCATGCTGCCCGTGAGCGTTGTGCCGGTCACGTCACAACTCGATCCGGTGCGCCAGAAGCCGGATATCCCGCCCGTGGTGCCAGTACAACCGGGCTCCAATGAAAGCACGATCGACCTGAAAAACCGCGACGCCGAGCAATCGACCCTGCTGCTGCGCGAAGAACAGCGCCGCCAGCAAGAGCAGCAAAAACGCCGGCGTGAAGCCGATGAAGACCCGGAACAGCACTTGGCGATTCCGGGGGATGTGCTCAACGCCGACAACACCGTGCCGGTGATACCGCTGATTGAAGATGCGCCGCGCCAGGGCTTGTGGGTGGACGTCGAAGTCTAGCCGCGCAATGCCCGCAGGGCGGCCAGCAGCCGCTCGATGTCATCCGCGTTGTTGAGCGGGCTGACGGAAATCCGCGCCACGCTGGCCAGGCCGCGCGCCTGCATGTCCAGCGGGGTGTAGGCCACGCCGTTGGCGCCGATGTTGATGCGCTGCAAGCCCAGCCGCCGTTTCAGTTCAAAGGCGTCCCAACCAGCCAGGTTGAAGGCGATCAGGCCCGATTGGCTGGCGCCCAGATCATGCACGGTAATGCCGGGGATCTGACCCAGCGCTTCGCGAATCTGCTGACGGGTCTGCCTGATGGTTTGCCACACCTGCTCGATACCCAGTCGGTTTATCTCCTGCAACGCATTGCCCAATCCCGCCAATAAGGCGTAGGACACTTCGCTGGTTTCAAAACGGCGGGCGTCGTTGCGCAGGTCGAAGCCGTCGGCCGTCCACGGTGCGGAAAACACGTCGCGCTGGGCCGGGTTCAACTGCGCGAGGAACGCTGGCCGCACATACAGCAACGCGGTACCGCGCGGCCCACGCAGATGCTTGCGGCCGGCCGACTTGAGCACATCGCAGTGCAATGCCTGCACGTCCACCGGTACTTGGCCGACGGCTTGGCCGGCGTCGATGAAGTAAGGGATCGCGTGTTTTTTGGCGATCTCGCCGATGGCTTGGGCCGGGTTGATCAGGCCGCCGTTGGCTGGCAACCACGTGAGGTCGATCAGCTTCACTCTGGCGTCGATCATCGCCTCCAGCGCCAGCGGGCACACCGCGCCGGTTGCATCGCAGGGGATGACCTCCACGCGGGCGCCGGCTTGCACCGCGAGCTGCATGCTCGCCAGGTTGCCGCCCCATTCATGGCGGCCCACCAGGATGCGGTCGCCCGGCTGCCACGGCGCCAGTGCCTGGAACGCCATGTTCCAGGCGGCCGAGCCGCTGCTGGCGAAGGCAATGGACGAGGCCGGCGCATTGAGCAATTGCGCGGCGGCGCGGCGGGCGTTTTCCAGCAGCAGGGCGCCATGTTCGCCGGCTTCCATCGGGCCGTCGCGGGCTTCGCGGTGCAGGTGCGCGATGATGGCATCGAGGGTGGCCTGGCTCGGCAGCGAGGCGCCGGCATGATTGAAATGCACGATGCCGGATTGGCAGCCGGGTGTGGCGTCGCGCAGCGCCTGGGTGTCGAGCAGGCTCATGGTTGCAGCTCGAAAATCCCGTCCACCTCCACCGCGACACCGGCGGGCAGGCTGGCAACGCCGACGGCGGTGCGCACATGCCGCCCCTTGTCGCCGAGGGCATTCACCAGCAGGTTCGACGCACCGTTGGCGACTGCGCTCTGGTGCGTGAATTCGGCGCTGCTGGCGATAAATACCCCCAGGCGTACCGTGCGCACCAGGCGCGACAGGTCATCCCCCAGGGCATGGCTCAATTGCCCCAGCAGGCCCAGCGCTGCCAGTTCGGCGGCCTGGGTGCCTTCGCTATCGTTGAGGGCTTCGCCCAGTCGGCCGACGTAGGCCGGTTGGCCATCCACCAGCGGAATCTGCCCGGAGACAAACAGCTGGTTCGCGCTGATCACGTAGTTAATGTAGTTGGCGGCTGGCTGGCTGGGCGTCGGCAGCGTGAGGCCGAGGGCTTGCACGCGTTGGCGCAGGGAGTCGCTCATGATCAATCCTCAAAGGTAAAAGAGGCTTGAGCATGTCGGCCGGGATCATTGGCGACAAACGGATAGATCTCACCCGACGCATCGAAAAAACTCACGCGTCGCGGCAAGCGTCCTGCAGCCATTGGCTGAAACATTCGGCCGCCGCGCTGGCGGGGCCTTGGGGGGCGATCAGCCAGTAGCCGATGTCACTGTGATACGGCGGCCACTCGAACGCTTCCACCAGGCTGCCGTCCTTGAGCCGACGCTCGATCAAGCGGTGGCGGCCCATGGCGATGCCCTGGCCGGCCACGGCGGCTTCGACCACGATGTTGTAGTCATGCAGCATCACGCGGGGATGGCTGGCGAGATCGACGTGGTGGTGCTCGGACCAATCGGTCCACTCGAACGGCCGGTGGGAGGTGGCCATCAGCAACGGGCTGTCATGCCGGGCCTTGAACGCCGGGCTGCACACCGGCGAGATCACTTCCGCCATCAGGCGCGTGGCCTGCACATCGGGCCAATCGCCCTTGCCGTAACGTATCGCCAGGTCCACCTCGGCGGCGGCGACATCAGCCAGTTGAATTGCCGGTAACAACTCCACCTGGATATGCGGGTAGCGATGCAGAAAGTCGGCCAGGCGCGGCGCCAGCCACAAGGTGGCGAAAGAGGCGAGCAGGCCGATGCGCAGCACCGTGGTGCTGGGCGCGGTGCGCTGGGTGCGGGTGGCGGCCGCGATGGTGTCGAGGGCAGGGCGGATTTCGGCGTAGTAGCGTTGGCCGTCGCCCGTCAGGTCAATCGCCCGGGTGCGTCGGATAAACAGCGGTTTGCCCAGGTGCTGCTCAAGTTTTTGCACTTGATGGCTCAGTGCGCTCTGGGTCACCGACAGCTCATGCGCCGCCTTGCTAAAACTCAAGTGCCGCGCCACGGCTTCAAAGGCGCGCAGGGCCAGCAAGGGCGGAAGGTCCTTGTGCAGTGCCACTTGAGTGCGCTCCGTTGCCTGAGGGAAGGGCCGATTTTGGGCGATGGCCTGCATTTTGTCGCCCGCTGATTTGCCGTCGGGCGGGGCAGGACGCATTATTGAGGCATTCCCGCCACAACGTAAGCCAAGCCATGAGCGATGACGACAAGCTGATCGACCTGAACGCCGAACGTGCCAAGCGCGTGCACGACCTTAACGACAAGCGCCTGAACGAAGTGCGCCAGGCCTTCGAGCAGGCCATGCCGTTGGGCAAGGCCAAGAAGAAACCAAAGAACAAACCGAAAAAGCGTTGAGACAGCCTGCATCTGTTGATGCAGGTCAGTTATTACCCTTCTTTACGCCCCGTTGTGGGCGACATTGATCCCCGTCAATTTTCCAATCCGCCTTCTCGATTAACTTAGCCCTATCGCAACAGGGCAAGTGCAGGAGGCCGGTCATGTTTTTCGATAATGTGGTTTTTGCCGGAGTGCTGACTGTCAGCCTCATGGTGCTGTTTTTTGTAGGGTTTGGTTTTTTTATCTGGAAAGACGCGAATAAGCGGAAAAAATAAGTCTTTCTGGATTACATGAGCACGCAAGGCATTTTGGGCGACTTCGGTCGCCCTTTTTTTTGCCCGTTAGTTCGTGATCGTTCCCACGCTCTGCGTGGGAATGCATCCTGTGACGCTCTGCGTCGCAACTTCAAGAGTGGACGCAGAGCGTCCAGGCCGGCATTCCCACGCGGAGCGTGGGAGCGATCACCAGGCAATAAAAAAGGTGCGACCCTCGCGGATCGCACCTTTTTTAATACAGGCGGCTTATCAGCTGCCCAGCGCCTTGGACGCCAGCCAGAACAACCCGGCCGACAGGCCAACGGTCGCTGGCAGGGTCAGCACCCAGGCCATCAGGATGGTCTTGACCGTCCCGCCTTGCAGGCCGCTTTTGTTCGCCACCATGGTACCGGCCACACCCGACGACAGTACGTGAGTAGTGGACACCGGCAGTGCAAAGATGTTGGCAAAGCCAATCATGGTGGCCGTGGTGATCTGCGCCGACATGCCCTGGGCATAGGTCATGCCCTGCTTGCCGATCTTCTCGCCAATGGTCAGTACCACACGCTTCCAGCCCACCATGGTGCCCAGGCCCAAGGCCAGTGCGACGGCGAGGATCACCCAGAACGGTGCGTACTCGGTGGTGGCGGTCAGGTCTTTGCGCAGCTTGTCCAGGTCGGACTTCTCACGTGCTTCCAGGCCCGGCAGCTTGCCGACTTTCTTCGCGGTGTCGTCCAGGCAGAGCAGGTAGCGACGTACTTCGATGCGGCGATCGGCGGTCAGCGAGTGGTAGTCGGACACACCTTTCAACGTATCCAGCAGGGCGTTGATGGTCGGCTCGGTCTGTTGCGGGTTGCAACGGAACTTGCCCGGCAGGTCGTCCTTCACGCTTTTGCCCAGGGCCAGGAACTCACCGAGGGTCTCGTGGTTGCGCTGGTAGAACTGGTTGAGGTGCAGGGTGGCGTCGCGGGTACGCTCGATCTGGTAGGTGGTGCTGCCCAGGTCGAGGACGAACTGCGCCGGCACGATACCGATGAGCACCAGCATGATCAGGCCGATGCCTTTCTGGCCATCGTTGGAACCGTGCACGAAGCTCACGGCCATGGCCGAAATCACCAGGACCAGGCGGTTCCAGAAGGGCGGGTGCTTCTTGTCGTCAAGCTTGCGGCGCTGGTCCGGCGTCTTGTGCATCTTCGACAGTGGGCGCCACCATTTCAGGCCGATCAGCACCAGGGCTGCGACCAGGAAGCCGGCCATTGGCGAGAACACCAGGGACGCACCGATATCGATCGCTTTCTGCCAGTTCACACCGTCAGCCAGGGGGATATCGTTGATCAGGGCGTTGGCCAGGCCGACACCGAGGATCGAGCCGATCAGGGTGTGGGAGCTGGAGGCCGGGATACCGAAGTACCAGGTGCCCAGGTTCCAGGTGATCGCCGCCGCCAATAGCGAGAAGACCATGGCCAGGCCGTGGCCCGTGTTCACATTGATCAGCAACTCCACCGGCAGCAAGTGCACGATGGCGTAGGCGACACCGACACCACCGAGCAACACGCCGAGGAAGTTGAACACCCCGGAGAAGAACACGGCCAGGTGCGGCGGCATGGCTTTGGTATAGATGACTGTGGCCACCGCGTTAGCGGTGTCATGAAAGCCATTGATGAACTCGAAGGCGAGGACAAAGGCCAGGGCGAGCAGCAGGCTCACTAGAACCCAAGCATCCAGTCCGCTGAATAAATCGATCATGAAGGTTTTCTGACCCGGTCGTAAGGGGGCGCGATTATGCCAGAAAACCTCGGTAATCGATGCATTAGCTGCTCATCGGTAGCAATCTTCATTGAAATGCCAGGGGCGGGAGGCGTTCATCCCAGGGTTTTCGGGGCTTTGGCAAGTCTTTGATTTATAAAGTGAGGGCGCGTTTCTGGGAGGAAATGCCACTGAATCGGCATGTCTGAAACATTTGTATGAAATTTCGTTTGCGACGATAGGACGCGTGCCGAATCTATCGCGGCCCTCGGCTGGCAATGCGCCAGCTGAGGTGGCAAGTGCCGCAGCTCAGGTCGAAGGGCTTATGGCTCTTCGGCCTTGAGTTCCTGTTCAATCTTTTGGATTTCCTGGGCAAACGCCTGATCGAGCAAGCTGGCGCGTTTACGCCAAGGTTTACGCTCGGGTTCAGGCTGCGCGGCGTAGGTGGTGACTTCCCCGCCGTAAACGTCCTTGTAACGTTGTTCCTGGCGCTCAAGTTCCGCGCGCAGTTCATCTTTCGTCACTGTATTACCTAATATGAGTTGAGTTTGATTATTGTGCAGTGGCGTACCGGAAAGTCGCTGACAGGTTGTTCGAAGTTGAACGGTTTAACGTTCAAGTCCGAGTGAGTGGCCTGAGGTCGATACTTTAAGCGGTTACTTGTGACCGACGATGCACACTGAATGCATCGCCTGGCGAGCTCTGGCCCCGATAATGAAACCGGGTTGACCTCTGCACAGGTTGCAGTATAGCGGCGCATTTTAAGAACACTATCACCATAAAGTTAAAAATTGCCAACTTCGTGTGAGCGTTTTGTTACTTAAGCGCGTCAGTCGATTGCGGAAAATCTGGCGTCAGAAAGTTTTCATCCTCGAACAAGAGCCTGGCGCTGTAAATTGCGATAATCGGAAGAGTGTCCGATAATCGCCCAGTGTCACTGCCCCGGCGTTGTGCAGTGCGCCCTGTGCGGCTTGTAATAGCGGCCAAACGCGATGACGGTTGAAAACAAGAAAAAGGACTCATGAAATGAACGATCAATTGCGCAACTCCTTCGCATCAGTGGCGCCACCGATCGTGGCGTCACCGGCCAAGCGCATCCAGGCGTTTACCGGCGATCCCGATTTCATGACCTCCCTGGCCCGCGGCCTGGCCGTGGTGCAGGCGTTCCAGGAACGCAAGCGCCACCTGACCATCGCCCAGATCAGCCATCGCACGGAAATCCCCCGCGCCGCCGTGCGCCGTTGCCTCTACACCCTGATCAAGCTCGGCTACGCCACCACCGATGGGCGCACGTATTCGCTGCTGCCCAAGGTGTTGACCCTTGGCCATGCGTACCTGTCGTCCACGCCGTTGGCGGTGTCGGCGCAGCCTTACCTGGACCGCATGAGCGAGCAGCTCCACGAAGCCTGCAACATGGCCACCCTCGAAGGCGATGACATTCTCTACATCGCCCGTTCCGCCACGACCCAGCGCCTGATCTCGGTGGACCTGTCGGTGGGCGGGCGCCTGCCGGCGTACTGCACGTCCATGGGCCGCATCCTGCTCGCTGCGCTGGATGACGCGTCCCTGCAGGACTACCTCGACCACGCCGACCTGCAAACCAAGACCAGCCGCACCCTGACCACCCCGGCCGCCTTGCTCGAATGCCTGCAACAAGTGCGGCAGCAGGGCTGGTGCATTGTCGATCAGGAACTGGAGCAGGGTCTGCGCTCCATCGCGGTGCCGGTGTATGACGCCTCCGGTCAGGTGCTGGCCGCGCTCAACGTCAGCACCCACGCCGGCCGCGTCAGCCGCAGCGAGCTGGAGCAGCGTTTCCTGCCGAGCATGCTCAGCGCCAGCCGCGAGCTGAGCGCGCAGTTGTTTACCTAAGCTGTTCGCTGATCGCACAGATCCCGGTTTGATCAATTGACGATGTTTCCCCCGGCTTATTACTGTGCGGCAGCGCTCTAGGGCGCCGCCTCACTCAATAATAACGACGGCCCCAGGTCGTCAGCCCGCCCATCGGTGTGGAAATAACAATAATGAATCAATCGTCTGTTGGTACGACCCTGGACGTCCAGTCCTTCATCAACGCCCAGCCACTGTCGCGATACCAATGGCGCGTGGTGATCCTGTGTTTCCTGATCGTCTTCCTCGATGGCCTCGACACGGCGGCCATGGGCTTTATTGCGCCTGCACTGTCCCAGGATTGGGGCATCGACCGTGCCAGCCTCGGCCCGGTGATGAGCGCCGCGCTGATCGGCATGGTGTTCGGCGCCCTCGGCTCCGGCCCGTTGGCCGACCGGTTCGGGCGCAAAATGGTGCTGGTGGGCGCGGTGCTGGTGTTTGGTGCGTTTAGCCTGGCCTCGGCCTACGCCGCCAACGTCGACCAGTTGCTGGTGCTGCGCTTTCTCACCGGGCTTGGCCTCGGGGCCGGCATGCCGAACGCCACCACGCTGCTCTCCGAATACACCCCCGAGCGCCACAAATCCCTGCTGGTGACCAGCATGTTCTGCGGCTTCAACCTGGGCATGGCCGGCGGCGGGTTTATCTCGGCCAAGCTGATCCCGGCATTTGGCTGGCACAGCCTGCTGCTGATCGGCGGCATCCTGCCGTTGATCCTCGCGGTGGTATTGCTGGTGTGGCTGCCGGAGTCGGCGCGTTACCTGGTGGTGCGCAATCGCGGCACCGACAAAGTGCGCAAGACCCTGGCACCCATCGAGCCGAACATCGTCGCCCAAGCCAGCGACTTCAGCGTGCCCGAGCAAAAAACCGTGAAGGCGCGCAACGTGTTCGCGGTGATCTTCTCCGGCACCTACAGCGCCGGCACCTTGCTGCTGTGGCTCACCTACTTCATGGGCCTGGTGATCGTCTACCTGCTGACCAGCTGGCTGCCGACCCTGATGCGCGACAGCGGCGCCAGCATGGAGCAGGCCGCGTTTATCGGCGCGTTGTTCCAGTTTGGCGGGGTGCTGAGCGCCGTCGGCGTGGGCTGGGCGATGGACCGCTTCAATCCGCACAAGGTCATCGGCACGTTCTACCTGCTGGCTGGGGTCTTTGCCTACGCGGTCGGG
This sequence comes from Pseudomonas sp. CBZ-4, assembly GCF_000346755.1. Lineage (GTDB taxonomy): Bacteria > Pseudomonadota > Gammaproteobacteria > Pseudomonadales > Pseudomonadaceae > Aquipseudomonas. The sequence continues at coordinate 14,954 of NZ_ANNV01000077.1, read as the reverse complement.
CAGAGCCTGGGCAATATCACGCTACTGGCGACCCTGGTGTTGATCGCCGGGATGTGTGTCAACGGCGCGCAATCGGCGATGCCCTCGCTGGCGGCGCGGTTTTACCCGACCCAGGGGCGTGCCACCGGGGTGTCGTGGATGCTCGGGATTGGGCGGTTCGGCGCGATTCTCGGGGCGTGGATGGGCGCAACGTTGTTGGGGTTGGGTTGGAATTTCGAGCAGGTGCTGACGGCACTGGTGATTCCGGCGGCGTTGGCCACGGCGGCGGTGGTGATCAAGGGCATGGTCAGCCATGCGGATGCGACTTGAGGCTTAGCGCTGATCTTATGGCGGCAGGGCTTGTGTGGGAGCTGGCTTGCCTGCGATAGCGGTCTGTCAGTTGATGAATCAGGTGCTGATCCACCGCTATCGCGGGCAAGCCCGCTCCCACAGTGGGGGCTGTGCATTGAGGAAAGTTAGCCAGGCAACAATCAGTTCGATTATCGAACACTTAGTCGATTATCGGATTGTTACAGCCATTTCCCCGACTTAATCTTCAATGCACTTCGGCGCCACCTCTGCGCCTTTTTCGATCCACACCGGGAGCCCGACCCCATGGCTGAAATGCTCACCCTGACCGACGCGGTAAAGCGTTTCGTGAACGACGGCGATACCGTTGCGCTCGAAGGCTTCACCCACCTGATCCCCACGGCGGCGGGTCATGAAATCATTCGTCAGGGCAAGAAAGACCTGACGCTGGTGCGTATGACGCCTGACTTGGTCTATGACCAATTGATCGGTGCCGGCTGCGCTCGCAAGCTGATTTTCTCCTGGGGCGGCAACCCGGGCGTGGGTTCCCTGCATCGCCTGCGCGACGCGGTCGAGAAGCAATGGCCGCAACCGCTGGAGATCGAAGAGCACAGCCACGCCGACCTGGCCAACGCCTACGTCGCCGGCGCTTCCGGCCTGCCGTTCGCGGTGCTGCGTGCCTACGCCGGTTCCGACCTGCCCAAGGTCAACCCACTGATCAAGACCGTGACGTGCCCGTTCACCGGTGAAGTACTGGCGGCCGTGCCGTCGGTGCGTCCGGATGTGACGGTGATCCACGCGCAAAAGGCCGACCGCAAGGGCAACGTGCTGCTCTGGGGCATTCTCGGTGTGCAGAAGGAAGCGGCCCTGGCGGCCAAGCGTTGCATCGTCACCGTCGAAGAAATCGTCGATGACTTGAATGCGCCAATGAACAGCTGCGTGTTGCCGACCTGGGCCCTGACTGCGGTGTGCCATGTACCCGGTGGTGCGCATCCGTCCTACGCCCACGGCTACAACGAGCGCGACAACCGCTTCTATCAGGCGTGGGACCCCATCGCCCGCGACCGTGAGACCTTTACTGCCTGGATCGACGAATACATCCATGGCACCGCCGACTTCAGTGAATTCCAGGCCAAGCTGGCCACTGCACAGGGGGCCAAGTAATGGCTTACTCCACCAATGAAATGATGACCGTCGCCGCCGCGCGTCGCCTCAAGAATGGCTCCGTGTGTTTTGTCGGCATCGGCTTGCCCTCCAAGGCCGCCAACCTCGCGCGCCTGACCTCGTCGCCGGACGTGGTGCTGATCTACGAATCCGGCCCGATCGGCGCCAAGCCGAGCGTATTGCCGCTGTCCATCGGTGACGGCGAGCTGGCGGAAACCGCCGACACCGTCGTCCCTACCGGTGAGATCTTTCGCTACTGGCTGCAAGGCGGGCGCATCGACGTCGGTTTCCTTGGCGCGGCCCAGGTCGATCGCTTCGGCAATATCAACACCACCGTGGTCGGTGATTACCACCAGCCCAAAGTGCGCCTGCCGGGTGCCGGTGGTGCGCCGGAGATCGCCGGCTCCGCGAAGAGCGTGCTGATCATCCTCAAGCAGTCGGCGCGCTCGTTTGTCGACAAGCTGGATTTCATCACCTCGGTAGGGCACGGCGAAGGCGGCGATTCACGCAAGCGTCTGGGCCTGCCGGGCGCCGGGCCGGTAGGGATCATTACCGACCTGTGCATCATGGAACCGGAAGAGGGCACCCATGAATTTGTCGTCACCGCGTTGCACCCAGGGGTGACCCGCGAGCAGGTGGTGGCCGCCACTGGCTGGGCGATTCGTTTTGCCGAGCAGGTCAGCACCACCGCCGAACCGACAGACCTGGAACTGACTGCTTTGCGTGACCTTGAAGCGCGCACTGCGGCGGCCCACGGCCAAGCGCCTGGAGAAGCCTGATGCGCGATGTATTTATCTGTGACGCCATCCGCACCCCCATCGGCCGTTTCGGCGGTGGCCTGGCCACGGTGCGTGCCGATGACTTGGCGGCCCTGCCGATCAAGGCGCTGATCGAACGCAACCCGTCGGTGGATTGGAGCGCGGTGGACGAAGTGTTCCTCGGCTGCGCCAACCAGGCGGGCGAAGACAACCGCAACGTCGCGCGCATGGCGCTGTTGCTGGCGGGGCTGCCGGAGAGCGTTCCGGGCGTCACCCTCAACCGCCTCTGTGCCTCGGGCATGGACGCCATCGGCACGGCCTTTCGCGCCATTGCCAGCGGCGAAATGGAACTGGCGATTGCCGGCGGCGTGGAGTCGATGTCCCGCGCGCCGTTCGTGATGGGCAAGGCCGGCGCGGCGTTTTCCCGCGACATGAAGCTGGAAGACACCACCATCGGCTGGCGTTTTATCAACCCGTTGATGAAGGCCCAGTACGGCGTGGACGCGATGCCGCAGACCGCCGATAACGTTGCCGATGACTACAACGTATCCCGCGCCGACCAGGACGCCTTTGCCCTGCGCAGCCAGCAACGTACTGCTGCCGCACAAGCCGCTGGGTTCTTCGCCGAGGAAATCGTGCCGGTGCGGGTCGCCCATAAAAAAGGCGAGACCCTGGTGGAGCACGATGAGCATCCACGGGACACCACCCTGGAAGCCCTGGCCAAGCTCAAACCGGTGAACGGCCCGGACAAGACCGTGACGGCCGGCAATGCTTCCGGCGTGAACGACGGCGCGGCAGCCTTGATCCTCGCGTCCGCCGAAGCGGTGAAAAAACACGGCCTGACCGCCCGCGCCCGTGTCTTGGGCATGGCCAGTGCCGGCGTTGCGCCGCGTGTGATGGGCATCGGCCCGGTGCCAGCCGTGCGCAAGCTGGTGGAACGCCTCGGCCTGGCGGTCACCGACTTTGACGTCATCGAACTCAACGAAGCCTTCGCCAGCCAAGGCTTGGCGGTGCTGCGTGAACTGGGCATCGCCGACGACGCGCCGCAGGTCAACCCGAACGGCGGCGCCATCGCCCTCGGCCACCCGCTGGGCATGAGCGGTGCACGGCTGGTATTGACCGCCCTGCACCAATTGGAAAAAACCGCTGGCCGCAAAGGCCTGGCGACCATGTGTGTGGGCGTCGGCCAAGGTCTGGCCCTGGCGATTGAACGCATCTAATAAGAGAGGATTGCTCCATGAGTGACAAGCCCGGTTACCGGCGCCCGCAAGCGGGCACCCAACCTGATTACCTGCACCCGGCCTACCAGTCGACGAACGTGCGTTCGCCGTCACAGCCGTTGGTGTTTCTGCCCCATTCCTTGTCGGAAATCACCGGCCCGACCATCGGCGCCGAGCGCATCAACGCGAAGGACAACGACCTGACCGCCCAGCATGACGGCGAGCCCCAGGGCGAACGCATCATCATTCACGGGCGTGTGCTCGATGAAAACGGCCTGCCGGTGCCGGGCATCCTGGTGGAGATCTGGCAGGCCAACGCCGCCGGTCGCTACAACCACAAGCGTGACCTGCACGACGCACCGCTGGACCCGAACTTCACCGGCACCGGCCGCACCGTCACCGACGCCGACGGCTGGTACCAGTTCCAGACCATCAAGCCCGGCGGCTACCCGTGGGGTAACCACCACAACGCGTGGCGCCCGGCGCATATCCACTTTTCGCTGTTCGGCCCCAGCGTGCTGACGCGCCTGGTCACGCAGATGTACTTCCCCGGCGACCCGCTGCTGGAATACGACCCGATCTACAACTGCGTCCCGGACACCCGCGCCAAGGAGCGCTTGATCGCCCGTTTCGACCTGGAAAAAACCATTCCTTCCTATGCCCTCGGCTACCGCTGGGACATCGTCCTGCGCGGCCGCGACGCCACGCCGATGGAGAAATGAGATGACACTCAACGCGACCACGTCCCACACCGTCGGGCCGTATTACCACATCGGCCTGACCTGGCTGAACCGCGAAGACCTGACCACCGCCGCCACCCTCGGTGAACGCGTGGCGATCAGCGGGCAAGTGCTGGACGGCAACGGTGAAGTCGTCAACGACGCCATGCTGGAAGTCTGGCAGGCCAACGCCGCCGGCAAATATGACCACCCGGAAGATGAGCAGGACAAAGCGCTCGACCCGAACTTCGAAGGCTTTGGCCGGGTGCCGGTGGATGCCGAAGGGCGGTTTCGCTTTACCACCATCAAGCCGGGCGCCGTGCCGGGGCTGAAGGGCACGACCCAGGCGCCGCACCTGGTGGTGCTGGTGTTTGCCCGTGGCTTGGTGAAGCACTTGCTGACGCGGATTTATTTTGACGGCGAGCCGATGAACGGGGATGACCCGTTGCTGGCGTGCGTGCCGGCTGCGCGACGTGAGACCTTGATTGCCAAGCAGGATGCAGCGGGTGTGCATCAGTGGAATGTGGTGTTGCAGGGGACCGATAAGGAGACGGTGTTCTTCGATTATTGAGTGGGCCTTGAGGGCCTCATCGCAGGCAAGCCAGCTCCCACAGTTTGATGTGTGAACGCCGTCAAAGGTGGGAGCTGGCTTGCCTGCGATAGGGCCCTCCCTGTCCCCCCACCTCCAAAGGTCTTGTTGCGGAACGAGCTTGTTGCAAAGTATGTCTAGGCTATAACCGTTCCCACTGAGTGAAAAATCATGACAACAACCACCAGTCACTACACCGGAGAAGAACGCCGCAAACGGATATTTGCGATTGTCGGGGCCTCTTCCGGCAACCTCGTCGAATGGTTCGACTTCTACGTCTACGCCTTCTGCGCCATCTACTTCGCCCCCGCCTTCTTCCCGTCGGACAACCCCACCGTGCAGCTGGTGAATACGGCCGGTGTATTCGCCGCCGGTTTCCTGATGCGGCCCATCGGCGGCTGGCTGTTCGGGCGCGTGGCTGACAAGCACGGCCGCAAGAACTCGATGATGATCTCGGTGCTGATGATGTGCGCCGGCTCCCTGGTCATCGCCTTTTTGCCGACCTATAACGACATCGGCGTCTGGGCACCGATCCTGCTGCTGATCGCGCGCCTGTTCCAGGGCCTGTCCGTGGGCGGCGAATACGGCACCACCGCGACCTACATGAGTGAGGTGGCGCTCAAGGGCCAGCGTGGGTTCTTCGCCTCTTTCCAATACGTGACTCTGATCGGCGGCCAATTGCTGGCGGTGCTGGTGGTGGTGATCCTGCAACAGATCCTCACTGAAGAAGAGCTGCGCGCCTGGGGCTGGCGGATTCCGTTTGTGATCGGTGCCATCGCGGCGGTGATCTCCCTGTTGCTGCGCCGCACCCTGAAGGAAACCACCAGCAAGGAAATGCGCGAAGACAAGGACGCCGGCAGCATTGCCGCGCTGTTTCGCGACCACAAGGCGGCGTTTATCACGGTGCTGGGCTACACCGCGGGCGGCTCGCTGATTTTCTACACCTTCACCACGTACATGCAGAAGTACCTGGTGAACACCGTCGGCATGCACGCCAAGACGTCGAGCTACATCATGACCGGCGCGCTGTTCCTGTATATGTGCATGCAGCCGCTGTTCGGCATGCTCGCGGACAAGATCGGCCGCCGTAACTCGATGCTCTGGTTTGCCGGCCTTGGCACCTTGTTCACCGTGCCGATCCTGCTCACCTTGAAAACCGTCAGCAGCCCGTTCCTGGCCTTTGTGTTGATCACCCTGGCCCTGGCGATTGTCAGCTTCTACACCTCCATCAGCGGCCTGGTCAAAGCGGAAATGTTCCCGCCCCAGGTGCGCGCCCTGGGTGTGGGCCTGGCGTATGCGGTGGCCAATGCGATCTTTGGCGGCTCGGCGGAATTCGTCGCGCTGAGCCTCAAGTCCATCGGCATGGAAAACAGCTTTTATTGGTACGTCACGGCGATGATGGCCATCGCGTTCCTGTTCAGCTTGCGCTTGCCGAAACAGGCGGCGTATTTGCACCACGACTTGTAAGGGACGGGTTATGACACTGCGCACGAGCAATCAACTGTTCGACGCTTACTTCACGGCGGGCAGCATGGCCGAGGTGTTCTGCGATCAGGGACGCTTGCAGGGCATGCTGGATTTTGAAGCCGCGTTGGCCCGGGCCGAGGCGAAGGTCGGGTTGATCCCGCAAACTGCCGTCGCGCCGATTGCCCAGGCGTGCCTGGCCTCGCTGTACGACGTCGATGCCCTCGGCGTGGCGATTGCCACGGCGGGCAATTCGGCGATCCCGCTGGTGAAGGCGCTGGGCAAGTTGATCGCCAGTGAAGACGCTGGCGCCGAACGTTATGTGCACCTGGGTGCCACCAGCCAGGATGTGATGGACACCGGGCTGGTGCTGCAATTGCGTCAGGCGCTGGTGCTGATCGAAACGGACCTGGCACGACTGGGCGATATCCTGGCCGCACAGGCCCAACGTTATGCCGACGTGCCGCTGGCCGGACGCACCTGGTTGCAGCATGCGACGCCGGTCACGCTGGGGATGAAAATCGCCGGTTGGCTGGGGGCGGTGACCCGCAGCCGTCAACGCCTGGCCGAGCTGAAACCGCGCTTGCTGGTGCTGCAATTCGGCGGCGCATCCGGCACGCTGGCTGCGCTCGGCGAACAGGCACTGCCGGTGGCGCAAGCGCTGGCCGATGAGTTGCAACTGAGCCTGCCCGAACAACCCTGGCACACCCAGCGCGATCGACTTGTGGAGTTCGCCAGCGTGCTCGGCCTGATCGCCGGCAGCCTGGGCAAATTGGGGCGCGACATCAGCCTGTTGATGCAGACCGAAGCGGCCGAGGTATTCGAACCCTCCGCGCCGGGCAAAGGTGGCTCGTCCACCATGCCGCACAAACGCAACCCGGTGGGCGCCGCCGTGCTGATCAGCGCCGCCACCCGCGTGCCCGGGCTGGTGGCGACAATGTTCAGCGCCATGCCTCAGGAACACGAGCGCAGCCTGGGCCTGTGGCACGCCGAATGGGAGACCCTGCCGGAGATCTGCCGGCTGGTGTCCGGCGCGCTGCAACAGGCGTTGCTGGTGAGCGAAGGTCTGGAGGTCGATCCTGAGCGCATGGCGCAAAACCTCGACCTGACCCAAGGCCTGGTGTTGGCCGAAGCCGTGAGTATCGTGCTGGCCCAGCGCCTGGGCCGTGAGACCGCGCACCATCTGCTGGAACACTGCTGCAAACGCGCCGTCGCCGAAGGGCGGCACTTGCGGGCGGTGCTGGCGGACGAACCCCAGGTCACCGCTGAACTGTCAGCGACCGAACTCGACCGCCTGCTCGACCCCGCCCATTACCTGGGGTTGGCCCGTACCTGGGTCAGCCGCGCCATCACCGAACACTTCTCTTGAGGAGACCACCGTGGCCTTTGTACAACTCGCCGACGGCGAACTGCATTACCAACTGGACGGCCCCGTGGGCGCGCCGGTCCTGGTGCTGTCCAACTCCCTGGGCACCGACCTGCACATGTGGGACATCCAGATCCCGGCATTCACCGAGCACTTTCGCGTGCTGCGCTTTGATACCCGTGGCCATGGCAAATCCCTGGTCACCCCAGGGCCCTACAGCATCGAGCAATTGGGCCGCGACGTGATCGCGCTGCTGGACGCGCTGGATATCCCGCGCGCGCATTTCTGTGGCTTGTCCATGGGCGGCTTGATCGGCCAGTGGCTGGGTATCAATGCGGGCGAGCGTCTGCACCGTTTGGTGGTGTGCAACACCGCTGCCAAGATCGGCACGCCTGAGATCTGGAACCCGCGCATCGAGATGGTCCTGCGCGACGGCGCGGCGGCGATGGTCGCCCTGCGCGATGCGTCGATTGCGCGCTGGTTCACTGCCGACTTTGCGGCGGCCAACCCGCACCAGGCCAAGCAGATCACCGACATGCTGGCCGCCACATCCCCCGCAGGTTACGCCGCCAACTGCGCCGCCGTGCGCGATGCGGATTTCCGCGAGCAACTGGCGTTGATCAAGGCCCCGACCCTGGTGATCGCCGGCACCGACGACGCCGTTACGCCACCGGAGGGCAGCCACTTTATCCAGAACCATGTGCAGGGTGCCGAATACGCCGAGTTCTATGCGGCGCACCTGTCCAATGTCCAGGCCGGCGCTGCGTTCAGCGACCGGGTTATTGAATTTCTGCTGGCCCACTGAGGAGCTTTTTGTGGACGAGAAACAACGTTACGCCGACGGCCTGCAAGTGCGCCGCGAAGTGCTGGGCGATGCTCATGTCGACCGCAGCCTCAATGCCTTGACCGAGTTCAACAGCGAATTCCAGGACATGATCACCCGCCACGCCTGGGGTGACATCTGGACCCGCCCGGGTTTGCCTCGGCACACCCGCAGCCTGATCACCATCGCGATGCTGATCGGCATGAACCGCAATGACGAGCTGAAGCTGCACCTGCGCGCCGCCGCCAGCAATGGCGTGACCCGTGCCGAGATCAAGGAAGTGCTGATGCAGAGCGCGATCTACTGCGGGATACCGGCGGCGAATGCGACGTTCCACCTGGCCGAATCGGTATGGGATGAATTGGGCGTGGAATCCCGCCAACCCTCCTGAACCTGAAATGCGATCAACTGTGGGAGCTGGCTTGCCTGCGATGGCGGTGCATCAGCCAGCAACTGTTTAGCTGACCCACCGCCATCGCAGGCAAGCCAGCTCCCACATTAATTGCAGGGTGTCAGTGGGGATTGGTGTCCTACAACCAGTGCGGGGCAGCAGCGGCGAATGCCACTTACACCAACCCTCCTGAACCTGAAATGCGATCAACTGTGGGAGCTGGCTTGCCTGCGATGGCGGTGCATCAGCCAGCAACTGTTTAGCTGACCCACCGCTTTCGCAGGCAAGCCAGCTCCCACATTAACTGCAGGGTGTCAGTGGGAATCGGCATCCCACACCCAGTTCCACACGCCCGGCAGGTGCACCGGTTCACTCACATCCTTCACCGTGCGGGCCAGTGCGGCGCGTTCGAGTTGGGCCGTGTCGGTGTAGAACGGCTCGGCCGCCGTCTTCATGCCGTTGATCCGTGCGCTGTCCAGCAGGATCTGCAAGTACTCCTGAATGTGCCGCGCCGTGTAGCGGTTGATGTCGTGAAACGTCACCACCACCGGAATCACCCCGTCCACCGTCGGCAATTCCTCCAACGCAATGCGCTCGCGCACCACCGACAGTTGCCGGTACAGGTTGGCCCGACGGCGCGGGCTGCCGTTGAAGCCCCAGATCTTGCCGTCATTGGCACTCAAGTCGGTCAGCAGCACGTGCATGCCATGCCGCTGGTAGGCGGCGAAGGTGCGGCGGTCGTAGTTCCAGAACGGCGGGCGCACCAGCAGGGGCGGGCGGCCGGTGATCGAGGCGATGTCGGCCGCGCCTTGGCTGAGGGTGCTTTCCAGCTCGGCGTCGTTCAGCCAGCGATGGTTGGTATGAAACGTCGTGGCCGTGTGGAAGGCCAGGATGTGCCCGCCGGCGTACTCGCGCTCCATGGTCTTGCGCCCACGTGAGCTGCCACCGGAGCGTGAGGATTCGGTCTGCAGGAAGAACACCGCCTTGATACCTGGCAGAGTCGGGTTGTGCGCCAGGTCAGCGACCACCGAGCGGCTCGGGTTGTTGTAGCCGGAGGCGCTGGGGCCGTCATCGAAAGTCAGCAGGAAACGGATCGGCGCCTGGGCTTGCAGGCGTTGTTCGGTTTGCGGCGTGAGGGCGATGGGGGCACCGATGCAGCCGCTGAGGCTCAAGGCCAGGGCAAGCAGGGCGCACGCTAAAGCGAAGGATTTCATGGTGTGCAGGGGCTCAAATAAAAAGCCGCTGCTGATTTAGCTCAGCAGCGGCAGGCGCGCACCATACAGCAAGGTCGATGACGGTTTACAGCAGACTGATCGGGTAACTGACGATCAACCGGTTTTCATCAAACTCATTGTTGCTGTAGTCGCGGCGCATGCTGGAATTGCGCAGGCGCACTGTGAGGTTTTTCGCCACGCCGCTCTGCACGGTGTAGCCCACTTCGCTTTCGCGGCCCCATTCCTTGCCGTCGGTGATGGTGCCGGTGTGCACGTTGCTGCCGCTGATGTAGCGGTTCATCAGGGTCAGGCCGGGCACGCCGAGGGCGGCGAAGTTGTAGTCGTGGCGCAGTTGCCAGGATTTTTCCTCGGCGTTGTCGTAGCTGGAGTTGTAGCTGTCGTTGGCCAGGGTGCCGCCGCTGGTGCCGTTGACGCGCATCCAGGCGTTGTTGCCGGTGAGTTTTTGCAGGCCGACGTAGAAGGTGTTGCCGCCGTACTTGGCCGAGAACAGGCCGGACCAGGTCTTGTTGTCGAGGCTGCCGGCGCGGGCGCTGCCGTCGTCCTTGCCGTAGAAGAAACCGAGGTTGGCGCCCAGGGTCCAGGCGCCCAGGGGCTGGCTGTGGATCAGGTTGACGAACTGCTGGCGGTAGATGTCCTTGAGCTGGGCGTTCCACAGGCCGACCTGGGTGCGCTTGTCGTTGAACGCATATTCAGCGCCCTGGAAGTTGAAACGGTCGGAGGTGAAGGCGGTTTTGCCGACCATCGACATGTCGTTCATGCTGCTGTCGTCGCGCGGGCTGTTGGCGCGGAACTGGCCGCCGTAGAGGGTCAGGCCGTCGATCTCTTTGGAGGTGATCTGCCCGCCGCGCAGGGTTTGCGGCAGGGAGCGGCCATCGTCCGCGCGCAGGATCGGCAGCACCGGCATCCATTCGCCGACCTTCAATTCGGTCTTCGAAATCTTCGCCTTGAACGCCACGCCCAGGCGCCCGAACTCGTCCGCCGGGCGGCCGTCGTGGTCCAGTGGCAGCAACTGGGTGCCGCCGGTGCCACGTCCGCCATCGAGCTTCAATGAGTACATGCCCAGCACATCCACGCCGAAACCCACCGTGCCCTGGGTGAAGCCGGACTTGGCGTCAAGGATGAAACTCTGCGTCCACTCCTGTGCGCCGCCCTGGGTCTTGGTCGGGTTGGTGTAATTGCGATTGAAGAAGAAATTGCGCAGGTTGAGGTTGGCGCTGGCGTCTTCGAGGAAGCCGTGTTCTTCGGCGACGACGGGCAAGGCAAGGCTGGTGACGGCGGCAGCCAGCAACAGCTGGCGAGGGCGGAACGTGCTCATGGCGTTGAACCTATTGTTATTGGAGGTTGTGCAGGTGCGGGCCATGGTGCGGGGCGGGGTGCAAGCGGTTCAATCGGGGGAGGGCGGGTTGTGGGCGATGATCGCACGCAAGTTGCCGGGCACTGCGGCCCGGCGTGTTTGTGCCTAGAGAACGTGCGTCAGGCTGGTCCAGGGAATCTCGGGCAAGTAGCGCTGGCACAGCAGGGTGGCAGGTACCATCACCGCGAGGAACGCCACTTGCAACGGGCTCCAGTGCGCCCAGTGCAAACCGCTGAACCACGGGTAATAGTGCTCGACGTGCTCGCTGACCTGACCGATGCGCTTGGCGTGCAGCACATGGATCAGGATCATCCCGGCGTACGCCAGCATGCCCATCACCCCCAGCAGCATGCCGAAGAACACCAGCAGGCACAGTTGTGGGACACCGTGGCGCAGCACCAGCCACTGCTGATGCGGGTTGAAGCGTTCGGGCAGCAGGCGCTGGGTCAGCCACAGGTCGGCGATGATCAAGCGTGAGGTCACGGCCGCCCACAGTTGGGTGGCACGGATCGCGAGGAAGGCCGGAATGACCGTCAGCAGCACCACCAGGATCGCTTCGGTGGACAGTGTTTTGGTCTCGGGGACGAGGGCCAGTCCCGTGGCCAAGGCGAGCGCGCCCCACAGCCGGATCCAGCTGCGATGGGACACCGGGCGCGGGAGGAATTTGCGCCAGAAAAACACGTCGGCCTGGGGCAGGCGCTCCAGCAGTTGCGGATAACGCCAGTTGAGGGTTTCGGCCAGCTGTTGGCAGGCGTGCCAGTCGTTGTCACTGAACTGCGCGGTCATCCAGCTTTGCTGGGTGTCGGACAGGGGCGTCAGCAGCAGGCGCGCGGCCATGGCATCGGCGGATTTCCAGGTGGGGTCCTGGGCCTTGGCTTGCAAGTGTTCGTAGAAACTCTCCTGCTCGCAGCGCGCGACCAGCTCGCGCCACATCCAGACGGGTTCCGGGTACACACCTTTCTGGTCGTCCCAGCCGAACGACTGGCACACGCGCTCGAACAGCGGCACGCTCCAGGTGGTGTCGTGGAGCAGGTGCAGGATGATGCGTTGCCACTGTTGTTGCAGGTCGAACACCCGCAGCCAGGCTTGGTTGCCGTACTGCGTGAGCTGGGTGATGAACTCGCGTTCGGCCTTTTGCTCCAGCAGTTCCTGCAAGGTGCGGCGGTAGTCCTGGAGCAGTTCGCCGGTCAGCGCATCGTGCTGCCAGCGGGTCATGGTCACCTGTTGCCAGGGTGTCAGCCATTCCAGGTGGTGCACCGCCCAACCGGCAATCGCACCGCGTTCGCCGGGGCTGTCGAAGCAATGGCGCAACAAGCCGGCCTGGAACGCGTCGCTGCAGCCTTGCTGCTGCGCCAGGGCCCAGCGCTCGTCGAGATTGTGCAGGTTGAGGCCGCTGATCAGCGCCTGGGCCGGGTCGGGCTCTGGTGTTTCAAGCGGGGCTGGGTGCAGGGCGCTGACGTCCATCAGCTCGGCGAGGTCGTTGAGGTTGCCGTAGGCCTGTGCGGCCACGGGCTCCTCCACGCGGGTGTCGTCTTCTTCCCAGTCAGCCCGCCAGCGGGCGTAGGCCAGCGCTTCTTCGTAGGCTTCGCGCAGGCGCTGGAAACCTTCGGCGTCATCGTCCGGGCGGCAGCTTTTGAGCAGCCGCGCGTAGGTGCGCTTGATGGTGCGCTCGTCGGTGTCTTCCGGCAGTTGCAATACGGTCCAGCAATCCATGGGGTGTTTCCTCAGCGCCAGAACCCGTTGTCGAGCTGTTCGAGTTGGCGGGTCAGTTCGCTGCGGGCCTCGCGGATGCGTCGCTCGTCCTGGGTGTCGAGCACCTGCTGGAACTGCGCGGCCCAGTGGCCGAGCTGTTCGCGCAGCTCGCCGAGGTTTTCCTGGTAGAGCCGTTCGAGGCGGGCAGTGAGCACGGTGTTGACCTGCTGGTCGCGCGGGTGGACCTTCAACAGCGCCAGGGCTTGCAGGCGTTGCTGGATTTCGTCCGGGCTCAATACGCCGGGGTTGTTCTCGATCACCAGGGAGTGTTGTTCGCCGGTCAGCGGGATCTTCACCTGGGCTTCCAGCAGGCCGTTGTTGTCGTAGGTGAAGCGCACGTCCAGCGAGACCTCGCCGGCCTTGCGCTTGGGCACGGCAATGTCCAGTTGGCCGAGCTCGATGTTGTCTTTGACCAGGCGACTTTCGCCCTGGTAGATCTTCAGCAGCACCTGGCTCTGGTTGTCGTGCAGGGTGACCACGCTTTTGACCCGGCTGACCGGCACGCTGCTGTTGCGTTCGATCAGCGGCAGGTAGTGACCGCTTTCGATATGGCCACCATATTGGTGCGAGGTTTCGATGCCCAGGGTGTAGGGGCAGACGTCGGTCAACACCACTTCTTCCAGCGCTGCCGAGCGCGCTTTAAGCGCGGCCTGGATTGCGGCGCCGTGGGCGACCACCTGGTCCGGGTCGAGGCTGATGGACGGGAAGCGCCCGAACAAACCAGCGGCGAGCTTGCGCACCAGCGGCATGCGTGTGGTGCCGCCCACCAGGAGGATTTCATCAAGGTCGCCGACACGAATCCGCGCATCGCGCAGGGCCCGCTCGATGGGCGCGCGCAGGCGCTCCAGCAGCGGCGTGTAGAGTTTGGCCAGTTCCTGCTGGGTGATGGTCTTGACCCACTGCTGGCCGTCGACGCGCAGGGCGAATTCGGCGCTGTCGTCCTGGCCCAGGGCCTTGCGCACGCGCTCGGCTTCACGGCGCAGGGCGTGCAAGACGCTGCTGGTGGGTGGGAACCCGGCGGCGTGGCGCTGGCTGTCGACGAAGTGTTCCAGCAGCAGGGTGTCGAAATCTTCGCCGCCGAGGAAGTTGTCGCCGGCGCTGGCGCGTACTTCCATCACCCCGTCGAACAGCTCGATGATCGACACGTCAAAGGTGCCGCCGCCAAGGTCGAATACCAGGAACGAGGTTTCCTTGTCGCGCTGATGCAGGCCGTAGGCGAGGGCGGCAGCGGTGGGTTCGTTGATCAGCTTGTCGACGTTGAGCCCGGCCAGTTCGCCGGCGATGCGCGTGGCTTTGCGCTGGCCGTCGCTGAAGTAGGCGGGCACGCTGATCACGGCGTCGGTGACGGTGTGGCCGTAGGTGCGTTCGATGTCTTCCTTGAGGCTTTTGAGCACCAGGGCCGAGAGTTCTTCGGGGCGGAATGAGCGGTCGCCCAAACGCACTTCGGTGGCGCTGCCCATGTAGCGCTTGAACAGCGAAGTGGTCAGGTGCGGGTGGGTGTGCAGGCGTTCCTTGGCGGCCTGGCCTACCAGGATGCGGCCTTGGTCATCCAGGCCCACCACGCTGGGGGTGAGCAATTCACCCAGGGCATTGGGCACCATCTCGGCGGCGTCACCGCGCCAGACGGCGGCGAGGCTGTTGGTGGTTCCCAGGTCGATTCCTACGATCATTACGACAAGCTCCCTCTGTGGTCTGTAAGAATCTGTGACCAATTTTATCCTGAAAGGTTAAACGAAATGCAAGGTGGTGGGTTTAGGGGGAGGTTGCCTGGTGGGATTGGGCCGAGCGCCGCTGAACTCATGTGGGAGCTGGCTTGCCTGCGATAGCGGTG
>NZ_ANNV01000076.1 GCF_000346755.1 Pseudomonas sp. CBZ-4 | reverse complement strand
GGGTGATGCCATCGCAGGCAAGCCAGCTCCCACACAAGCCCTCTTCCACCGTTGGATGTGTGTGGATCAGTTAGTTGGTACGGGCCCCCTGATTGATCCAGGTACCAATCAGATCCCGCTCCTGCTGGGTCATCTGGGTGATGTTGCCCAACGGCATGATCTGGGTCGCCACGGCCTGCGCTTGAATGCGCGCCGCCTGCTGCTGGATCTGCGCCGGGGTATCAAACATCACTCCACCCGGTGCGGTGCTGAACAGCGGGCTGGTGGGCTTGGCCGAATGGCACACGGCGCAGCGTTCCTGGATCACCCCATGCACTTTGTCGAAATCAATCGACGCCTGCGCAGGTGCCGGTTCGGCAGCAGGCGCAGCGGCGGGCGCTGCCGGTTTCAAGCCACCGCCCAATGCCGTCTCTGGCAACGGTTGGTACTCGATGGCCGCAGGGGCCTTGGCTACTTCGGCCACTGGCTTGGGACCGGTCACATAGGCCAGGCTGATCATCGCCAAGGCGCCCACCGGCAAGGTCCACGCGTACTTCTGGCTGTTATGCCGGGTGTTGAAGTAGTGACGGACCAACACGGCGGCCACGGCGATACCGGCCAGGATCAGCCAGTTGTATTGGCTGCCGTAGGTGCTCGGGAAGTGGTTGCTGATCATGATGAACAGCACCGGCAAGGTGAAGTAGTTGTTGTGGCGTGAACGCAGCAAGCCCTTGGCCGGCAGCGCCGGATCTGGCGTGCGGTTCTCGGCGATCGCCGCGACCAGTGCGCGTTGCGCCGGCATGATGATGCGGAACACGTTGCCGACCATGATGGTGCCGATCACCGCACCCACGTGCAGGTAGGCGCCACGGCCGCTGAACACTTTGCTGAAGCCGTACGCGGCGGCAATCAACAGCACGAACAGGATGAAGCCGAGCAGGGCAGGGCGTTTGCCCAGGGCCGAGTCGCAGAGGAAGGAGTAGATGAACCAGCCGGCGAACAGTGAGCCAATGCCCAGCAACACGCCTTCGGTGCCGCTGAGGCTGCTGCCGGGGGCTAGCAGGTACAGCGTCGGGTTGAGGTAGAACACCACGCACAGCAGCGCGACGCCCGACATCCAGGTGAAATAGGCTTCCCATTTGAACCAGTGCAGGTTGTCCGGCATGGTCGGCGGGGCCAGTTTGTATTTTTCCAGGTGGTAGATACCGCCACCGTGGATCGCCCACAAGTCACCGGCCAGGCCGTTCTTGGGGTTGACGCGATTGAGGTTGTTTTCCAGCCAGACAAAGTAGAAAGAAGCGCCGATCCACGCGACGCCAGTGATCATGTGAACCCAGCGCACGCTAAGGTTCAGCCATTCCAACAGATGTGCTTCCACAGTCTTTACCTCTCGCCTGTCACCCTTGTTGTCGGGTGATCAAGCCTTCTCTTATTGGTGGGGGGCGAGGATCAACCGCTTATCCTCTTTGAAAAAATGCTCATCGCAGTTATTGCCTGTGCCACTGCGATCAACCACCAGGAAGTCATCCCGCTTTTCGATCGTCAGCACCGGGTGGTGCCAGACGCCGCGATGGTAATTAATGCCCTGCCTGCCGTTGGTGACGAAGGCGCGGACCAAGCCCGATACAGGTTCATCGCCAAGTGGCGCGACCACGATCAGAAAGGGGTTGCCGAGCAGCGGTATGAACGCCTGGCTGCCCAGCGGGTGTCTCTCCAGCATGCACACGGTCAGCGGCATGTCCTGCGCGTCGGCGCGGAAAATGCTGATGATGGCGTGGTCTTCCGGTTTAGCGGTTTCGACCGTGGCCAATTTGTGAAAGCGCATGGTCGACCCGTTGTTGATCATGAAGTGATCGCTGCCGTCGGTTTCGATAACGTCTCCGAAAGGGGCGAAGGCTTCTTTGGTCAGGGGTTCGATCACTAGTGTGCGCATGGCTGTCTTCTTATCCGAATGTTGTGTTGTTTGTTCGGCCGCCATCGCGGGCAAGCCCGCTCCCACATTTTGATGTGTGAATACATTCAAATGTGGGAGCTGGCTTGCCTGCGATCGGGTTCACCGCTTACTTGGCTACTTTGCCCAAAACGCGCAGGCGGCTCACACCCCCATCCGGGAACACATTCAGGCGGATGTGGGTAATCGGCCCCAGCGCCTTGATCTGCTCGGCGAAGCTGTGTTCAGCGTGCATTTCCAGCTTCTGCGAAGGCAACAGCTCGCGCCAGAACAGCGATTGGGTTTCGATCTGGCTGTCGGTGCCGCCTTTCACGAAGGCGCCCTGGATCGAGCAGGTGTCCGGGTAGTTGCCCTTGAAGTGCAGGGTGTCGACGATGATTTTCTCGATCTCGCCCGGGTGGCCCAGTGCGACGATCACCCAGTCATTGCCCGGAGTACGGCGACGTGCGGTTTCCCAGCCGTCGCCCATGTTGATGCCACGGCCTGGGTTGAGGATGTTGCTCATGCGCCCGAAGTGTTCATCGGAGCAGGCCAGTGCACGGCCGCCGTTGAGGGCCGAGGCCAGGTCGACTTGTTCGTTGTCGCCGATCGACGACCAGTCGCGGAACGGAATACCGTACACACGCAGACGGGCCACGCCGCCATCCGGGTAGATGTTGAAGCGCAGGTGGCTGAAGGCCTTGTCGTTGCTGATCTCGTGGTAGTGGTGGCTGTTGCCTTGCAGCTCGACGGCCGACAGCACTTCCACCCACTGGGTGTTCTCATCAGGGTCGCCCGAGGCCAGGAAGCAGGCTTCGAGAGAGGCCGACGGCGGGAAGTTGCCGGTGAAGAATGAAGTGTCGATGTCCACGCCTTTGATCGAGCCGGGTACGCCCAGGCGGATCACCGCGCTGTCGTAGCCTTCGAAGCGCTTGCGGCGTGATTCCCAGCCGTCCATCCACTTGCCGTTGTCATCGAAAACGCCCTCCTTCCATACGGCCGGGGTCGGCTGGAACAGGCGGTTGGCGTCGGCGAACCAGTCATCGGTCACCGAAAGAATCTTGGTGCCCAGGCGGGCGTCGGCCAGGTTGACGAACTTCTCGAAAGGTACGGCGTAAGCTTTCATTCTTCTTGTCTGCCTTAGATAGAGTGGCTGGGGATGGTCGTTTAGAGGGTCAGTAAACGGAACAACGCGATCTTGTTGATCTCGGCCAGGGCGCATTTGAACTCGGTGTCCACCGAGTTGTGGATGCGCGTTTCGAACGCGGCCAGGATCTGATGCCGGTTGCTGCCTTTTACCGCCATGATGAAGGGAAACTTGAACTTGGCCTTGTAGGCATCGTTCAGCTCGGTGAAGCGAGAAAACTCTTCGGCCGTGCATTGGTGAATCCCCGCGCCAGCCTGTTCATCCGTGCTGGCTTGGGTCAGTTGGCCCTGGACGGCGGCTTTGCCGGCCAGGTCCGGGTGAGCGTTGATCAGGGCCAGCTGGCTGGCATGATCGGCGCTCAACAGGATGTCGCTCATGCGCTGGTGCAGGGTTTCGATCTCGTCGATCGAAGGGTCCTGGCCCAGGTCGTAGGCCTTTTCGGCCACCCATGGCGAATGTTCGTAGATGTCGGCGAAGGCGGCGACGAATGCGTCGCGGCTCAAGGTCGAGGGTTTCAGGGTTTGGAACGCAGTCATTTCGCCGCTCCCGCGTAGGGGTGGGTTGCGTGCCAGTGACGGGCAATGTCCACTCGGCGAGTGAACCACACCTGTTCGTGGCTTTTGGCGTATTCGATAAAACGCTTCAAGGACGCCAGGCGTGCAGGGCGGCCGATCAGGCGGCAGTGCAGGCCGATGGAAAGCATTTTCGGCGCATCCGCACCTTCGGCGTAGAGCACATCGAACGCGTCTTTCAAGTAGTCGAAGAAGTCATCGCCCTTGTTGAAACCCTGCACCTGGGTGAAGCGCATGTCGTTGGTGTCCAGGGTGTAGGGGATCACCAAATGCGGCTTGCTGGTGGGGTTGTTGGGTTCCCAGTAGGGCAGGTCGTCGTCGTAGGTGTCGCAGTCGTAGAGGAAGCCGCCTTCCTCCATCACCAGCCGCCGCGTGTTCGGGCCGGTGCGCCCGGTGTACCAGCCGAGTGGGCGTTCGCCGGTGAGTTCGGTGAGGATGCGGATCGCTTCGAGCATGTGCTCGCGTTCCTGGGCCTCGTCCATGTACTGGTAGTCGATCCAGCGGTAGCCGTGGCTGCAGATCTCGTGGCCGGCGTCGACCATGGCGCGGATCACATCCGGGTGGCGCTGGGCGGCCATGGCCACGGCGAAGATGGTCAGCGGGATATCGAATTCTTTAAACAGCTTGAGGATGCGCCACACGCCGGCACGGCTGCCGTATTCGTACAGCGACTCCATGCTCATGTTGCGCGCACCTTGCAGCGGCTGGGCCGAGACCATCTCCGAGAGAAAGGCTTCGGACTCTTTGTCACCGTGCAAGATGTTGCGCTCGCCGCCTTCCTCGTAGTTGAGTACAAACGACAACGCAATGCGTGCCTTGCCCGGCCAGTGGGGGTGAGGAGGGTTACTGCCGTAACCGATCAGGTCGCGTGGGTAGTCAGCGCTCACTGCAGTCTTCCTTCTTGTTCGTGATCATTCATGTGGCGGCCGGGCAGTGGAATGACTGGGTGGCGTCACAGCGATGAGTGATTGTATACAACTTATCGTCCACTTTGTAAGCCTACATTTCTGCATTTTTTCCGCAGGGCTCTGTGTAAAGGGTGTAGCAAGAAACTTGCCCAGTTGGTCAGCTAATGGACAAAAGGTCGTTTAAAAGCAAGGATTACTCGCTGATTGGCTGCTCAGGCAATATGGGCGGGGTGATCAAAAGGTTTGTGATTTTTATTGTGTACAATTTTTTTAAAAAGTGTCTTAATCAGCCATCGCCGGCTTTTTCACTGCCCTGAAAAAGTGCGGATCTCTCTTCTACTGACTTCGGGAGGCGCCTAGACGCCATGGGACGTTTGACCACACACGTTTTGGACGCCGCACACGGTTGCCCCGGCAGCGCAATCAAGGTTGAGCTGTACCGCGTCGAAGGCGCGCAGCTGGAACTGGTGGCCACCACCCTGACCAACAGCGACGGCCGCTGCGACGCGCCATTGTTGCAAGGCGACGACTACCGCAGTGGTGTCTACCAGCTGCAATTCAGCGCTGGCGATTATTACCGCGCCCGCGGCGTGCAATTGCCGGAGCCGGCTTTCCTGGATGTGGTGGTATTGCGCTTCGGCATCAGCGCCGAACAGGAGCACTACCATGTCCCGCTACTGATTTCGCCCTACAGCTACTCCACCTATCGCGGTAGCTAGCGTCACCTCGCTTCACACCCCCAAAGCTCTTCGTTGGTTTTTCGCCCGCCCACACTGCGGGCTTTTTTTCGCCTGCCATTTATGTAGCGCACCGGCTCAGGGTTGGGTGACTAGGCTCGGGTTTTCCTGCCATGAAGACCCCGCCATGAGCCTCGATACCCCCGACGTTGCACCGCAATCCTTCGATTTTGACGACCCGGGCACGACCCAGGAGCAGCGCCTGGCGGCGATTCGTACGCGGCTGACACGGCGCATCAACAGCGTACGCCTGCCCAGTCGCACGGTTGACGAGTTGTACAGCGCCCATGAACGTTGCACACGCGCCGCCCACTCCCTGCGCACCCTGGTCGTGCGCGCGCCCCGGCTGTTGTCACGGATTCGTGGGGCGCTGCGCCAGGCGTTCGGCCTGGACCCTTACAGCTTGCTGTTCAGCGAGCCGCTGCCACCGCGCCCGACCCAGCATCGCAACAGTCTGATGGACCGGACCCTGGCGCTGTTTACCGAGCCGTATCCGCCGATCAATCTCCATCACTTCACGGCGCTGAGTATCAAGGGCGATCCCGGCGCGAGGCTGCCCTTCAATGCAGTACAGGCGCTGGAGCAGGTCGGCAAACTGCAGTTGGTGGCCCGGGTTGGCGGTGCGGTGGCGGATTATTGGCAGCAACTGGCCCACGGCAGCGCATCATCGCGCCAGGAGCGCGCGGTGGAACTGCACAAGGCTGTGTTTGCCGAGCAGGCCTTCCTGGCGCAGCAGTTGTTCACGTTGTCGGACGCGGGCTACACGTTGGTCAAGCAACTGTGGGACGCGCCCACCCTCGCCGCGCGCCAGCAGGCCGGCGGCGATTGGGCCACGGTGCACGCAGGCCGAATAATGTGGCCCCACGCCAGCGCAGGCACTCTGGCGATCCCCGGGGCGCTGCACCTCTATCGAGACAGCACCACGCAGGTGGTGTACCTGCCGGGCTTGCACCTTGGGTTTCATGAGTTCAGCTCCTGGCAGCAGCTGCAGGCGCAACTGCCCGAGCGGATCAAGGCGTGGTTGCTGGGGGATGCGTGGCAGTACCTGCCCTTTAGCCGGGCGGACGTGGCAACGTTGCCACCGCTGCAGCCCAGCCAGACGCTCAGTGGCGACGCCCTGGCGCATAGCCTGCACGCCATGCTGGAGCAGCAATCGGCCAATGAATGGGCCGCGCTGCTGTCGATCAATTACGCGCTTGACGTGCCCCTCGATGCCGAACTGCCCAGCCGCCAGGCTGCGCGTCTGATGCGGTTCATCGAGCTGGGCCGGCGGCGTGCGGTGGGTACGCTTGCGTGGGGCCCCGCGCTGGATGAGCTATTGGAGTGGGATCGTCTGCGCCGTCAACCCGAGGTTATCCTGGCGAGCCAATGCTCAGACCTGCCGCGCGGCACCCGTGCCCTGCACATCAGGCGTTATGAACAAGGGTTGCTGGCACTGCTGGATGCCAAGGCCCCCGCCCGCGAAACCGACGCCTATCAGGTTTTTTTGCAGGATCAGGAGCAGCGACAGGCCAAGGCGCAGGCGGTCAGGCAGTGGACGCTCGATGCCGGTGAGCGCCTGTTGCAACTGGCGTTCTGGACCGAACGCCCGGATGGCACGCGCAACCGTTCAGCGCTGGTGTTTGCGGCCCAGCTCCAGGCGCTGCGATGTGAAGCGCAGCTGATGCGTCAGTTGGGCGTGATCGAGCAAACCCACCTTGATCGCTTGCTCGAAGTGCTCAACACGCCTTTGGCGGCGGCCCGACAAGGCAGCGACACCGGTGTTTTGCGCGTCTGCGTCGGTGGCAGTGCGCCTGTTCGCTACACCCTGAGGGGGCTGATGGTCGTCACCACCACAGCTGCCCAGGGGGCGCCGGCCCGGCTTCAGCCGGTGGTGCTGGTGGTGAGTGGCAGCCATGGCGGCCTGGCAGTGTTTGATTGTCTCGAAGGGTTGTCCCAAAGCTTGCGGGCCAGCCTGGCCGGGCCTGATGACTCGGCGTTGTGGCGCTGTATCAAACGTGATGAACGCCGCGCCGCCCGCTTGGCGGCGTCACTGACGCTCGCGGTGGATTATGTTGTCGCGACCCACGATGTACTGCGTGACGATTTCAAGGCGCTGATCGACGCTCATCGGCAGTTGGATAAGCGTCTGGCTGGCAACGATCGATTGTTCAGCGAAATCAGCGATCCGGCATTGGCGCGACGGGTCCTGGCCCAGGAACTGTTTGAGCACCTGCAAGTACCGGACAACCCGCTGCGCAACGCGGCCCTGGCTAACGTCGAGCTGCTCCGGCTGGCGGCGAGGCATGCCAAGGCCCAGCCAGCCTGGCTCGCTACCGCATCTGCGGCCGCTAAAAAAAACCATAGGCACCTGCAACGCCGCTACCTGGGCAGTGCGATGGCGGTGGAGGGCCGCCTGTGGCACATCCTGCCGTCACTGGAGACGTTTGCTCGCCAGCGTCTGACGGCCCAATTGACGGCGGACGGTTTCTTCCCGGGGGTGGATATCGACCAGCCACTGCTGGATATGCCCGACGATGTCGGTTCACAGTTCTGCGGCTGGGCAAGTACCTGCGCGCCGGGTGATCGTCATATCAAAAAGACCGTCAGCCCGCAGCGCACCACCTTCAGCCTGCTGGAGCTGGCGCTGCACAATCTCGACCCCCAGGCGCCCTGGACCGAGTGGCGGCTGAACCGTGCGCGGTATGTGCAACCGGCGTGGCAAGCGCGCCTGACGCCGCGCTATCTGATGACGACCCTGGCATCCCTGGACATAGCCGGTCACTATCAGCGGCTGATCCGCCAGATGTTTTACCCGGCGCGGCCCTCCACTGGCCTGCCACGGCCGCTGGTTGATCGTGCGGCGCAACAGCTCGCCCGGATGCAGCTGTTTTCGGCGACGCAGCAAGGGCTTTCAGTGCCGGCCCGGCAGTTGTTTACCCGCGCCATGGCACCGCGGGCGGCAGCAGGCGTGCCCTCGCCGAGCCTGAGTTTTGTGCGTTTGCGCGGTCATACCCTGGCGCATGATCGGCACATCACCGGCCTGTTGGTGATCACCGACAACCGCACGCCGCTCTGCCTGGTGTACTGGCCGAGCGCAGTGCATTTCCCGGTGTTGAGCGAGTACGCGGATTGGCAACTGGCCAGGGCTGCGTTGAATCGCCAGGGGGCCAGCCCTGACAACGTGAGGGCGCTCGCCAGCCTGGTGGCCCCGGATTGGGAGGCCGAAGCATTGGCTGGCTATCCGGGGAATTGTTCCGCGCCGGCCATCAGCAGGGCGCCGTTGGTCAAGATTATCCCCTCCCGCTTGTTCGGGCACGCGGTCCTGGGGCTGTACGAGCAGATCAGCCGGTTTGTCCGCTCGTTCAATATCAAGCACCGCGTAGCGGCGTCTGCCGCCGAGGTTATCGAGGGGCAGATCCGGGAGCAGATCGACGCCGAACCCACGGCTTGGCTGGATATCGTCAGTACCTGCCACTGTGATGCCCTGGCGGTGCTCGCCCATGGGCGCATGCTGGAGGTCCAGCGCCGCGTGCACGCCCGTGCAAACACGGGCGCGACCCTGGCGCAGTACCGTCGGCAACGCCTTGGCGAACAGTGGCAGGCCAGCGTGCGCGGGCTCTTGTCCTTTGTACCGGTGCTTGGGGTGGGCGTCAGCCTGTATGAAATGCTGCTTGCCGCAAGACGCTACCACCTCAGTGGTCGGCCAGAGGACGCGGTCGATGTGGCGTTTATCACCCTGATGGCGTTTTTTGATGTGCTGACGTCATTCGTGCCAACCGCCGGATTGGCCAAGCCTGGAACGGCACTGGGCCGTGGAGCGATGCGTTCGGCGCTGCGCCAGTTGCACCGCCGCCAGGGCTGGATGGCCAATACCCTGGCTACGCCGCCAGCGGCTGCGCACACCATCGGCGTGCTGGAGCGCTTCAAAAAGCCATTTTCCCGCGAGGGGGCCGTTGCCTTGCGTGGCGTTGGAGAAAAGGGCATCTACGTCAAAAATGGCGAGCAGGTGCTAGTGGATGGCGAATATGGCTACCCGCTGTATCGGCGCCCAAATGAAGCGGCGCTGCGGATCAAAAGCCTCGCTGGCGAAGCCGAAGGGGAGTTGCTGCTGTACATCCGAGAAGAGCGGGAATGGTTGCTGGGAGCTGATGCTCCGCCACCGTCGCCGCAACCTGGGCCCAGTTCAGCCTTGTGGCAGCCCTTCAGGGCGCAGAGCACAACGGACTGGAGGCCGCCTGCGCGGGTGGCATTTGATCGAGCCATGCGCCAGACACAGGTTGCGCCGCAGTCGTTTCAGGCCTGGGCGGTCGCGCGTGAGCTGACATTGACGGAGTTGCTGCCCGAACGCGGGATCTTCCAGGTTTCGGTTGCGCCTCCTGTACGCAATTACCGGGTGCTGCACCACAACGGTCGTTACTTTCGAGTGCTCCCGGATGGTTCGAACCGCCCGCCTCGGGACCTGGTTTTCATCACCCGCGATCAGCCCCTGGCGCACTCCGCGGCCATGGATATCCGCTATTGGCTGGGAGCAGGGTTGTTTGATCAACCCATCCCGGCCACCGTTGCGGCGAACGGTCAGTGGACGTTTCACCGTCCGCTGTTCAGCGAACCCTTGCATCTGGCCTTGGGCCGGGTATTTCCCCGCCTGTCCGCGAGCAGTCGTACGTTTTTGATCGAGCGGCTGCTGGAGTTGTCCGACCCACACCCACGTCTCACCGCGACTCACCTGCTCGATCTCAGAGCCACGCTGGACAAGTGGTTGACGCCCAATGCCGTGGGGCAGACCGATGATTTGTTCCGGCTATTGCGCCCCCTCGACAGCAACACCCGTACCACCCTCTATCTGGGGGATGTGAACTCGACGCCGGGGTTCGAACGTATGGACTTCAACGTGCGCCAGCCACTGCACCGCTCCTTGCAAATGCCCACCCAGACCAATCTGATCGAGCGTTCGCAAATCATGCAAAAGGCCGTTAGAGAGGTGTTGGAGCAGCAGGGGTTTATCGTACGTGCCCTGGACAAGAAACCAGGCGCGAAGGCGACGCTGGATTACAGTTGCACGCATCCGTACTCCAACAACCGGTACTACGTGCTGACGCGCTGGGCCAACACTTCCAGTGTCAAGTTGCATGCCGCTCACGCCATGCAACTGACTGACGAGTGGTTCAAGCGGCGCAGCGTGCTGGCGCATTATGCCAAGGCGTTTGCGCCGCTGAAAAAGGCCATGGACGAAGGGCGTCTGGTACGGATCATTGCCGGTATCCAATGGACCCCCACAGAACCGCCGACCCTGTATTTTGCCCGGTTCGGCAGCCTCAAGCCCGGAGCAACGCCGCCACGCCGGCAGTCCCAAAAAAGGCCGCACTCACCCGGTTGAACCAGCCCTGGCCGCTGCCGCTGCGCAGGTAACGCGCCGCGCCATGGGCACTGAGGCCGTAGAACAACTTGCACAGCAAGTCGAGGGCGGTCCAGGTGGCGATCATGATCAGTAATTGTGGGAGAAATGCCTGCTGGCTATTGAGAAATTGCGGCAGGAATGCGGCGAAAAACAGGATGTCCTTGGGGTTGCTGGCACCCAGCACAAACGCCCGGCCAAACAGCGCACGAAAGCGTGGGACCGGCGCGCTGTACGGTACTTCTGCCGCTTTTGCCGGTTGCCGTGATTGCTGCCAGCTCTGCCAGGCGAGGTAAAACAGGTACGCCGCGCCTGCAATCTTCAAGGCGCTGAACAGTTGTTCGGACGCCAGCAACAGCGCGCCCAGGCCCAGGGCCGAGGCGCTCAACAGGCAGATCGAGGCAAACACCCCACCGAGAAACGCTGGATACGAGCGACGCAGACCGTAGTTGAGGCTGTTGCTGATCATCAGCAGCGACAACGGGCCAGGGATCAGGATCACGATCAGTGCAGCGCCGCTAAACAGTAGCCAGGTTTCCAGGTTCATCATGTACTCCGTTTTTATAGAAATATGAATTTGGCGATAAAGATCGCGCACAGCACCCACAGGCTCACCGAAATCTCGCGGTACTTGCCGGTGCCCGCCTTGAGCGCCACGTACGTGATAAAGCCCAAGGCGATACCGTCGGCCACCGAGAAGGTCAGCGGCATCATGATTGCCGTGACAATCGCCGGAATGCTGTCGGTGGCTTCATCCCAGTTGATGTGCGCCATGCTCGCCATCATCAGCATTGCCACGTAGATCAGTGCACCCGCGGTGGCATAGGCCGGAATCATGCCGGCCAGCGGAGCAAAAAACATCGCGGCCACAAACAGCACACCCACGGTCACGGCCGTCAGCCCGGTACGACCGCCAGCGGCAACACCGGCGGCGCTTTCCACGTAGCTGGTCACGGGTGGCACACCGACCATCGCGCCGAACACGCTGGAAGCACTGTCGGCTTTCAACGCGCGGGACAGGTTATCGATCTTGCCATCGGCATTGACCAGCCCGGCCCGTTGCGCGACGCCCATCAGTGTACCTGCGGTATCGAACATGTGTACAAAAAGAAAGGCAAATACAACGCTAATCATGCTGACATTGAATACACCTTTCACGTCCATGGCCATCCAGGTCGGCGCCAGGCTTGGTGGGGTGGAGATCATGCCGTTGTAGTGCACCAGGCCCAGGCCCCAGCCGGCCAAGGTTACGGCGATGATGCTGATGAGGATGGCGCCGAAGACGCGGTGGTAGCTGAGGATGGCAATCAGCAGGAAGCACACCGCCGCCAGCAGTGGTGCGGGTTCATGCAGCGAACCGAGCTTGATCAACGTGGCCGGGCTATCGACGATGATCCCGGCTGTCTTCAAGCCGATCACCCCAAGGAACAAACCGACACCCGCGCCCATGGCATGGCGCAGGCTCACCGGAATGCTGTTGAGCAACCACTCACGCACCCGCGACAGGGTCAGGCCCATGAACAGCACGCCCGAGATAAACACCGCACCCAGCGCGGTTTCCCAGGTGTAGCCCATGGTGCCGACCACGGTGTAGGTGAAAAACGCATTCAGGCCCATGCCCGGCGCCAGGCCCACCGGCCAGTTGGCGTACAGGCCCATCAGCAGGCAGCCCAGGGCGGCGGCGATGCAGGTGGCGACGAACGCCGCGCCGTGGTCGATGCCGGCGTCGGCCATGATGTTGGGGTTGACGAAGATGATGTAGGCCATGGTGATGAAGGTGGTGAGGCCGGCGATCAACTCGGTCCTCACTGTGGTGCCATGCAAGCGCAGTTTGAACAGGCGTTCCAGCCAGCTGTTGCTGGGCGGGGAGAGGTCCAGCGTCGGGGCTTCAGATTTGCGGCTATCCACAGCAAGTACTCCTCAAGAGTTTTATTGTTATTTCCAGCGCCGGTCACAAATGTGGGCAACAGCGCTTTGAGGTACTGGCGGGTTTTGTTGACCAATAGGTCAGGAACTCGCACGAGGCGAATTATGCTTTTGTATACAAAGAAAGCAAATAATGTTTTCGAATGATGCTGTGGAAGGCGATAGAAGGCTAATTCGCCGCACTCAGTGCCTGATTCACCGCCAGCCATCCGGCGACGGCTTGTTCGCCGGCATCACTGAACGCGCGCTGCAACAGTTTGACCTGCTCACGGCGCAACGACTGTTCGAAACGCTGGCCTTCTTCGCTCAGCTCCAGCAGGCGTTTGCGCTTGTCAGTCTCGGACGCGACGCTGTTCACCAGGTGCATTTCCTGCAATTGGCGCAGCGGCATATTCAGCGCCTGCTTGCTTACTCCGAGCAGTTCCAGCAGCTCTTTCACGCTCAACGTCGGGTAACGCGCGATAAAAAATACGATGCGCTGGTGCACCCGGCTCAAGCCACGGCGTTCGAGCATTTCGTCGGCCTTGGCGGTGAAGGCCTGGTAGCCGAAGAAGAACGCTTGCATGGCTTCTTGTTGGGCGGCTGGGTTTTTAAGGTCAAGCATATTGACGTATCCATCCAGGCTGTCGTAATTTCGGTCAACCAGTTTGACGTATTTCCCACAGTCTTCGCTAGCGGTGAACCCATGGCCTTCTCTGAACGTGTTACGCGCCTCAAAAGCTCCCTGATCCGTGAAATCCTCGCGGCGGCCCAGCGCCCGGAAGTGATGTCGTTCGCCGGTGGCCTACCGGCCGAGGCCATGCTGCCCGCGTTGAACTGGGACGATATGCCCCTCAACATCGGCCAATACGGCATGAGCGAAGGCGAACCGCAGTTGCGTGAACTGCTCGCCGCCGAGGCCCGTGCGCTGGGCATACCGTGCCAGGCCAGCCAGGTGCTGGTGGTCAGCGGCTCGCAGCAAACCCTGGACCTGGCGGCCAAGCTGTATATCGACAAAGGCACGCAGATTTTGCTGGAAGGCCCGACCTATTTGGCCGCGTTGCAGATCTTCCAACTGTTCGGCGCCGACTGCCTGACCGTGCCGCTGGAGGCCGATGGCCCCGACCTGGCCGCACTGCGCGCCAACCTGCAACGCCATCGCCCGGCGTTCATCTACCTGATCCCGACCTTCCAGAACCCCTCGGCCGTGCGCTACAGCGAGGCCAAGCGTGAAGCCGTCGCCGCGTTGCTCGATGAGTTCGGCGTGACCCTGATCGAAGACGAACCTTATCGAGAGCTGACCTTCGATGGCGGCAGCGCCAAACCCATTGTCGGGCGCCTGAAGAAAGCCAGCTGGATCTACACCGGCACCGTGTCCAAAACCTTGTTGCCGGGCCTGCGCGTCGGCTACCTGATCGCCAGCCCGGACCTGTTCCCGCACCTGCTCAAGCTCAAGCAGTCGGCGGATCTGCACACCAACCGCGTCGGCCAATGGCAGGCGATGCAGTGGATCGGCACGGAAAAATACCAGCATCACCTGGTGGAATTGCGCAGTTTCTACCGCGAACGCCGCGATGCTTTCCAGGCCGCACTGGCGCATCACTTCGCCGACCTGGCCGACTGGCAAGTGCCCCAAGGCGGATTATTCTTCTGGCTGACCTTGAAACAGCCGCTCGACACCCGCACTTTATTGGCGCAAGCGCTGGAGCAGGACGTCGCGTTCATGCCTGGTGAACCGTTCTTCTCCGAGCCGGACCAACACTTGGGCTCGTTGCGCCTCAATTTCAGTCATATCGACCCGGCCCGCCTGGACGAAGGTCTCAAGCGCCTGGCCGCGGTGGTCCGTCAAGCACAGCACGCGCAAGCGGCATAAGGGGAGCCCCATGTACAAGGTTTATGGCGATTACAAGTCGGGCAACTGCTACAAGATCAAACTGATGCTCAACCTGCTGGGCATCCCGTATCAATGGATCGACGTGGACATCCTCAACGGTGACACCCAGACCGCCGAGTTCCTGGCCAAGAACCCCAATGGCAAGATCCCGGTACTGGAGTTGGAAGACGGCACTTGCCTGTGGGAATCCAACGCGATCCTCAACTTCCTCGCCGATGGCAGCGAGTTTTTGCCGACTGAACCACGCCTGCGCACCCAGGTGTTGCAGTGGCAGTTCTTCGAGCAGTACAGCCATGAGCCGTATATTGCGGTGGCGCGGTTTATCCAGTTCTACCTGAACATGCCGGAAGATCGCCTGGAGGAATACAACACCTGCCACAAGCGCGGCCACAAGGCGTTGAAGGTGATGGAACGCCAGTTGCAGGCCACGCCGTACCTGGTGGGCGAGCAGTATTCGATTGCCGATATTGCGTTGTATGCCTATACGCATGTGGCGCATGAGGGTGGGTTTGATCTGGCGCCGTATCCAGCGGTGCAGGCGTGGTTGGAACGGGTTGCCAGCCATCCCAAGCATGTACCGATGCTGGACTGATTCACACGGTCAAAATGTGGGAGCTGGCTTGCCTGCGATAGCGGTCTGTCTGTGCCAGATGCATAGCCTGACACACTGCTATCGCGGGCAAGCCCGCTCCCACATTTTAGCTCGGTGTTGTGTCAGATAATTCCTCGCTGAGCCTATCGAAACAGCGCTGTGCTGCGGGGCTCAAGCTCATCCCGCTCCGTGTAATCAAGCCGATCTCCCGACTCACCCCAGGATGATCAATGTTGATCCGCTGCAACCCCTCCAAACTGTCCGCCGCCGACTCCGGCAACACACTGATCCCCAACCCCTGGCGCACCAACGCCAACACCGTCGACATGTAGTTGGCCTCCATTCCCGCGTTCAGCGTCAACCGCGTCTCATCGAACAGCGCATCCACCTGCTCACGCACACTGCTGTCGCGGCCGGTGAGGATGATCGGCTGATCCGCCAGTTGTTCGAGGCTCAACTGGCGATGGCGGGTGAGGGGATGATCCACCGGCACAAACGCACACAGCCGGTCATTGAGTACCGGCACAAACGCCAGGCCATGGCTGAGCCGCGCGCGCACGCCAATGCCGAAATCCACTTCGCCGGAACGCACCTGGGCATGGATGCGGTGGGCCACCAGGTCATGCAGGCGCACTTCGATCCCGGCAAAGCGCTCGCGAAAGCGGCGCAACGCCGGGGGCAGGGCGCCGGCGCACACCGAGGGCAGGGCGGCGATGGTGACTACCCCGCGACGCAGGGCGGCGAGGTCGCGGGAGCCGGTGACGATGTTGTCCAGGTCCAGCAGCAGTTTTTCCATCGGCCCGCGCGCGTCCTGGCCGGCAGCGGTGATGCTGACGTGGCGCGGGCTGCGGTCGAGCAGGCTGACGCCAAGCCAGTCTTCCAGTTGTTGCACCTGCACGGTCAGCGCCGAGGGCGACAGGTGCAACTCGTTGGCGGCCTTGGTGAAACTGCCGGTGCGGGCGACGGCAAGAAAGGCTTGGATGTGCTGGATGCTATTTTTCATAAGAGCAGCTTCATTTTGTTTTTCCGAACACTAGCGAGTGAATATTCCAATTTACAAAGACTAACCCGCTTCCAATACTCCAGGGAAAACAATAACCGGCCAACAAGGCCGCTCTGGAGTAACCCATGCTCGCTACCCTGGGTGTCATTACCATCCTGTGCCTGCTCGCTGCCGTCATGAGCAAACGCCTGTCGCCACTGGTGGCCCTGATCGCCTTGCCGATCATCGCCGCGCTGCTCGGCGGGTTCGGCCTGCAAACCAGTGCCTTCATCATTACCGGTATCAAGAACGTCGCCCCCGTGGTGGGCATGTTTGTGTTCGCGATCCTGTTTTTCGGGATCATGACCGATGCCGGCATGCTCGACCCGATCATCGACCGCATCCTGCGCACCGTCGGCACGCGTCCTACGCGGATTGTCGTGGGCACTGCGACCCTGGCGCTGCTGGTGCACTTGGACGGCTCCGGTGCCGTGACTTTTCTGGTGACGGTGCCGGCGATGCTGCCGTTGTATACGCGGTTGGGCATTGATAAACGCATCCTTGCCTGCGTGTGTGCGATGGCGGCCGGGGTCAACTTCCTGCCGTGGACCGGTCCGGTGCTGCGCTCGTCCGCAGCCCTGCATGTGCCGGTGGCGGACTTGTTCCAGCCGCTAATCCCGGTGCAGATCGTCGGCCTGATCTTTGTCTTCGCCTGTGCCTGGTGGCTCGGCCGCCGCGAAGAAAAACGCCTGGGCCTGGGCGCCGGTTCCACGGTAGATGCCATGCCGCAACGGGTGCTCAGTGACGACGACATCAAGCTGCGTCGCCCGCGTCTGTTCTGGGTCAACCTGGTGCTGACCGTGCTGGTGATGGTGGTGATGATTGCCGGCTGGGTCGATCCGGTGGTGATGTTTATGCTCGGCACCGTGGTGGCGCTGTGCATCAACTACCCCAACGTCGACGCCCAGCGCGCCCGTATCGATGCGCATGCCAAGACCGCCCTGACCATGGCCAGCATCCTGCTCGCCGCCGGGGTGTTCACCGGCATCATGCAAGGCACCGGCATGCTCAAGGCGATTGCCGAAGTGGCGGTGGCGCAGATTCCGGCCGGCCACGGCAAGCTGATCCCGGCGGTGGTGGGCTTTATTTCCATGCCGCTGAGCATGCTGTTTGATCCCGATTCCTACTATTTCGGCGTGATGCCGGTGATCGCCGAAGTCGGCAAGGCCCTGGGCGTCGACCCGCTGCAAGTGGCCCAGGCCTCGCTGCTGGGTGTGCACACCACCGGTTTCCCGGTCAGCCCGCTGACCCCCGCGACCTTCCTGTTGGTGGGCCTGTGCAAGATCGAATTGGCCGATCACCAGCGCTTCACCATCCCTTTTCTGTTTGCCGCGTCGGTGTTGATGACCCTGACCGCGTTGCTCCTGGGAGTGATTTGAGATGAAAACCTTGCGCATCGGTTCTGGCGCCGGCTATTCCGGCGACCGTATCGAACCTGCCGTCGAATTGGCCGAGCGTGGCGAGCTGGATTACCTGGTGTTCGAATGCCTGGCTGAACGCACCATTGCCCTCGCGCAACAGGCGCGGATCAGTGATCCCGCAGGCGGTTACGACCCGCTGTTGAGTGAGCGCATGCGCCGCGTGTTGCCGTTCGTAGGCGATAAGACTGGGCGTCGCCTGCGGGTGATCACCAATATGGGCGCGGCCAACCCCGTGGCGGCGGCGGTTGAAGTGCGGCGTATTGCCAGCGAACTGGGCCTTGATCTCAAGGTGGTCGCCGTCGTTGGCGACGATGTGCTGGACGTGTTGCACGCCGATTTTCTGCTGGATAACGGCCAGACCGTCGGGTCCCTGGGCGAGCGGCTGATCTCGGCGAATGCCTACCTGGGTGTCGAAGGCATCCTGGATGCGTTGCGGGCCGACGCCGATGTGATCGTCACCGGGCGGGTGGCCGACCCTTCGTTGTTCCTCGCGCCACAGATGTTTGAATTCGGCTGGGCGGCGGACGATTGGCAGCGCCTCGGGCGCGGTACGCTGGTCGGGCATTTGCTGGAATGTGCCGGGCAAGTCAGCGGCGGCTATTTCGCCGATCCCGGCTTCAAGGACGTGGATGACCTCGCGCGCCTGGGTTTCCCCTTGGCTGAAATCGATGCCGACGGTGAAGCCTTGATCACCAAGGTTGTCGGCTCGGGTGGGCGGGTCAGCCGCGCCACCTGCACTGAGCAATTGATCTACGAAGTGCATGACCCCGCGGCGTACCTCACGCCGGATGTCACGGCGGACTTTTCCCAGGTGGGCTTTGTTGAAGAGGCGGTTGATCGCGTGCGCGCTCAAGGGGCTGGCGGTCGCGCGCGGCCCGAGCGGTTGAAAGTCAGTGTTGGCTATCTGGACGGTTGGATTGGCGAAGGGCAAATGTCCTACGGCGGGCCGGGGGCTGTCGCACGGGCAGAGCTGGCTAGGGCTGTCGTCCTCAAACGCCTGGAGTTGATGGGCGTGAAGATGCAGGACGTGCGCGCCGAACTGATCGGCATGGACGCGCTCCACGGCCCGCGCAGCACGGTCGAGCCCTGGGAAGTGCGCCTGCGTGTAGCGGCTCGCTGCGAGGATCGCACTGAGGCGGTGCGGGTTGGCAATGAAGTAGAAACGCTCTACACCAACGGCCCGTCTGGCGGCGGCGGCGCGAGCAAAAGTGTGCGGCAGGTGGTGGCGGTGGCGTCGTTGCTGCTGCCGCGAGATGCGGTCAACCCGAGGATCGAAGCATGAAGTTGCACACGCTGGCCCATTCCCGCACCGGGGACAAGGGCGATACGTCGAACATCTCGATCATTGCCTATCGCGCGGAGGATTACCCGTTGCTGTGTGAGCAACTGACGGCCGAACGCGTGGCTGAATTCTTTGCCGGGTTGCTGGAGCCGGGTGCGGCGCCGGTGCGGCGCTACGCGTTGCCCAATGTGCAGGCGCTGAACTTTGTGCTGCCGGGGATCTTGCGTGGCGGCGTGACTCGTTCACTGGCGCTGGATGCCCATGGCAAGTCTTTGGGCTCCGCACTACTGGACCTTGAACTGGCAATCCATCCTTAACCACACTGCAGACACCTGTGGGAGCTGGCTTGCCTGCGATAGCATCACCTCGGTCTAACTGAAAAACCGAGGTGCCTTCATCGCAGGCAAGCCAGCTCCCACACAAGCCAACTCCCACAGGGGAGGCATCCTTGTATCTGTCAGATCGCAGCAAACCGCTTGTCCAGGTAATCAATGATCACCTTGGAGTCATACATCCAGGTGACCTGGCCATTCTCTTCAATGCGCAGGCACGGCACCTTGATCTTGCCGCCTTGCTCCAGCAGGGTCTGGCGATCTTGCGCGTTGTTCTTCGCGTCCTTCAACGCCACCGGCACATTCAGGCGGTGCAGGGTGCGACGAGTCTTCACGCAGAACGGGCAGGCGTGGAACTGATACAAGGTCAGGTCCTTGGCCGCGGCGTTGACCTGAGCCTGCTGCTCGGCTGAACGCTGCTTTTTACGCGGGCGCGTCAGGAAATCGCCGGCGATGATGATTTGGCCGAGGCCGACACGAAGTGCTTTGACGAACATGGCTGAAACCTCTTGCCCATGACTGAGGGGGCGCATCTTACTTGATTTTCGCGGACGAAAAAAAACCGGCGATGAACGCCGGTTTTTTCCTGCGCAGCCGGTTACTTGATCAGGCTGAGGAATTCGCTGCGGGTTGCCGCGTTTTCGCGGAACTCACCCAGCATCACCGAAGTGATCATCGACGAATTCTGTTTTTCCACACCGCGCATCATCATGCACATGTGCTTGGCCTCGATCACCACGGCCACGCCCAGGGCGCCGGTCACCTGCATCACGGCATCGGCGATCTGGCGGCTGAGGTTTTCCTGGATCTGCAGGCGGCGCGCGTACATATCGACAATCCGCGCGACCTTCGACAGGCCCAGCACTTTGCCGCTTGGGATATATGCAACATGGGCCTTGCCGATAAACGGCAGCAGGTGGTGTTCGCACAACGAGTACAACTCGATGTCCTTGACCAGCACCATTTCGCTGTTGTCAGAGCTGAACAAGGCACCGTTGGTGACTTCTTCCAGGGTCTGCTCATAACCGCGGCAGAGGTACTGCATCGCCTTGGCGGCACGCTTTGGCGTGTCCAGCAGACCCTCGCGGGAAACGTCCTCGCCGAGTTGGCCGAGGATCGCGGTGTAATTCTGTTCCAGGGACATGAAACTACCTGTGGGATTTTCGCAAAGCGCAAGGTTACGGTGGCGGACACATCGCTGCAAGCCTGAAGAGGCTACTTGTTACTCGTCACGCCCTTCCATCATGGTGCGCTTGAGCATCACATACACCGCCCCCGCGCCGCCGTGGCGGGCCTGGCAGGAGGTAAAGCCGAGCACTTGTGCATGCTGGCGCAGCCAGGTGTTGACGTGGCTTTTGATCATCGGGCGCTTGCCGTCCAGGCGGACTGCCTTGCCGTGGGTGACGCGCACGCAGCGGATTTCGAATTTGGTCGCTTCGGCGAGGAAGGCCCACAGGGTTTCGCGGGCTTTTTCCACGCTCATGCCGTGCAGGTCGAGGCTGCCTTCGAAGGGGATCTGGCCGACCTTGAGCTTGCGCATCTGGCTTTCCTGCACGCCGTCGCGGGCCCACATCAGTTCGTCTTCGGGGCCGACGTCGATCACGAACTGGTCCGACAGGCCATCCACGGTAGTGGCGTCGGTGCGCACGGTCGCGGCCTGGCGCAGCTTGGCGATCTGCGCGCGGTCGGCCTTGGGTTTGCCGGTATCGGCGCGGTCGTGCTTGATCGGCTTGACGCCGCGCAGCTCGTTTTTGAACAGGGAAAAATCGTCGTCTTGCATATCAGCCTCCGCGAAGGGCGGGCAGTTTACCTAAATCGCGGCGGCCGGGGCGCAGGAAACGCTATTCAAGCGCCATCAGTCGTGCTTTTTCATCAGGTGGGAAGCGATATTGAGTGACAACGGCTGGCGCATCTTCCTACGGCTACGACGCCATAACCACACGCCCAGCCACAGCACCAGCAACCCGCTCACCAGCAGGATTGCCGAACCGCCAGGGCTGGCATTCAGCTCGCCAAGGG
Source organism: Pseudomonas sp. CBZ-4 (assembly GCF_000346755.1). GTDB lineage: Bacteria > Pseudomonadota > Gammaproteobacteria > Pseudomonadales > Pseudomonadaceae > Aquipseudomonas. The sequence continues at coordinate 31,028 of NZ_ANNV01000076.1, read as the reverse complement.
CTGGTGAATGACCAGACAAACCAGCGCCACCAGCACCCGCCAGCAGCAGACCTACTATTGCCAGCAGCGCGGCAAAGCCGGCTACCAGGCGCAGACGCCAATTGCTCGGGCCCTTGGGGCGCAAGCGACGAGCATCAAAACCATCGGATATCTTCATCCCGACCTTTCCTCCAGGGTATCGGCCCTTCGACCGGAAGATACACGGGTTGTTCCGGGGGGAGGGGGAAATGCGCCAAATGAGACGGCATTGGGGATGAGCGGGGCCGTAAACACGCCGCCCATCCGCGGTACGATCAGATCAGATCTTTGGTCAAGGCGAGGGTGGCGAAGTTGTCGGCCATGATGGCCATTTCAGTTTGCTGCACGTGCTCGGCGCTGAGGATGCCGCCTTTGTAAGGCAGGTCGCGCGTGGCGCAGGCGTCTTCCACCAGGGTGCAGCGAAAGCCCAGGTTCTTGGCCGCACGCACCGTGGTGCTGACGCTGGAGTGGCTCATGAAACCGGCCACGATCAGGTCCAGGGAGCCCAGGTCTTGCAGGTGTTTTTCCAGGCCGGTGCCGTGGAAGGCGCTGGGCAGCAGCTTGCCGATGATGGTTTCGTCACCGCTTGGCTCAAGGCCGGAAATGAACTCACCGCGCTCGCCTTGCGGGTCGAACAGGCCGCCGACGGTGCCCAGGTGGCGTACGTGGACGATCGGGCGCCCGGCATTGCGCGCCGCTGCAACCAACTGCTTGATGTTGTCTACCGCCGCGTCCATGCCCGAGAGGGCGAGTGGACCGCTGAGGTATTCCTTCTGGGCGTCGATGATCACGAGGGTCGCATGGCTGAGGTTGGCTGCTGCGTAACCGCGACCGCTGAGTTGAAACATCGTCTTTGGAACGGACATTCTGGGGCTCCTGTGAGGGGGGCTTTTGCGACATTGTCCACTGGCTGAGCGGTTCTGTGAATCGCTACTATCGTAAGGTACGCCGTTGTTGACGTGCAGCCTTGTCAAGTGGGTGCCGTGTTTAACCGAATGCTGGCAATTTGGATGAAATCCGACGGATGGCGACGAAGTTTCGTACATCGTCGGTACAGGCGAAGGCTGTTAGAATCGCCGGTCGTTTTTTCAGGAGTCTGCCCCCGTGATCACTTCCCGCCTGCGCACCTTGCGCGACCACATCCGTTGGGCTGTCAGCCGTTTCCATGGGGAAGACCTGTTTTTTGGCCATGGTACCGACAATGCCTGGGATGAAGCCCGCCAATTGGTGCTCGGTGCCTTGCACCTGCCGTGGGAAATTGCTGATAGCTACCTGGACTGCAACCTGGAAGAAGAGGAAATCTCCCACGTTCAGCGCTTGCTGCATCGGCGCATCCACGAGCGTGTGCCTACCGCCTACCTGTTGAAAGAAGCGTGGTTCTGCGGCATGTCGTTTATCGTGGATGAGCGCGTGTTGATCCCGCGCTCACCGATTGGCGAGCTGATCGAAAACCGCTTCGAACCTTGGCTGGCCCAGCCGCCGGCGCGCATTCTTGACCTGTGCACCGGTTCGGGTTGCATCGGTATCGCCTGCGCCTACGAGTTCCCGGACGCCGAAGTGGTGCTGGGCGACCTGTCCTTTGAAGCGTTGGAAGTGGCGAACCAGAACATCGAGCGCCATGGTGTCGATGAGCGTGTCTACACCGTGCAGGGCGATGGCTTCGACGGCCTGCCGGGCCAGCGCTTCGACTTGATCGTGTCCAACCCGCCGTATGTGGATGCCGAAGATTTCGCCGACATGCCGGACGAATACCAGCACGAACCCGAGCTGGGCCTGGCCTGTGGCGATGATGGCTTGAACCTGGTACGGCGCATGCTGGCCGAGGCGGCGGACCATCTGACCGAGAAGGGCTTGCTGATCGTTGAGGTGGGCAACAGCCAGGTGCATGTCGAGGCGTTGTACCCAGAGGTAGACTTTGCCTGGCTGGACTTCCAGCGTGGCGGGCATGGGGTGTTCATGTTGACGGCGGAGCAGTGCCGCCAGCATCAGGCCGCATTTGCCGCCAAGGTTTAACACGCTCGGTGTGGTAGCAGGTTTTTGTGGGAGCTGGCTTGCCTGCGATGGCATCACCTCGATTTAACTGACAGACCGAGGCGCCTGCATCGCAGGCAAGCCAGCTCCCACACAAGCCAGCTCCCACAGGTTGATTGCATTTCACCCCGCTGTCAGCGGTGTGTGGCAATCCAGATCAACAACCCCGCCTGAAACACCGTAAACGCCACCAGGCAGGTAATGGTAAAGCGCAGCCCGCTGTCCTCACGCTTGAACTTGGTGACCTTTTCCTCTTCCTTGCGCAGCTTCACTTCCTGTTCCGCCAGGTTCTGCTCGGCCTGTTGCAGCATCTGCGCGGCTTCCAGGATCTCGACAAACTGCACCTTCTCGGTGTTCCAGTTTTCCAGCACATCCCCGACCTTGCCCGGCTGCACGTTACCCTTGAGGTGCTGCACATCGGCGTAGGCCACATCAAAGCCGTGGACCCGCAAGAAGTGATCGCGGCGCAGGCGCGTGGCTTCGTTCAGTGCGTCCTTGTTGGACAGGTCGACGCCGTCGATGCGGTAGCTGGCCCACTTTTTCTTCGCCCACGCCGCCCCTTGGGCCACGAGGAAGCGCCCGATACCGCGGTTGGCCGGTTCGATTTCCAGGCTGTTGCCCGGGCCGAAATGCACGCGGTGTTTATCGTGATCGACCCACACGTCCAAGTGATTCTGTTCGCGCCGCACCCGCTGCCCTGGCAACTGGATGACCATGCGCAGCAGGCTGTGGTGGCTGTCATTGCGCTCGGCATAGCCGAATTGCACGAACCGCAGCGGTCGCACACCGGTGGCGCGGTCGGTGGCCAGGGGCGCCAGGCGCAGCATCTTGAAATGCTCGGGCTGGACATCCGCCCACGGCAGGGGCGCCGCGTCGACGGCCTCGGTTTTATCAGCCGGGGTGTCGGCGGTGGGTTCCGGTGTTGCTTCTGTGGTTGTCATGCGGCGCGATCCTGTCCAAGCCCAGCTAGCCGACAGCTTTTTTGCTGCGACACTGGGCTTATCGGCCGTTTTCTGTAGGACTAGAGACAAATTGTCGCTTAACGGGGTTGAAGTCCGTCGATAAAGCGCACCACACGGCTGCCCAACTCGGCCGCGAGGGGCAATTGCGGGTCGTTGTAGGAGGCCAATTGTTGCTGCACATCCTTGGGCACGATGCGCATCACGTGATTCATGCCCTCAATCAGCGCTAGTTGTGCATCGGGCTTGGCCTTTTTCAACTGCTGGGCATCGCCGATGCCGACCTGGATATCGTTGGTGCCCTGGATGATCAGCGCCGGCATGTTCAATTTGGCGAAGGCCGCCGACGGATCAGCGCGAAACAGGCTGATCAGATAGGGCTGCACGCTCGGTCGGAAAATACCCAGCAGCGGGCCAGGCACGTCCGCATCCACCTGTCCGGCCTTCAAGCTATCCAGGATCTGATTGCTGCGCAGCAACAGGGCAGGGGGCAGGTGATCCGCCAGTTGCTGGCGGATCACTTGATCCACCGGACGTGCGCTGCCGGACAGGGAAATCACGCCCGCCGGTTGCAGTTGCGGCGCGGCGAGGGCCGCCACCAGCGCGCCTTCGCTGTGGCCGAGCACCACCAGCGGGCCCAGGCGCTTGTCGGCCTTGAGCCGTTTGCCCCAGGCCACGGCGTCGGACACGTAGGCGTCGAGTGTCAGGTTACGTTCGTCCGGCGTGGCCGCCAGGCTGGCGGCGACGCCGCGCTTGTCGTAGCGCACGCTGGCGATGTTGTGCCGGGCCAGTACCCAGGCCAGGCGCTTGAGGCTGTCGTTGCGGGCGCCGTCGGCGCTGTTGCCGTTGCGGTCGGTGGGGCCGGAACCGGCGATGATCAGCACCACCGGCACCGGCTTGTCGGATTGGGGCAGCAGCAGTGAGCCAAACAGCTCGCCGCTGCCGGTGTCCAGGCTGATGGGTCGTTGCAGCACCACGGGGGAGGCGGCGTGGGCCACGGCGGTAAACAGGGTGAGGGCCAGCAGTAGAACTCGAAGCATCATCGCGCCATCATCAGGGAGGTGCCGGTTCGACCAATGTCTACCCGGAAGGTTTCGAGGATGAACTAGTCGGTTGGCCCGCGTATACTGGCGCGCTTGGTTATCACCCCTGAGTGATTACAACTGATTTCACGGAGCGCCCTGCATGTCCGGCAATACCTTCGGCAAGCTGTTCACTGTCACCACCGCGGGCGAAAGCCATGGCCCGGCGTTGGTCGCCATTGTCGACGGCTGCCCGCCCGGCCTCGAGCTGTCCCTGGAAGACCTGCAGCGTGACCTCGACCGCCGCAAGCCCGGCACCAGCCGCCACACTACCCAGCGCCAGGAGCCCGACGAAGTCGAGATCCTCTCCGGCGTGTTCGAAGGCCGCACCACCGGGTGCGCCATCGGCCTGTTGATCCGCAACACCGACCAGAAGTCCAAGGACTACTCGGCGATCAAGGACCTGTTCCGCCCGGCCCACGCCGACTACACCTACCACCACAAATACGGTGAACGCGACTACCGGGGCGGCGGCCGTAGCTCGGCCCGTGAAACCGCGATGCGCGTGGCCGCGGGTGCCATTGCGAAGAAATACCTGGCCACCCAGGGCATCGTGATCCGTGGCTACATGAGCCAGCTGGGGCCGATCGAGATCCCGTTCAAGACCTGGGACAGCGTGGAAGACAACGCCTTCTTCAGCCCCGACCCGGACAAAGTGCCGGAGCTGGAAGCCTACATGGACCAGTTGCGCCGCGACCAGGATTCCGTCGGTGCGAAGATCACCGTGGTGGCCGAGGGCGTGAAGCCGGGCCTGGGCGAGCCGATCTTCGACCGCCTGGACGCCGAGCTGGCCCATGCGCTGATGAGCATCAACGCAGTGAAGGGCGTGGAAATCGGCGCCGGTTTTGCGTGCGTATCCCAGCGCGGCACCGAGCATCGCGATGAGCTGACGCCAGAAGGTTTCCTCAGCAACAATGCGGGCGGCATCCTTGGTGGCATTTCCTCCGGCCAGCCGATCGTGGCGCACCTGGCGCTCAAGGCCACGTCGAGCATCACCACGCCGGGCCGCTCGATCGATGTGCATGGCAACCCGGTGGACGTGATCACCAAAGGCCGCCATGACCCGTGCGTCGGCATCCGTGCCACGCCGATTGCCGAGGCGATGATGGCCATCGTGCTGATGGACCACCTGCTGCGCAACCGTGGGCAAAACGCCGACGTTCGTGTAACCACCCCGGTGCTGGGCCAGCTGTGACCTGTAGCCAGGGAGCTTGCTGTGGCGAGGGAGCTTGCTCCCGCTGGGCTGCGCAGCAGCCCCAACCCACATGACGCTTCCCTACTGGCGCCTCTCCAGCTTCTACCTCTTCTACTTCGCCCTGCTCGGGGCGACGGCGCCGTTCCTGGCCCTGTACTTCGATCACCTGGGCTTTTCCAGTGCGCGCATTGGCGAACTGGTGGCCATCCCCATGCTGATGCGCTGCGTGGCGCCCAACCTGTGGGGCTGGCTGGGGGATTACACCGGGCGGCGCCTGGCCATCGTGCGCTTTGGCGCGGTGTGTACCTTGGCGAGCTTCTCGCTGATCTTCGTCAGCCAGACCTACGCCTGGCTGGCCCTGGTGATGGCCCTGCACGCGTTCTTCTGGCACGCGGTGCTGCCGCAGTTTGAAGTGATCACCCTGGCGCACCTGCAAAAACAGACCTCGCGCTACAGCCAGATCCGCCTGTGGGGCTCCATTGGCTTTATCCTCACCGTGGTGATCATGGGGCGCCTGTTCGACTGGCTGAGCCTGGATATCTACCCGGTGGTGGTCGTGGTGATCATGGCCGGCATCATCGGCGCCAGCCTGTGGGTACCGAATGCGCAGCCGGCCAGCCACGGCAACCGCCTGGCGGGCGACGGCTTTCTCAAGCAACTGCGCAGCCCCGGCGTACTGGCGTTTTATGCCTGCGTGGCGCTGATGCAAATGAGCCACGGCCCGTATTACACCTTTCTTACCTTGCACCTTGAGCACCTGGGCTACAGTCGTGGCCTGATCGGCCTGTTGTGGGCGCTGGGGGTGGTGGCGGAAGTGCTGATGTTTTTGGGCATGAGCCGCATCCTCACGCGCTTTTCGATACGCCGGGTGCTGCTGGCCAGCTTCCTTTTGGCGGCGGTGCGTTGGTTGTTGCTGGGTTCGTTTGCCGAATTTTTCTGGGTGCTGCTGTTGGCGCAGGTGCTGCACGCCGCCACCTTTGGCAGTTTCCATGCGGCGGCGATTGCCTTTGTGCAACGCAGTTTCGGCGACAGACAACAGGGCCAGGGCCAGGCGTTGTACGCCGCGCTGGCCGGCACCGGCGGGGCGCTGGGTGCGCTGTATGCCGGTTACAGCTGGAACCTGTTGGGGCCGACCCTGACTTTCAGTATCGCCAGCCTCGCGGCGCTGGCCGCCGCCATTATCATTGGCCTTCGATTGCAAGAGCCCAACAGAGGAACCGTGCAATGAGTTATGTCGCTGTCTACCACGTGGCCACACCGGACACCCCGAACAAGGTCCTGACCCATCTCGACGACATCGTCGCGACCCTGGCGGAGCATGGCGTGCGTTTCCAGCGCTGGCAGCCGTGCCCGATCGAGAAAGGCGCCAGCGATGCTGTCATGATCGCCGCGTACCAGCAGCAGATTGCTACCTTGGGTTACGGCAATGTCGAGGTGTTCAGCGTCACGAGCGCTGATCCGCAAAAAGACCAGGTGCGCGCGCAATTGCTCAGCGAGCGCCACTACCGCGAGGACCATGCGCGTTTCTTCATCGCCGGGCAGGGACTGATTGCCTTGCATGTGGGGGACTATGTGTACGCCGTACGTTGTGAGAAAAACGACGTGTTGCTGATTCCGGCGGGCTTGCCCCATTGGACCGATATCGGTGAGAACCCGCACTTCGTGACACTGCACTTGTTTAATACGGTTGCAGGCGAGGCCGTTCTTACAGGTGACGAAATTGTCCGTCGTTTCCCAGGCTTGGACGATTAAGCACAAGTTCTTGAATGTTCAACCCCGGCGAGTTGGAAGTTGTCGTGGGAAGAACCTTATTCGGTTGTAGGGCTCAGCTGTTTATTGCGGGCCATACGCCTTAATACCATTCGTTATGCAACTCTTCCTGGCACCCACGTTTATATCACCTGTCAATCGGAGAAGTCCGAAGGTGGTGAAGCATCCGCCGATAAAGGAGAGATGTAATGAGAGGCGCAGAGGAGCTGTACCCGCCGCTGTATACCCTGCCCAACGCTATCAGAAGACGCCTGAGCTTGGCGGGCAAGTCCCTGACGCCGACGGAGCTGGAGATCCTGCGGTGGGCGTCGAACGGCAAGACCGTCTGGGAGATCAGCCAGATTCGCGAGACGTCCGAGGCCACGGTGAAATTCCACCTGCGCAACATCTACGGCAAGTTGGAAGTGACCAACCGCGTACAGGCGATGAACGAAGCGGCGCGTCAGGGACTCTGGTGACAGGCGCATGAAAAAGGGCCGCAACGCTGAATGGCGTTGCGGCCCTTTTTTGTGCCGGGTGTTTAAGCCGAATGGTAGGTCGGCAAGGCAAAGCGATTCTGGCTTTGCAGCATCGAAATCTGTGGCAGGTCGCTGGCTTGTTCGGCCAGGTCGCGGCGAATGGCGCTGATCACCCACGTCAGTTGGTCGGCGGTGTGCAGTTGTTGGTAGGAGATGGAGCGCTTGACCTGCTTGCCTTCGCTGTTGCGCAAGGTCAGCAGGATGCCGCCGTCCGGGCGAGGCTGGGTGGTGACATCGTAGTTGGAGAATACTGAAGCGAATTTATCTTGGATCAGGCTCATGTCTATCAGCTCCGTTGGCTCAAGTTGGCAAGCATGGAGTGATAGGTGCAGTGATTGTGCCATCTAGCCTTTCTATGAAAAATCCTTATAAATCAGTAGCTTATAAAATTCACGATTTTTTGTTTTCGTGCAAATTGCATGAATGGCCATCATGCATCCTGCATTTTGCGCTATTCAACCGGGTGGTTGGGCGCGCCGATATCTATGAGGACTGCCCTTGAACGGCGAAATTCCCTTTTTCTGCGGCTGTTCATCGGGATACAAAACTTTTCAAATCCCGCGTGTACAGGTGAACAAGGGCTGACGTAATTTCCTGCAAGGCATAACGAAGAATAAGAAAAAGGACGTTCCTCCATGAGCTATCCGCAAAACGACATGATCACCTGGCGCATGCTGTTGCGTAAGGTGCCCGCCATTGTTCGCGCCCTGCCACGGGTGGTGCGCGGCATGCGTGCTGCCAACGTCACCGACCCGGCCCAGCCTTGCGGGTTGGGCTGGCACTTCGAGCAGGCCACCCTGCGCAATCCCGATGGCACCGCGCTTTTATACGCTGACCGCGTGCTCAGCTACCGCGAGGCCAATGGACGCGCGAACCGTATCGCCCATTTCCTGCAGGCCCAGGGCGTGCGCAAGGGTGACGTGGTGGCGATGTTTATCGAGAACCGCCCCGAGTTGCTGCTGAATGTACTGGCCGTGGCCAAGCTCGGTGGCATCTGCGCCATGGTCAACACCTCGCAGACCCACGGCACGCTGGTGCATAGCCTGAACCTGGTGAACCCGGTGGCGATTGTGGTGGGCTCGGAGCTGGTGGCGTCCTTTGAGGCGGTACGTGATCAGGTGGCGATTCCGGCCGAACGCACGTGGTTTGTCGCCGATCAGCAGGCCAGCGAGGTGCCGGCGGGTTACACCGACCTGATGGCCGCCAGCGCCGAGTGCCCGGCGGAAAACCCGGCCAGCACCGCGCAGATCTTCTTCAATGACCCGTGCTTCTATATCTACACCTCCGGCACCACGGGCCTGCCCAAGGCCGGCATCATGAAACACGGCCGCTGGACCAAGACCGCCGTCAGCTTCGGCAGCATCGCCCTGGACATGGGCCCGGACGACGTCCTCTATTGCACCTTGCCGCTGTATCACGCCACCGGCCTGTGTGTGTGCTGGGGCTCGGCGATTGTCGGCGCGTCGGGGTTTGCCATCCGGCGCAAGTTCAGCGCCAGCCAGTTCTGGGACGATGCGCGCAAGTTCAACGCGACCACCCTGGGGTATGTCGGCGAGTTGTGCCGTTACCTGCTCGACCAGCCGCCCAGCGCCAGCGACCGTGACAACCGCGTGACCAAGATGGTCGGCAATGGCCTGCGCCCCGGGGTCTGGGCGCAGTTCAAGCAGCGCTATGGCGTTGACCATATCTGCGAGTTGTATGCCGCCAGCGACGGCAATATCGGCTTCACTAACGTGCTGAATTTCGACAACACCATCGGCTTTTGCCTGCAACACTGGGCGCTGGTGGACTACGCCCACGACAACGGCGAGCCGATCCGTGGCAGCGATGGCTTCATGCGCAAGGTGCAGACGGGCGGGCAGGGCCTGTTGCTGGCGCGAATCGATGAAAAATCCCCGTTCGACGGCTACACCGACCCGGAAAAGAACCGCAAGGTGATCCTCACCGACGTGTTCGAAAAGGGTGACCGTTACTTCAATACCGGCGACTTGTTGCGCAGCATCGGCTTTGGTCATGCGCAATTCGTCGATCGCCTGGGGGACACCTATCGCTGGAAGGGTGAGAACGTCTCCACCACCGAGGTCGAGAACATCCTGTTGCAACACCCGCAGATCGCCGAAGTGGTGGCCTACGGTGTGGAAATCGAAAACACCAACGGCCGTGCGGGCATGGTCGCGATCACCCCGAGCGAGTCCCTGGCGTCGCTGGACATGCGTGAACTGTTGCAGTTCGCCCATGGCCAGTTGCCGCCCTATGCGGTGCCGTTGTTCCTGCGGATCAAGGTGAAGATGGAGACCACGGGCACCTTCAAGTACCAGAAGGTCAAGCTCAAGGAGGAGGCGTTCGACCCGGAGAAGGCGGGTAACGACCCGGTCTACGCCTGGTTGCCGGGCTCGGACTGCTACGTGCCGGTAACGGGGCAGTTATTGGCGCAGATCCAGGGCGGCCAGTTCCGTTATTAATGTCGCGCCATTGATTCTGCCTATGGCCGCTTTTGGCAAAAAAGCCATGACAGTGGGGAACTCCATCGCGACACTAGGCGCCTATATAGCCATCGCCAGGGAGCCCCCACATGTCAGACCAACCCAAACAAATGACCGAAGACGAAGCCGCCGAATTTGCCGAGCAGGTCTTTGACGTTGCGCGCCGGGGCGACGCCGCTATGCTCGCCGCACTGCTGGCCAAAGGCTTGCCTGCGAATTTTCGCAACCATAACGGCGACACCCTGCTGATGCTCGCCGCCTACCACGGCCATGCCGAAGCGGTAAAAGTACTGCTGGAATTCAAGGCCGACCCACTGATCGCCAATGACAAGAACCAGCTGCCGATTGCCGGCGCTGCGTTCAAAGGCAACCTGGACGTGGTCAAGGCCCTGATCGAAGGCGGCGCGCCGGTGGATGCAGCCTCTTCCGATGGCCGCACCGCATTGATGATGGCGGCGATGTTCAACCGCGTGGAGCTGCTTGACTACCTGCTCGGCCAGGGGGCCAACCCCAAGGCCGCTGATGCCCAGGGTGCAACTGCACTGGCGGCGGCACAGACCATGGGCGCAGTGGATACGGCGGCGAAGTTGCAGAAACTGGTGTAGGCTTTGCGCCCTCAAAATCCAGCCCACCACAGGATCGCCCCATGAAAACCGCCCTCGTCGAACTCATCAGCAAAATCAGCGCCAGTGTCATGAGCGAGGACGAGGTGGCCCGCATCGCCGACGAAGCGGTCCAGGCCTACGCAGACCCGGAGGCGTTTCTGGCGGCCAACCCGGATATCAACTACGACGACAGCTTCCCGATCCCGCTGGGTGAATGGATAGTCGTGGGCAGCCTGCCGGACACCGCACTGTTCCAGGCCGACACCTACGGCGAGCTGTTTGCGCAGATCGTCGCCTCGTTCGGCCCCGGCGTGGTGTTCAACCTCAAGCCCAAGCAACTGGCCAAGACCGAAAACCTCACGGCGTTGAGCCGCATCCAGATCCAGATGAGCGCCCTCAGCCCAGAAGACGGTGGCTACACGCTGCTCAACTTCAGCCAGTTGCTCGATGACGAGATTCAAACAGTGCTGGTCTACGGCAAGGACCTGCCACGCGTACTGGAGTTGTGTGCCGAAGTCGGTATCAAGGCCGAACCTTCGCTGGAAGCGCTGCGAATCGCCCTACACGTGTGAAATAAAACGGAACCCCCGTCAGGGCTGACTATCCTACAAGTGCATGCCCTCACTTAGGAGCGACACCATGGGTTCCACTTTTAATGGCTTGATCGGGCTGATCATCCTCGCGTTGGACATCTGGGCGATCATCAACGTGTTCAAAAGCGGCGCAAGCACGGGCGCCAAAGTGCTGTGGATTTTGCTGATCCTGTTGTTGCCGGTGCTGGGCTTGATCATCTGGGCGATTGCCGGGCCACGGGGCAACGTGCGGATCTGAACCGCTCGCCAAATCTGATCTAAGCACAATCAGTGTGGGAGCGGGATTGTGTGGGAGCTGGCTTGCCTGCGATAGCATCACCTCGGTGTAACTGAAAGACCGAGGTGCCCGCATCGCAGGCAAGCCAGCTCCCACATAAGCCCTGCTCCCACACATGCCGGTTCCCACACTCGTTTCTATCCGCCCCTAAAATTTGTGTGTCGAAATATTCGCTACACGGAATTTTCACACATCATCTCGGACAATTCCCTCGCTTCACTTTCGCGTAAGAAGGCTCTGTCTCGGGCCGAGAAAACCACCACAAAGAAGGTTTTTTCCTCAGTAATCAATAGCGCTGATGGCATTCCTCGGGCACCATTTGCGCCAACGCGCTGACCCCCTGTTCCTACACGCTTGGGCGTGGGCAGGATGCCGCTGCAATATTTCGCAACTTAAACTTCCAATGGGTCCTAAAACGACATGGCAAACCCGGACGCCCTGAATCAGCAGCGAGCTTCAAATCGCCTGCTGCAACCGACCGTCAAATCCCATCTGGCGTACACGCTGCTTTGCGCACTGGTCATGATGGTGATGTTCTCCCTGCTGCGCCTGGCGCTGCTGGTCTACAACCGTGAAATGATCCTCGACACGCCGGCCTCGACCTTCCTGGAAGCGTTCGGCAACGGCTTGCGCCTGGACATTCGCCTGGTGGTCTACCTGCTGATCCCGCTGCTGCTGGCACTGTTCAGCGTACGGGCCATGGCGGCGCGCGGGTTCTTCCGTGTCTGGCTGACCGTTGCGTCCAGCATCGCGCTGTTCCTCGGCCTGATGGAAATGGACTTCTACCGCGAGTTCCACCAGCGCCTCAACGGCCTGGTCTTCCAGTATGTGAAGGAAGACCCGAAAACCGTGATGAGCATGCTCTGGTACGGTTTCCCGGTGGTGCGCTACCTGCTGGCCTGGGCCGTGGGCACGCTGATCCTGAGCATGGCGTTCAAAGGCGCCGACCGTGCGACGCGCCCGCGTGGCCCGTTCAGCGGGGGTACCATCAGCACCCGCCAGGTGGCGCCGTGGTATTCGCGCATCGCGGTGTTTGTGGTCTGCCTGTTGATCGCCGTGGTCGCCGCCCGTGGCACCCTGCGCCAGGGCCCGCCGCTGCGTTGGGGGGACGTGTACACCACCGACTCCAACTTCGCCAACCAACTGGGCCTTAATGGCACGTTGTCGTTGATCGCGGCGGCCAAGTCGCGCTTCTCCGAAGACCGTTCGAACATCTGGAAAGCCACCCTGGACCAGTCGCTGGCCACCCAGACCGTGCGCGACATGCTGGTGCTGCCGCAGGAAAAGCTGGTGGACACCGACACTGCCGCCGTGCGCCGTGACTATCTGCCACCGGCCGAGAAGACGCTGCCGATCAAGAACGTGGTCGTGATCCTGATGGAAAGCTTCGCCGGTCACTCGGTGGGCGCGCTGGATCGCCCGGGCAATATCACGCCGTACTTCGACAAACTGTCCAAGGAAGGCCTGCTGTTCGACCGCTTCTTCTCCAACGGCACCCACACCCACCAGGGTATGTTTGCCACTATGGCGTGCTTCCCGAACCTGCCGGGCTTCGAATACCTGATGCAGACCCCGGAAGGCAGCCACAAGCTGTCGGGCCTGCCGCAGCTGCTCAGCGCGCGCAAGTTTGACGACGTGTATGTCTACAACGGCGACTTCGCCTGGGACAACCAGTCGGGCTTCTTCAGCAACCAGGGCATGACCAACTTCATCGGGCGCAACGACTTCGTCAACCCGGTGTTCTCCGACCCGACGTGGGGCGTGTCCGACCAGGACATGTTCAACCGTGGCCTGGAAGAGTTGAAAGCGCGCGAAGGCGGCAAGCCGTTCTACGCGCTGCTGCAAACCCTGTCCAACCACACGCCGTACGCGTTGCCGACGCCATTGCCGGTGGAGAAAGTCACCGACCGTGGCAGCCTCAACGAGCATTTGACGGCCATGCGCTACTCCGACTGGGCCCTGGGCCAGTTCTTTGAAAAGGCCCGCAAGGAGCCGTACTTCAAGGAAACCCTGTTCGTTATCGTGGGCGACCACGGCTTTGGCAACGAACAGCAGATCACCGAGATGGACCTGGGCCGCTTCAACGTACCGATGCTGATGATCGCACCGGGCGTGCAGGAGAAGTTCGGCGAGCGTGACCATACCGTGGGCACCCAGATCGACATCGTGCCGACCATCATGGGCCGCCTCGGTGGCGATACCCTGCACCAGTGCTGGGGTCGTGACTTGCTGAACCTGCCGGAAGGCGACAAGGGCTTTGGCGTGATCAAGCCTTCGGGCAGCGATCAGACCGTGGCCTTGGTCACCGCAGACCGCGTGTTGGTATTGCCTAAGGAAATGCCACCGAAGTTGTGGGAATTCGAACTGGGTGCCAACCCAAGCGGTAAAGTCATTCCTGAATCGCCGGACGAGGCCGCACTGAAGCAGAAGCTTGAGTCGTTCCTGCAGACCGCGACCAAGAGCCTGCTGGATAACACCGCTGGCGTTGTAGATGGTAAGCCGGACTAACTAACCGAGCATAAAAAAGAGGCCCTCTAGAGGGCCTCTTTTTTTGCCTGCCGTTTATATCCGGCCGAGCAGCAACAACACCAACAGTACGACCAACACCACACCGAGGATACCCGACGGGCCATAACCCCAATTACGGGAGTGCGGGAAGACCGGCAGGCCACCGACCAGCAGGAGGATCAGGATAATGATCAGAATGAGGCTCATGGTTTTCTTCCTTATAGGCCTTCTGCAAAGACCGGTTATTTATCGGTAGGCCTGCCACTTTAATGACAGGCGCCTTAATAACTCCGACTGTGCCAGCTCACAGAAAATTCCAAGTTTTTTTAAAGCTTTTCGCAAACTTGCTTATTTCTTTTAATGCGTGCGCTTAGTTGAAAAAAATGGAACTTGTGCATTGTCCGGCGCTCCGACCCGGTCGCGGGTTTGCCTGGGGCATTCAGCAACTTTATGGGGCGTGGGTGTGGGAAAAACCTTCGCTACACTGCCGATCACTTCTTCCGTGAACCACAAGGCAACTTCCTATGCAAAATCGCATGATGATCACTGGCGCCGGGTCCGGCCTGGGTCGCGAAATCGCTCTGCGCTGGGCCCGCGAGGGTTGGCAGTTGGCCTTGTCGGACGTCAGTGAGCCGGGCCTGCAAGAAACCCTCAAGCTCGTGCGCGAGGCGGGTGGCGATGGCTTCGTCCAGCGTTGCGACGTGCGCGACTACAGCCAGCTCACCGCGTTTGCCCAGGCCTGCGAAGTGAAGCTCGGTGGCATTGACGTGATCGTCAACAATGCCGGCGTGGCCTCGGGCGGTTTCTTCGCCGAACTGTCCCTGGAGGATTGGGACTGGCAGATCGCGATCAACCTGATGGGCGTGGTCAAGGGCTGCAAGGCGTTCCTGCCGCTGCTGGAAAAGAGCAAGGGCCGCATCATCAACATCGCCTCGATGGCCGCGCTGATGCAAGGGCCGGCCATGAGCAACTACAACGTGGCCAAGGCCGGTGTGGTGGCCTTGTCGGAAAGCCTGTTGGTGGAGCTCAAGCAACAGGAGGTCGGTGTGCACGTGGTGTGCCCATCGTTTTTCCAGACCAACCTGTTGGATTCGTTCCGTGGGCCGACGCCCGCGATGAAAGCGCAGGTCGGCAAATTGCTGGAAAGCTCGCCGATTTCGGCGGCGCAGATTGCCGACTACATCTACCAGCGTGTGGCGGAAGGCGAATTCATGATCTTGCCCCACGAACAGGGGCGGATGGCATGGGCACTGAAGCAGAAGAATCCGCAGTTGCTGTATGACGAAATGACCACCATGGCCGACAAGATGCGGGCCAAGGCGCAGGCGAGCAAGGCCTGAGCGCAGTCTCAGGTTGCAAACCGGTACAAATGTGGGAGCCAGCTCCCACAGTTTGGAATGCGGTCTGTCAGGGAAATTACCGGTGGGTGTAGGTCTGGCCTGATTTTGCCGCCAGCCATTGCTGTACTCCCGCGCAATCGCGCATGGTCAAGGTCCTGTCACTCTCAAAGGACAACCGCCATGCTGGTACTCAGCCGTGCTGTAGGCGAAACCATTTCCATCGGCGATGACATCGCCTTGCACATTATCGAGTTGAACGGTTCACAGGTGAAATTTGGTGTCGAGGCGCCGGTGGGGGTCAATGTGCACCGCGCCGAGGTGTATCAGAAAATCCTCGAACGCCAAGCCGCAGAAACCCCCGCCGCCACCAGCCCGTAAATCTCTCAGTCGAACAGATGCTTGGGCACGTCGTGCTTGAGCATCAACTGGCATTGCTCGCTTTCGGGGTCGAACACAATCAGTGCCTGGCCTTTGGTC
The DNA here is from genome assembly GCF_000346755.1 of Pseudomonas sp. CBZ-4. Lineage (GTDB taxonomy): Bacteria > Pseudomonadota > Gammaproteobacteria > Pseudomonadales > Pseudomonadaceae > Aquipseudomonas. The sequence continues at coordinate 15,172 of NZ_ANNV01000076.1, read as the reverse complement.
AGCGCCTGGCGTACGCGCAGCACGCGGGTTTCCAGGGGCGTGTCGTCGCCATTGTCGGTGCCGTCGCGGGTGACGAAATCTTCAATCAGACGGGTCAGGGTGTCGACTTCAAGTGCGTCGTAGGGAATCAGCATACAAGCCTCGGCTGGGGAATCCCGGCGATGCTACTGCGCCGGGGCCCTTGTTACCAGCAGTTGCCAGCCTCAGGTTTTCTGACCGACCAGGCTGTCCACGGACGGCACCCGCGTGTCGCTCTCCATCTGCGTCTCGTGTTCCAGCTGATGACTGAAGCGGTCCAGTGAACCCTGGGCCGGTTGTGCATCGCTGGCGAACACCGGCGGGCTGAGGATGTACGCGCCCAGCAGGCGACTCAAGGCCGCCAGGCTGTCGATGTGGGTGCGCTCGTAGCCGTGGGTCGCATCACAACCAAACGCCAGCAGCGCGGTGCGGATATCGTGGCCGGCGGTCACGGCCGAGTGGGCGTCACTGAAGTAGTAACGGAACAGGTCGCGGCGCACCGGCAGGTCGTTGTCCGCCGCCAGGCGCAGCAGGTGCCGGGACAGGTGATAGTCGTACGGCCCGCCGGAATCCTGCATGGCCACGCTCACCGCATGCTCGCTGGAATGCTGGCCGGGGGCGACCGGGGCGATATCGATGCCGACAAATTCGCTGACGTCCCAGGGCAGGGCGGCCGCGGCGCCGCTGCCGGTTTCTTCGGTGATGGTGAACAGCGGGTGGCAATCGATCAGCAACGGCGTGCCGCTGTCGACGATGGCCTTGAGCGCCGCGAGCAGGGCGGCCACGCCGGCCTTGTCGTCGAGGTGGCGGGCGCTGATATGCCCGCTTTCGGTGAACTCGGGCAAGGGGTCGAAGGCCACATAGTCGCCGACGCTGATCCCCAGGGAATCGCAATCGGCGCGGGTCGCGCAGTAGGCGTCCAGGCGCAGCTCCACATGGTCCCAACTCACCGGCATCTCATCCACGGCGGTGTTGAACGCATGCCCGGAGGCCATCAGCGGCAGCACGCTGCCACGGATCACGCCATTGTCGGTGAACAGGCTGACACGGCTGCCTTCGGCGAAGCGGCTGGACCAGCAGCCCACCGGCGCCAGGGTCAGGCGGCCGTTGTCCTTGATCGCCCGCACGGCGGCGCCGATGGTGTCGAGGTGGGCGGACACGGCGCGGTCGGGGCTGTTTTTCTGGCCCTTGAGGGTGGCGCGAATGGTGCCGCGCCGGGTCATTTCGAAGGGTATGCCGAGTTCTTCCAGGCGCTCGGCGACGTAACGCACGATGGTGTCGGTGAACCCGGTGGGGCTGGGAATGGCGAGCATTTCCAGGAGGACTTTTTGCAGGTAGTTCAGGTCCGGTTCGGGGATGGTTTGGCTCATAAAGACTCCTGTTGGCATTGAGGGTGTGGTGTCTTCAAGGGCCTCATCGCGGGCAAGCCCGCTCCCACATTGGAATGCGATCAACCTGTGGGAGCGGGCTTGCCCGCGATGAGGCCAGGTCAGGCAACCCACTTCTCAAGCACTCAGCTAACTATGGGGAAACAACAAATCCACAAACCGCTCAGCCGTCGGCTGCGGTTCATGATTGGCCAGCCCGGCCCGTTCGTTGGCTTCGATAAACACATACTCGGGTTTGTCGGCGGCGGGCACCATCAGGTCCAGGCCCACCATGGGGATGTCCAGGGCGCGGGCGGCACGCACGGCGGCGTCCACCAGCGTGGGGTGCAGGATGGCGGTGACGTCTTCCAGGCAGCCGCCGGTGTGCAGGTTGGCGGTGCGGCGCACGGCCAGGGTCTGGCCCCGTGGCAGGATGCTGCTGTAGTCATAGCCTGCGGCGTGCAGGGTGCGTTCGGTTTCGGCATCCAGGGGGATTTTGCTTTCACCGTCGGTCGCGGCCTGGCGGCGACGGCTCTGGGCTTCGATCAGCGCGCCGATGGAATGATGACCGTCACCGGTCACTTCGGCGGGGCGGCGAATCGCAGCGGCGACCACCTCGAAACCGATCACCAGGATGCGCAGGTCCAAGCCTTCGTGAAAGCTCTCCAGCAGCACGCGGCTGTCGAACGGGCGTGCGGCTTCAATGGCCTGCTGTACCTCTTCAATGGTTTGCAAATCCACCGCCACACCCTGGCCTTGCTCGCCGTCCAGCGGCTTGACCACGATGCGTTGGTGCTCGTCGAGAAACTCCAGGTTGTCATCGGCACTGCCCGCCAATTGCTGCGACGGCAGTTTCAGGCCGGCAGCCTTGAGCACCTTGTGGGTCAGGCTCTTGTCCTGGCACAGGGTCATGCTGATGGCGCTGGTCAGGTCGCTCAACGATTCACGGCACCGCACGCGGCGTCCGCCGTGGCTGAGGGTGAACAGACCGGCGTCGGCATCATCCACCTGCACGTCAATGCCGCGCCGATGGGCTTCCTCGACAATGATCCGCGCATAGGTATTGAACCCCGCCTGCGGACCCGGGCCGAGGAACAGCGGTTGGTTGATGCCGTTCTTGCGCTTGATCGCAAAGGTGGTCAGCGCACGAAAGCCGAGCTTGGCGTAAAGGTTCTTGGCCTGGCGGTTGTCGTGCAGCACCGACAGGTCGAGGTAGCTCAAGCCACGGCTCATGAAGTGTTCCACCAGGTGGCGCACCAGCACTTCGCCGACGCCGGGGCGTGTGCATTGCGGATCGACCGCCAGGCACCACAGGCTGCAACCGTTTTCCGGGTCGTGAAAGGCTTTCTGGTGATTGAGGCCCATCACGCTGCCGATCACCGCGCCGCTGTCTTCGTCTTCCGCCAGCCAGTACACCGGGCCACCTTGATGGCGCGGCGTCAGGCGTTCGGCGTCCACGGGCAGCATGCCCCGGCCTTGGTAGAGCTGGTTCACGGCCAGCCAATCTGCTTCGCTTTGCACGCGGCGGATACGAAAGCCACGAAACACGCGGGTGGCGGGGCGGTAGTCGGTGAACCACAGACGCAGGGTATCGGAGGGGTCGAGGAACAGCTGCTGCGGGTCGATCCCCAGGATCTGCTGGGGCGCCGCCACGTACAGCGCGATGTCCCGTTCGCCGGATTGCTCATTGAGCAGTTCCTGGGCCAGGCTCGCCGGGTCGGGAAACGTATGGCCGATCAATAACCGGCCCCAACCACAATGCACGGCAATCGGGTCTGCGCTTAAAGGGCTGCCATCTTCGGCCAGCCGGGCTTGCAGGCGCTCGTAGGACGGCGCCTGGCCCTTGAGCAAGCGTTGGCTGTAGGCCGCTGCATGGGGTTTCATCGGTCAGATTCCTTGTTCGCTGAGCCACAGGTTCAGCGCCGCCAGTTGCCACAGCTTGGAGCCGCGCAGCGGAGTCAGTTGGCCTTGCGGGTCGGTGAGCAGGCGGTCGAGCATGGCCGGGTTGAACAGGCCGCGATCCTGGCTCGGGTCCAGCAGCAGGTCGCGCACCCAGTTCAGGGTGTCGCCCTGCAAGTGCTTGAGTCCCGGCACCGGGAAATAACCTTTCTTGCGGTCGATGACTTCACTGGGAATCACGCGGCGCGCGGCCTCTTTCAAGACTTGCTTGCCGCCGTCGGGCAGTTTGAACTTGCCCGGCACGCGGGCCGACAGTTCCACCAGGCGGTAGTCCAGGAACGGCGTGCGCGCTTCCAGGCCCCAGGCCATGGTCATGTTGTCCACCCGTTTGACCGGGTCATCCACCAGCATCACCGTGCTGTCCAGGCGCAAGGCTTTGTCCACGGCGGCATCGGCGCCGGGCGTGGCGAAATGTTCGCGCACGAAGTCGCCGGCGGCGTCGTTGGCCGTCAGCCATTTCGGCGCAACAGTGGCGGCGTAGTCGTCGTAGCTGCGATCGAAAAACGCCTCGCGATAAGCCGCGTACGGATCGCTGGCGCCGTCCACCTGCGGGTACCAGTGGTAACCGGCGAACAGTTCGTCGGCGCCCTGGCCGCTCTGGACCACCTTGCAATGTTTGGCCACTTCTCGAGACAGCAGGTAGAAGGCGATGCAGTCATGGCTGACCATCGGCTCGCTCATGGCGCGGAACGCCGCCGGCAGTTGCTCGATGATCTCGCTTTCGGCGATGCGCAATTGGTGGTGACGGGTGCCGTAGTGCTTGGCGATCAGGTCGGAGTACTGGAACTCGTTACCGGCCTCGCCGCCGGCATCTTCAAAACCGATGGAGAAAGTCGACAGGTCTTGCACGCCGGCTTCCCGCAGCAGGCCGACGAGCATGCTTGAGTCGACGCCACCGGAGAGCAGCACGCCGACGTCCACGGCGGCGCGCTGGCGGATGGCCACGGCTTCGCGGGTGCTGTCGAGGACGCGGTCGGTCCAATCTTCCAATGTCAGGTTTTTCTCATCCTCACGTGGGCCGTAGGGCAGGGTCCACCAGGTCTTCTGCTCGGTCTTGCCGCTGGCGTCGATGCGCATCCAGCTCGCGGGCGGCAGCTTTTCGATGCCTGCGAGCAAGGTGCGCGGCGCGGGCACCACGGCGTGGAAGTTCAGGTAATGATTGAGCGCCACCGGATCGAGGATCGGATTGATATCGCCGCCCTTGAGCAGTGCCGGCAACGCCGAGGCAAAGCGCAAACGCTGGCCGGTACGCGACAGGTACAACGGCTTCACACCGAGACGGTCACGGGCGATGAACAGGCGCTGGGCATCGCGCTCCCAGATGGCAAAGGCAAACATGCCGTTGAGCTTGGGCAGCAGCGCTTCGCCCCAGGCGTGGTAGCCCTTGAGCAGCACTTCGGTGTCACCGCCGGAATGGAAGGCGTAGCCCAGGGCTTCCAGCTCTTGGCGCAGTTCCGGGAAGTTGTAGATGGCACCGTTGAAGGCCAGGGACAGGCCCAAGTGGGCATCCACCATCGGCTGGGCCGAGCCGTCCGACAGGTCCATGATTTTCAGGCGTCGATGGCCCAGCGCAACCGGCCCTTGGGCATGAAAACCCCAGGCGTCGGGGCCGCGGGGGGCCAGGTGATGGGTGATGCGTTCTATCGCTGCCAGGTCGGCAGGTCTGTGATCAAAACGTAACTCGCCAGCTAATCCGCACATAAATTCCTTACCGGTTTTTCCGTTGGGGAGGGGAATACTCGATACACCCAAAAGGGCGCGTACCCAGAAACTGACACGGTGCTATTCGTGGAGTTTTAGACCGATAAGTTATAAGGCAAATGGCCGTAAGCCTCGCGGCGGCGCCTGCCCAGTGGCGTGCGCTGCAGGGGAGTGGTGGTAAAACCGTGCGGAAACGACGCGAATTTTGCGGGTTTCAAGCGCTCGATCGCCCCGGTATTTGAATCTGAATTTACGTCGCGTGCGCTTAACGTAGTGGGTCATCAATCAATGCATTAAGGATGGCTGCGATGACCGAGACCCCCGATTTATATACGCTCACTGCCCCGATGACCCGGGACGAGCTGGACGGTGCCCTGCTGGACCTGACCGGCGACCTGGACAAGGCGCAGGTGCTGCACAAGACCCTGCCCCACTGGATGGTGCAAGCGCCTTCATCGGTGATGGAAGCCCTTGAGGAGGACTACCGGCGCAGCGAAGCCGCTCGTCGCAATCTTGCCAGTCGTCTTAAACAGCTCAAGCCATTGGATACGTTCTGCACCAGCAAGTTGAGGGCGTACCTGGTTCAAAAAGGGCACGCCGAGTTGGATGTGGGCCACGACTACCTGGAGTGGACGCGGACGCAGACGGTCGGTTCGACCCAGATCACCGGCCTTGCGATCAGGGCGTTCACCGTGGAGAAGTCCAGCCTGTTGCTGGCGGCCATGCAGAATTTTTCCGCAGCCGAAGCCCGGCCGGATGGCTTGTCGAACGATGCCGCGATTCACCACAAGGACCAGACCGTCGCCACCGGCATCACTGCGCAGCAGTTTGCCGGTTACTGCCGGGACCTGGATCTGGGCGGCGCCTACCAGGAACATATATTTGAAGTCTTCGGCTTGACGGCCTTTGACGAGGTCTCTTCGCCGGGTGGCTACTCCCAGGCGGCCATCGATGTGGGGCACGGCATGCGTGCCGATATGCTGATTGACTTGCACATCGCCCGGGCCAAGAACCACATCTCGCGGGCGAACTACACCCGGCTGCTCAAACTGATCAAGGACAACCCGTCGGTGGACTGGGTGGTCAAATGGAAGGCCGCCGCCAAGCCCCTGGTCTGGCAAGGCTTGAAGATTTCCAAGGCCTGCGTGTGGGGCGTGTTGGTGTTCTCCGAAGATACGCTGGGTGAGTGGGATGCCGACGAGTTCATCGTCTATATGCCCAACGAGCCGCAGCGGCCCTGGTTCGAGTATGCGTCCCTTGAGGATTTCAAGGCGTACCTCACGTCAAGTTTGAAGACCGCCTCCTACCTGGCTTTTTTCGAGTGTTATCTGGACGAGTTGGAGCGTGCGAGTTTTCTTGGCAATTTCAAAAAGGATCCGACCCTGGGGTCGTTACAGGCCATAAAACCCATCGGCAACCTTGACGATTTTTTCTTCCGCAGTTGCCTGGGCAAAATCCAGCTCGATGTTCGGGTGCTGGCGGTACCGACGGCACAGGTGGATGAAGACGCACGCTATCAACGCCTGCTGGACTACGCCGACGCGGGGTTGGAGCTTTTGAACGCTGCGGGTCTTTTCGTACCCGTGCTCGGCCAATTGATGCTGGGCGTGGCCATTGGCCAACTGCTTGGTGAGGTGTATGACGGCGCCGAGGACTGGAGCCACGGCGACAATGCGGATGCGCTCAAGCACTTGATTTCGGTGGCACAGAACGTTGCCAGCCTGATCGCATTTGCGGTGGGTGGACGTGTGGTGGGCTCGCTCAAGCGTAACCAGACGTCGTCGGCCGCGTACTTCGAGAAGTTCGAGGCGGTGGAGCTGGCGGACAGGCGTTGCCGTCTATGGCGACCTGAGCTCAGTTTTTATCGCCAGCCCGGCGGGTTGCCTGATCCCTGGGTGGCCAATACGCGCGGTGTGCATCAGGTGAACGGCAGTTCGTATGTCCAGATCAACGACGCAGCCTATGCCATTGGCTACGACGCCAGCCTGGGTGAATGGTGCCTGAAACATCCCACACGCGCGACGGCCTATCGACCGCCGCTGCGGCACAACCTCAAGGGGGGATGGCAGCATGTCTTCGAGCGCCCGGAGGAATGGACAGACCCGACGTACGCGTTGCGTCGAATCGATCCGACCCTGGGGGATATGCCGTCCGAGGCGCTGCAATCTATCGCGGCCATCCACCAGACCGACCTGGCCGGCCTGCAGCGCCTGGCGCTCGAACACGCGCCCCTGCCGGAGCGTTTCCAGGACACCGTGGCGCGTTTCAAGCTGCATCAGAAAGTCCTCGACTTCGCCGATGCCCTGGCCAAAGAGGGCAACCTCGACCCGCGTACTGCACGCACCCAGATCCTGGCTTTGCCGCTGATGCCGGGTTGGCCGAGGGAGCGATTTTTCGAATTGCTGGACAACCGCGGCAACTTGCTGGAAAGCCACCCTGACCTCGCGCCCTTCGACTACGAAGACCAGAGCATTCATATCACCGAGCAGCAGCTCAAGGCGGGGCAGGTATTCGATACCTTGCTGGCCGCCTTGTCGGACGATGAGCGCCGCGCATTGCTGGGTAAGACCACCACGCCCGATGAGGCTCCGGTCCTGCTCAAACGCCAGCTGCTGGAGACCGTGAAGGGCCGGCATCGCCGCCTGTATGAGAAATTGTATGACGAATACAAAGGCGTCATTGATGACGAGATGGCGCCGCTGCGGGAGCGGTTTTCCCAACTGCCGCGTCGCGTCGCCAGGGAGCTGCGGGCCAATGCGTCTTCCATGGACCGCCGTCTCTTGATCCAGAACCGTCGTATTCCACTGTCCCTGGGGCAGCGTGCGCGTGAGGTGGTTGACCAAATGGCCGAAGATCAGGCGCTGATGGGATTGTACTGGCCACCCTTGGCCGGTGCTTCGACCCGGCGGGTGATCTTCGCGATGCTCGCACGCCTGAGTCGCTGGCCCGCGGACTTGTTGTTGCAGGTGCACGAAGACAGCTTGACCGGCAAGGTACTGGACCAGGTCGGGCCCTCGACGGCGGCGGTGCGCCGTCGCATTGTCCGCAGCCACCAGGGTTTCCAGGCCTTCGATGAGCAGGGTAAAAGCCTGAACACGCGGGTGAGCGGGCCGGACGGTTTGTTGCAGGCCGTGGTGGATTGCTTGTCGCCGGTGCAACGCCGGGCAATGAACCTGAGGGGGGACCACTCGGTGGGCCATCTGCGCAGTCAGTTGCGCTTCAAGTCACAGGATGAACGGGATCGCGTTGCCCATTACCTGTGGCCTGAGCGCGGTATTGCCGAGGAGGCGCCCAGTTGCGTGCAGGCGCAGAAGGGCGTGTCGCAGCGTCCCACGGAATTTGCCCCGGCACTGGTGCGCAAGGTCAAGAAACTCTATCCCTTGTTGGACGATGCACAAGTGTCGGCATGGCTGGAGGCGGCGGGGATGGGCCCCATGGGGCGGGCCAAGAGGGTCAAGGCGTTGCAACAGCAATTCGCGGCGTTGCGCAAGGCATTGCGCCCCTGGAGCAGGGAGCGCATCGCTCCGCTTGCTGACGGCCTGCCGCCCTCGCAGTTGCGCTTGAGCCGCGGCCAGGTGCTGACTGCCATTGAGCGGGCCTGGCGCGGGCAGTCGCTGCTGAAGGACGATCACGGCGTCGACGTACCGGGCCTGGAGTTGGATCGGCTGTTTTTCGGCGACTTCCCGGTCTTGCCCGCGCAGGTCAGTTTTGACCGGGTGCACTGGTTGTCTTTACGGCACATGGAACTGAACCGTGATCCCACGCCTTTTCTGCGGCACTTCAAAAATGTGAAGGGGCTTGAACTGGCAGATAACCAGCTGTCGCAACTGCCCGACGCGTTGTCCGCAATGCCGACACTGGAGCATCTGAACCTGGCGCGCAACAGGTTGCAAATGACCGAGGCGATGCGCACGTCGCTCGCGCAGATGCGCACCTTGAAGTCCCTCAACCTGGCCGGCAACCCATTGATTGATCCACCGGATGTCAGCCGCCATTTCGAGCTGCGCGAATTGGTGCTCAGCGATTGCCGCTTGAGCGAGTTCCCCGAGTGGGTCAGGCGTCTGCCGTACCTGGAGCGTCTTGATTTGCGTGGCAATGAGATCAAGGAATTGCCTGAGTGGCTCGCGCAGATGCCCCGTCGCTATGGCCAAGTGATCAATTTGAAGAACAACCCGTTATCGACCGCCAGCCAAAGCCTGTTGGTGGCTTACCGCGAGCGTACGGGGCAGGGCATGGGATACATGGCCGATGATAATGAGCGTGTGGGTGAACAAGTGGCGCGTGAAGCATGGTTGACCGATGAGGGCTACGCCCAGTACGCGCAAAAGGAGAACATTTGGGCCGCGTTGAAAGACGAGCCGAACAGCGATGCGCTCTTCAGCCTGCTGGGCTGGTTGAGCGATACGGCAGACGCGGCCCAGGTGCGCGTCGACCTGGAGCGGCGCGTCTGGCGGGTATTGAATGCAACGGCGGCAGATGCCGATCTGCGTGAAGAGGTGTTCCAGCGGGCGGCCACGCCGATCAACTGCGATGACGCCGCCGCCGCAAACTTCAGTGACCTTGAAGTGCTGGTCGAAATCCACGAGGACTCCCACGTGGCCGCCGGCGCGCAGGTCAGTGCCCGGCAGATGCTCGAGACGGCCAAGAAATTCTTCCGCCTGAACAAGGTGGAGGACCTGGCTTTGGCCCACAGTCGCCAGGACCCCACGTTGGATGGGGTGGAGGTCAGCCTGTTCTTTCGTACCCGTCTGGCGCAGAGCCTGAAGCTGCCGGGGCAACCCAGGGATTTGCACCTCAAGGAGCTGGCGGGTGTAAAACCGTCAGACCTGGCCGCGGCCGACGCCGCGGTGAGGCGTGCCGAGCTTTCTTCGGAATTGTTGACGTACATCTGCAAGATGCCGTTCTGGATAGCCTATTTGAGGCGAACCGCGGCTGATGGGTTTACAGCCCTGTTCAAGCCGTTCCATGCGCGCTTGGCCGCGCTGGAGAGCCAAACCCCGCCCCTCTCCGACGCCGAAATGATTAAACAGGCAAACGCAATCATGGAGGCGAAGGATCAAGCCGAAGCGGCAGAAATCGAGCGCCTCACGGATGATGAAGTTACCCGCTCCGATGTCCGGCTTGCGTCCTGCCTAACGCGCCGCCAGTGAGTTGCGTACCAATGCACGCAGGGCAAAACGGTTGGGATGGCAGGCCTCGGCCACACTGCGCGGCAGCGGCGACGGCTCGTTATCCAGCCAGGCCGCGAGCAGCTCGCCGCACAGCGGAGCGGTGATCAACCCGCGCGAACCGTGGCCGCTGTTGATATATAAGCCCGGCAGCCAGGGGCAGGGTGTGTCCGGCACTTGCCGGGCATCCTTGCTCAGCACGGCATAGGCCTGGTCGAACGCTTCGCGCTCGGCCAACGGCCCGACGATGGGCAGGTAATCGGGGCTGGTGCAGCGGAAGGCCGCGCGGCCTTGCAGCTGCTCCGGCGCGAGGTGGTCGGCGCCCAGGCGCTGCAGCAGGTCTGCGGAGATTTCCCGCAGCATCTCCAGGTTGCCGGCGTGTTCGGCGGCGGTGGGCGTGAGGTCGTCGCTTTTGAAGTCGAAGCTGGCGCCGAGGGTGTGTTCCCCCAGGCGTGCCGGGGCCACATACCCTTCGGCACAGACCACCGTGGCCAGAGCCTGGCTGGCCGGGGTTTGTTGCAGCCGGGTGATCTGCCCGCGGATACGCTTGAGGGGCAAGTCGGCGCTGGGCGCAAAGTGCTTGATGTCGGCGGCGCCGGCCAGTACCACGACACTGGCGCTGGCCAGCAAGGTGTCGCCGTCACGGGCCTGCCACTGCTGATCGACGAATTGCAGTTCAACGGCATTGTGGTGCGTGAGCACGTGGATCAACGGGTGTGCCGCTTGCCATTGGCACAGCGCGGGCGGGTGGACCCAACCGCCCTCAGGGAAAAACAGCCCGCCCTGTTCCAGCGAGATGCCGGCTTGTTGCTGCGCCTGGCTGCGGTCCAACAGGTGCAACAGTTCAGGCGCAAAGGCCTCGGCCAGCTGCGCCTGGCGCTCGGCTTCCTTGGCATTGAATGCCAGTTGCAGCACGCCGCAGCCATCCCAATCGACGCCACGGTGCAGGTGTTCCAGCAGGCGCCGGGTGTGGCCGAAGCCGCTGAGGATCAACTGGGACAACGCCGTGCCATGGGCTGACAACTTGAGGTACAGCACGCCCTGGGGGTTGCCTGACGCTTCCTGGGCCAGCTCGGCATGCCGTTCCAACAGGCTGACGCGCCAGCCCCGAGCGGCGAGGCTGGCGGCGGTGGCACACCCGGCGAGGCCACCGCCAATGACCATGGCATGGCGTTCGCCGGCAATGGCTGCCGGCCGGGCGAACCAGGGTTTAGCCGCGGGCGGCGCGGCGGCGTCCGCGGGCCAGCCGAGGAACTCGCCGCGCAGGATCTCCCATTTGTGGCCGATGCCTGGCGTGCGTTTCATCTTGAACCCGGCGGCGTTGATGAGCCGCCGTACCCAGCCGGTGCTGGTAAACGTGCTGATGGTCGAGCCCGGTGCGGCCAGGCGCGCCAGTTCGGCGAACAGTTCGGCGGTCCACATGTCCGGGTTTTTCGCCGGGGCGAAACCGTCGAGAAACCATGCATCGATCTGCGCATCCAGTTGTGGCAGTTGCTCAAGGGCATCGCCGATCAACAGGGTCAGGGTCACGCGGCCGTTGTCCAGCACCAGGCGTTGGAAGCCCTGGTGGATGGCGATGTACTGCGCCAGCAGCTGCTCGGCGAAGGGTTGCAGTTCGGGCCACAGGGCCAGGGCGCGTTGCAGGTCGGCGGGGCTCAATGGGTACTTTTCCACGCTGACGAAATGCAGGCGCGCGCCGGCCACCGCGTGTTGTTCGAACAGTTGCCAGGCGCAGAGAAAATTCAAGCCCGTGCCAAACCCCGTTTCACCAATCACCAGGCGCCCACCCACCGGCAGCGCGGCAAAGCGCTCCTGCAAACGGTTCTGTTCAAGGAACACGTAGCGGGTTTCTTCCAGGCCCGACTTGTCGGAGAAGTACACATCGTCGAACACCCGCGAGTGCGGGCGGCCTTGGTCGTCCCAGTCGAGCTGGGCGTGGGATACGGGGTTCATGGGCGGCTCGGTAAAGGCAAGGCCGCCATTCTAGCCGATCAACAGGCGTTGAATTGACCCACGGCAAGCGCGGGGCGAATTTCCTCCCGCGTGTTGCTGCCCAATCCGCTAGTCTTGAGCCATCTTGAAACGGAGCTGCCCATGTTCGAATCCGCCGAAATCGGTCACGCCATCGACAAAGACACCTACGACGCCGAGGTGCCCGCCCTGCGCGAGGCCTTGCTGGAAGTGCAGTACGAGCTGCAACAGCAGAAGCGCTTCCCGGTGATCATCCTGATCAACGGCATCGAAGGCGCCGGCAAGGGCGAGACCGTCAAGCTGCTCAATGAATGGATGGACCCGCGCCTGATCGAAGTGCGCACCTTCGACCAACAGACCGACGAAGAGCTGGCCCGGCCACCGGCCTGGCGTTACTGGCGGCAGTTGCCCGCCAAGGGCCGCATGGGGGTGTTCTTCGGCAACTGGTACAGCCAGATGCTGCAAAGCCGCGTGCATGGGCAGATCAAGGACGCCCGCCTGGATCAGGCCATCGCCGGTGCCGAGCGCCTGGAGAAGATGCTCTGCGATGAAGGCGCGCTGATCTTCAAGTTCTGGTTCCACCTCTCCAAGAAACAAATGAAGGCGCGGCTCAAGGCCCTCGCCGATGACCCGCTGCACAGCTGGCGCATCAGCCCCCTGGACTGGCAGCAGTCCGAGACCTACGACAAGTTCGTGCACTTCGGTGAGCGCATCCTGCGTCGCACCAGCCGCGACTATGCGCCGTGGCATGTGATCGAGGGTGTGGATGCGCATTACCGCAGCCTCACCGTCGGCAAGCTGCTGCTGGAAGGCATCCAGAATGCCCTGAAGCTGCCCAAGGGCAAGGCCAGCGGCATGAACCCGGCGCCGTTGATTGCGTCGGTGGACAGGAAAAGCCTGCTCGACAGCCTCGACCTGACTCAGCACCTGGAAAAGGATGATTACGAAGAACAACTGATCACCGAGCAGGCGCGGCTGTCTGGCCTGATGCGCGACAAACGCATGCGCAAACACGCGCTGGTCACGGTGTTTGAAGGCAACGATGCGGCGGGCAAGGGCGGCGCGATCCGCCGCGTCGCGGCGGCGCTGGACCCGCGTCAGTACCACATCGTGCCGATTGCCGCGCCCAGTGAAGACGAGCGCGCGCAGCCGTACCTGTGGCGTTTCTGGCAGAAGATCCCGGCGCGCGGCATGTTCACCGTGTTCGACCGCTCCTGGTACGGCCGCGTGCTGGTGGAGCGTATTGAAGGTTTCTGCACCCGGGCCGACTGGATGCGCGCCTATGGCGAGATCAATGACTTCGAAGAGCAACTGCGTGACGCGGGCGTGATCGTGGTCAAGTTCTGGCTGGCCATCGACAAGCAGACCCAGCTGGAACGCTTCCAGGCCCGCGAGGAAATCCCCTTCAAGCGTTTCAAGATCACCGAAGACGACTGGCGCAACCGCGACAAGTGGGATGACTACCGTGCGGCTGTCGGCGACATGGTTGACCGTACCAGCACCGAAGTCTCGCCCTGGACATTGGTGGAGGCCAACGACAAGCGCTGGGCGCGGGTCAAGGTGCTGCGCACCATTAACCTGGCGCTGGAGGAGGCGTTCGAGAAATCCGACAAGCACGATAAGAAAGGCAAGAAGAAGTAGGCCTATCTATGGGGTGAATGATCGTCGCGGTTGGAATCAGCTGGATCTATGCTCGATCCATCTCTCAACCATGACAAGATCGAGGTAGCCCATGCGTGAAGTAGTGATCGTCGACAGCGTGCGAACCGGCCTGGCCAAATCCTTTCGCGGCAAGTTCAACCAGACTCGCCCGGACGACATGGCGGCCCATTGCGTCAACGCGCTGCTCAGCCGCAACGGCATCGACCCGGCGACGGTGGAGGATTGCATCGTCGGCGCCGGCTCCAATGAGGGCGCCCAGGGCTACAACATCGGGCGCAATGTGGCGGTGTTGTCGCAACTGGGCACTGGCACGGCGGGCATGACACTCAACCGCTTCTGTTCGTCGGGCTTGCAGGCGATTGCGATTGCGGCCAACCAGATTGCCTCGGGGTGCAGCGACATCATCGTCGCTGGCGGTGTCGAGTCCATCAGCCTGACCATGAAAAGCGTCAACACCGACAACCTGATCAACCCGCTGCTCAAGGAGCAGGTGCCGGGCATCTATTTCCCCATGGGCCAGACGGCCGAGATCGTCGCGCGGCGCTATAACGTCAGCCGCGAAGAACAGGACCTGTACGCCTTGCAAAGCCAGCAGCGCACGGCTCAGGCCCAGGCTGACGGTTTGTTCGACGATGAAATCGTGCCGATGGCGGTCAAGTACAAGGTCGAGGACAAGAATACCGGCGCGGTGCAGATACTCGACGGTGTGGTGGATCGCGACGACTGCAACCGCCCGGACACCACGTTGGCCAGCCTGCAAGGCTTGAAGCCGGTGTTCGCCGAAGACGGTTCGGTGACGGCGGGCAACTCGTCGCAATTGTCCGACGGCGCCTCGATGACCCTGGTGATGAGCCTGGAAAAAGCCCTGGAGCTGGGGCTCAAGCCCAAGGCGTTTTTCCGTGGGTTTACCGTGGCCGGTTGCGAGCCGGACGAGATGGGCATCGGCCCGGTGTTCTCGGTGCCCAAGCTGCTCAAGGCCAAGGGCTTGCAGGTGGCGGACATTGACTTGTGGGAGCTGAATGAAGCGTTTGCGTCGCAATGCCTGTATGCGCGGAATCGGTTGGAGATCGATAACGCGAAGTACAACGTCAATGGCGGCTCGATCTCCATCGGGCATCCGTTCGGCATGACGGGTTCGCGGCAGGTGGGGCATTTGGTGCGGGAACTGCAGCGGCGCAATTTGCGTTATGGGATCGTCACCATGTGCGTGGGTGGCGGCATGGGTGCCACGGGCCTGTTCGAAGCCGTGCGCTAAACCCCACTGGGAAAAATGAGGTCAGTGTGGAAGCTGGCTTTTGTGGGAGCTGGCTTGCCTGCGATAGCATC
>NZ_ANNV01000075.1 GCF_000346755.1 Pseudomonas sp. CBZ-4 | reverse complement strand
GTGGCTGACCCACCGCTATCGCAGGCAAGCCAGCTCCCACATTTAAAAGCAGCAGCGGTCTCAGGCTTTGCGCATGGGCGGCAGGTTGGCGAGCAGCTGCGCATCGATATCCCGCCGCTTCAAAGTCTTGCCCGCCCGCGACGGCGGCTGGCAGATGCCGCACACATAGTGCTGTGCCGGCGCATGGGAGTGCGCCACAAACTCACCGGAGCAACACGAGCAACGGATCAATTCCAGCATGTCGCTTTCAAAGAACCGCACGAGGGTCCAGGCCCGGGTCAGGCCCAGCACCAGCTCGCCTTCCTGGTCGCCGACCTGTTCCAGGTACAGGCGATAGGCTTTGACGAAGGCATCGATGCGATGCCCGCCAATTTCCATGAGGCTGCGGTAAATGCCGTAGAACAGTGACGAATGAATATTCGGCAGCCACGTCACGAACCAATCGGTGGAGAAGGGCAGCATGCCCTTGGGTGGGGAGGCGCCTCGTACTTCCTTGTAGAGTCGGATCAGGCGGCCTCGGCTGAGCGTGGTCTCCGTTTCCAGCACCTGCAGCCGTGCACCCAGCTCAATCAGTTCGATGGCCAGTTGCACTTGCTGCATTTCGGTGACCAGGCTTTTGTCTGACATGGGTCAGCCTTCCCCGATGCGCAAGTCGCCGGTGCGATCCGCCGCAGCCATCAGCAGCGCGGAGTGGATCTCGACCATGCCCAGTTCGCGGGCGTTGCCCAGCACTCGGGACAAGCGATCAGTCTCTTCAAACACCGGGCGACAGATCAACTGGTTGACCCGTGCCAGTTGGGTCATTTGCTTGCTGCTGAGTTTGGTCAGCAGGTCGGCCATGGGTTCGCTGAGTTTCAGGCGGAAAATCGCGATCTCGCGATCTTTGCGCAATAGGTTTTGTGCCAGTAATAAATAGGACAGGTTCAGGTCCTGGATGTCTTCAAGCTCAGTGTTGGTATTTGGCAACTTTCTACCCCTCCCGTTGGGTACTACAGTTCGGCACGCCTAATGGCATGACCTCTGGCAGACAGTGCTGCAAATCGACAAGTACTAAAGTCAGGCTTTTGGGTTGTACAACGAGTGCCTGGATGTAGCGTTATTCGGTTATTCATGCTCCCGACCATCCGCTAGCTGGCCGTGAATACCGGTTTTTTTAATTTTTTCTAAAGTATTAAGTACGCCGTACGATAACAGACTGAGGAATGATATTTCTTGTCTGTTTTCAGTGTTTTAGCCTACCTCAAAGATATTTTCACACTTATGTGTCGCCCGTAGATGCAGCGTGTAGGTGTTTGTTATTTCTTTCGATACAAATAATGGCTTATTGGTATCACTTGATTGGAAGATGCACCATAGGCGTTGTTTAGATTGCTCTTGCGCCGATTGATTTGCATCAACTCGCCGAGGTCATTTTGTCGCGCATGCAAGAACCCGTTAACTTGCTCTTCGAGCGCGAGGATCTGGCTGAGTAGTTCAAGTTTGTATTGCTGGCCGCTGGCATCCAGGTCAACTTGGTCTTGCGCGCGGCGCAAGTAAGCGGCGTCAATCAAACCCTGGGACTTTAGCGCGAAGATACCGTCCCAGTCGGCGTGTTTGGCGCACTCCAGCAAACGCTGCGATTGTTCGAGCAGTTGTTCGTAGGCCGCGATCAGTTGTGATTGCATCATGTCTACTGCGCTTCCTCGGTCTGCGTGCCAATCGCCCGCCAGGCTGCGGCGACATTCTCCAGCAACTCGGCGGCCGTGTTCAGCGCGGCATCGTCATTGTTCAAGTTCGCGCGCAGCAGCAGGCGAACCACGTAGTCGTAGAGTTGGTCCAGTTGTGCGGCAATCTCGCCGCCTTGTTCCAGGTTCAATGAGCCACGCAAACCCTGGCTCACCAGGTTGATCGCCTTGGTGATGGCCTGGCCTTTGGCGGCGATATTGCCGGCCTGCAAGTGCAGGCGCGCGATGCGCAGCGTGGCCTGGTAACTGTCGAACAGCATCACGATGTGCTGGTGGGGTGAGGCCGCCAAAATGCCGCTTTCCACGCCCACCTTGGCGTAGGCATTCGCGTCTCGATAGGCGTTCATCTCGTGTGCTCCGGGTGTGTCATCAGCTGTCGCTGTTGAGGGCGTCGAACTGGGTGGTGAGGTAGTCCGCAGTCGAGCTGAGCGACGCGATCAGGGTGTCGAGTTGGGTGAACTGCTCGGTCCAGCGCGCCATTTCGGAGTCGATCAGCGCCTGTTTTTCGTCGTAGCGATCTTCCAGTTGCTCCAGCTTGGTCGCCAGGCTGTCGGTGCGCGCCACGATCAGGCCGTCGTCTTCGTCCAGGTAGGTGTCGAGGTCGGTGGTCATCTGGCCGATGAAGCCGGACGTGCCATCGGTGCCGACAAAGAACTCGGAGACGCCATCGATATTGTCGGTGATCGCGCTGGTCAGGGTGTCTTCGTCGATCAGCAAGGTGCCGTCGACTTCCAGGGAAATACCCAGCTGCGACAAATAGCTGAAGGTGCCGCTGCCCACCGCGCTGTACAGGTCGCTGCTGAGCTTGGTGCTGATGCGCCGCGTGGTCGAGTCGCCGAGCAGTTCGCCCGCCGTGTCGGCATCAGCGTCGTAGGAAGTGAGGGTGTCGACGGTGGACACGTAGCTGTTATAGGCGCTGACGAACGATTCGATGGCGTCGTAGATCGCGTCGGTGTCCTGGGAAATCGTCAGGGTCTGCGAGCTGCCGACGGCGGACAGGTTCAGCGTGACGCCTTGCAACGCGTCTTCGACGGTGTTGCTCTGGCTGGTGACCGCGATACCGTTGATAGTCAGCTCGGCGTCCAGGGCTTCGACGGTCTGGGTCATGTTGCCCGTGCTGCCGTCGTAGCCGAACAGGCTGGAGGCAGTATCGCTGCTGTCGTCGCCGCTGTAGGTCACGGTCATGGCCGACTCGGTGCCGGTGCTGTCGGAGGTCAAGACCAGGCGGTACGGCGTGCCGGTGCCGTCGTTGACGATGGACGCGGTCACGCCGGCGCCGGACGCGTTGATCGCCGTGCGAATACCTTCCAGGGTGTTGTTGCTGCTGCTCAGGGTGATCGACACCGCGTCGGCCGTGCCCACTTGCAGGGTCAGTGTCCCGGTGCCGAGGGCCGTGGTCTTGCTCGCGACGCCATCGGTGGTGAGGCTCTGGGCCTGGGCCAACTGGGTCACTTCCAGCTTGTACGTGCCGGCGACGGCTTCGCTGGTGGTCGCGGCTGTGACGCCGCTGCCGGACAGGCTGGTGGTCAACGCGGTGTACAGGCTGGAATCGGCCAGGGCTTCGGCGGCGGTTTGCAGCTTGGTCAGGGCGCTGGTCAAGGTGCCGTAGGCGGAAATCTCGGCGTTGACCGAGGTTTCCTGGGTGGTGATGGGCGTCAGCAGGCTGGCTTCCTTGGACTCTTCCAGGCTGGTCAGGATGCTGTCCAGGTCAAGGCCGGAGCCGACCCCGAGAGAGGTAATGGTTGCAGTCGACGAGGTGGTGGAGGTCGTGGTTGCCATGGGTGTGCCTGTCCTGGGGTGCGTTTGAACGCAACATCGGCCAATCGCGGGCCCGTCTTTAGGGGCGCGCCGATTTTTTTCAGACCTGCATCGCCATCACGTCCTTGTAGGCGGTGAGCAGGCGGTTGCGCACCTGCACGCCCATCTGGAACGCGACGCTGGCTTTCTGCGAGTCGGCCATCACATCACTCAGCGACACCGATTCGCTGCCGGCCTGGAACGCGTTGGATTGGCGGGTGGCGGTCTGCTGCAACTGGTTGATGCGCTGCAGCGACGACTGCAACTCGCCGGCAAACCCACCGGCGGGCGCGCTGCGTTGCGCGCTCGCGCCTTCGGCCTGTTCGGCCAGCAGCGACAGTTGTTGCAGGGCATTGGTCAGGGCGGACGGGTTCATGGTGCCGGTTCCACAAGTTGCTATCAGGCCAGCAGGTTAACAAGCCTGGCCCCGGGCACATTCGCCCAATTGACCGCAAAAGCAGTGGCTTTTCCGGCCTTTGGCTTTGGCCGTTTTCGCCAGAATGGCCGCCTACTACTGTTACCGGACGCTGCAATGTCTTTCGCACAGGCCCTACCTTCGTGAGTACCGCAGTCCTGGCCAAAGGCGCGCAAAAAAACCTGGCGACCCCGGTCCCTGTCAAACCCCTGGAAGCCTTGACCACGCTGTTCCGCCGCCAACCGCTGGTGCCGTTGCTGATGGCCGCCGCAGCGGTGATCGCGGTGGTGGTCGCCTTGCTGTTGTGGGCGCGCCAGCCGGAATACCGCGTGCTGTTTTCCGGCCTCAGTGAGGCCGACGGCGGGCAGATCATCAGCGAGCTGGACAAGCGCGCCGTGCCCTATCGCCTCAGCGAAGGCGGCAATACCATCCTGGTGCCAGGCGACAAGATGGGCGCGCTGCGCCTGCAACTGGCCGAACAAGGCTTGCCCAAGGGCGGCAGCGTCGGCTTTGAATTGCTCGACAAACAAGCCTTCGGCGTCAGCCAGTTCGCCGAACACCTCAACTACCAGCGCGGCCTGGAAGGCGAGCTGGCGCGCACCATCGAGTCCCTGGGCCCGGTGGCCAAGGCGCGGGTGCATTTGGTGATGGCCAAGCAATCGGTGTTTGTGCGCGACCGCGAAGCTGCGCGCGCTTCGGTGGTGCTGACCCTGCAACCCGGCCGCGAAGTCGGGCCGAGCCAGACCAGCGCGATTGTGCATCTGGTCACCTCCAGCGTGCCGGAGCTGAGCGTGGACGCAGTCACGGTGGTCGACCAGAACGGCCGCCTGCTGTCGCAGACCCACGGTGACAACAGCGGCGTCGACGGCTCGCAACTCGACTATGTGCATGAGATCGAGCGCTCCTACCAGCGCCGTATCGAAGACATCCTCACGCCGCTGCTGGGCAGCCAGAACGTGCACGCCCAAGTGGTCGCCCAGGTGGATTTTTCCAGCCGCGAAAGCACCGCCGAACGCTACGCGCCGAACCAGGACAACAACGCCGCCGCCGTGCGCAGCAAGCAAACCTCCGAGCATGTACAGGACGGCGACGATGCCGGCCGTGGCGTGCCCGGCGCGCTGACCAACTCACCGCCCAACACCCCTGCGCCGACCAAGGCCAACGCGCCAACACCCGCAGGTGGCAGCGCAGCGACGCCGGAGGCGAAAACCGCGAAAAGCGCCAGCCAAAGCGAGCGCATGATCAACTACGAGGTGGACCGCAACGTCGAGCACGTCAAGTCCAGCCTCGGCACCCTCCAGCGCCTGACCACGGCGGTGGTGGTCAACTACCGCACGGTGCTCAAGGACGGCAAGCCGACCAGCGAAGCGCTGAGCAAGGACGAACTCGACAGCATCAACAACCTGGTGCGCCAGGCCATGGGCTTTACCGAAAGCCGTGGCGATGCGCTGCAAGTTATCAACAGCCCGTTCGTGGAGGCTGACACCAGCGTCGACGAACAGCCGTGGTGGAAAACCCCCGAGGCCTACAACCTGCTGAGCACCGGCCTGCGCTACCTCGCCGTCGCGTTTGCCGCGCTGGCCCTGTGGTGGATCGTGTTGCGCCCGATGCAGCGACGCAACGCGGCGCACACCCAGGCGCTGTTGGCGAACAACGCCGAACCGGGCACGGCTTTGGTGCCGTCCAGCACCGGCACCAATCTGGTGGTCGCCGGCCAGGAAAGCGCGCCACACACCTTGCCGCGCAAGTCGGCGGTGTACGAACAGAACATGCAGAGCCTGCAACAGATCGCGGCCGAAGACCCGCGACTGGTGGCCATGATCGTGCGCGGATGGATGAAGAAAAATGACTAGCAAGATCAGCGGTTCGCGGCGCAGCGCCATTTTGTTGTTGTCGCTGGATGCCGACAGTGCAGCGGAAGTGTTCAAGTTTTTGCCCAGCGAAGACGTCGAGGCCATCAGCATGGAAATGGCGCGCCTGAGCCAGGTGTCCCATGAAGAAATGCGCCAGGTGCTCGAAGAATTCATGGACGAGACCGACCAGTACGCCGCCATCAATATCCAGACCAGCGACCATATCCGCGCCGTGCTGACCAAGGCCCTGGGCAGCGAACGCGCCGCCAGCCTGATCGACGATATCCTCGAAAGCACCAACACCGGTTCGGGCATCGACAAGCTCAACCTGATGGAAGCCTCGATGGTCGCCGAGATGATCCGCGACGAACACCCGCAGATCATCGCCACCATCCTCGTGCACCTGGAGCGTCACCAGGCCTCGGATATCCTGCAGTTGCTGCCGGACCGCCTGCGCAACGACATCATCCTGCGCATCGCCACGTTCAGCGGCGTGCAGCCGGTGGCGTTGCAGGAACTCACCGAAGTGCTCGGCGTGATGCTCGATGGCCAAAGCCTCAAGCGCAGCAAAATGGGCGGCGTGCGCACGGCGGCGGAAATCCTCAACCTGATGAGCTCGGCCCACGAAGAACTGGCCATCGGCACCGTGCGCGAGCACAGCGACGACCTGGCGCAGAAGATCCTCGACGAAATGTTCCTCTTCGAAAACCTCATCGACGTGGACGACCGTGGCATCCAGACCCTGTTGCAACAGGTCGATCAGAACTCCCTGGCCATCGCCCTCAAGGGCTCGCCGCCGGCGCTGCTCGAACGCTTCCTGCACAACATGTCCCAGCGTGCCGGGCAGTTGTTCCGCGAAGACATGGAAGCGCGCGGGCCGATCCGCATGTCGCAGATCGAATCCGAACAGAAGGCCATTCTTGCCGTGGTGCGGCGCTTGTCCGACAGCGGCGACATCGTGACCGCGCGCGGCAACGACACCTATGTCTAACCGTTGGCAACCCTGGCAGATGGACCCGCTGGGCAGCCCGGCGGCGGCCAGCGACGACCCCCACAGCAGCCACCGCGAGCGCCTGCGCAAGCAAGCCTTCCAGCACAAGCTGGAGATGCAGGTGCTGCGCGAAAAAACCATCGCCGAGGCCCAGCAGATCGGGCATGCCCAAGGTGTGGAGCAAGGTTATGCACAGGGCCTGGACGCAGGTCGCCAAGCCGCCGCCGTGGAGTTGCAGCAGCAGATTGCCGTGACCCTGCAACCGCTGCTGGAGCTGTGCCGCAATTTTGATCAAGCGTTGAAAGCCTTGGACACGCAGATCGCCCGGCAACTGGTGCGCATCGCCCTGGACGCCGCGCAACAACTGGCCGGCGAAGCCTTGAACGCGCAGCCGGAACAGGTGCTGGTATGGGTGAAACGCCTGCTCGACAGCGACCTGGAACTCACCGGCAAGCCCAAGCTGTGGCTCAACCCCGACGATTTGCAGCGCGTGCAGGACAGCCTCGGCGAGCAGATCGACGCGGCGGGCTGGGTGTTGCATGCCGATGCGGCGATGCAGGCGGGTGGTTGCCGGGTGGTCAGCCCGGGTGGCGAGCTGGATGCGTCGCGGCCGTCGCGGCTGGCGCTGCTCCATCGCAACGTCGAGCGCACGTTGGATGCGTTGCCATGAATCCTCATCTCGCGCGCTGGAGTGGTGTGCTCGATACGCTGCACGGCCCAGCCTTGCAGGTCGCGCCGCACCTGCGCAGCGGGCGCATCACCCGCGCCACCGGCATGGTCCTGGAAGCGGTGGGCCTGCGCCTGCCATTGGGCGGGGCGTGTCGCATCGAGCTGGACGGCGTGTTCGCCGAGGCCGAGGTGGTGGGGTTTGCCGGGGACACGCTGTACCTGATGCCGCTCGCGGAAATCCACGGCCTGCAACCCGGCGCACGGGTTTTTGCGGCGGACGAAGGCGGCGGCAATCGCAGTTTTCCCTTGGGCATGGCGTTGCTCGGGCGCGTGCTCGACAGCGGCGGCCAGCCGTTGGACGGGCGCGGGCCGTTGCTCGGTGCCCATCACGCCGGCTTGCATACCCAGCCGCTGAACCCGCTCAAGCGGGCGCCGATTGATCGGCAGATCGACGTGGGCATTCGCGCGATCAACGCCTTGTTGTGTGTCGGGCGTGGCCAGCGCCTGGGCTTGTTTGCCGGTTCCGGCGTCGGCAAGTCGGTGCTGCTGGGCATGATGGCGCGCTACACCCAGGCCGATGTGATCGTGGTCGGCTTGATTGGCGAGCGGGGCCGCGAGGTACAGGACTTTATCGACAATATCCTCGGCGAAGAGGGTTTGCGCCGCTCGGTGGTGGTGGCCGCACCTGCGGATACATCGCCGCTGCAACGCCTGCAAGGCGCGCTGTATGCGACGCGGGTCGCCGAGGATTTTCGCGAGCAGGGCAAGGACGTGCTGCTGATCATGGATTCGCTGACCCGCTACGCCATGGCCCAGCGTGAAATCGCCCTGGCCGTGGGCGAGCCGCCGGCCACCAAAGGTTATCCACCGTCGGTGTTCGCCAAGCTGCCCAAGCTGGTGGAGCGCACCGGCAACGGCCCGCCGGGTGGCGGTTCGATCACCGCGTTTTATACGGTGCTCAGCGAAGGCGACGACCAGCAGGACCCGATTGCCGACTCGGCGCGGGCGATCCTCGACGGGCATATCGTGCTGTCGCGCCAGTTGGCCGAAAGCGGGCATTACCCGGCCATCGATATCGAAGCGTCCATCAGCCGCGCCATGACCGCCATCGCCAGCGACGCCCAGCAACGCAAGGCCAACCAGCTCAAGCAGATGCTCTCGCGGTACCAGCGCAACCGCGACCTGATCAGCGTTGGCGCCTACGCCCAGGGCCACGATGTGCAACTCGACCGCGCCGTGGGGTTGTACCCGCATATCGAGCGCTTCCTGCAACAACGCATTGATGACCGTGCCAGCGTCGACGAGACCCTGCACGGCCTCAGTTTGTTGTTCCCCGGCAACTGACTTTTTCGAGTAATCATCGATGGCTAATCAATCGCTGCACCTGCTGATCGAAATGGCCGCCAAGGCCCGCGACGTCGCGGCCCGCGCCCTGGCGCAGAGCCGCAGCGCCGAGCAGCAGGTGATCAACCAGTTGCGCACCCTCGACCAGTACCAGCAGGAATACCGCCAGAACCTGCAAGTGGAGTTGGCCAACGACGGCATGAGCCCGTCGGCGTTGACCAATTACCGCGGCTTTTTGCAGTCGCTGGAAGAAGCGGTGGAGCGTGCGCAAAAGAGCCTGGAGCGGCATCGCAAGCAAGTCGCCCATCACCAGCTCACGTGGATGGCGCAGTGGCGCAAGGTCAGCTCGATTGAGGCGCTGCTGGCGCGGCGGGCCCAGCAGGAGCAAGTGACTGCCGGGCGTGTGGAGCAGCGTCACACCGATGAAATGGCCAGCCAGTTGCGTCGTCGCGCGGCGGCGTTTCCTTCTTCCATCGATAGCGGCCTTTAAGGAACAGCATGGATATTCTCGCGATGTTAGTGCCGACTGCTGCGCCCGCGCCGGTGGCGGACAGTGTTGCCGTGGAGGCGCCTGTGGCGCTGGCGGATTCGTTTTCGGCGGTGTTGAGCCAGGTGGTTGCGCCGGTGCCGCAAGCGTTGCCGGTGGTGCAGGCGCCGGTTCCGGCCCCGCCGCCTGTGGCAGTCGCCCTTGCACCCGTTGCGCCGGTCGTCGTGCAAGCGCTGCCCGAGGAAGAGCCCGAGGTTGAGCTGTCGCCCGTGTTGCCGGATGAACCGGTGGCTGAAGCCGAAGTGACAAAACCAACGACGGCGGCAGACAGCACCCTTGACGATATCCGCCAGCGCATGGCCCTGATCGAAAGCGCCGGGCAACTGGACATGTCGGCCGTGATCGTCGCGCCGCCGATTGCGGTCAGCCTGCCGGTACCGGTCAACGTCACACCGACCGCGCCCGAGCCCGTGATCAGCCGCGCGACAACCCAGGCTCCGAGCCTGCCGGTCGCGGCGGAGGATGAGCCCGACACGCCAGAACCGGTGGACCTGCCGGACGCCATGCCCGCGTTGGTTGCCACCGTGGCGGAGGCGGTGCCGCAAGTGCGCCCGCAAGCTGACGACAGCCAACCCGACAATCCGGATTCGCCTGGCGTGTTCAGCCTCGCGCCGGCACCGGCCAGCCCGGTCGCTGCCCCTGTCGCCGACAACGAATTGGTCGTCGCCGCCGCCGTCGGCAGCAGCGACTGGGCGGCCGACCTCGGCCAGCAGATGGTCGATATGGTCAGCCGTGGCGACAGGCAAGTCGACCTGCACTTGCACCCCGCCGACCTTGGCCCGCTGTCCATCAGCCTCGACCTGAACGACGGCACTACCCAGGCGCAGTTCCAGGTCGCCCATGCCTCGGTGCGCGCGGCGGTGGAGCAGGCGTTGCCGCAATTGCGCGAAGCGCTGGCGAGCCAGGGCATTGCACTGGGGCAGGCGTCGGTCAGCGACCAGTCCTCGCGCGGCAGTGCGCAGCGTGATCCGCAGCCGTCAGCGTTCAGCCGCAGCGACACCTCGCCAGTGAGTGAGCCGGTGGTGGTGCAACAGGTGCAGCTGGCCCGCTCGGCGATTGACCTGTACGTGTGAATCCCAAATCAAAACAGCGAGATACCGCCGTTACCCGTGTCTTATCGCGCCATGGGCGGGGCAGGGCGCTGGTCATACTGGCGCCCTGCCTGATCGTTTCCCTTCATTGCATGGTTCCCGCCAATGACCGCCACCCGCAAAACCCCCTGGCTCTTGATTGTGTTGCTGGCGCTGGCCGTCGTCGCCGCAAGTGCCGGTGGTACCTACCTCTACCTGAGCCAGGTGGACGTCGCCAAGGCCGCGCCGGTGGCGAACAAGCCCCAGGCGCCACGCTTGGTCACGGTGGCGCCGATGACGGTGAACCTGTCCAACGAGCGCGATGAACCCAGCCTGTTATATGTGGGGTTCGCCCTGGAAGTCGCCGACGACGCGACCCAAGCCCAACTGACCGACTACATGCCGCAATTGCGCAGCCAGTTGCTGACCCTGGTCAGCGGCCAGAACAGTACGCAGTTGATCACCCCCCAAGGCAAGGCCGCACTGGCCGCGCGCATCCTCGACGCCCTCAAGCAACCGCTGGCGCCGCAGCAACCCGCCCCCGCGTTGCTGCGCGTGCTGTACACCGACTTTATCGTGCAGTAACCCATGGCCATCGACGATTTGCTCTCCCAGGACGAGATCGACATGCTGCTGCGCGGCAGCGACGAAAGCGACGCCGCCCACGAAGAAGCCGGCACCCTCGACGCCGCCCGCGTACGCCCGTATGACCCGGCGACCCAGCACCGGGTGATCCACGAGCGCTTGCATGCGCTGGACATCATCAACGAGCGCTTCGCCCGTTATTTCCGCATGAGCCTGTTCAACCTGATCCGGCGCAGCATCGACATCACCGTCAAAAGCGTGCGCTACCAGAGCTACAGCGAATTCTCGATGCACATGCCGATGCCCACCAACATCAACCTGCTGGCGATGAAACCGCTGCGCGGTACTGCACTGGTGGTGTTCCCGCCGGCGGTGGTGTTCATGGTGGTGGACAACCTGTTCGGCGGCGACGGGCGTTTTGTGACCAAGTCCGAAGGCCGCGAATTCACCCGCACCGAACAGCGCATCATCCAGCGTTTGCTGGGGCTGTCGGTGGACGCCTACAAGGGCGCGTGGAAGTCGGTGTACCCCCTGGAAATCGAATACCTGCGTTCGGAGATGCAGGCCAAGTTCGCCAACATCACCAGCTCGCCGAATGAAATCGTGGTCAATGCCACTTTCCACCTGGAGGTCGGCAACCTCTCCAGCGATTTCAATATCGTGATTCCGTACCTGATGATCGAACCGATGCGCCAGTTGCTCAACGGCCCGCTGACGGACACCAATCCCGAGGAAGAGCGCCATTGGAACAAGCGCATGGCGGGCGAAATCGCGCAGTCGGAGATTGAGCTGATCGCCGACTTTGTCGAAATGGATGCGCGCGTCGGGCAAGTCATGGCGCTGAAAGTCGGCGACGTGCTGCCCATCGAACTGCCCGACATCATCAGCGCGCGCGTCGATGGCGTACCGGTCATGACCTGTGAGTACGGCAGCCAGAACGGCCTGCGCGCCTTGTTGGTGAAGGATCTGGTCGATCATTCCCTGAGCCTTTCTTCCTCTTCCTCCAGCCGATTCGTGAAGGGCCACGTCCCCACAGCCAAGGACTCCGAGCATGACTGATCCAACTGTTACCGAGCCCCAAGAGCCGGATGAATGGGCCGACGCCCTGGCCGAACAAACCATCGCCGAAGGGGCGGACGACCCGTGGGCGATGGCCCTGGCCGAACAAGAGGCGGCCGATGCGGCGCTGGAAAGCCCGGCGCCGAGTGTCGGTTCCAGTGTGTTCAAGCCACTGGCGCCGGCGCAGCCCACCGCTGCGGCGCGTGAGCTGGAAATGATCATGGATATTCCGGTCAAGCTCAGCGTGGAGCTGGGCCGTACGCGCATCACCATCAAGCAGTTGCTGGAACTGGCCCAGGGCTCGGTGCTGGCGCTGGATGGCTTGGCGGGCGAGCCGATGGACATCCTGATCAACAGCTACCTGATCGCCCAGGGCGAAGTGGTGGTAGTGGATGACAAGTACGGGATCCGTATCACCGAAATCATCACGCCGTCCGAACGCGTGCAAAAGCTCAACCGATGAACAGCGCAAGCCCGCCGCTCGGCGTGCCCACGGACAGCGTGATGAACCTGGCGCTGCTGGGTAAAACCGCACTGGCCCTGGCCGTGGTGCTGGGCTGCGTGCTGGTGTTTGGCTGGCTCGCCCGGCGCATGGGCACGCGGGCGTTGGTGCCCGGCAAGCAGCTGCGGGTGGTCAGCAGCACCGGCCTCGGCCAGCGCGAGAAAGTGGTGATTGTGGAAGTGCGTGGGCAATGGCTGGTGCTCGGCGTGACGGCGCAGCAGGTCACCGCGCTGGCGCAGATGGACGCGCCGGAAGTGGAGCCCGAAACGGTGGTCGCGGGCGGTTTTGCCGAGCGTCTGGCCAATGCGTTGACCGGCAAAGGGCGTGTTTCATGACCGGCATGGAAGGCCTCAGCGCCTTCACCGGGCAAGCGGGTGGCCAGCAATGGTCGCTGAGCCTGCAAACCCTGTTGCTGCTCAGCGCCATGGCGTTCCTGCCGGCGATATTGCTGATGATGACCGGCTTCACCCGCATCATCATTGTGCTCGGCCTGCTGCGCACGGCCATCGGCACCACCTCGGCGCCGCCGAACCAGGTGCTGTTGGGGCTGGCGTTGTTTCTGACGTTTTTCGTCATGTCGCCGACCCTTGATCAGGCCTACGAAAAGGCCTGGTTGCCGTTCTCCCACGATGAAATCTCGGTGGAACAATTCCTCAAGGACGGCAGCCAGCCGTTTCGCAAATTCATGCTGACCCAGACCCGCCAGGGCGACCTGGCACTGTTTGCGCGGCTGGCGCAGATCGACGACCTGCAAGGCCCCGACGACGTGCCCATGCGCGTGCTGCTGCCGTCGTTTGTCACCAGCGAACTGAAAACCGCGTTTCAGGCCGGGTTCACCATCTTTATCCCGTTCCTGATCATCGACCTGGTGGTGGCGAGCGTGCTGATGGCGCTGGGCATGATGATGGTGCCGCCGGCCACGATTTCCCTGCCGTTCAAGCTGATGCTGTTTGTGCTGGTGGACGGCTGGCAATTGCTGCTGGGTTCGCTGGCGCAGAGTTTCTACACCTGATGAGGCGTTGCCGATGACCCCGGAAATGGTGATGGACCTGGCTTACAAAGGCATGCGCATGAGCATGATCGTGGCCGCGCCTGTGTTGTTCGTGACCCTGTTTATCGGCCTGCTGGTGAGCCTGTTCCAGGCCGCCACGCAGATCAACGAATCGACCCTGTCGTTTATCCCCAAGATCATCGGCGTGTGCGTGGTGCTGGTGATCGCCGGGCCATTGATCATGGAAATGCTCGTGGACTACACCCGTGCGCTGTTCACCAGCCTGCCCACGCTGATCGGCTGACGCGCCGTGATCGAAGTCAGCTCGGCGCAACTGCAACTGTGGCTGACCGGTTTTTTCTGGCCGTTTTGCCGAGTGCTGGCGTACCTGATGAGCGACCCGATCCTGGGGCACAAGAACGTGTCGAGCCAGGTCAAGGTCGGGCTGGCGATGTTGCTGGCGTTCCTGCTGGCGCCGAACCTGCCGCCGTTGCCCCAGGTGGCGCTGTTCTCCTGGCCGGGCCTCGGCGTGATCGTGGAACAAGTGCTGATCGGCATGGCGCTGGGCATGGTCATGCGCGTGACCCTGGCGGTGGTGGAAATGACCGGCGACATCTGCGGCATGCAGATGGGCTTGGCGTTTGCCACGTTCTTCTCGGCCGACACCAGCACCAACAGCCTGGTGCTGTCGCGGTATTTGGGGATGATCACCGTGCTGATGTTCCTCGCGCTCGACGGGCACTTGATGGTGCTGGAGTTGCTGGCCGGCACGTTCAAGACCTTGCCGATTGGCAACCTGCGTTTCGACCCGAATGCCTGGCAGCTGATTGCGCGGTACGGCGGCACGATCTACCTGACCGGCTTGTTGCTGGCGTTGCCGATGGTGGGCACGTTGCTGATCATCAGCCTGGCCATGGGCATCCTCAACCGCGTGTCGCCGCAGCTCACGGTATTTTCGGTGGGCTTTCCGCTGACCTTGTCGGTGGGGTTGATTCTGCTGATGGTGGTGATGGGCGACCTCGGGCCGTTTCTGGCGACGTTGCTCAGTAATACCCTGCACTTCATGCAGTACCTGGTGGATAACATGGCCGTCCCCTGAAGCTACTGCGATCCAACTGTGGAAACTGGCTTATGTGGGAGCTGGCTTGCCTGCGATGGCGGTGGGTCAGCCAGCACCTCTTTCGCCTGACACACCGCCATCGCGGGCAAGCCCGCTCCCACAGTTTTTATCCAGTTCAGGCGGTTAGATGTATTCGAACAGGGACATCTTCTGGATGCTGACGAAGGTTTGCTGCGCCGCCTGCAACGCCACTTGCAGCGAGGTGTATTGCGTCACCGACTCGGTGTAGTCCGCATCCACCAACCCCGACAACCGCTCCGTGTAGCTCAGCGCCAGGTCGTCGCCGATGGTATCCAGCACGTCCAGTTGATTGAGCCGCGAACCCACCGAGGTCTGTACCGTCAGTACCGTGTCCTGGGCATTGCTCAGTTGGCGGCTGGCGGTGGAGAGGGTGTTGTTCAGGTTGGCTCGGTCGGCGTCGGTTTCCACTGGGGTTTGCAGCACGGAAATCAGGTTTTTCAGGGTGGCGAACAGGTCCGGGTCGGCGTCGGCGGCTTTGCTGACGCTGATGCTGTCACCGTCCACCGGGGTGCCGCTGAGGGTCAGGGACAGGCCGTTGACTTGCAGGGTGTCGCCCGAGGTGTAGGCCACGGGGGTGGCGCCGTCGAGGCTGTATTGCGCGGTGCCGTCGGCGGCGGTGCTGAAGGTCAGGCTGAAGCCGGTGCCGTAGTTGGCGGCCGTGGTGTCGGTGATGGTCGGGCCGCTGAAGGTGACGCTGCCGCTGTTGTCGCCGGCTTCGGCGATAAAACCCGCCGAGCTGCTCACCGATTGGAAAATCGTCGCACCGGTGTCGCCGCTGGCCATGCTCTGGGTGGAGCTGACCAGTTGCGTGACCACATTGCTGTCGCCCTGGTAAACCAGGTTGCCGTCGGCGTCCGCCGCGAACGCCGGGCTTTGGCTCTGGTAGCCGGAGAACAGGTAATTGCCGTTGCTGTCGGTGGCGTTGGCCAGGGTGACGAGGGTGTCGTACACGCCTTGCAACGAGGTGGCGATGGACTCGCGGTCGGCGTCGCTCAGGGTGCCGTTGTTGGCCTGCACGATCAGCGAGCGCGCGCTGGTGATTGCATCGTTGATGCTGTCCAGGGTGCTTTCTTCCTGGGACAGCGAGGTGCTGATGCTGCTGCGCGCGTCGGCGTATTGCTCGTTGGCGGCAATCGCCTGGCGCACGTTGACGGCTTGCGCAGCGGCCAGCGAGTCGTCGGACGGCGTGACCACCCGCGTGCCACTGGCCACTTGCTGGGCGGCGGTCTGGTAGGCGCTTTCCTGGGCCAGCATGGAGGTGAGGCTTTGGTTGTAAATCGTCGCACTGCTCAGGCGCATGGCGGCGCTCCTTTAATTGATGTCGAGGATGGTGTCGAGCAGGCTGGTGCCCACTTCAACCACCTTTGCGCAGGCCTGGTAATACTGCTGGTAGACGATCAGGTTGGCCGCCTCTTCGTCCAGGTTGACCCCCGATTCCGACTGTTGCAGCGTGGTCAGTTGTTCGGTGAGGCTGGTCTGGGTTTCCAGTTGCCCGGCGACTTTGCTCGCGGTGCTGCCCACATCGCTGACCAGCGCCGAATAGGTCTGGCTGAGGGTCTTGCTGCCGCCGACGATGCTGCTGGTTTGCAGGTCGAGCATGGCCAGGGCGTTGCTGTTGTCACTGCTGCCGGTGGACGTGCCCGCGGCGATCAGGCTGCCGTCGCTGGTCAGGGTGGTGAAGCTGCTGGCGGCGTTGCGCGTGGGCAAGACCAGGAAACTGTCGCCATCGTCGGCGGTGCCGCTGATGGCCACGCTCATGCCGGCGAAGGTCAGCGTGCCGCTGTCATAGGCCGAGGTGACGCTGGCGCCGGTGTCGTTGCGGGTCACGCTGTAGCCGTCGCTGTCGGAATAGCTGACGGTGTAGTCGGTGGCGGCGAGGGCGCTGACGTCGTCGTTGAAGGTCGCGCTGAGGGTCGCGTCGCCGGTGTTGCCGGTGTTGCCGTAGACGCTCGGGTCGTCCACCGAGAACAGTGCACTGCCGCTGTCGCCATTGAGGTCGATGCCCGAGGCCTGCAAGGTGTTGAAGGCTTGGGTCAGGCTGACCGCGAGGATGCCCAGCTGGTTTTGCGCGTCGCTCAGGCTGTTGTCGCGAAAGTCCATCAGGCCGCCGAGGGAGCCGCCTTCAAACACCGAATCGTCGAGTGTGGTGGTGTGGCCGGCGGCGTCGACGTAGGTGACCACGGTTTGTGTCGGGTCGCTGGCCGAGACGGCGGTTTGCAGGCCGAAGCTGCTGTTGCCCGACACCAGCGCCAGGCCGTTGCTCAGGGATACGGTGTAGCTGCCGTTGTCCTGGGTGGTGACATCCACGTCCACCAGTTCGCTGAGTTGGCTGACGAGCAAGTCGCGCTGGTCGAGCAGGGCGTTGGAAGTGGAACCCAGGGCGTCGCTCAGGCTGATCTTCTTGTTGAGCCCGGCGATCTGTTCGGTGAGGTCGTTGACCTGGCTGACCTGGTCGTCGATCTGGCTGTTGACGTCGTTGGCCATGTCGTCGAGGTAGCTGCCCAGCTGGGTGAACTGCGAGGTCAGGGTCTGCGCGGCGCCGATCACTTCTTCGCGGGCGGCGGTGTCGCTGGCGTCGGAGGTCAGGGTTTGCAGGGCCGAGAAGAAACTCTGCATCAGCGTGTCGAGGCTGGCGTCGCCGTCGGCGAGCAGGCTGTCGATCTGGTCCACTTCAGTCTGGTAGGTGGACAGCGCGCTTTCGGCGCTGATCGAGCTGTTGAGCTGGGTGGTGACAAACTGGTTGTATTGGCGATCCACACTGGAGATCTGCACGCCGCTGCCCGAGGTGGACTCGGAGAAGTTCGCCACCTGCAAGGTATAGCCGGCCGTGTAGGCGTTGGTGGTGTTGCTGCTGCTGGTGCTGAGGGCGATCTGCGCGGCGGTCAGGCCGCTGACGCCAATGGAAATAATGCTCATCGAGAAGCTCCTGGGCTACATGCTTGGCACTATCGGCCCGGCGAAGGGGTGAATTGACCCCTGGCCTATAAATCGTTGCGCGCTTGTGTGGTGTGCAAGGGACCGATGGTGGCCATCACGGAAATCAGCTTCTGCGCATAACGCGGGTCGGTGGCGTACCCGCCCTGTTGCAGCGCGACGGCGGCTTGCGGTGCGTCACCGGCCGTGCGCACGGCGGCGTAGCCGGGGCGGCTGCGCATCAGGCGCGCGTAATCGGTGAAGGCGGCTTCGTCGCTGGCGTACACGCGGAAGCTTTCCAGCTGCTTTTGCGCTGCAGCGTCGCTGTATTCGGTGGTCAGCACTTGGGTGGTCGCGCCTTGCCAGGTGCTGCCGGCCTTGATGCCGAAGAGGTTGTGGCTGTCGGCGCCCTGGGCGGTGGTAATGGTGCGCCGGCCCCAGTCGGTTTCCAGCGCGGCCTGGGCCAGGATCAGTTCGGCGGGCACGCCACTGTTGCGTGCGGCGGATTGTGCCGGGCCGCTGAGGCGGGCGATGAAGGCTTGCACGTGCTCGGGCTGGTCGCTGTTGCTGGCGCTGACTTCGCGGCGCTTCCAGGCTTCGAAAGGCGAGTGGGTCGGCAGATCGAGGAACGCCGTGGTGGCTGCGCTCAGTTCAGGGTTCTGTTGCGCGGTGTAGCCGCTCAGTTGCCGCGTGAGTTGTTCAGCCAGGCCGATGCCCTTGCCCGACAGGCTTTGCGCCCATTGCTGGTCGAGCATCTCGGTGTACAGCTCGGTTTGCGAGTTGCTCGACAGCTGCGATTTGGGCACGGCCGCGCGCATGCTTTTAAGCATCATCTGGATAAACACCGCCTCGAACTGCTTGCTGGCCTCCTTGAGTCCCGCCTGCGGGTCCAGGTGGGCGCGGTTGCGCAGGTGATCAAGGCCCTGCACGTCGAGGGCAAAGTGATCGCTGCTTTTCATCAGATGATCTCCAGCTCGGCCCGCAGGGAGCCTGCGGCCTTGAGCGCTTGCAGGATGACCATCAGATCCTGTGGCGTGGCGCCGAGGGCGTTGAGGCCCTTGATCACGTCCATCAAGTTGGCCGTACCTTCCAGCAGGTGCAGCGAGCCGCCTTGGGATTCGATGGAAATATTGCTCTGGGACGTCACGGCGGTCTGCCCACCACTGAACGCACCGGGTTGGCTGACGGTGTTGGTGGTGTCGATGATTACCGACAAGTTGCCGTGGGCCACGGCCGCGCGGTACAGCTTCACCGAGCTGTTGAGCACGATGGAGCCGGTGCGCGAATCGAGGATGACTTTCGGCCGCGCCTGGATCGGCAGCACTTCGATGCTTTCGATGCGCGCCATGAAGTTGGTGCGTTCGTTGGGCGACACCGGCCCCTGGATCTCGATCAGCCCGCCGTCCACGGCCGAGGCGACGGTGCGGCGCATGTCCAGGTTGATCGCGTAGACCACGCGCTGTGCGGTGGCGGAGTCTGGCTCATGCAGGGACAGACCGAGCAGGCCGTGTTCGTTGTTGAGGTTCAGCGCCACCGCGCGTTCGATGATTGCGCCACGGGGAATGCGCCCGCCCGCCAACTGGTTGACCGTCACGCTGCTGCCGTTGGCCGACGCGCCGGCGCCGCCCACCAGCAGGCTGCCCTGGGCCACGGCGTAGACTTCGCCGTCGGCGCCTTTCATTGGCGTCATCAATAACGTGCCGCCGCGCAGGCTTTTCGCGTTGCCGATGGACGACACCACCACGTCGATCTGCTGGCCGGGGCGCGACAGCGCGGGCAGGTTGGCGGTGACGATCACGGCGGCGATGTTGCGCATCTGCATGTTCGCCCCGGCGGGCAGGGTTACGCCCAGCTGCGAGAGCATGTTGGTCAGGCCTTGTTCGGTGAACGGGCTTTGGGTGGTCTGGTCGCCGCTGCCGTCCAGGCCCACCACCAGGCCGTAGCCCACCAGGCTGTTGGGGCGTATGCCGGCGAAGTCGGCGATGTCGCGGATTTGCTCGGCGTGCGCCGTTGCGCACAGCCACAACGGGCAGCTCAGCAGCAGGATTCTGACGGCTCTCAGGAACATGGCAGGGTCACTCAAAAAGGTGAAACGTTCAGCAGGATGCGATGCAGCCAGCCCATGCGCTGCGCTTCGTTGATATAGCCATCGCCCACGTACTCGATGCGCGCCTGGGACACCTGGGTCGAGGACACGGTGTTCTCGCCGGTGATGCTGCGCGGGTTGACCAGCCCGGAGAAGCGGATGAACTCGGTGCCCTGGTTGATCGCGATCTGTTTGTCGCCGCGCACCCGCAGGTGCCCGTTGGGCATCACTTGCATCACCGTCACCGAGATGGTGCCGGTGAACGAGTTGTTCGCCTGCGAGCCGCCGGCACCAATAAAGTCGTGGGTGGTGGAGGCGTCCATGCCAAACGAGCCGACCTGGGATGCGCGCGCCGAGGTGGTGGCGAACTTCAGGCCCATGGAGCCGGCGCGGCTGGCGTTGGACGAGGAGTTCTTGCTGGCGCTGACCTGTTCTTCCAGCTGGATGGTCAGGGTGTCGCCGACCCGGCGCGGGCGGCGGTCTTCGAACAGCGGCTGGGAGCCGAGGCTGCCTTGGTAGATCGAGCCGTTGGCCTGGCGCAATGGGTAGACCGGCGCCGGCAGGTCCTCTTCGGGCACCACCGGTTTGTGCGGCAGTTGATCGCAGCCGGCGAGGGCCAGCACGCAGGCGAGTAGATACTTGTGAGCCATGGTGGGGATCTCGCTCAGAGCTGGGTCAGACGCTGGAGCATCTCGTCCGAGCTTTCGACGGCCTTGCTGTTGATTTCGTAGGCGCGCTGGGTTTGGATCATGCCGACCATTTCTTCCACCACGTTGACGTTGGACGTCTCCACATAACCCTGGGACAAGGTGCCGCCGCCGTTCAGGCCCGGGGTGGTTTCGGTGGGCGAACCGGAGGCGTCGGTTTCCAGGTAGAGGTTCTGGCCGATGCTTTCCAGGCCGGCCGGGTTGATAAACAGCGCCAGGTTGAGCTGGCCGACCTGGGTCGAGGTGGACGCACTCGGCGTGGTCACCGAGACGATGCCGTCGGTGCTGATGGTGATCGCGGTGGCGTTGGCCGGGATGGTCACGCCGGCCGAGAGTTTATAGCCGTTGGAGGTGACCATCTCGCCGTTGGAATCGAGCTGGAAGCTGCCGTCGCGGGTGTAGCCGGTGCTGCCGTCGGGCATGTCCACCTGGAAAAAGCCCAGGCCGTTGATGGCCAAGTCCTTGGAGCTGCTGGTCTGTTCCAGGTTGCCCTGGGTGTGCAGGCGTTCGGTGGCGACTTCGCGCACGCCGGTGCCGACCTGCAAGCCGGAGGGCAGGCGCGTGTCGGTGCTGCTTTGCGCGCCGGGCTGGCGCACGTTCTGGTACACCAGGTCTTCGAATACCGCGCGCGAGCGCTTGAAGCCGTTGGTGCTGACGTTCGCCAGGTTGTTGGCGATCACGTCCATTTGCCCTTGTTGGGCTTCGAGGCCGGTCTTGGCCGTCCACAGTGAGCGGATCATCGTTTGGTTCCTTGTCGGTGCAACGGTGCGCTCAGCTCAGGGACAGCAGGCTGTTGGCGCTCTTGGCGTTTTCGTCGGCGGTGCTGATGGCTTTCATCTGCATGTCGTAGCGCCGCGAGTTGTCGATCATCGCGACCATGGCGCTGGTCGGGCTGACGTTGCTGCCTTCCAGGGCGCCGGGGGCGACGCGCAGGGTGTCGTCGGCGGGCAGCGGTTGGCTGTTGGCGGTGCGGAACAGCCCGTCGGTGCCGGGCTGCAAGGTGCCGGGCAATGCCGCGACCAGCTTCAATTTGCCCACCGGGCTCAAGCCGCGCGGGCTCATGCCCAGTTCACGCACGCTGATGGTGCCGTCGCTGCCGAGGGTGACTTCGCTGCCCAGCGGCACGGTGACCGGGCCGCCATCGCCGATCACCGGGCGACCGCCCACGCTCATGGCGCCGGTGCCGTCCACCTGCAAATCGCCGCGCCGGGTGTAGGCCTCGCTGCCGTCGCCGGCCTGCACCGCGAGCATGACGTTTTCGCCCAGGGCCACGTCCAGTGCGCGGTCGGTGTGCACCACCGGGCCTTGACTCCAATCGACGCCGATACCGTTGGCCGCCACCGAAACGCGGGTCGGCAGGCCTTCGCCGGCAACGGGTGAAGACTGCATCTCCACCAGCTGCGCACGAAACCCCGGCGTGACGATATTGGCCAGGTTGTTGGCGACGACGGCTTGTTGTTCCAGAGCCTGGTTGGCGCCGCTCATGGCGGTGAAAAGCATACGGTCCATAGGGTCAGGAACCGATGTTCACGGCTTGCTGCAAGACTTCGCTTTGCGCCGTCACCGACTTGGCGTTGGCCTGGAAGTTGCGCTGGGCAATGATCAGGTTCACCAGCTCCGCGGTCAGGTCGACGTTGGAGTCTTCGGTGGTGCCGCTGAGGATCGAGCCCAGCGAGCCGCTGCCGGCCACGCCAAGCAAGGCCTGGCCGGACGAGGACGTGGCCAGCCAGGTGTTGTCGCCATTGGCTTTCAGGCCGTTTTCATTGCTGAAGGTAGCGAGCTGGATCTGGTCGATGTTCTTGGTCTGGTCGTTGGAGTAGGTGGCGACCACGGTGCCGGTTTCGTCGATGCTGAAACTCACCAGGCTGCCGGAGGTGTAGCCGTTCTGCGAGATATCGGACACCGCCGAGTCATTGCCGAACTGGGTGGTGCCGGTGAGGTCGAGGGTGATCGACAGCTCGGCGGCGCCGTTGGCCGGGTCGTAGGTGTAGGTGCCGGTCTCGCCGCTGGTGATCAGGCCGCTGGCGCTGAAGCCGACGGTCTGGGTCTCGGTGAGCAGGTTGCCGTCGATGGCGGTGTGCACTTCCCAGGTGTTGTCGGCGGTCTTGCTGAAATACAGGGTGCTGGTGTGGCTGATGCCGAGGGAATCGTAGAGCGTGGCGCTGGTGGAATAGGAGTAGGTGGACGAATCGGTCTGGTCGAAGGTGGCGGTGATGGTGTCTTCGCTGGCGTCCAGGTTCAGCTCGGCGTCCAGCTCGCTGCTGGCGCTGGCTTGCAGGCCGGTGGTGGGGATCTGGATCACGCCGTTGACGCCGAGCAGTTGGTCGCCGGCAGCGTTTTCCAGGTAGCCCTCGGCCGTCAGGGTCAGTTGGCCGTTGCGCGAGTACACGGTTTGCGTGCCGTCGGTGAAGGTGAAGAAGCCGTCGCCGTTGATCGCCAGGTCCAGGGAGTTGTCGGTGGTGGTCAGGCTGCCGGATTCGAAGTTCTGCACCACGCCGGAGACCTGGGTGCCCAGGCCCACGTCAGCGCCGGAATACACGTCGGCGAACTGCGTGGTGGAGCTTTTGAAGCCCACGGTCTGGGAGTTGGAAATGTTGTTGCTGACCACGTTGAGGTCGGTGGACGCCGCCGACAGGCCACTGAGCGCTTGGGAAAAAGCCATGGTGTTGCTCCTTTATATAAGTAGGCGAGTCAGAGGACGAGGCTGATGTCGCTGAGGGCGACGTTGTCGTTGACGCCGCCCAGGTCCAGGGCGACCTGGTTGCTGCTGTCGGTGGTGACGCCGGTGACCAGCGCGTACTTGAGCGCGGTGCTGGTCACGGCGACGTCGCTGGCGGTGGCGCTGATGGCAAAGGTGTAGGCGCCGTCGGCGGCGGTGCTGCCGTCATCGTTCAGGCCATCCCATGACAGCGCCTGGGTGCCGGCACTCATGCTGCCTTCATCAATCGTGCGCACCACGGTGCCGGTGCTGTCCTTGATGGTGACGGTGACGTCATCGGCGGCGCTGTCGAGGGTCACGCCAAAGGTGGTGGCGACGCCGTCGCCGACCTGAATGGTGTTGCCGTCGATCAACACACCGTTGCCCACCAGCGCCGAGGCTTGCAGGGTTTCGGCGGCGCTGATCTGGCTGGAGATGCCTTCCAGCGTCGAGGTGACGTTTTCGATGCTGC
Source organism: Pseudomonas sp. CBZ-4 (assembly GCF_000346755.1). GTDB lineage: Bacteria > Pseudomonadota > Gammaproteobacteria > Pseudomonadales > Pseudomonadaceae > Aquipseudomonas. The sequence goes on along the minus strand of NZ_ANNV01000075.1, from coordinate 10,917 downwards.
TGATGGTGCTGATCTGCGCGAGCTGGGTGACCATCTCGCTGTTGTCCATCGGGTCGGTGGGGTCTTGGTTTTGCAATTGGGTGGTGAGCAGGGTGAGGAACTGGTCCTGCAAATCATCCGCCGCCGAGGTGGTGCTGTCGGCGGTGGTGCTGGTGCTGTTCATGCTCGACAGCACCGAGCTGGCAATCGTACTGGTCATGGTTTACGCCTCACCCAGGGTTAGAGTTTTGAGCATCATTTCCTTGCTGGTGGACATGACTTCGACGTTGGCCTGGTAAGAGCGCGAGGCGGAGATCATGTTGACCATTTCGCCCACGGGCTCGACGTTGGGCATGGTCACGTAGCCGGAGTCGTCGGCCAGCGGGTCGCCGGGGCGGTATTCCTGGCGCATCGGCGAGCCGTCCTCGACCACTTGGCTGACGCGCACGCCGCCGATGTTGCTGCCGGCCTGGTATTGGGATTCGAAGACCACTTGGCGGGCGCGGTAGGCAGCGTTGTCCGGGCCGCTGGTGGTGTCGGCGTTGGCCAGGTTGCTGGCGGTTACGTTCATGCGCTGGGACTGGGCGCTGAGCGCGGAGCCGGCGATATCGAAAATGCTGAACATCGACATGGTGCTTCCCTGGATTATTCGGACTGCATGGCGGTCTTGAGCGATTGCAAGCGGCTGGTCAGGAACGTGAGGCTGGCCTGGTAGCGCACGGCGTTGTCGGTGAACTGCGCGCGTTCGCGGTCCATGTCCACGGTGTTGCCGTCCAGGCTCGGTTGGTCGGGCACGCGGTAGAGCAAGTCGCGGCTGGACAGGCTTTGGGACGAGGCTTGCAGGTGGCGGTCCGAGGTGGTGGCCAGGGCCATGCCGCTGCCCATGTGCTGTTTTTGCAGGGAGCTGGCCAGTTCGGTGGAGAAGTCGAAGTCCCGCGCGCGGAAGTTCGGTGTGTCGGCGTTGGCGATGTTGTTGGCCAATACCTGCTGGCGCTCAGCCCGCAAACTCATTGCGTCCTGCTGAAAGCGCAGCTCGTTGTCGAGCTTGTCGATCATGGTTGCGGACCTGTGCATCAAATAAATGAACGGCTCGCAGGTTAGTCCCAAGGTTGCTTGGGCAAAGGCCGAAACAGGCGGCTATTTGGCGACTAATTCCGGCCTTGCCCGGAGGGGAGGACGACTAGAATTCGGCGCTGGGCAGTTCGGAGGGCAGGGCGGATGACGTGGCGATTAGGCGGTTGGGTGTGTTTGCTGTGCAGCGCCATGGCCCAGGCGGATGGCCTGGAGGACAAGGTGCGCGCGGTGATCAGCCCGCGTTTGCCCGCGCATGCGCAACTGGTGGCGATGGACCTCGGCCAGCCGGCGGCGCGCATCGTGGAATGCGCAGAGCCGCGACCGTATCTGGTGCATCCCGAGCAAAGCGCATTCGGCCGGGTGGCGATGGGCGTGCGCTGTAGCAGTGAGGTGGCGGGTTACCTGCAAGTCAGTGTGCGGGTGGTGGGCGACTATATAGTTGCGCGCCAACGCATCACGGCGGGGGAGGTGATCAAGGCGCCGATGCTGGAAATCAAGCGCGGCCCGTTGGAGCGGTTGCCCAAGGGCGTGCTGTTCGATACCGCGCAGATCATCGGGCGCCAGGCCAGCCGCAACCTCAGTCGCAATGTAGTGCTGACCCAGAACAGTGTGCGCGAGCGTTGGCTGGTGGAGCGCAACCAGCAGGTGACGTTGCAGGCCGAGGGCGCGGGTTTCACCATCAGCCGCGAGGGCAAGGCGCTGGACAATGGCAGTCTGGGCAGCACCGTACGGGTCATGGGCAGCGACGGCAAAATGCTCAGCGCCCAAGTGGTGGGCCAGAACGCGTTGCGGCTGCGTTACTGAGTTTTTTCGATCAGCGGGCAAAGTTTGCCTTTTCGATTGCCGATAGTTGATCCAACCCCACAGCAGATGAAGCCCCTAACGTGAAAATCATAAGTGCGAACCTGACCAACCCCCCGGCGCCCGTCGACAGCCAAGCGCCCGGCAGCCAGCGCGTTGAATTGCTGGCGCTGGAAGCCACCGTCGATGACGGTGTGCAGGTTTCCAGCAGCAGTGCCGAGACGCGCGTCGAGAGCTCGGCGGATGTGGACATGGATAAAGTCGCGGCGGTGCGCCAGGCCATTGCCGGTGGGACGTATCAGGTCAGCGCCGATTCGATCTTCGACGGCCTCGCCGCCAGCGTGGGTGAAACCGTCGAATGAGCGCGGGCCGATGAGGTGCAGGTGCCTATGAGCCTGGGCAAACATCTGCAAGTGCAGCAGCAGGCGATTGAGCAGTTGGTGCAGTTGCTGGAGCAGGAACGGTTGGCGTTGGCCCAGGCCAAGGTCGAGGGTGAACGCTTGCAGGAACTGACGGCGAGCAAGCAGGCGGCGTTGCTCAAGCTGGAGCAGTTGGAAGCGATCCGCAGCGGTGCGCAACTGAAGCTCGGTTATGGCAGCGGTCGCCAGGGTGCCTTCAAGGCGGCGGAAGATGCCGACTGCCTGGCGGCGTGGCGGCAGGTGCAGGCGTTGGCGCAACGGGCGCGGCAGCTCAACCTGGCGAATGGTGGGGCGATCAAGCAGCGCATGGCGTGTAACCAGAAGATTGTCGGGTTTTTGAACAGCCTGGGCGGTGACCGGTTGTATGGGCCGGATGGGCGCACGCAGCGGGACAACCCTTGAGTCGGGCCGCCGGTAACTTTTCCCCGTTGTGGTGGTTATCTTTTCTTATTACCATTGGGAACAATTCTTATTCGTAGGGCTGCCCATGCCCCCGCTTCCCGAGCCCTCACCCTTCAACGTTGGCAGCCTGTATTCGGCCCATCACGGCTGGATTCAACGCTGGCTGGCGCGAAAACTCGGCAATGTCAGTGACGCTGCCGAACTGGCCCACGATGTGTTTGTGCGTTTGCTGACCCATCCGCGCGAGTTCGGCAGCGACGGGCATGCGCGGGCGTACCTGAGCACGCTGTCGCGTAACGTCTGTGTGGATTTTTTCCGCCGCAAGCAGGTGGAGCAGGCGTGGCTTGAGGTGTTGGCGAGCCGGCCGGAAGCGTGTGCGCCGTCGGAAGAACACCGGGCGCTGGTGCTGGAAGCGCTGGTGCATTTGCAGGCGATGCTGGATCGCTTGCCGGTGAAGGTGTCCGAGGCGTTCTGCCTGGCGCAGATCGATGGCTTGAGTTACCGCGAGATCGCGCTGCGCATTGGCGTGAGCGAGCGCACGGTGACCAAGTACATCGGGCAGGCCATGTTCCAGTGCATGGTGCTGGAAGCCGAGCTGGACGGCGCCTTGTCGTGAGCACTCCTTCTACTGGCCTGGACTATGCCGCGTTGCAACAAGCCGCTGACTGGTTTGCGCGCCTGAGTGCCGAGCCGGAGGCGCGGCATCTGCATGACGCGTGGCGCCAGTGGCATGGGCGCAACGAGGTCAACGCGTTGGCCTGGAGTTATGTCGCGCGGGTTGGGCAGCGGTTTGCACCGTTGCAGGAGGATGTGCCGGGAGCCAACCAGACGCTGGCACACCTGCGCGGTTCGCAGCGCTCGCGGCGGCAGGTGTTGCGCGGGTTGTCGATTGTCATGGGCAGCGCGCTGCTGGGCTGGGGCAGCTGGCAGCAACGGGGTGCCTGGACCCGCGATTTCCACACCGGTGTTGTGCCGCTGGGCGAACAGGTGTTGGCCGACGGTACGCGTATCTGGCTCAACAGCGGCACGGCGCTGGACGTCAACTTCAGTGCCGGGCAGCGTGAGTTGAAGCTCTATAGCGGTGAAATCCTGATCCATACCGGCAGCGACAGTCGCCCGTTTGTGGTGGAGACCGCGCAAGGTCGCCTGCGGCCTTTGGGGACGCGGTTCAGCGTGCGCGAACACGATGGCCGCACGCAGCTCAATGTGTATGAAGGCCGTGTGCAAGCCGCGTGTGGCGACAGCGGGCAGACGCACATCGTGCCAGCGGGGCAGGGCGTGGATTTCGACCGCCACAGCCTGTCGGCGCTGCACCCTGCGCAACCGGGGCGCGAGGCGTGGGCGAAAGGTGTGTTGATGGCCAACGATATGCGCCTGGAGGAGTTTGTCGGTGAACTGGCCAGCTATCGCCATGGGCATTTGGGGATTGACCCGCAGGTCGCCAACCTTCGGGTGATGGGTACCTACCCCTTGCAAGACACCGATCAGGCGCTGGCCATGCTTGCGCAGGTGTTGCCAGTGCGCGTCGAGCGGCGGTTTGCCTGGTGGGTCAACGTGGTGCCGCGCTGATTTTTTCATCTGTGCTTCCGGTTTTGCGTTCTCATTCGAATTAGAGAAGGACAACGGCTTGATGCCTCCTTCGACCGGAACTGTTTTATGCCTTTATTCCTGCGTAACTCTCCCCAACCTTTGGCCCTGGCGATTGCTTTGGCCTTGGCCGTGCCTGCGAGCCTGAGCTTTGCACCCCTGGCGGCTGCCGCTGAACAGGCTGTACAGCGCTTCGACCTGCCCGCTGGCGCCCTGGCCGATCAGCTCAATCAGCTCGCCGCGCAAAGTGGCGTGTATCTGGCGGGCAATGCGGCGCTCACCGCCGGCAAGACTGGCCCGGCGCTGCATGGCAGCTACTCGGTGGACCAGGCGTTGCAGGTGCTGCTGGCGGGCAGCGAGCTGACGGTGGTGCAGACCGGCGAGGGACGTTATCAAGTGCAGCCGGGGGCGGGCGGTGCTGTGCAACTGGGCGCGATCTCGATTTCCGGCATGGCGCCGGGTTCGACCACTGAGGGCACCGGTCTTTACACCACCTATTCGTCGAGCAGTTCGACGCGACTGAACCTGACGCAGAAAGAAACCCCGCAATCGGTGACGGTGATCACCCGCCAGCGTCTCGATGATCAACGGCTCACCAACCTCACCGAAGTGCTGGAGGCCACGCCGGGCATTACGGTGCTGCGGGTCGGCGTCGGCGCGGAGAACGATACGTACTGGTCCCGTGGTTTCCAGATCAACAACTTCGAGATCGACGGCGTGCCGACCTCGGCACGCCTGGATAACACCACGCAGAACACGGCGATGTACGACCGTGTTGAAGTGGTGCGCGGTGCCACGGGGTTGATCAGTGGGTCGGGCACGCCGTCGGCGACCATCAACCTGATCCGCAAGCGCCCGACGGCCGAGGCGCAGGCCAGTATCACGGGGGAGGCGGGCAGTTGGGATCGTTATGGCACGGGGTTCGATGTGTCCGGGCCACTGACCGACGGTGGCAATATCCGTGGGCGCCTGGTGGTGGACTATAAGAAGCAGAACTCCTGGGTGGATCGCGTCAACACCGATTCGCAGATGGTGTACGGGATTTCCGAGTTCGACCTGAGCGATGCGACGATGCTGACGGTGGGCTTCAGCTATATCAACAATCAGGTGAATGACCCGTTGCGCACCGGTTTCCCTATGTTCTACAGCAACGGCAACCGCACCACCTTCAGCCGCTCGGCCAACAGCGCGCCGGATTGGGCCTATAACGATCGCAAGCAGACCAATGTGTTCAGCTCCATCGAGCATCAGTTCGATAACGGTTGGAGCGGCAAGGTTGAGGTCAGCCACACGCAGAACCAGTTCGATGAGCTGATCAACTATATGAACGGCAGCATCGACCAGGATACGGGGGCGGGGGCTTATCTGTATCCCAATCGCTGGTCGGGCACGCCGCGCCAGAACAACCTTGATGCGTATCTGACTGGGCCGTTCAGTCTGTTTGGGCGTGAGCATGAGTTGATCGCCGGCGTGACGATGTCGCGTTACCACGAAAACACCCCAAGCCATGGTGGTTGGTTTGGCAGCTGGACCGGTTATGACGGCACTGTGCCGAATATCTTCAATTGGAGTGGCGGCGGCGCAAATGTTCCGAATACCACGCCGGTGGGTAAGACACATATAGAAGAGAACCAGTATGCGGCGTACCTGACTTCGCGCTTGCATGTCACCGACAATACGGCTGTGATCCTTGGCAGCCGAGTTACAGACTGGAAGCGCAGCAATGAAGTGGTGACCTACGCCGACCCGAGCCAGAACACCGAGAGCAAGGAAACCCGCAACGGCGTGTTCCTGCCGTACGCCGGTATCGTGTATGACTTGAACAGCACCTGGTCGCTGTATGCCAGCTATACCAAGATCTTCAATCCCCAGGCCTACGGCATTCATGATGCGAGCTACAAGGCGTTGGATCCGCAGGAAGGCACGGGTTATGAGGTCGGGGTCAAGGGCAGCTTCAATGACGACAGACTCAACGCGAGCCTGGCGCTGTTCAAGATCGACCAGGATAACCTGCCGGTGTTTGTGAGCGACCCGGACATCTATCGTGCGGAGCAGGGCACCACGACCAAGGGTGTGGAGCTGGAGTTCAACGGTGAGTTGAGCGACGGCTGGCAAGCGTCCGCCGGTTACGCTTATAGCGTGAGCACTAATGCCGATGATCAACGTATCGTCACCACCAGCCCGCGTCACAGCCTCAAGACCTTTACCACTTACCGCCTGCCGGGCGTGCTCGACAAGGTGACGGTGGGCGGCGGGGTGAACTGGCAGAGCAAGACCGGGATGGACTTGCATACGTTCGAGCAAGGCAGCTATGCGTTGACCAACCTGATGGCGCGGTATGACATCAGCCGCAATCTGAGCGCGACGTTGAATGTGAACAACGTGTTTGATCGCAGTTATTACGCGTATGCGGACAGTTGGAGCGTCTATGGCGCGCCGCGTAACTTCATGACGAGCTTCAAGTACACGTTCTGACCTGGCAATTGCGGGGGGCGATGCATCAAAGTTACACTTGCTAATCATTCTTATTAGCAAGCAAGGCACGCTCTCCATGAAGGTTCCGCCTGGTGCTCCTGTTCTCAGTTCCAACCTGGAGGCGCTCTACCGCTCGCACCATGGCTGGATGCAGCAGTGGCTCCAACGCAAGCTGGGCAATGCCAGCGATGCGGCGGAGCTGGCGCATGACGTGTTCGTGCGCTTGTTGGCCACGCCGCGCACGTTCAACGATGACGAGCATGCGCGCGCTTATCTCGGCCGCATGTCGCGGCATATGTGTGTGGACTTCTGGCGCCGTCGGCGCATCGAGCAAGCGTACCTGGACGTACTGGCGGCGCAGCCTGAGCATCAGGTGCCGTCGCTGGAGTACCAGGCGATCATCCTGGAAACCCTTGGGCAGTTGCAGGCCATGTTGGAGCGGATGCCCAAGCGGGTGGCCGAGACATTCCTGCTGGTGCAGTTGCAAGGTCTGACGCAGCGCGAAACGGCGCAGCGGCTGGGGGTGAGCGAGCGCAGTGTGAACAGTTATCTGGCGCAGGCGATGTATCAATGCCTGCTGTTGGAAGTGGAGCTGGCTGGAGCGCTGATATGAACCCGGCCGCGCCCGATCATCGTGTGCTGCAAGCGGCGGCCAGCTGGTTTGCGCGCTTGCATGCACAGCCGGATGACCCCCGCGCCCACGGCCAGTGGCGGGCATGGCTGGCGGAGGATGCTCAGCATCGGCTGGCGTGGCAGTACGTGGAGGGCATCAATCAGCGTTTTGGCAACCTCAGCGGTAGTGCCGATCAGGCGCATCAGGTGTTGACGACGTTGCGCCGTGATCGCGTTTCGCGCCGAACCTTGCTCGGCAGTCTGTGTGTGGCGGGCATAGGTGGGCTGCTGGCGTCGGCGGGTTGGCGACAGGGCTGGCTGGACTCGCCGCGTGCCCTGTTTGCGACCTACCGCACCGGGTTGGGTGAAGTGCGGCCGATCCGCCTGGCCGACGGCAGCCAGCTGTGGCTCAACGGCGCGACGGCGCTCGATGTGCACTTCGATGAGGGCTTGCGGCAGCTGCGGTTGTATCGCGGTGAAATGCTCATCGAGACCGGTACCGATGTGCGCCCTTTGCAGGTAGTGACGCGGGCCGGGCGCATGCAACCGCTGGGCACCGTGTTTGGTGTGCGGGCCGAGGGCGTGCAGACCACGTTGAGTGTATTTGGTGGCGCGGTGCAGGCTACTTGCGCAGACAGCGGCCTGCAGGTGCGGGTCGCGGCGGGCCAGGCAATGGTGTTCGATGCCCAGGCCGGTGGCGCGTTGGTGCCAGCGCAAGCCCGGCGTCAGGATTGGAGTCGCGGCGTGCTGGTGGCTGAGGACCTGCCGCTGGGCGAAGTGGTGCAGACCCTTGGGGATTACCGTCAAGGTCATCTCGGTATCGATCCGGCGCTCGCCGGTTTGCGCGTGGTGGGGACCTATCCGTTGCTCGACAGTGACCGCGCGCTGGCGATGCTGGAGCGGGCGCTGCCGATTCGGGTGGTGCGCACGTTGCCTTGGTGGGTGTCGGTCGAGGCGCGTTGAAAATAATCCGAAAAACTTTTTCAGGTTTTGCGCGGCTCGCTCGCTTGGTTGGATGACGCTCCTCCATTCGACTTGCGAAAGGATTCATTCATGCTGTCTCGCACTACCGTTTTCTCACGCCGCCATCCCCTGGCTCTGGCTGTGGTCATGGCTTTGGCCGTTGATGTCGTTTCTGCCCAGGCCGACAGCCCGGGCGCTGCTGCCCAATTGCAAACTCTGGAGATCCCGGCAGGTCCGCTGGCTCGTCAGTTGAACCTGCTGGCCAGCCAGGCGGGGATTCTGATCGGGGGGGATGCCACGCTCACGGCCAATAAGCAGAGTCAGGCGGTGCACGCTTCGAGCGTCGAGCAGGCGCTGGCGCAGATGTTGGCGGGCGCCGGCGTACAGGCGGTGCGCACCGGGGAGCGTGAGTTTCAACTGATCGTGCAACCGGCAACGGGTTTGACACTGGGGGCCACCACTATCACCGGCCAGGGCTTGGGGGCGGTGACGGAGGGCAGCGGGTCGTATGCGACCGGGCGCTCGTCCACCGCCACCAAGCTGGCGATGTCCCTGCGTGAAACGCCGCAGTCGGTGACGGTCGTTACCCGTCAGCGCATGGATGACCAGAGCATGAAGAACCTCGACGACGTGATGCAGAACGCCACGGGCATCATGGTGGTCAAGAATGGTGGCGAGCGTTCCTTGTACCAGGCGCGTGGGCAGTTGGTGGACAACCTGCAGATCGATGGCGTGCCGACCAATATCAGCAATGCGTATTCGATGGATGCGATTTCCAAGCCCACCACCGACATTTATGACCGGGTCGAGATTGTGCGCGGCGCCACGGGGTTGATGGAGGGGGCGGGGACGCCGTCGGCGTCGATCAACTTGATCCGCAAGCGTCCAACGGCCGAGCCACAGGCGCTGATTGAAACGTCGGTGGGGTCTTGGGACGACTATAAGACGATGGTGGATCTGTCCTCGCCCCTGAATGAAGAAGGCACGTTGCGTGGGCGATCGGTGATTTCCTATAACAATGCCAACAGCTACCTGGATACCGCCCGGAAAGAGAACCAGCTGTTCTATGGCATCCTCGAAGCCGATGTGAGTGAGTCGACGCTGGTGACCCTCGGTTACAGTTATCAGAAGGAGCGCAATTCGGGGTACGACTGGTCTGGCTTGCCGATCCATACCGATGGCACGTTCTATCCGTTGTCACGTTCGACATCGCTGACGGGGGACTGGAATCATCTCGACAAGCGCAACACTACGGTCTTTACCGATATCCAGCACAGCTTTGCCAATGACTGGAAAGCGGTGGTGGCGGTGAACCAGATGTGGTCCAAGGCGGATTTTCTGGGTAACTACACCTGGCCTGCTGGCAACACTGACCAGTTCACCCTCAACCCACGTCATTTCCGTTATGACGATACTCAGACCAGCATCGATGGCTACGCGTCCGGTCCGTTCCAGCTGTTGGGTCGTCAGCATGAGCTGATCATCGGTGGGAACTGGCGCAAGGATGACTTCGATTACCACGGCGGTCGGGATGCGACGTACCGCTACGTGGTGGATATGAACGATGTGGGGGCCTTTGATCCGCCTGCGCCGACGGCGCTGAATGTCAACCAGTGGAAATACAACCGTACGCAAGAACAGAAGGGCGTCTATATAGCAGGACGCTTCAGCCTGACCGATTCTACAAAGCTGATCCTTGGCAGCCGTTTGAGTTGGGTCAGCTACGACAGCCTGGATGTGGTGAGCCGGCCAGTAACAAACCACTACTCCAAGAGCGGTGAAGTCACACCTTACGCGGGCCTGGTCCAGGACCTGACCGAAAACCTGACGGCTTACGCCAGCTATACCGAGATTTTCAAGCCGCAGAGCAACCAGGACATCACGGGCTCGGTGCTTGAACCCATGACTGGCAGCAACTATGAGCTTGGGCTCAAGGGCGAGTTCTTCGACAAGCGTCTGCTGGGTTCGATTGCGCTTTACCAGTCCGATCAGACTGGGCGTCCTGAGTTGGTGGCCTGCGAGCGCGACTGGTCCTGCTACCGTGCTTCCGACAAGGTGCGCAATCGCGGTTTCGAATTGGAGGTCAATGGGGAGGTGACGTCGGACTGGAACCTCTCGGCGGGTTACACCTACAACCAGTCCAAATATGCCGGGGGTGAGCAGAAGGGCGATGATTTCAACAGCGCTGCGCCGCGTCATCTATTCAAGCTGGCTACCGACTACCGCCTGCAGGGCGCGCTCAACCACATGCGGGTTGGCGGCAGCTTTTATGCACAGAGCACGATGGTGCAGAGGGAGTATGGCAAGACGTACAAGATCCAGCAGGATGCATACCATTTGACCAACCTGCATGCGGTCTATGAGATCAATAAGAACCTTGAGCTGCAGTACAACCTGGACAACGTGTTCGACAAGAAGTACTACCAGACACTGGGTAACCCCAATTACTGGAACTTCTATGGTGAGCCGCGCAATTTCAACATGGCGCTGCGGGCGAAGTTCTGAAGGCGCAGAAGGCTGCCGATGCGGGCGAATGGCAGTCTTCTCAAGAATGTGAAGAAAAGGGTTGACGGCGAATTGTAACTGTCTATAATTCGCCCCACTT
>NZ_ANNV01000074.1 GCF_000346755.1 Pseudomonas sp. CBZ-4 | reverse complement strand
AGCAAGCTGACCCACCGCCATCGCAGGCAAGCCAGCTCCCACAGGGTTTTGTGGTGTTTGGGTTACTCGGGCATCAGTTGCTGCCGGCATTCGAGCACCAACCGTGCACCGCCGCTCGCGCTGCTGCCCACTTCCAGCTTGAACCCGTGCAGGTTGATGATCGCCGCGACAATCGACAAGCCCAAGCCAAACCCGCCTTGCTGGTCGTTTTCATCCACGCGATAGAAACGCTGGAACACCGCGTTGCGTTCGGCTATCGGGATGCCCGGGCCGGAGTCGTGTACTTCGATGCGCGTGCTGCCGGCGTCGTTCACGGCGCGCAGGATCACTTCACCGCCGGCCGGGGAGAACTTGATCGAGTTGCTCAGCAGGTTGGCCAGGGCTTCGAACAGCAGGGCGCGGTCGCCGGTAATCCAGGGCAGGGATTCCGGGGTGTCGAGCACCAGTTGCAGCTCGCCTTCTTCGGCCAGCGGCAGGTAGAAATCATGCAGTTCGCGCAGCAGCGGCAGCGGGTCCATCACCAGGAAACCCGAGCGACGCTGGTGGTCTTCCAGCTCGGAGATGCGCAGCAAGCCGCGAAAGCGCGCCATCAGGGTGTCGGTTTCGGTAATCGCATCGTCCAGTTTTACCGCGTATTGGGAGTCCTGTTCGGCCTCTTGGCGGATGCGGTAGAGCTGCGCGCGCAGGCGGGTCAGCGGGGTGCGCAGGTCGTGGGCGATGTTGTCGCACACGCCCTTGACCTCGTTCATCAGCTTTTCGATGCGGTCGAGCATGGCGTTGACGATGGCGGCGAGCATGTCCAGTTCGTCACGCCGGTTCGACAGTGGCAGGCGGTGGGTCAGGTCGCCGGCGACGATGGCCTCGGCGCTGGCCTGGATGCCGCGAATGCGCCGCAACGGGCGGCGGCGCAGCAGGTGCCAGCCGGCGGCGCCGGGGATGATGGTCAACGACAGCGCCCACAACAGCGCATGCCAGATGATCCGAGTCACGCCAAACAGCGAACCGTTGGCGCGCACCAGCACCAGCCAGCGGCCGTCGTCGGTGTGGGTGGCCACGGCGTCACAGCTGTCCTTGGGCAACTTGGGGTCGTCGGAGTCGACGCAATTGGCCAGGGCGTGGATCTTGCCGTCCAGCGGCAGGTCGGGCGGCACGGCGCGGATCGGCCCGCTCAGCGGGTTGAATTGTTCGTCGAACAAGCCGTAGGCGTCCACGCCCTTCATGTCGAAGGTCATGCTGGTGGTCAGCGCTTCCACCAGTTCCTCGCCGTCGAAGCGCTGGAACAGGTGCTGGCGCTGCATCAGCGAATGGCGCGAGAGGTCGCCCAGGTAACCGGACACCTCGTAATACAGCACCCCCATGAGGATGCAGCTCCACGCCACAAACAACGAACTGTAGAGCGCCAGCAAGCGGCTGCTGGAAGAACGCCAGCCCTTAGAGGGGTTCAGCAATGACATAACCGGAACCTCGTACCGTGCGGATCAGCGGCGTGAGGCCCGGTGGATCGATTTTCTTGCGCAGCCGCCCGATGTGCACGTCGATCAGGTTGGTGCCAGGGTCGAAGTGGTAACCCCAGACTTCCTCGAAGATCATCATGCGCGAGAGGATCTGCCCGGTGTTGCGCATCAGGAATTCCAGCAGTTTGTATTCCGTGGGCAGCAGGCTCAGCGGTTGCTCGGCGCGGCTGGCTTCGCGGCTGATCAGGTTGAGTTCGAGGTCGGCCACGCGCAGGGCGGTCTCGAATTCCTTGACCGTGCTTTTGCGCCGCAGCAGCACTTCGACGCGGGCGGCCATTTCATCGGAGGCGAAGGGCTTGGTCAGGTAGTCGTCACCGCCGGCGCGCAGGCCGCGCACCCGTTCGTCCACGTCGGAGAGGGCGCTGATCATCAGGATCGGTGTCGACACACCGATGGTGCGCAGGGTGGTCACGATGGCCAGGCCATCGAGTTCCGGCAGCATGCGGTCGAGGGTGATCAGGTCGTAATCGCCGCTCACGGCGCGGACCAGGCCTTCGCGGCCGTTGTCTACCCAATCTACGTCCAGTCCATGGCTACTCAGCTCGGCGACGATCTCGCGGGCTGTTACGGCGTCATCCTCGATGGTCAAAATGCGGGTCATAGGATTACCTGGTGAGCGATTCACACTAGAAGTGCGGGCATTTTGCCAAGAAATGCCTGAACGCTTCCTAAATTAAACTTCATGTTGGCAAAACCACCACCATTTATGCCCCACCGCCGATCCCACAGGTCCTGTGTCTGGCTGGAGGTTGCAGAACGCCTGCCTGGAAGGGGGTGTTCTTGCAAGTTGCATGGTCCTAGGAAGTTCAAGTTATTTAAGTTATTGAAAATACTAGGTATTTAATTTTCAGGCGACTGGCATGGTGCCTGCACTGTCACTCCTGAGACATGTAACACCATTTTTCCTGCCGGGAGCAAAACAACAATGATCACATCCTCATCCACGCTACAAGAATCGAGCGCGCGCTCCGGGGTTTCCTGGGGCGCGATCTTTGCCGGGGCCGCTGCTGCGGCGGCGTTGTCCCTGATCCTCGTGCTGCTGGGCTTCGGCCTGGGCTTTTCGGCGGTGTCGCCGTGGGCCAACAGCGGTATCAGTGCCAAGGGACTGGGCATTTCCACGATTATCTGGCTGGCCTTTACCCAGATCGTCGCGTCGGGCCTGGGTGGTTACATCGCGGGCCGGTTGCGGGTGAAGTGGGCCAATATGCATGGCGATGAGGTGTACTTCCGTGATACCGCCCATGGCTTCCTGTCCTGGGCCGTTGCCACGCTCGTGGCGGCAACCTTGATCGTCGGCTCCGTGAGCAGCGTGGTCGGCGGCAGCGTGCAGGCGGGGGCCAGCGTGGCCTCGGGTGTGACCCAGGCCGTCGGCACGGCGGTGAAGGGCGATGACTTCGGCTACTACGTCGACAGCCTGTTCCGCGATGACCGCCCGGTGGCCGTCAGCGATGATGCCGCTCACGGCGTGGTTGCACGTATCTTCGCCCGCACCCTGAGCAACGATGGCCAACTCGCTGCCGAGGACCGCGCCTACCTGGCCCAGTTGATCAGCCAGCGCACCAACCTCAGCCAGGCGGATGCCGAGGCGCGTATCGACAAGGTGTATGGCGACGCCCGTAAAGCCGTCGAAGACGCCAAGCTCAAAGCCAAGCAGGCCACGGATACCGCCGCCAAAGTGGCCGCCTACACAGCGCTGTGGACCTTCATTGCCCTGCTGATCGGCGCGTTCTTTGCCAGCTTCGCTGCCACCTACGGCGGTCGTCGTCGTGATGCAGTGGTGTATGTCGAAACCGAACACTTTGTCCGTTAATTCAAGGAGAACATCATGCGCTCGATACTGCTTTTTTTCCTCGGTGTGCCTATCCCGGTCATCATCTTGATCGCCATCTTCATGCACTAAACCTGAGCCTGGCTCGGTCCCCTGTGGGAGCGGGCTTGCTCGCGAATGCGGTCTGTCAGTGACTTATCAGTTGACTGGCACACCGCCTTCGCGGGCAAGCCCGCTCCCACATTTGGTTTTGCGCAGCATCAGCCAACCTGTGACCAGCAAGGTGCTTGCGGCGACAGTCATGATCACCAAGGGAGTTGGGGTGCCATCGGACAACAACCCCGTCGCCCAACTGCTCAATGCTGTCAAAAACATCTGGGTAAAAAAGAACAGCCCCGACGCCGTCCCGGCAATCGCGCCGTACGGTTGCAACACCGCCAACTGACAGGCTGGAATCACCATGCCTACCGACACCATGATCACCACCATCGGCAACACGATCGCCAGCCATTCACCCGGCAACACGGCGGTCGCCGCCGCGAGCATCAGGCTGCCCAGCACATTCAATGCGATGGCACCTGCAATCAACCGATCCGGCTCGAACCGCAGCACCAGCCGGCGAAACAGATTCGCCCCCAGCATGTAGCCGCTGATGGTCGCTGCAAACACCAGCGCATAAGCCGTGGCAGACAGGCCATAGCCCCGTTGCAACAACGCCGACGACTCTGCAATGAACGGGAAATACGTGCTGTACACGCAGCCAATGGCCAGGGAATAGCGCAGGAAATAACGGTCGCGCAGGAGCTGACCGTAGATGCGCAACAGATTGCTCGGCGGCGCGGCGGCGACGGCAGGCGGACGGGTCTCGGGCAGGCGGCGAAACACCACCAGGCACAGCACGGCGCCAATCACCCCCAGCAGCACAAACAGGCCGCGCCAGTCGATAAACGGCAGCAGCAGGCTGCCCAGCACCGGCGCGGCCATGGGTGACACGGCCATGGCCATGGAGATCAGCCCCAGCAAGCGCGCCTGCTCGTGACGGTCGAAGTAGTCACGCACGATCACGCGGCCGATCACCGTGGTGCAGCAACCGCCGAGGGCCTGGAACAGCCGCGCGATGATCAGCACCGTGAGGCTGTCGGCCAGGGCACAGGCCACGGTCGCGACGACATACAGCAGCAACCCGGCCAGCAGCACCGGGCGGCGGCCGAAGCGGTCGGTGAGCGGGCCGGCGATCAGCAGGGAAATCGCCGAGCCGAGGGTGTACAGGGTCAGGGTCAGTTGCAGTTGGCTGTCGCTGCTGCGGAAGTGGTCGGCCATGGCCGGCAGGGCGGGCAGGTGCAGGTCCAGGGTGATGCGCGGCAGGGCGATCAGCACGGTCAGCAGCACCAGCCAGAACCCGGTGGAGAGGGCGCGTTGGGTCATGGGAAGTTTCTTCGCAAGGGGTAGGAATCAAACTCTAGCGCCATTGTGGTTTAATCCTCAGGGCCACTTACGACGCAATGGACTGGACCACTATGAGCCGCGGAAAAGCTGCAACTGCCCTGGACCTGCCGCGCCCCGACAGCCTGCGCGCCGGGAAGCAGCAGGGCGCCTACGACGCCCTGCGCGCGGCGATCCTCAACCGGCAGTTGCCGGCCGGCAGCCGCTTGCCGTCCACCCGCAGCCTGGCGCAGCGATGGCTGGTGTCCCGGGGCACGCTGGAAGCAGCGTTTGATCGGCTGCACAGCGAAGGCTATGTGCAGCGGCTGGCGGGCTCTGGCACGCGGGTGTGTGCGGTGATTCCCGAGCAATTCATTGCCGCACCGGTGGCGAGCGCCGCACCGCGCCGCGAGGTCGTACCCGATCAACCGGACGCGGGCGTGCAGAGTCATGTGCCCTTTGTCGCGCGGCGCCCGGATGCCAGCCTGTTCGACTTGAAGGCCTGGGCCCGTTGTATTTCCCGTGGCTTGCTGACGGTAGGGCCGGGCGTGCTCGAAGCGGCCCATCCCGCTGGCCTGCCTGAATTGCGCGCACAGATCGCCGACTACCTGCGCAGCTATCGCGGTATGCAGTGCGAGGCGGATGAAGTGATTGTCACCAGTGGCATCCGCCACGCCCTCGACCTGATTGCGCGCACGGTGCTCAAGCCGGGTGACAGCGCGTGTGTGGAAGACCCCGGTTATCTGCCGGCGCGACGCTTGTTCGCTCTGGCGGGTGCGCAGGTGCACAGTATTCCCGTCACCGCCGAAGGCCTCGACACCGACCAGCTCCCTGACACGGCACGTCTGGCCTACGTCACCCCGGCCCACCAAGCGCCGCTGGGCATGACCCTGACGGTATCGCGGCGCCTGGCGCTGCTGGACTGGGCCGCCCGCGCCGATGCCTGGGTGGTCGAGGACGACTACGACAGCGAATACAACTACAACGCCGCGCCGCTGGCTGCGCTCAAGTCCCTGGACAGTGGCGACCGAGTGATCTACTGCGGCAGCTTCAACAAGAACCTGTTCCCAGGCTTGCGCGTGGGTTTCATGGTGGTGCCCAAAGGGCTACGCCGCTCGCTGCTGCGCAGGTTGCAACTCACCGGGCATTCGGTGGGGGCGACGGATCAGTTGGGGTTGATGGAGTTTCTACGCAGCGGCGCGTTTGTGCGGCATTTGCGTGCTTCACGCCAGGCCTATCAGGCGCGACGCGATGCGCTGCTCGAGTGCCTGGCGGGTTGCACGATCAGCGGCCAGCAGGCCGGGTTGCACTTTGTTTTGTGGTTGCCGGTGGGGGTGGAGGAGGGCGATTTCTGCGCCCGCGCTGCGCAAGTCGGGTTAACGCTGCAACCGCTGGGCAAGTTCTGCCATGTCCAGGGCCTGCCACCGGCGGTGATCATCGGCTACACCGCCCTGACCCTGGCGCAGATCCGCTATCACGGCCGCGCGTTGGCGCAGCTATTGATCAATCATCAAACCCCACCTGCTCGTGAATCTCATCCACCTTCAACTCCAAGCGATACGCCACCGCAATAAACAACGCCTGGCACAGGCACAACGTCGCGCTCAACGAGCGGAAGGCAAACGACGAGCCCTCATTCACCAACAGCACCGCGTTCGCCCGCTTGGCCAGGGGCGACAGGTTGCTGTCGGTGATGATCAGGGTCTTGGCCTGATGATGCTGGGCGATGCGCAGGCAGTGCTGGGTCTCTTTGCCGTAGGGCGTGAAGCTGATGGCGATCACCAGGTCATTGGCGCGCACGCTGCGCATCTGCTCGCGGTAGCTGCCGCCCAGGCCGGAGATCAGGTGGATGCGCTTGTTGGTGTGCTGCAGGTTGTAGACCAGGTAATCGGCCACCGCGAAGGAACGGCGCACGCCGACCACGTAGATATTGTCGGCGTTCACCACCAGGTCCACGGCTTTGTCGAAGGCCACGTCATCCAGTTCCAGCCCCAACCGTTCGATACCGGACAAGGTCGCGTTGACGCATTCGCGCGCCAGGTCGCCGCCGCTGGCTTTCTGCGACTTGTTGGCAATCATGCTGCGGATGCGCTGCTGGTAGTTCTGCACCGGCGTGGTCTTGTGGGTGTAGGCCTCGCGAAACAGCGCCTGCATCTCACTGAAGCCACTGAAACCAAAGCGCTGGGAAAACCGCACGATGGCCGACGGGTGCACTTCGCACTCGCGGGCGATGTCGCTGATGCGGTCCACCATGATGCGGTCGCTCTGCTGGCTCATGTAGCTGGCGATGCGCTTGAGCTGGCGGGGCAGGCTTTCATATTCGTCGGTGATCAGCTGCAACAGACGTTCGGCATTGATCGGAGGGCTGGCGACGGTGTCTTCCAGGGTGGTCTCGGGATCGGTGCGGGACATGGGCAATCCTTCTGGCGTGTTGTTCTGTTGCGCTGATGGGTGGCGCAAGTCTACAGGGTAGGCGCAAAAAAATACCCCGGCATCACGGCCCGCGTGGCCTGCTGAAACGATGCACGGCTGCTGGCGTGCCCCTATGCTGACGTATTGGAAAATATATTCCACTAAAAATAATTCTGGAATAAATATTGATTGCCGTCGCCGGACGTTCTAGTCTGCATCCCACCAAGAGCGTTTGCCGTCGCCACGGCGGCACAACGCAGGCTGATAAAAATAACAGGAGCCAGCATGGGCCAGACTCGTTTTGCCAGTGGGCGTCAATTGGATCTGATTTGCCTCGGGCGCCTGGGCGTCGACCTCTATGCGCAGCAAGTGGGTGCGCGGCTTGAGGACGTGTCCAGCTTTGCCAAGTACCTCGGCGGTTCCTCCGCCAATATCGCCTTTGGCACCGCCCGGCTTGGCCTCAAGTCGGCGATGTTGAGCCGGGTCGGCGACGACCATATGGGGCGCTTCCTCGTCGAATCCCTGGCCCGTGAAGGCTGCGATGTCAGCGGTATCAAGGTCGACCCGGAGCGCCTCACCGCGCTGGTGCTGCTGGGCCTCAAGGACCGCGAAACCTTCCCCCTGGTGTTCTACCGCGAAAACTGCGCCGACATGGCCCTGCGCGCCGAAGACATCAGCGAAGCCTTTATTGCTTCCAGCAAAGCCCTGCTGATCACCGGCACGCATTTCTCCACCGACAGCGTGTACAAGGCCAGCATCCAGGCGCTGGACTATGCGGCCAAGCACAACGTCAAGCGCGTGCTGGATATCGACTACCGCCCGGTGCTCTGGGGCCTGGCGGGCAAGGCCGACGGCGAGACGCGGTTTGTTGCCGACCAGAATGTCAGTGCCCATGTGCAGACGATCCTGCCGCGCTTTGACCTGATCGTTGGCACGGAAGAAGAATTCCTCATCGCCGGCGGCAGCGAAGATTTGCTCACCGCCCTGCGCCGCGTGCGTGAACTGACGCCGGCGACCCTGGTGGTCAAGCTCGGCCCGCAGGGTTGCACGGTGATCCACGGCGCAATCCCTTCGCGCTTGGAAGATGGCGCGATCTATCCCGGCGTGCGGGTTGAAGTGCTCAACGTGCTCGGCGCTGGCGATGCGTTCATGTCGGGCTTTCTCAGCGGCTGGATCAACGACGCCAGCGACGAACGTTGCAGCCAGTTGGCCAACGCCTGCGGCGGTCTTGTTGTGTCACGCCACGCCTGCGCGCCGGCCATGCCGACCCCGGCCGAGCTGGAATACCTGTTCAACAGCCCGGTGCCGATCACCCGCCCCGACCGCGACGAAACCCTGCAACGCCTGCACCGCGTGACGGTGCCGCGCAAAGCCTGGAAGCAGCTGTTCATCTTTGCCTTCGATCACCGCTGGCAACTGGTGGACCTGGCCCAGCGCGGCGGCCAGGACACCACGCGCATCAGCGCGATCAAGCAACTGTTTATCCAGGCCATCGAACGGGTGGAACGCAAGCTGAGCGAGCAGGGCGTCGAGGCCGATGTCGGGCTGTTGGCCGACCAACGCTTCGGCCAGGACGCGCTCAACGCCGCCAGCGGTCGCGGCTGGTGGATCGCGCGCCCGGTGGAAGTACAGAACTCGCGCCCGCTGGCGCTGGAACACGGGCGTTCGCTGGGCAGCAACCTGATCGCCTGGCCCCAGGAGCAAATCATCAAGTGCCTGGTGCAATACCACCCGGACGACGAACCGCTGCTGCGTCTTGAGCAGGAAGCCCAGCTCAAGGCGGTGTATGACGCCTCCGTGGTCAGCGGCCATGAGCTGCTGCTGGAAGTCATCCCGCCCAAGGATCACCCGTCCACGTACCCGGACGTGCTGTACCGCAGCCTCAAGCGCTTGTACAACCTGGGCATCTACCCGGCGTGGTGGAAGATCGAGGCGCAGTCGGCCGAGGATTGGAAAAAGCTCGATGAGCTGATCCAGGAACGTGACCCGTATTGCCGTGGCGTGGTCTTGTTGGGATTGAACGCCTCGGCCGAATGCCTGGCCGAGGGTTTCCAGCAAGCGGGCCAGAGCACGACCTGTCGTGGTTTTGCGGTGGGCCGCACGATCTTCCAGGAGCCGAGCCGTGCGTGGCTGGCGGGGGAAATCGATGATGAGGCTTTGATCCAGCGCGTGCAGGCGACCTTTGAACAGCTGATCAATGCCTGGCGCAGCGCCCGCGCATAAAACTTGAAATGCATTCCAATGTGGGAGCTGGCTTGCCTGCGATAGCGGTCTGCCAGTCACAGATTCATCGCCTGACACACTGCAATCGCAGGCAAGCCAGCTCCCACATAAAGCAGATCTCAGTGCTATCTGAAAACAATAAAAGGTGCAGCCATGCCCGCAATCCGAATTGGCATCAACCCGATTTCCTGGAGCAACGACGACCTGCCGGCCCTGGGTGGTGAAACACCCCTGAGCACCGCCCTGAGCGAAGGCAAGGAAATCGGCTACGAAGGTTTTGAACTCAACGGCAAATTCCCCAAGGACGCCAAAGGCGTCGGCGATGTGCTGCGCCCGTACGACCTGGCGCTGGTCTCCGGCTGGTACTCCAGCCGCCTGGCGCGGCGCTCGGTGGCGGAAGAAATCGAGGCCATCGCCGCTCACGTCGAGCTGCTCAAGCAAAACGGCGCGACGGTGCTGGTGTACGGCGAAGTGGCCGACTCGATCCAGGGCTCACGCATCCGCCTGATCGAACGCCCGCGGTTCCACAGCGAGCAGGCCTGGCAGGAATATGCCGACAAGCTCACTGAGCTGGCGCGTTTCACCCTGTCCCAGGGCGTGCGCCTGGCGTATCACCACCATATGGGCGCCTACGTTGAATCCCCGGAAGACATCGATCAACTCATGAAGCGCACCGGCCCGGAAGTCGGCCTGCTGTTCGACTCCGGCCACTGCTATATGGGCGGCGGCGAGCCCCTCGAGGTGCTGAAAAAACACATCGACCGCGTCTGCCACGTGCACTTCAAGGACGTGCGCAAGCCGGTGGTGCAACTGGCGCGCAACCAGATGTGGAGCTTCCCGGATTGCATCGTCAACGGCACCTTCACTGTGCCCGGCGACGGCGACATCGAGTTTGGCGAACTGCTCGACGTACTGCTGGCCGCGAAGTACGAGGGTTGGCTGGTGGTGGAAGCCGAGCAGGACCCTGCCGTGGCGCCCAGCTATATCTATGCAAAAAAGGGCTATGACACCCTGCGCGCGCTGCTCACCGAGAGGACACAAGCATGAGCCTGTTGGTCAAGAGCAACAAACGCGGGCAAACCATGGTCGCCCTCGAAGACGGGCGCCTGGAGTACGTGGGCTTTAAAGCCTACCGCCTGAGCCTGGGGGAAACCTTGCCGGTCAGCGCCGGTGATAAGGAGCTGTGCCTGGTGCTGCTCAGCGGTCGGGTGAACATCGAAGGCGAGGGTTTCAATTGGCAGAACCTCGGTGATCGCCAGTCGGTGTTTGAAGACAAATCACCGTTTGCCGCTTACCTGCCGCCCGGCACCGTCGCCCAGGTCACCGCCTTGAGCGATGTGCAGATTGCCGTGTGCGCCGCCCCTGGCACCGAAGGCTATGAGCCCCGTCTGATCCGCCCGGACGACTGCAAGCGCAGCGTGCGCGGCAAGGGCGCCAACACCCGCTACGTGTGCGACATCCTGCCGGACACGTCGCCGGCCCATTCCCTGCTGGTGGTGGAAGTGCGCACGCCGTCCGGGCATTCGTCGAGCTACCCGCCGCACAAGCACGACACCGACGATTTGCCGCACCAGAGCTTTCTCGAAGAAACCTACTACCACCAGATCAATCCGCCCCAAGGCTTCGTGTTCCAGCGCGTGTACACCGACGACCGCAGCATCGACCAGGCCATGGCCGTGGAGAACAGCGACCTGGTGGTGGTGCCCAAGGGTTACCACCCGGTCAGCGTGCCGTACGGTTACGAGTCCTATTACTTGAACGTGATGGCCGGCCCCAAGCGTGCCTGGCATTTCCACAACGACCCGCAGCACAGCTGGCTACTGGACCTTTAAGGGGCGCGACATGACCACAACCCGACTGACCATGGCCCAGGCCCTGGTGAAGTTCCTCGACAACCAATACATCGAAGTCGATGGCGTGCAGAGCAAGTTTGTCGCCGGCGTGTTCACCATTTTCGGCCACGGCAACGTGCTCGGCCTGGGCCAGGCGCTGGAACAGGACGCCGGTGACCTGGTGGTGCACCAGGGCCGCAACGAACAGGGCATGGCCCACGCGGCCATCGGTTTTGCCAAGCAGCACCTGCGCCGCAAGGTCTATGCGTGTACCGCCTCCGTCGGCCCCGGCGCGGCGAATATGCTCACCGCCGCCGCGACGGCCACGGCCAACCGTATCCCGTTGCTGCTGTTGCCCGGCGATGTCTACGCCAGCCGCCAGCCCGACCCGGTTTTGCAACAGATCGAGCAGTTCCACGACCTGAGCATCAGCACCAACGACGCGTTCCGTTCGGTGAGCAAATACTGGGACCGCATCAACCGTCCCGAGCAGCTCATGACCGCAGCGATCCATGCGATGCGTGTACTCACCGATCCTGCCGAAACCGGCGCCGTCACGTTAGCGTTGCCGCAGGATGTGCAGGCTGAAGCCTGGGACTACCCCGACTATTTCCTGCAAAAACGCGTGCACCGTATCGACCGGCGCCCGGCCACCACCGCGATGATCGGCGATGCCTTGGCGGCCTTCCGGGGCAAGCGCAAGCCGCTGATCATCTGCGGTGGCGGGGTCAAGTACTCCGGCGCGAATGCGGCGTTGCAAGCGTTTGCCGAGCGTTTTGATATCCCTTTTGCGGAAACCCAGGCGGGCAAGAGCGCGGTGGTCTCCAGCCACCCGTTGAACGTCGGCGGGATTGGCGAAACCGGCTGCCTGGCCGCCAACCTGCTGGCGCCGGAGGCCGACCTGATCATCGGTATCGGCACCCGCTATACCGATTTCACCACCTCGTCCAAGTCGCTGTTCAAGCACCCGGATGTGAAGTTTCTCAACCTCAATATCAGCCCTTGTGACGTGTTGAAGCTCGACGCCGTGCAAGTGCTCGGCGATGCGCAGCTGGCCCTTGAAGCGCTGGCCGACGCCCTTGGCGATTACCGTTCCGGCTGGGGCGAACAGATCGTGGAGGCCAAGGCGCAGCTGGATGCCGAGGTCGACCGCGTGCACCAGGTGGAATACGACGGCGACGGCTTCGTGCCCGAAGTCGATGACCACCTCGACCGTGGCGTCCTGCGCGAATTCATCGAACTGACCGGCTCGTGCCTGACCCAGAGCCGCGTGCTCGGCGTGCTCAATGCCACCCTGGCCGACGACGCGATCATCGTCGCCGCCGCCGGCAGCCTGCCCGGTGATTTGCAACGCGCCTGGCGCAGCAAGGGCGTCAACACCTACCACGTCGAGTACGGCTATTCCTGCATGGGCTACGAGATCAACGCCGCACTGGGGGTGAAACTCGCCGAGCCGAGCAAAGAGGTCTACGCCCTGGTCGGCGATGGCTCCTACATGATGCTGCACTCGGAGCTGGCCACCTCGATTCAGGAGCGACGCAAGATCAACGTGGTGCTGCTGGACAACATGGCCTTTGGTTGTATCAACAACCTGCAGATCGGCAATGGCATGGACAGCTTCGGCACCGAGTTCCGCTACCGCAACCCCGAGAGCGGCAAGCTCGACGGCGACCTGGTGCCGGTGGACTTCGCCATGAGCGCGGCGGCGTATGGCTGCAAGACCTACAAGGTCAGCACCGTGGAACAACTCGAAGCGGCGCTGGCGGATGCGCGCACACAAACGGTGTCGACGCTGATTGATATCAAGGTCCTGCCAAAAACCATGATCCACGGCTACCTGTCGTGGTGGCGGGTGGGGGTGGCGCAGGTGTCTACCAGCGCACGCACGAACGCCGCTGCAAAAAAACTCAATGAACAGCTGGCGAAAGCCCGGCAGTACTAATAACAAGAGGAGTTTTTACATGTCGTTGAAGCTTGGAGTCATCGGTACCGGCGCCATCGGCCGTGACCACATCCGTCGTTGCAGCCAGACCCTGCTCAACAGCCAGGTGGTGGCGGTGACCGACATCAACCTGGAGCAAGCGGCCAAGGTGGTGGCGGACTTGAACATCAGCGCCGAGGTGTATGCCGACGGCCACGCGCTGATCAATTCGCCAGAAGTGGAGGCGGTGCTCGTCACCTCCTGGGGCCCGAGCCATGAAGAGTTCGTGCTCGCCGCCATTGCTGCGGGCAAGCCGGTGTTCTGCGAAAAACCCTTGGCGGTTACCGCCGCCGGCTGCCGCAAGATCGTCGACGCCGAAGTCGCCTACGGCAAGCGCCTGGTGCAAGTGGGCTTCATGCGCCCGTATGACGAAGGTTATCGCGCCCTGAAAGCGGTGATCGACAGCGGCCAGATCGGCGAGCCGCTGATGCTGCACTGCGCGCACCGCAACCCGACGGTGGGCGAGAACTACAAGACCGACATGGCGATCACCGACACCCTGATCCACGAGCTGGATGTGTTGCGCTGGCTGCTCAACGACGACTACGTGTCGGTGCAGGTGGTGTTCCCGCGCAAGACCAGCAAGGCCCTGGCCCACCTGCGCGACCCGCAGATCGTGCTGCTGGAAACCGCCAAGGGCACGCGCATCGACGTGGAAGTGTTTGTGAACTGCCAATACGGCTACGACATCCAGTGCGAAGTGGTGGGGGAGACCGGTATCGCCAAGCTGCCGGAGCCTTCACAGGTGCAACTGCGCAGCGGTGCGAAGCTGTCGAATGCGATTCTGATGGATTGGAAGGACCGTTTTATCGGTGCGTATGACGTGGAGTTGCAGGCGTTTATCGACAGCGTGCGTGCGGGGCAGGTGGGTGGGCCTTCGGCGTGGGATGGCTTTGCGGCAGCGGTGGCGGCGGATGCGTGCATTGAAGCGCAGAACAGCGAGCAGATTGTGAAAGTGAGCTTGCCGGATCGCCCGCACTTCTACGGCTAACCCACTGAAGAAACCCGATTCAAACTGTGGGAGCTGGCTTGCCTGCGATAGCGGTACATCAGTTACAGATGTGTAGTCTGACACACCGCTATCGCAGGCAAGCCAGCTCCCACATTTGCATCGGGTTTGCAGTTCAAGTAAGGAGTGAAATCATGCGAATCGGACTAGTCGGCTACGGCCACGGAGGGCGCTTTTTTCATGCGCCGCTGATTGCAACCTTGCCCGGCGCCACCTTTGTCGGCGTCGTCACACGATCCCCCGAACGCCGCCAGCAGTTGGCAAGCGACCATCCCGGCCTCAAGGCCTTTGATTCCATCGGCCAGATCGTCGAAGCCGGTGTCGACGCCCTGGTCATCTCCACCACCCTCAAAGGCCGGCCCGCGCTGGTGCTGGAAGCCATCGAACACGGCATCCCGGTGGTCAGCGACAAACCCTTCGCCGCCAACGCCGAACAGGCCCAGGCGTTGATTACCGCCGCCGAACGCCATGAGGTGCTGCTCAGCGTCTACCAGAACCGGCGCTGGGATTCGGACTACCTGACCCTGCGCAAACTCATCGATGCCGGCGCCCTGGGCAGCATCACCCGCTTTGAATCCCGTGTGGAACGCTACAGCCCGCAAGCCGTCGGCAATGCCAGCGGCGGCGGTTGGTTGCGTGACCTCGGCAGCCATCTGGTGGACCAGGCCCTGCAACTGTTCGGTCCGGTGGATCAGGTTTTCGCGCAGCTACAGTTCAGCGCGGAGCACCCGAGCCTCGATCATGGTTTTTTCGTCTCCCTGACCCACGCCAATGGCGTGATTTCCCACCTGTGGGGCAGCGCCTTGCAAAACAGCCAGGCGCCGCGCTTTCGCGTAAGTGGCACCTTGGGTTGTTACACCGTCGAAGGGCTGGACGGCCAGGAAGAGGCGTTGATGGCCGGCAAGACCCCGAAAACCGAAGGCGAGCATTGGGGCGCGGAAGAACACCGGCGCTGGGGCTGGTTCGAACAAGGCTCGGAGCGCGAGCGGGTGCCGTCGGAAAAGGGCTGCTGGACGCAGTTCTATCAGCAGTTGCAACGGGCTGTGCAAGGGCAGGGGCCGTTGCCGGTGGACGCCTATGACGCGCTGGAAACCACCCGTATATTGGACGCCGCACGCCTCAGCGCCGAGCGCCAGCAGGTGGTTTCAACAAAAATAGAATAAAATTCTAAAACAGGTTGATATGGAAATTATTTTCCAATAAAGTCTTTTCCAGGTTGCATAAAGTACGTCTCGGGCTCGATCCCGGCGGCTCAACAAAAACAAGATCAAAAACAACCAGGTACCGTCAGATGAAAATCTTCAACGCTGTACTGCGAGTTTTACGCCCAGCCCTTGCGCCCCGCGGCCTGCCCCGCGCCCGGCCGTTCTACTTCTCCTTTCTCAATGTGTTGTGCGTCGAAAACAAAGGCGCCCTGGTCTGCTGCATTCCAGGTGCCCCCGTCGTTCGGCTGCCTGCCGAACGCTGATAAACGCAACGTCCAAAAAAACCAACAAGAAAGTGGAGACAGACCGTTCATGAAGACCCCGATCCGTTTTACCGCGCTGGCCTTGTCCCTGTTGCTGGGCAGTGGTGCTGCTTCAGCTGCCGATCTCAAGATAGGCGTGAGTATGTCCGCCTTCGACGACACTTTTCTTACCTACCTGCGCGAAGACATGGACAAGCAAGCCAAGTCCTACCCAAAGGGTGACGGCGTGCAGCTGCAGTTTGAAGATGCCCGCGCCGATGTGGTGAAGCAACTTAGCCAGGTCGAGAACTTTATCAGCCAAAAAGTCGATGCGATCATCGTTAACCCGGTTGATACAGCCTCGACTGCAAACATCATCAAGGCTGCTACCGCGGCGAAAATACCGCTGGTATTCGTCAATCGCCGCCCTGACAGCGCAACATTGGCCCCCGGCGTAGCCGCGGTCACCTCCGACGACGTCGAGGCAGGCAAGCTGCAAATGCAGTACATCGCGGAGAAACTCGACGGCAAAGGCAATATTGTGATTCTGCTGGGTGACTTGGCGAATAACTCCACCTCCAACCGTACCAAAGGTGTGAAGGAAGTCCTGGCCAAATACCCGGGCATCAAGATCGAACAGGAGCAGACCGGGATATGGCTGCGTGACAAGGGCATGACTCTGGTCAACGATTGGCTGACCCAAGGGCGCGACTTCCAGGCGGTGCTCTCCAACAACGACGAGATGGCGATCGGTGCTTCCATGGCCCTGAAGTCGGCAGGTAAGAAAGGCGTGCTGATCGCCGGTGTTGACGGCACGCCGGATGGTTTGAATGCGATCACTAAAGGTGACATGACTGTGTCGGCTTTCCAGGATGCCAAGGGCCAAGCGGACAAGTCGGTTGAGACGGCGCGCAAGATGGCTAAGAACGAGCCTATCGAGCAGAACGTGGTGATCCCGTTCCAGCTGATCACCCCCGAAAACGTCAAAGACTTCAAATAACAACAATAAGCCAGCAGGGCAGCTGTGCGGCCGCCCTGCCGATGGAGTACCTCCCTATGCTCGCTCAAGCCACTGTCTCGCAGCCTCTCGGCGTCCAGCCGATTGAGTTGGAAGAACCCTACCTGTTGGAAATCGTCAACATCAGCAAAGGCTTTCCCGGCGTCGTGGCCCTGGCCGATGTGCAACTGCGGGTACGCCCGGGTACGGTACTGGCGCTGATGGGCGAGAACGGTGCGGGCAAGTCGACGCTGATGAAAATCATCGCCGGCATCTACCAGCCCGACGCCGGGGAAATCCGCCTGCGGGGCAAGCCCATCGTGTTCGAGACGCCGCTGGCGGCGCAAAAGGCCGGGATCGCGATGATCCACCAGGAACTCAACCTGATGCCGCACATGAGCATCGCCGAGAACATCTGGATCGGCCGCGAGCAGCTCAACGGCCTGCACATGGTCAACCACCGCGAAATGCACCGCTGCACCGCCGAGTTGCTGGCCCGCCTGCGCATCAACCTGGACCCGGAAGAACACGTCGGCAACCTGAGCATCGCTGAGCGGCAGATGGTCGAGATTGCCAAGGCGGTGTCCTACGACTCCGACATCCTGATCATGGATGAACCGACTTCGGCCATTACCGACAAGGAAGTGGCCCACCTGTTTTCGATCATTGCCGATCTCAAGTCCCAGGGCAAAGGCATCGTCTACATCACGCATAAGATGAACGAAGTGTTTGCGATTGCCGATGAAGTGGCGGTGTTCCGTGACGGACATTACATCGGCCTGCAACGCGCCGACAGCATGAACAGCGACAGCCTGATCTCGATGATGGTGGGGCGTGAGCTGAGCCAGTTGTTCCCGGTGCGCGAGACGCCCATCGGTGACCTGCTGATGTCGGTGCGCGAGCTGACACTGGACGGCGTGTTCAAGAATGTCTCGTTCGACCTGCATGCCGGCGAAATTCTTGGCATTGCCGGGCTGATGGGCTCGGGCCGCACCAATGTGGCCGAGACCATTTTCGGCATCACCCCCAGCAGCAGCGGCCAGGTCACCCTGGACGGCAAGGCGGTGCGCATCACCGACCCGCACATGGCCATCGAGAAAGGTTTTGCGCTGTTGACCGAGGACCGCAAGCTCAGTGGCCTGTTCCCGTGCCTGTCGGTGTTGGAAAACATGGAAATGGCCGTGCTGCCGCACTATTCGGGCAACGGTTTTATCCAGCAGAAAGCCCTGCGCGCGCTGTGCGAGGACATGTGCAAGAAGCTGCGGGTGAAAACCCCGTCCCTTGAGCAGTGCATCGACACCTTGTCCGGCGGCAACCAGCAAAAAGCCTTGCTCGCGCGCTGGTTGATGACCAACCCACGCCTGCTGATCCTCGATGAGCCGACGCGGGGCATCGACGTCGGCGCCAAGGCCGAGATCTACCGCTTGATCTCCTTCCTTGCCAGCGAAGGCATGGCGGTGATCATGATTTCGTCGGAGCTGCCCGAAGTGCTGGGCATGAGCGACCGGGTCATGGTGATGCACGAAGGCGAATTGATGGGCACCCTGGATCGCTCCGAAGCGACCCAGGAAAAAGTCATGCAGTTGGCTTCCGGTATGACGGCAGTTCACTGACGTACAGAATAAAAAAAGGTGATGGGCTATGAACGCAATAACGGATAACAAACCGGCCACGGTGCCGACCAAAACCCGCCGGCGCATGCCGACCGAGTTGAGTATCTTCCTGGTGCTGATCGGCATCGGCCTGGTGTTCGAGTTGTTTGGCTGGATCGTGCGCGACCAGAGCTTCCTGATGAACTCCCAGCGCCTGGTGCTGATGATCCTGCAAGTGTCGATCATTGGCCTGCTGGCGATTGGCGTGACCCAGGTGATCATCACCACCGGGATTGACCTGTCATCCGGCTCGGTGCTGGCACTTTCGGCGATGATCGCTGCCAGTTTGGCGCAGACGTCCGACTTTTCCCGGGCCGTGTTCCCGAGCCTGACGGACTTGCCGGTGTGGATCCCGGTGGCGATGGGGCTGGGCGTGGGGCTGCTGGCGGGGGCGATCAACGGCAGCATCATTGCCGTGACCGGCATCCCGCCGTTCATTGCCACCCTCGGCATGATGGTCTCGGCCCGTGGCCTGGCGCGTTACTACACCGAAGGCCAGCCGGTGAGCATGCTGTCTGATTCGTACACGGCCATCGGCCATGGCGCGATGCCAGTGGTGATCTTCCTGGTGGTGGCGGTGATCTTCCATATCGCCCTGCGTTATACCAAATACGGCAAGTACACCTACGCCATCGGCGGCAACATGCAGGCGGCGCGGACCTCCGGGATCAACGTCAAGCGCCACTTGATCATCGTCTACAGCATCGCCGGTCTCCTGGCGGGCCTGGCCGGTGTAGTGGCCTCGGCGCGTGCGGCCACGGGTCAGGCTGGCATGGGCATGTCCTATGAGCTGGATGCGATTGCGGCTGCCGTGATCGGCGGTACCAGCCTGGCGGGCGGGGTAGGGCGCATCACCGGCACGGTGATCGGCGCGCTGATCCTGGGCGTGATGGCCAGCGGGTTTACCTTTGTCGGGGTGGATGCGTATATCCAGGACATCATCAAGGGCCTGATTATCGTGGTGGCGGTGGTCATCGACCAGTACCGCAACAAGCGCAAGCTCAAACGCTGAGAGCGTTCGATGGTTGAAGGAGAGCCCAATGTGGGAGGGGGCAAGCCCCCTCCCACAATTAATAAATGCCCTTCAGCAAAAGCCGTTTGTCTTCTATATAGCTCCACAACACTGAATTTCTTGCTATAAACGCACTCCGATAACCGTCCAACAAGCCCGTCCTGGTGCTTTTAAGGGTTATCTCGGAAAAATTGCCTGTCTTTTCAGTTGCTGCGCCCTCAAGTCGGCCTTAGACTGCCGCCCCTCGTAAATTGAGTGCCGGGTGGCGCTTGAAATGGATGGCGCCCTTCCGAGACCTGCAGAGGTCGGCCGGAACGCTCCCTTATTCGCCTTAATGCACGTATTTTTTATAGAGAAATCAATGACAAAGGAAAAGTTGCTGGCCATGCCGGCGGATGACTACATGAATGCCGAACAGCACGCTTTTTTTGAGCAGTTGCTGCAAGACATGAAAGTGGAACACCACGAGCGCATTGAACAGAACCGTATCGCCATTGAAAGCCTGGACACCCCGGCCGACCCGGCTGACGCCGCTTCCGTCGAAGAAGAGCGCACCTGGCTGGTGAATGCCATCGACCGCGACCAGCGCATGCTGCCGCAACTTGAGCGTGCACTTGAGCGTATCAAGGAAGATTCCTTTGGCTGGTGTGATGACAGCGGCGAGCCTATCGGCCTCAAGCGCCTGCTGATCAGCCCGACCACCAAGTACTGCATCGAAGCGCAAGAGCGCCACGAGCAGATCGACAAGCACCAGCGCCAAGCCTGATGCGCTGAAGCTGGGGGGGCGCAGACGTGGCCCCCAGGCAATACCCGTTACGCCCCGTCTATTGATCTGCTGCAAGCTACCCCACTAAAGGCCCATGGATAATGGCCAGATAGTGGCGTTTAATGCAGCGACAATAATGACAAACAGTGGGGTAACGACGATGGCTGGAGACGGATCTCTGATGGGCGCAGCAGTGCCACCGCACACGGTGGCGCGCGGGCTGCCCGGCTGGCTGACGCCGCTCTTGCAGAGCACCGCCCTGGTGCTGATCCTGTTGGGCCTGGTGTTTGCCGGCCTGCCGCTGTACCTCTGCCTGCCACTGGTTTTGCTGGTGACCTGGCTGCCTCGCCTGAAAAGTCCTACGCCCGTTGTCGCGCAGTCCGCTGCCACCGACGCGATTGGCGAGTTGACGCGTGATTTGTCCCATACCACCAGCCATAACGCGCTGTCCGCTGCCGGCGTGGCCTACTCGGTCAAGCAACTGGCCGCTCGCCTGCAATCGCAGTTGAGCGCGGCCAAGCAGATCGTCAGCAGCGCCGAAGTGATGATCGGCACCGAGCAGGTCACGTCCCAGCTCAGCCGCCAGGCGCTCGGTGCGGCCAGCCAGGCCCATCAGCGCAGCACCGAAGGGCGTGAGGTGCTGGCGCAGTCCATCACGCGCATGCATCAGCTCAGCCAGCGTGCCAATGCCAGCCGCGAATTGATCGAAGCCTTGAGCCAGCGCAGTGAGGAAATCCAGCGGGTGACCCTGGTCATCCAGTCCATCGCCAGCCAGACCAATCTGTTGGCGTTGAACGCGGCGATTGAAGCGGCGCGCGCCGGTGAGCATGGCCGTGGGTTTGCCGTGGTCGCCGATGAAGTGCGCGGGTTGGCCGGACGCACCGCCACGGCGACCGATGAAGTCGGGGTGATGGTCGCGGATATCCAGCAGCGCACGGCCCAGGTGGTGGAGCAGATTCGCCAGTTGTCGGCCGACCTCAACACCGGTGTCGAGCAGGTGGAGCATGCCGGCGAACAGCTGTCGAACATCGCCAGCCTGGCCGCGGATGTGGAAGGGCAGGTCAACGAGATCGCCCAGGGCACCGACACCAACCGCACCCAGCTCGACAGCCTGTTCCATGCCGTGGAGCAAATGCGCAGCGACCTGGCCGTGAGTGACCAGCAAACCCGGCAACTGGCCGACGCCGCCGTGCAGATGGAAGGCCAGGCCGAAACCATCAGTGAGCGTCTGGCCGAAGTCGGGCTGGATGACTATCACCAGCGCATCTACGACCTCGCCCGTGAAGGCGCGAGTCGTATCGCCGCGCAGTTCGAGGCTGATGTGCTGCAAAACCGCATCAGCCTGGACGACTTGTTCGACCGCAGCTACACGCCAATCCCGAACACGCGGCCGAGCAAGTACCACACGCGCTTCGACGGATACACCGACCAGGTGCTACCGGGGATCCAGGAGGCGTTGCTGCCGCGTCACGAGGGCTTGGTGTTCGCCATTGCCTGCACGCCGCAAGGCTATGTACCGACGCACAACAAGGCGTTTGCCCAAGCCTTGACCGGCGATGCCCAGGTGGACGCGGTGCAGAATCGCACCAAGCGCAAGTTCGAGGACCGCACCGGGATTCGCTGTGGCAGCCATCAGCAGGCAGTATTGCTGCAGACCTACACCCGCGATACCGGCGAGTTGATGCATGACCTGTCGGTGCCGATCATGGTCAAGGGCCGGCACTGGGGTGGGTTGCGACTGGGGTACAAGCCGGAAGGCGTGTAGGGGGGCGGGGTTCAGGAGGTCAGCGCGCCTGAATCGACGGCGGTCTTGAGCGCCTTGGCGGCTTCCTTGCCCGCGATGGCGGCGGCGTCTGCGGTCTTGAACCAACGGTCCTTTTCCACCTGGTGCGTGGTGACAGCCTTCAGCGGCGGCTTGGCGCGCATCACGATGACCGCTTGAAACTCCCCGTCCACTTCCCTGGCGTCGCCATGGATGAAAAATTCACCAATATCAAATTCCGTCACGTATAGCCTTCCCTTCAAGGTAACTGCACTGATGAAACCTGACCCGCAGGGGGCAAACTTCAATGGACGGGCCAGTATGGCAGTTGTTGGCGGGCGGCGGCGCAGTAAAGTCAGCCAGGTGACGAAACGATTGCGCCATGGGGGCCATACAGGCTGGCTTCCAGTTCCTTGGCCAGTTTGCAGGCCCGGATATGGTCGCTGCGAAAGCCTATGACCCGGCCACTGGTCACTTCGCGAATATGAAAGAAGTTCCGCCCGGCAGGTACAACTTGGTAAAGAACCGAATTCGAGTACCCACTGAGGCTTGGCAGGCAGTAGTATTGGCGCTCGTCTTGCCGGGATGAATGAGTGCTGGCAGACGCAGTGTTGTGTTGGCGTGGTTGCATGGTCAGCTCCTTTCGGTCGATCGTCGTGACACGCCAGCAGCGTTTCAGGTGGTTTTGACCTGTGCTGCTGTTTTAGTATTGTCGTCGCCGGCCGATATTAGGTTCCATGCCAGGTATTTAGTTTTGTGTAGCCTGTCGGAAGCTACGCTTTTTAATAGGGTTATTCTCTGAAGCGGGTCGCCCCGTATTCTCGGGTCGGCGAACCTGTGATTTGCTGTGATGCCTGGTGACCTTGCACAAGGTCCATCGAGTACGTCTGTACTCGTCTTGGGGCGCAGCATCGGGAGTCTCTTCAGTTTTTTTCAATGAACAGGTTGTGTGATCGAGCCGTAACGGCCGTATTTTTGTGCTGTCCGCTCTGGCGGTCGGCACTTCTTTTGATGTGGGGGCGTTTCCTTGGCAGTCAGTAATCTGGATATGCACGCGTTATTCGTGCTGGGTGATTTGCGCGCAAAGTTGGTCAAGCTGTTCCAATCCCGTTTTGTTTATGTCACTGAACAGACGCCGGAAGGTATTTACATCGCCGAGATTGATACCGAGACGGCGCTGGTGGTGGATGACAAACAGCGCCTGGAACTCAAGGTGGGTGACCATTTTCGCGCGGCGGTGTTGCCCAGTCGCGAAGGTGGCAAGTTTGAATTGAAGTTTCGCGATATCAAGTTGACGGTGTATGGCCTGGGTGATTACGCCTTTGTTTCCAGCACTGAAGGCCAGGGCATTGTGTTCAAGGAAGGCCACAGCGTGATGCTGGTGTTTGCCGCCAATGAGCAATTGCAGGAAGGCTTGACCAAGACCCTCAAGGCCGTGACCGGCAAGGCCGCCAAGTGGCGCAAGGGTGAACTCGTCACGTTCAAGGCCAGTGAGTGAGTTGTAAACACCACGTGTAATCCGTATCTCCCGGAACCTCTAATACAGTTGAGTTGACTTAACTATTCAGAGGCTTCGCGCATTGGCAGCAAAGCCGTCCGCTGTTGCTGCGAAAACGCGAGGTACGCAGGCATGAAGGGAATTAGAGCGCTGTTGGCCGTGTCGCTGACGACACTGAGCCTGTCGATGGTTTCATTGCCGGTATCGGCCGCCCAGGCGCCGATTCATTTCGCCGACCTGAACTGGGAAAGCGGCAGCCTGATCACCGAAGTGCTGCGGGTTATCGTCGAAAAGGGCTATGACTTGCCCACCGACACCTTGCCGGGCACCACCATTACCCTGGAAACGGCCCTGGCCAGGAACGACATCCAGGTGATCGGCGAAGAGTGGGCCGGCCGCAGCCCGGTGTGGGTCAAGGCCGAGGCCGAAGGCAAAGTGGTGGGCCTGGGGGATACGGTCAAGGGCGCGACCGAAGGCTGGTGGGTGCCGGAGTACGTGGTCAAGGGTGACCCGGCCAAGGGCCTCAAGCCACTGGCACCGGACCTCAAGCGCGTACAGGACCTGGCGCGCTACAAGGACGTGTTCAAGGACCCGGAGTCGCCCGGCAAGGGGCGCTTTCTCAACAGCCCGATCGGCTGGACCTCCGAGGTGGTCAACGCGCAAAAGCTCAAGGCCTATGGCTTGAGTGACAGCTACGTGAATTTCCGCAGCGGCTCGGGGGCGGCGCTGGATGCCGAGATTGCTTCGTCGATCCGCCGGGGCAAGCCGGTGCTGTTCTATTACTGGTCGCCGACGCCCTTGATGGGGCGCTACAAACTGATCCAGCTGGAAGAGCCGGCCTTTGATGCCGATGCCTGGAAGACATTGACGGATGCCGATAACCCCAACCCCAGGCCGACGCGGTCGTTGGCGTCCAAGTTGAGTATTGGTGTGTCGACGCCGTTTCAGCAGGAACACCCGCAGATTGCTGCGTTTTTCACCAAGGTTGAGTTTCCCATCGAGCCGCTGAACAAGGCGTTGGCGACGATGAGTGAGAACCACACCGCGCCACGGGAAGTGGCGCAGGCATTTCTCAAGGAACACCCTGAGGTGTGGAAGGCGTGGTTGCCGGAGGATGTGGCGCAAAAGGTCGAGGCCAGCCTGAACTGACCCGATTTTCCCGATGTGTGGTGAACAAAATGTGGGAGCTGGCTTGCCTGCGATGGCATCGACTCGGTGTTCCTGATGTACCGAGTTGTCTGCATCGCAGGCAAGCCAGCTCCCACATGAGTTCAGCGCCCACAGGTTTCACTGCATTCCAGGTCTAGAACCTGGTTTGTACGGCCAGCTCGAACGTTCTCGGCGACCCCAGGTAGTAAGCCGGTGAAACATGGGCAAACTCGGCATACACCTCGTTCGTCAGGTTGCGTACCCGCCCGGTCACTGAGGTGTGTTGATTCACCTTGTAGCGCAGGAACGTTCCCAACAACGTGTACGCCGGCACGCTCAGGGTGTTGGCGTTATCCGCATACACCTGCGCCACATACCGTGCATCCACACCGCCTTGCCAGTCCTCGGCAAAGTCATAGGTCAGCCACAGGTTGCCCACGCGCTTGGGCACGTTGGTCGGGGTGTTGCCCTTGCGTGACACCACCGCGCCACTGGCGATCTTCTCGTTGAATTCGTCGTATTCGGCGTCCACCCAGGCGAAGTTGCCTTCGGCCAGCAACCGTGGGGTGATGCGCAATGAGCTGGCCAACTCGAGGCCTCGGGAGGTCTGTGCGCCCACGGGAATGCTGCTGGTCGGGTCCAGCGGGTCGGTGACGGCAAAGTCCTTGCGCTCGATCCGGTAGGCGGCAACGGTGGCCGAGCCACGGCCGTCCAGGTAATCGAACTTGCTGCCCACTTCCCACTGCTTGCCGGTGGACACATCGAACACCTGCGTCGTGGTGGTCGGCTGCTCGGCGGCCGTGCTGTATTGCACGTAGACATTTGCCGAGGGGATGAACTGGTAGGTCAGGCCGACGCGTCCGGTCAACGGCTCCCAACGGCGTTTGAAGTGGCGCGGGTTGGTGGCGGTCACCGTGCTGTGGTTGGTGACATCCAGGTCGATGGCGTCATAGCGCAAGCCGGTCAGGAGTGAGAGTTTATCGGTAAGGCCCAGGCGGTTTTCCACGAACAGGGCACGGGTGGTGACCTCGTTGGTCTTGTCCTTGTTGACGCTGGGTCGGGTGCCCGGGATGGCATAGAAATGCCCCGGGTCGAAGTGGTTTGGGTCAACCGCGCTGTTCCCCGCAGCGCGCAGCGGGCTGCTGGTGGTGCTGTTGATTTTGTATTCGAAGCCGCCGGACCAGGTGGTCGCCAGGCCAAAGACGCTGGCGTCGTGGCGCAGCTCGAACTGGTTGCCATTCTGCTCGCCCTGATGGCGCACCTGATAGGCGGTCGAGCGGTTTACCGCGCTGTTGTCGGCGTTGTACTGGTAGGTTTCCAGGTTGCGGTAGTCGCGCTGGCTGTCGAGGTGATAGAGGGTGTTTTTCAACGTGGTACTGTCGTTGATCCGGTAGTCGATGATCGACCGCGCCCACAGGGTGCGCTGCTCATATCGGCCATCGGCGACGTTGTAGTTGTTGAAGCGGTTGTGCCGGTCGATCTTCAACTCGCCCGCCTTGGGATTGAGCACCGGGGTGCCCCAGTAAGGGCTGTCCTCATGTTCGTCCTGGTATTCCAGGGCCAGGGTGTGGGACAGGTCCGGCGTGAGGTCGCTGAGCAGGGAAAACGCCAGGCTCCAGGCCTCGCGTTGATCGCGCTCGATGTAACTGTGGTTGGTGTTGCGGCTCACATCCAGGCGCGCGTAGTGCTGCACCGCGGCGCCTGGCTCGGTGAGGGCGTGGTTGAGGCCGAAGGCGATGCCGGTGGTGTCGTAGCTGCCATAGCTGAGTTGGCCTTGCGCCGCCTGTTCTTCGCGGCCGGCGAGCTTGGTCACGTAGTTGAGCGAGCCGCCCACGGAGCCGGCACCGTTGATCAGCGAGGAGGGGCCGCCCACCAGTTCCACCCGGTCGTAGATCCAGGCGTCCACCGGGCGGGCCAGGCCGGTCGCGACGTTGATCCCGTTGAACATCTGGGTGATCTGGCTGCTGGTAAAACCACGATAGGACACAAACCCGCCAAACCCAGGCGGGGCGCTGGCGTTGACGCCGGGCAGGGTGTTGGCCGCATCGCGGAAGGTCTTGGCGCCGTGGCGTTCGATATCGTTGCGGTTGGCGATGGCCACCGACGCCGGGGTTTCCCGCACGCTGAGCCCAAGCCGCGAGGCCATGCCGCTGGATTGATCCAGCGCCAGGCCGGGTTCGGCGCTTTGCTCGCCATCGATGGTGGTGGGCGCCAGCTCTAAGGCCCAGGCGCAGACAGGCAGGCAGCCGAACAGGCCCGCCAACAGGGGTAGATGTTTCATGGTTGAATCCTGAAAAACTTGGCTTGAAAACAACGCACCGCCGCGCGCACTCCCTCAGGGATGCACTGCTCGGTGCAGCTCAGACAGCGAAGGGATCAGGCGACAGCAGGTGGCGCACGCGGGTGCGCCGTGGGCCAGGTGAAGCGGGCAGGGATGTCAGCGGCCAGCACCACGGCAGGTGGTGGCGCATGGGGTTGGGGCAATACCGCCACATTCAGGCTGGAACTGAGGGCCGGGCCCATGCCGCCGCTGGAGCACAGCGGGCAACCGAACGCCTTGGCCAGGGTCGGCAGGCTCTCATCCGTGGAGTTGGCAGGGGCGGGCGCCTGGGTGCGCGGGTCCACCGTACAGAACTGGCCGCCGATGCCGTTGAGCTGCATGCCGACCATCTGCCCGTGACCGATGCTGCAGGCGAACACATTGAACAGGACGCAGCAGTAGAGCATCCAGGCAATGAGTGAGCGGTCGGTGCGGGCGAATTTCATGGGGCGGCACTTTACCATCAGCCGCCGACGAAATGCCTGCAAAAAAACGCAAGGCGACTATCCTCTTTCGGACTTTTCCAGGGAGAGCCAGCCATGAGCTTTGTCATTGCACGATGGATCGTCGGGGTGTTTACCTGCATCAGCATGGTCCACCTTTACTGGGCTGCCGGTGGCAAGCTCGGCAGCCTCGCCGCCATCCCCCAGCTGCCCGGCGAATTTGCCCGTGGGCCAAGGCCGGCGTTCAAGCCTTCGGCTCTGGGCACCTTGCTGGTGGCACTGGGCTTGGTGGCGATTGCGTTGCTCGTGTGCCTGCGCGCCGGTTTGTACTTTAGCGCGGTGTCCCATGGCGCGTTGCAGTGGGGGATCAGCGCGATAGCCCTGGTCATGTTTGCCCGGGCGATTGGCGATTCGGAGCTGGTGGGGTTTTTCAAGAAGGTCGGTGGTTCGCGGTTTGCCCGGCTGGATACGTATTTCTATTCGCCGCTGTGTTTGGTGCTGGGGGTGGGATTGCTGGTGGTGGCGTGGGGTTGAAAACACACCTGCGCAAATAAAAATCGCTCGCATCCTTGCCCGATCTTTCGAGCTGCCCGTCATGGTTAATAGACCCTCTATTACCCAGGACTTCCCATGTCGCTTGCCCGTCCCCTGCACCCACTGGCCCTGTCAGTGGCGATGGCTTTTGCTGCTGTGCCGTTGCTGAATATCCCGTCTGTTTGCGCCGCCGAGAGCGCCAGCAGCGTGCGCGGTTTCTCGATTCCCGCTGGCGATTTGAGCCAGGCCCTCAATAGCCTCGCCGAGCAGGCTGGCCTGGTGCTGGCGTTCGATGCCGGCCTCACTCGCGGCAAACACAGCAATGGCTTGAGCGGGCAATACGCCACCGATGTGGCATTGAACCAGTTGCTCGCCGGCAGCGGCCTGCAAGCGCTGAAGCTCTCCGCCGAGCGCTATCGCCTCGAAGCCATCCCGGATAACGGCGCGGCCATGGAGTTGCAGGCCACCACCATCAGCGGCGCCTATCAGAGCGAAAGCCCGACCGGGCCAGTAGCCGGTTACGTGGCCACCCGCAGCCTGTCGGGCACCAAGACCGACACGCCGATCATCGAGACCCCGCAGTCGATCTCCATCGTCACCAAAGACCAGATGCGCGCGCAGAACGCCGAGAGCCTCAACCAGATCCTGCGCTACAGCGCGGCCGTGGTCCCGGAAACCCGTGGCGCCACCGCCTCGCGTCTCGACCAGTTGACCATCCGCGGTTTTTCGCCCGCCACTTACCTCGATGGCCTGCGCATGCCGTCGAGCCGCGACGCATTGCCGCAAAAAGACGCCTTTGACCTGGAGCGTGTCGAAGTCCTGCGTGGCCCGGCCTCGGTGCTGTACGGGCAGGGCACGCCCAGTGGTGTGATCAACATGGTCAGCAAGCGCCCGTTGGACACACCGTTTCATGAGGTGGGCGTGGAGTACGGCACCTTCGACAAGAAGCGCACGACCTTCGACCTGAGCGGCCCGATGGATGACCAGGGCGTGTATTCCTATCGCGTGGCCGGGCTTTTCGACGATGCCGACGGGCAGGTGGATCACACCGAAACCCGCCGCCAGGCCCTGTCCAGCGCCTTCACCTGGCGCCCGGATGACGATACCTCGCTGACCTTGCTCGGGCATTTCCAGAAGGACCCCAAGGGCGCGTCCTACGGCTCGGTGCCGGCGTGGGGCTCGGTGCTGCACAGCCCGACCGGGCACGATATCGATGTGGGTTTCTATGATGGCGAGAAGAACTTCGAGAAAAGTGACCGCGAGTACTACTCCATCGGTTACGCCTTCGAACACCGCTTCAACGACGTCTGGACCGTGCGCCAGAACGCGCGTTACCTGCGCAGCGAAGGCCAGTACCGCAGCCTCTACAGCAACTACCTGATGACGGACTATCGCACCATCCGCCGTTCGACCATCGCCAGCGATGTGAACATGGACGCCTACACCCTCGACAATCAGCTGCAGGCCAAGTTTGATACCGGCCCGTTGCAGCACACCGTGTTGATGGGCCTCGACTACCAGAACACCAGCACCGACACCAAGTCCGGCTCGGGCGTCTACACCGCCGGGCCGACCCTGGATATCTTCAACCCGGTGTACGGCGCGGCGGTGCCGGTACCGGCATACACCACCGACGGCACCTCGCGCAGCGAACAGACCGGCGTGTACCTGCAAGAACAGATGAAGTGGGACAAGTGGGTGCTGTTGCTGGGCGGGCGTTATGACTGGGCCAGCACCGATAACAGCACCCAGACGATCAGCACCGGCGCCAAGAGCAAGTCCTCCCTGGACAGCAAGGCCTTTACCGGCCGTATCGGCCTGGTCTATCTGTTTGATAACGGCCTTGCGCCGTATGCCAGCTACTCGGAGTCGTTCAACCCGCAGTCGGGTACCGGCTACGGCGGCTCGGTGTTCAAGCCGACCGAAGGCAAGCAGTATGAAATCGGCATCAAGTACCAGCCGCCGGGCAGCAACAGCTTTATCACCGCGGCGATTTTCGACCTGCGCCAGAGCAATGTGCTGACCACCGATCCAGATCCAACCCATCTGTGCGGCACCGGTCGCTGCCAGAGCCAGGACGGCGAAGTGCAATCCCGTGGTTTTGAACTGGAAGGCAAGGCCAGCCTCAACGACAACCTGGATATCACCGCGGCCTACGCTTACCTGGACAACCGCATCAGCAAGTCCAACAGCACCGTGCGCTATGCGCCCATCAGCGACATCGGCGTAGGCCCGGCCATCG
Source organism: Pseudomonas sp. CBZ-4 (assembly GCF_000346755.1). GTDB lineage: Bacteria > Pseudomonadota > Gammaproteobacteria > Pseudomonadales > Pseudomonadaceae > Aquipseudomonas. Next base: position 3,032 of record NZ_ANNV01000074.1, on the reverse strand, counting down.
CCGCCGAAGGCACCACCACCTACGCCGTGCCTCGCCACACGGCGTCGGCCTGGGCGGACTACACCTTCCATGATGGCCACCTCAAGGGCTTCGGTGCCGGCGCCGGTGCGCGTTATGTCGGCTCGTCCTGGGGCGACACGGCCAACACCCTGAAAGTGCCGGGCTACACCTTGTTCGACGCGGCGGTGCATTACGACATCCCGAACATCACCAGCCTCAAGGACAACCTGCGCCTGGCCCTCAACGCCACCAACCTGGCAAATAAAGAGTACGTCGCATCGTGCTATTCCTACTCGTGGTGCTGGTATGGCTCACAGCGCACGCTACAAGCGAGCGCCACCTATCAGTGGTGATAAGGCACTTTAATGGCCCCTGTGTAACAAAATCCTCGGCAGAATCGCTTTTATTTTCAGGCGGTTAGTTGGGGATGTTAATGCGCACTGTTGGAATCATGCTGATCGCCTGCTCACTGGCAGGCGGCGCGGCTGCCGTGCAGGCACGGGAGCTGCGCGAGGGTGACAAGTACATGTGCAGCTGGGGCGCGGGCACGGCCGCCAGGGCCCAGGAATTGAAGCTGTCGGGGGTGTCGTTGTATGCGGCGCGGCAGAAGATCCAGACGATCAAGTTCAACAAGTCGTGGATGCGCATGATGGCCATGGGCATCACCGAACAGACCTATGACAGTCGCTCGCGGCTCAAGCCCGAAGCGATCCGCCAGAGTTTTTACCAGGATTGCGTGCGCTACAAAGTGGCGCGCAAATAGCCGGTTCAGTGCGACAGCGGTGAGCTGGCGTCTTCCTGGAAATACACCTTCGCCGTTTCAATAAACCGCCGATTGGCCTGGGACAGGTATTCGCTGCCCCGCCAGCACAGGTTGAAGTGCATGAACTGCGCGGGTTCGAACGACACCCCGGCCAAGCCGGGTTCCTGTTCCTGAACCGAGCGCAGCAGGGTGGACAGCCCCATGCCACTGCGCGTGGCGGCAATCACCAGCGGCACGAAGTTGCTTTCCAGGGCGACGTTGAAACGCACCCGGGCATTGCTGCAAAACGCATCCAGCAGGTGACGTTGCAGGAAGGTGTTGTCGAACACCAGCATCGGTTCACCCCGCAAGCGCTCTGCCGCGACCGAGCCGGCGCTCGCCAGCGGGTGCTGCTCATGCATGCATAGCACCATCTCATCGCTGCCCAGCAATACCGAGTGCCAATCCGGATCGACGCGCCGCGACTCCAGCAGCGCCACATCAATATCCCGTGTTGCCAGGCGCGCGCTGATGTCATCGGCACTGCCTTCCACCACGTGCATGGCAATGCCCGGGTAATGCGCGCGGAACTGCATCAGCAGCTCAGGAATATGACGGATGCCGTACATCGGCGGGATGCCGACGCGGATTTCGCCGCTGTGCAAGTGCGTCAGGTCCTGTAACTCTCGACGGGCACCGGCCAACCCTTGCAGGCAGGCTTCGGCGCGGGCGAGGAACAGCTGGCCTTCGGCCGTTACGCTGATCTGCCGCGTGGCGCGGTTGAACAGGGCCACCCCCAGCTCATCTTCCAGGCGGCTGACCGCCATGCTCAGCGCCGGCTGCGCCACATGCAGGGCCTGCGCGGCCTTGGTAAAGCTGCCTTGGCGGGCAATTTCCACGCAGTATTCCAGGGCTTTCAGGTTCACGAGGGCTCGCATAACAAAGAGTGATGGGTTGCTTCACAAATGGATATTTTTTGTGATGATGGACAGTCTATAACCTGTCGGCATTCTTCTCCATGCCGGACATCATCATGACCCTCAACCTTCGCCAATATTGGCTTGTCACCCTGATTGTCGGCGCCTTGGGCGGCAGCCTTGCGCAGTGGGCCGGCTGGCCGTTGCCCTGGGTGATCGGCTCATTGCTGGCGGTATTGATCAGCCGATGCGGCGGCGCGATGGTTCCGCAAATTCCCCATGGGCGCGAAGCCGGGCAGTTGATTGTCGCCGTGGCCATTGGCTGCCATTTCACCTTGCCGGTGATGCAACAAGTGGTCGCGCACCTCGGGTTGATCGTCACGGCGGTGCTGCTGACGCTGGTGCTGGCATTGGGTTCGGTGTGGCTGCTGCACCGCTGGGGCGTGGCCTTTGGCACGGCATTTTTTGCGTTGATGCCGGCCAACTCCACGGAGATGGTCCACCTGGGCCGCCAGCGCCAAGCCGACCCCGGTTTGATCGCTGCCGCCCACAGCCTGCGCCTGTTGCTGATCCTGCTGGCAGTGCCAGCCGTCGCGACCTTTGGCTTGGCGCCTACCGCTGCCCCCGCGCCATTGCCGGTGATCTGGCCCTGGCTGATCTTTATCCTGGGCATCAGCCTGCTGGCAGCGATGGGGTTCAAACGCTGCAACCTGCCCAATCCCTGGACCTTTGGCCCGTTCCTGATTTGCGCCGTGGGCGTCGCCTGCAACAACTTGTCGATGAGCATGCCCGGCTGGCTCAGTGGCGCTGGCCAGCTGCTGATCGGCTGTGCATTGGGCGCGGCGTTTGACCGCAGCTTTTTCCGCCGCGCCCCGGGTTTTCTCGCCAAGGTGCTGGTGTTGCTGAGCGGCTCGATAATCGCCACTGCGCTGGTGGCGTGGGCATTGGGGATGTGGCTGGGGATGCCGTGGCTGTCGCTGGCCCTGGGCATGATGCCCGGCAGTGCGCCGGAGATGAGCCTGACCGCCGAGGCCTTGGGGTTGGCCGTGACGTTGGTGACGGCGATGCAGGTGATGCGCATGCTGCTGATCCAGGCGGCGTGTTTGCCGTTGTATCGGCTGTTGAGCTGCTCTTGGATAGGCAGAGTGAGCATTGCTGCTGGACCTGTGGCGAGGGAGCTTGCTCCCGTGACGGACTGTCCTGCGACCGAGTCTCACCGGATGTAAATCGGTTCAACTGTGGGAGCTGGCTTGCCTGCGATAGCTATGTGTCAGGCGCTGAGGGTTTTTGGCCGGAGTACATATCCGTTATTTAGGTAACTGCTGATATTGGTTCCGCCCTTACGGCGGCTCACTTTTGAAGAGCGCAAAAGT
>NZ_ANNV01000073.1 GCF_000346755.1 Pseudomonas sp. CBZ-4 | reverse complement strand
TTGCACATCAGTGACTGACAGACCGCTATCGCAGGCAAGCCAGCTCCCACAGTAAGCATTCTCCCCAGAGCTTTATCGCACGCTAGACCTTGAACCGCGCCACCGTCTGGTGCAACGCGCTCGCCATCCCCGCCAGGTCATGCCCCGCCGTTTCGGTATGCAACGCGCCCTGCAATACCTGCTGCGACAAGCTGCGAATCCCCACCAGGTTGCGATCCACCTCCCGCGCCACCAGTGCCTGTTCCTCGGTGGCACTGGCGATCATCAGGTTGCGCTCGTTGATCTGCGAGATCGAGCGGGTGATTTCCTCCAGGGCCTCACCCGAGCGTTGCGCCACGCCGAGGGTGGCCTGCACACGCTCGCTGCTGCTGTGCATCGCCGCCACGGCGTGTTCGGTGTCTTGGCGAATATTGCCGATCATCTGCTCGATCTCCTGGGTCGAGGCCTGGGTGCGATGGGCCAGCGCACGCACTTCATCGGCCACCACCGCGAACCCGCGCCCGGCATCGCCGGCCCGGGCCGCCTCGATGGCGGCGTTGAGGGCCAGCAGGTTGGTCTGGTCGGCAATGCTGCGGATCACTTCGAGCACGCCGCTGATGTCTTGCACGCGCCCGGCCAGTTGCTGGATGCGCTCCGAGGTTTCCACCACGCCGGTGGCCAGGGTGTTGATCGACGCCACGGTTTCCTGGACCTGGGCACGCCCGCGCTGGGCCGTCTGTTCCGACAGGCGCGAAGCCTCGCTGGTGCTCACTGCATTGCGCGCGACTTCGTCCACGGCGGCGGTCATTTCGTTGACTGCGGTGGCCGCCTGTTCGATCTCCTGCCCTTGGGACTGCAAGCTGCCGCTGGTCTGGCTGCTGACCGCGCTGAGTTCTTCGGAAGAGCTGGCCACGCCGTCCACCGAGGCCGCAATGTGGCGCACCATCTGGTTGAGGTTCTGCTGCATATGGTGCAGGTTGCGCATCACGCTGCCGTCGGCACTGTTGCCCAGCGGTACGTCGATGGTCAGGTCGCCCTCGGCGATGTGGTTCAACACCCGCGCCACTTCATCCGGCTCGCCGCCCAACGGCCGGGTCACACTGCGGGTGACGATCACGGCGGCCGCGACCACCAGGGCCAGGCACAGCAGGAACAGCCCGATCATGTTGCGCCGCGCCTCGTCATACAGAACCTGCGCCGCCTGTTCACGCTCGCTGAACAACCGCCCTTGCATCGCCATCAGCGCGTCCAGGCTCTTGAACACCTGCGCTTCGGCCGGCATCACCTGTTGCTTGAGCTGGGCCAGGCCCTGTTCACGGGCACCTTGCTTGATCAACGCCTGCACCTGGGTGAACGCCGCCACATAGGTTTCGCGGTGGTTTTTCAAGGTCGCGTAGGCGGCCTTGCCTTCCGCACTGTCGAGCAGCGGTTCAAGGGTGGCGAAGGCCTCGGTGATGCGCTGGCGCGTGGTGCCGATGGCTTCCTGGGCCTGCTGATTGTCCTGGTTGATCAGCAGGTCGCGGGTGTTGCGCCCGTTATCACGCACGCCGGTGGCGATCACCATGATGGGGGCGATGCGCGGCCAATCCTGCTGCACGATCTGCTCGGACTGCTGCTTGAGGGTTGCCAGGTCGTGCAAGGCGTAAAACACCAAGCCCACCAGGGCCAGCGGCGCAATCGCGAAGCCGATGACAATGCGTTGTGCCGTGGTTAACTGCGTCATTCTGAACATTCCTTGATGAAAACCTGCCCACCATGGGCAGCATCTATAAAAACCGGTTGAGGGTGCTGATCACCCTCGCAATACAAAAGCGGGAAACAACTCGTGCAAACGGCCCCATAACTCCGGCAAGCGGGCCTGCACCGGTGAAGTCGGCAGTTGCGGATCGAGCATGCTCGCCGTGCGCACCAGCTGTACGGCAAAACGTTGCACACCCAAGGCCTGCAAACGCTGGGCCAGCAGCAACAAGCGTGGCGGATCGATCAAGTGCCAGTGCACGGTGGTGCGGCATTCGTAGTCCACACCGCTGGCCAGCAGGGTGTCGAGGCTGCGCCAGTTGGCGGTGCCGCTGCCCTTGACCTGGGTGACCGACGGGCAATCCTCGGCCAGCGCCTTGACGTCAAACCCGACCCAGTCGGCATGGCGCAAGGCATTGGCAAACCCTGCCGGCTTGATCCCTGCACTGTGCAGGCCAATGCGAAAACCCATCGCGCGCACTTCATCCATGGCCGCCGGCAAGCCTTCCTGCAAGGTCGGCTCGCCGCCGCTGAACACCACTGCATCGAGCAAATCCTGGCGGCGCTGGAGAAACAGCAACACCCGGCGCCAATCCATCTCCGTGCTGGCGCGCGGCGGGATCAGGTCCGGGTTATGGCAATAGCGACACCGCCAGGCACAGCCCTGGCAAAACAGCACGCAGGCGAGCATGCCGGGGTAGTCGAGGGTGGTCAGGGGCACCAGGCCCCCGACCCGTAGCGCTCGACTCATTGGCGCCCGGCCACGGCGGCCGCTTCGGTGAAGTGCACGCGCTCCTTGTGTTCGGACTGCTTGCCGGGGTTGAACGCCGACACCGGCCGGTGATAACCCATCACCCGGGTCCAGACTTCGCAGCGCTGACGTTGTGGCTGGGTTGCTTGCATGGTGAATCTCCTTGGGGTTGAAAAAACTTAGTGGGCCGCGGCCAAGACCTCATCGCACTTCGGGCAAAACTCGTGTTCGCCCGCAAGGTAGCCGTGCACCGGGCAGATCGAAAACGTCGGCGTGACCGTGAGGTACGGCAGACGGAAACGCCCCAGTGCCTTGCGCACCAATTGCTTGCAGGCCTGGGTCGAAGAAATCTGTTCGGCCATATAAAGGTGCAATACGGTGCCGCCGGTGTACTTGCATTGCAGTTCGTCTTGCAGCTCCAGGGCCTCGAACGGGTCCTGGGTAAAACCCACCGGCAGTTGCGAAGAATTGGTGTAGTACGGCGCGACGTCGCTGCCGGCTTGCAGGATGTGCGGGTAACGCTTGCGATCTTCCTTGGCGAAGCGGTAAGTGGTGCCTTCCGCCGGCGTCGCTTCGAGGTTGTAGAGGTGGCCGGTGTCTTCCTGGAAACGCAGCAAGGTGGCGCGCACATGGTCGAGCAGCTGGAGGGCGAACTCACGGCCCTGGGCGGTGTGCATGCCCTGCTCGTCGCCGCTGAAATTGCGCAGCATCTCGTGCATGCCATTGAGGCCGATGGTGGAGAAGTGATTGCGCAGCGTGCCCAGGTAGCGCTTGGTGTACGGGTAGAGACCGGCATCCATATGGTGCTGGATCACCTTGCGCTTGACCTCCAGGCTTTCCATGGCCAGCTGCATCAGTTGATCGAGGCGTTGCAGCAGGCCCGAGGTATCGCCCTTGAACAGATAACCCAGGCGCGCGCAGTTGATCGTCACCACCCCCAGGCTGCCGGTCTGCTCCGCCGAACCGAACAAGCCCCCGCCGCGCTTGAGCAACTCGCGCACGTCCAACTGCAAGCGGCAGCACATCGAGCGCACCTGATTGGGCTGCATATCGGAATTGAGGAAGTTCTGGAAATACGGCAAGCCATAACGCGCCGTCATCTCGAACAGGCGATCGGCGTTGGCGCTGTCCCAGGGGAAATCATGGGTGATGTTGTAGGTCGGGATCGGGAAGGTGAACACCCGGCCCTTGGCGTCCCCGGCCTGCATCACTTCGATGTAGGCGCGGTTGATCAGCTCCATTTCGGCTTGCAGGTCGCCATAGGCGAACGGCATTTCTTCACCGCCGATCACCGGGATTTGCTCGCGCAGGTCTTCCGGGCACACCCAGTCGAACGTCAGGTTGGTGAACGGCGTCTGGGTGCCCCAGCGCGACGGCACGTTGAGGTTGTAAATGAACTCCTGCACCGCCTGGCGCACTTCGGGGTAGCTCAGTTGATCCTTGCGCACATAGGGCGCCAGGTAGGTGTCGAACGAACTGAATGCCTGCGCCCCGGCCCATTCGTTTTGCAGGGTGCCGAGAAAGTTGACCATCTGCCCCAACGCGCTGCTCAAGTGCTTGGGCGGCCCCGCCTCGACCCGTCCCGGTACGCCGTTGAGGCCTTCGTGCAGCAACGAGCGCAGCGACCAGCCGGCGCAGTAGCCGGCGAGCATGTCCAGGTCGTGGATATGCAGGTCAGCCTCGCGGTGGGCGCGGCCGATCTGTTCGCTGTAGACCTCGTCGAGCCAGTAATTGGCGGTGACTTTGCCTGCGACATTGAGGACCAGGCCGCCGAGGGAATAGCCCTGGTTGGCGTTGGCTTGCACGCGCCAGTCTTCGCGGTCGAGGTATTCGTTCATTGAGGTGGCGACTTCCACCAGGGTCTTGCGGTCGCGGCGCAGGCGGCCGTGTTGTTCGCGGTAGACGATGTAGGCGCGCATTGAGCGGAAGTGGCCGGCGTCCATCAATACGCGTTCGACGCTGTCCTGGATTTGTTCGACGTCCAACTGGTCGATGCCTCTTAGGCGGGCCAGTACTGCCCCCAGTAAGAGGTCGGCTTCGGGGGGCTGGTATTCGGTGGTGGCGTTGCCGGCGGCGATCAGGGCCTGGCGGATTTTTTCGGCGTCGAAGGGGGCCTGGGTGCCGTCACGTTTGTAGAGGTGGGTGCTGGCCAGCGGGGTGAGAGCGGTTTGCATTTTTGGCTCCTAGCACTACATATAGATGTTTTTTATTTACTAGACACAAGATGCAGTGATGGTATGGAGGTTGGTTTGGGGGAGCATTGATCGGGGTCAAGTTTTTTCAGATCGGGTGTATATCCGTTTCTTGGGTAACGGCCACTTATGGTTCCGCTCTTACAGCGGCTCACTTTTGAAGAGCGCAAAAGTAAGCAAAACGCTCTTGCCCCAACACTCGGTGCCTCGCCTAGGCTCGGCATGCCCGTAATCCGACATGGATTTGGGGGGCCGCCCAAGATCAAAATCAAAAGCAAAGCGCGGCGGCCTAATAGCCGACCGAGTCTCTGGAGCTGACGCGTTCCCTTGTGGGAGCTGGCTTGCCTGCGATGGCATCAACTGGGTGTACCTGATGTACCGAGGTGTCTGCATCGGAGGCAAGCCAGCTCCCACATTTCAAACCGAGATCGACACAAAAAATCGGTCGGCTCCAAGGCCGCCGCGCTTTTGCTTTTGACCTTACTTGCCCCGTCAAACACGCTGGCCGAACGCAGGCTCGAATCCGTGGGTAACCCGGCAGGACGCCGGGTTAGCCGCCACTCATATTCATAAACCGCACCACCTGCACCTCCCCCGCCCCCGTAAATTCATGCCGCAGCGGCTTCCCCTTCAACGCCCTGTGCAACGCCTCGATCAACGGCCCATCCTCCAACGGATACCCCCTGAGCAACCCCCGCAAATCCACCGAATCCTCCTGCCCCAAACACAACAAAAGCCTCCCCTCCACCGTCACCCGCACCCGATTACAACTGCCACAAAAATTATGCGAATTAGGTGAAATAAACCCGATCCGCGTCCGAGGATGCCGCGCCAACCGCACATACCTCGCTGGGCCGCCGCTGCTCTCGGCGCTGTCGAGCAACGCGTATTCACTGGCGATCACCGCACGCACGTCGTCGCTGGGGCAAAACGTCTCCCCCCGCGACCGCCCCACATCCCCCAGAGGCATCTCCTCGATAAAACTGATATCGATCCCCCGCTCAATGGCATACCGCACCAACCCCGGTACCTCATCAAAATTGCGCCCCTTCATCACCACACAATTAAGCTTGACCCGCTCAAACCCCGCACCACTGGCCGCGTCGATCCCGTCCAGCACCTGGCGCAAATCACCGTTGCGGGTGATCGCCCGAAACCGCTCAGGATCAAGGCTGTCGAGGCTGATATTCATGCGCTTGACCCCCGCCTCCACCAACGGCCGCGCCAACCGCGCCAGTTGCGAGCCATTGCTGGTCATCACCAACTCACGCAAGCCCGGCAATGCCGCAATGTTGCGGCACAGCCCGACAATCCCCGGACGGATCAGCGGTTCCCCACCGGTGAGGCGGATCTTGCGCACGCCCTGCCCCACAAACAACGCAGCCAGGCGCTCCAACTCTTCCAGGCTCAGCACCTGCTGGCGCGGCAGGAAGGTCATGGTTTTCGCCATGCAATACACACAGCGAAAATCACAACGGTCAGTCACCGACAAGCGCAAGTAGTCAATCGAACGGCCGAGCCCATCCACCAGGCTCATGTCACTGCACCAACGGCGAGTCGGCGCCCTGCAAGGCGAGGCCACGGATATCCGCCGCGCCAATCAGGGTGTGCAGGTATTGCACCAGCGCCTTCTGCCACACGCCTTGCTGCAACTGGGTGCGGATCGCACCGGCCACCGCTTCATAGGGCAACGGCTGGCCTTCGACACGCTGGTCGATGCTGATCACGTGCCAGCCGTAGCGGCTTTCCAGGGGTTTGTCGGCCAGGCCCGGCGCCAGGGTGAACAGCTGGCGCTCCAGTTCCGGCACGGTCTGGCCCTTGCTGATCTGGCCCAGCGAACCGCCCTGGGCCTTGGAGGGACACGCCGAGTACTTGAGGGCCAGTTCGGCAAAGCTGCCGGGGGTTTGCGCCAGGCTCAGCAGCAGGATTTCCGCCTGCACATGGGCCATCTGCCGCGCCTCGGCGTCGTCCGGTGCGCATTCGAGGAGGATATGCCGCACCGCCAGCAACGGCGCGCTGTGGAAGCGCCCGCGATTGCTCTCGAAGTAGTGCAGGCACGTCGCCTCGTCGCACTGCGGCACGCTGATTTCACGCTCCAGCAGCAGGCGTGTGGCCGCCTCTTCTTCGTTCTCGCCGGGGGCAATGTCCACCGCCAGCCCAAGCTCACTGATGCGCTGCTGCAACAGCTCGCGGATCACCAGCGCGCGGGCGGCCAGGTACACCGCCGACTCGCGGCTTTCCGCCGGGTGATACTGCAACTCCAGGGCCATCGCCTCGGGCGTGATAGGCACGCCGTTGACGCTGACGATGGGCCATTCCTGTTCACTGCTGGCGATCAACTCAGGCGCCGCCTCTGCCACCTCGACCACCTCGACTTCCGGCGCTGGCACCGACGACCCGCAACCTCCGCCACATCCGCATCCTGTTGTCATGACCGTCTCCTCACGACTTCTGCCGCACGATTTGATAACGCCGCCCCAGGTACCAGATCGGTGCGCTGACCACGTGCACCAAGCGGGTAAACGGGAACAGCACGAACAAGGTCAGGCCCAGCGCCACATGGGCCTTGTAGATCAGCGACACCGGCGCAATCGCCGCCGCCGCTTCCACCGGCCGTAGCAGCACCACGTTCTGCGCCCAGTCGGCGAGCATCACCATCACCGAGCCGTCCATATGGCCGGTGGACGCGACGATGGTCAGCAAACCCAGCAGCAACTGCGCGAGCAGCACCAGCAGGATGAGGATGTCCGACGCACTCGACGTCGCCCGCACCCGTGGATCGCTGAGGCGGCGCTTGACCAGCATCAGCAGGCCCACCAGGCACAGCAGGCCGAAGAAGCCACCGGAGACCATCGCCAGCAACTGCTTGTTTTCGGTGCTGATGACGTGGTGGTACACCGACGCCGGCGTGAGCAGGCCGACAAAATGCCCGGCCAAGACAAACAGCACGCCGATATGGAACAAGTTGCTCGCCACGCGCATGCCACGGTTGTTGAGCATCTGGCTGGAGCCGGCCTTCCACGTGTACTGCGCCAGGTCGAACCGCGCCCAGCTGCCCAACAGGCAGATCGCCAGGGCGACGTAGGGGTAAACCCCGAATACCAGCAAATTCCACTTAGACATTACCCACCTCCCCGGCCGGCACGGCGGCCGGCCCTTGCTGCTGAAAATCCACCCAGTGCAACGGCACGGCGCTTTCTTCGCGGGCCTTGCCCGGAGCACTCGGCATGGCACTGCAACGGTCCTGCTGTTCGGCCTGCATAAAGTCCACGGCTTCCTCTTCCCAGACCTTGTCGAGGGCTTCGAGGGAGTCGTCACGCGGTTCCGCCGCCACCTGCGCACGCACCTCGGCCACGGCCTGGTGCGGCTCGGCGCCCGCGATCTGCAACAGTGCACGGAAGCAACTGGCGTAGGCGCTCTCGCGCTCTTCCAGGCGCGCGCCGAGCAAGGCCAGCAGGTGCGCCACATCCGCCAGGCCCTCGCGGGCCTCGATGTCTTCGCGGGTGGACAAGAACTCCAGGTACAGCGGGATGTAGTCCGGCAGCTCCTTGACGCCAATGGCAAACCCGGCTGCTTCGTACTGGGCCATCATGTCCACCATGGCCTGGCCACGGTCGCGGGACTCGCCGTGCACGTGTTCAAACAACAGCAGCGACAACGAGCGCCCACGGCCAAACAGCGCGCCGTAGTGTTCCTGGCCGTCCATCAGGTCGTTGGCGCAGATCAGTTCGAGCAATTCGAACAGCGCACCGCGTTGCTTGGGGCTGATTTCCCGCGACTCGATAATCGCCTGCTCCAATTCATCGCGGCCGTTCACCAGGCGTTCGGTGGGGTAGTCCAGCAGCAGCGAAATCACTTTAAGAATGCGCATGGCTCAGTCCTCCCAGATCTGTACGGTTTTCAGCACGTCGCGGCGGTTGGCCTTCTTCGCGCCGAACATATTGGTGTCGGAACTGCCGCTGCAGCCGCTGCCAAAGCTGAAGCCACAACCGGAACGCTCGGCGAACGCGTCGCTCATGGCGTCTTCACGGTGGGCGCTAGGGACGACAAAACGGTCCTCGTAATTGGCGATGGCCAGGTAGCGGTACATCTCTTCCACCTGGGGCACGCTCAGGCCGACGTCTTCGAGCACTTGCAGGTCCTGCACGCCGTCCACTTGCTGGGAGCGCTTGAACGCACGCATGGCCAACAGGCGTTTCAGGGCGCGCTTGACCGGTTTTTCATCGCCTGCCGTGAGCATGTTGGCCAGGTAACGCAGGGGGATGCGCAGGCTGTCGACGTCCGGGATCACCCCGTTCATGCCCACGGTGCCGGCAGCGGCGGCGTTCTGGATCGGCGAGAGTGGCGGCACGTACCAGACCATCGGCAAAGTGCGGTACTCAGGGTGCAATGGCAGGGCGAGCTTCCAGTCCACGGCCATTTTGTACACCGGCGAACGCTGCGCCGAGTCGATCACCGACTGCGGCACGCCATCGGCCAGGGCCTGGCGGATCACCGCCGGGTCGTTGGGGTCGAGGAAGATCTCCAGCTGCTTCTCGTACAGGTCCTGCTCGCTGGCGGTGCTCGCCACTTCGCTGATGCGGTCGGCGTCGTAGAGCAACACGCCGAGGTAGCGGATGCGGCCGACGCAGGTTTCAGCGCACACGGTGGGCATGCCGGCTTCGATGCGCGGGTAGCAGAAGATGCACTTCTCGGATTTGCCGCTCTTCCAGTTGAAGTAGATCTTCTTGTACGGGCAGCCGCTGATGCACATGCGCCAGCCACGGCATTTTTCCTGGTCGATCAGCACAATGCCGTCTTCTTCACGCTTGTAGATCGCGCCGCTGGGGCACGACGCCGCGCACGCCGGGTTGAGGCAGTGTTCGCACAGGCGCGGCAGGTACATCATGAAGGTGTTTTCGTACTCGCCGTAGATGTCGGCCTGGATCTGGTCGAAGTTCTTGTCCTTGCGCCGCTTGGCAAACTCGGTGCCGAGGATTTCTTCCCAGTTGGGGCCCCACTCGATTTTCTGCATGCGCTTGCCCGACACCACCGAACGCGGGCGCGCGGTGGGTTGGTGCTCGCCCAATGGCGCGGTGTGCAGGTGCTGGTAATCGAAGTCGAATGGCTCGTAGTAGTCGTCCAGGCCCGGCAGGTCGGGGTTGGCGAACAGGTTGGCGAGCACGCGGAACTTGCCGCCGATACGCGGGTTGATACTGCCGTTGGCGTTGCGCACCCAGCCGCCCTTCCACTTGTCCTGGTTCTCCCACTCCTTGGGGTAGCCGATGCCGGGTTTCGATTCGACGTTGTTGAACCAGGCGTATTCCATGCCTTCGCGGCTGGTCCACACGTTTTTGCAGGTGATCGAGCAGGTGTGGCAGCCGATGCATTTGTCCAGGTTGAGGACCATGCCGATTTGTGAGCGGATCTTCATCTCAGTTCTCCTCGATATCAGTCGGCAATGGGCGTGGCAGGTCATCGCCGTGGGAGCCATCGAGCCAGTCGACCTTGGCCATCTTGCGCACCACGACAAACTCGTCGCGGTTGCAACCGACCGTGCCGTAATAGTTGAAACCGTAGGCCTGCTGGGCGTAGCCGCCGATCATGTGGGTCGGTTTGAGCACCACGCGGGTCACTGAGTTGTGGTGGCCGCCACGGGTCTTGGTGGTTTCCGAACCGGGCACGTTCACGATGCGTTCCTGGGCGTGGTACATCATCACCATGCCTTCCTTGACGCGCTGGCTGACCACCGCGCGGGCGGTCAGCGCGCCGTTGACGTTGAAGCATTCGATCCAGTCGTTGTCCTCGATGCCGGCGCGCTTGGCGTCGATTTCCGAGAGCCACACGATCGGCCCGCCACGGCTGAGGGTGAGCATCAGCAGGTTGTCGCTGTAGGTGCTGTGGATGCCCCACTTCTGGTGCGGGGTGATCCAGTTCAGCACGATCTCCGGCTCGCCATTGCTGCGCTTGCCCTTCACGCCTTCGATGGTGCGGGTGTTGACCGGTGGCCGATAACTCATCAGTTGCTCGCCGAACGCCTGCATCCACGGGTGGTCCTGGTAGAACTGCTGGCGGCCGGTGATGGTGCGCCATGGGATGTTTTCATGGACGTTGGTGTAGCCGGCGTTGTAGCTCACGTGCTCGTCTTCGAGGCCGGACCAGGTGGGGCTGGAAATGATCTTGCGCGGCTGCGCCTGGATATCGCGGAAACGGATGGCTTCGTGGGCCTTGGAAATCGCCAGGTGGCTGTGGTCGATGCCGGTGAATTCCGACAGCGCGGCCCAGGCTTTCAGGGCGACCTTGCCGTTGGTTTCCGGGGCCAGGGACAGGATCACCTCGGCCGCGTCGATGGCCGTGTCGATCTTCGGCCGACCTTGGCTGATACCCGCATCCCCTTCGTGATGATTCAGCTCGCCGAGAAACTCGACTTCTTCCTCGGTGTTCCAGTTGATGCCCTTGCCGCCGTTGCCGAGTTTTTCCAGCATCGGGCCGAGGGAGCTGAATTGCTTGTAGATGTTCGGGTAGTCGCGTTCCACCACCGCCATGTTTGGCGCGTTCTTGCCCGGCACGGGCGCCACGCCGGCGCTTTTCCAGTCGGTGCCGCCAAATGGCTGGGCCAGTTCGCCGACGCTGTCATGCATCAGCGGTACGGTGACCAGGTCCTTTTCCACACCCAGGTGCCCGACCGCCATGGCGGAAAAGGCCTTGGCAATGCCCTTGTAGATTTCCCAGTCGGAGCGCGACTCCCACGCCGGGTCGATGGCGGCCGACAACGGGTGGATGAACGGGTGCATGTCCGAGGTGTTCATGTCGTCTTTTTCGTACCAGGTGGCGGTCGGCAAGACGATGTCGGAATACACGCAGGTGGACGACATGCGGAAGTCCAGCGTCGTCACCAGGTCCAACTTGCCGATGGCGCCGTCATCGACCCATTCGGCTTCGGTGGGCTTGCTTTCGCCGCCAAAGCCGATGTCTTCGTTCATCACGCCGTTCTTGGTGCCCAGCAGGTACTTGAGCATGTACTCATGGCCCTTGCCCGACGAGCCAAGCAGGTTGGAGCGCCAGATAAACATGTTGCGCGGGAAGTTCACCGGGCTGTCCGGTTGTTCGCAGGCAAAACGCAAGGAGCCGTCCTGCCAGGACTTGACCACGTAGTCTTTCGGCTCCATGCCCGCGGCGGCCGCTTCACGGCAGATATGCAGCGGGTTGCGGTTCAGTTGCGGCGCGCTGGGCAGCCAGCCGGCGCGTTCGGCGCGGATGTTGTAGTCCAGGGCGTGGGTGGGGAACTGGGACTTGTCCGCCAGGGGCGAGAGCACGTCGTGCATGTTCATTTTTTCGTGGCGCCACTGCGAGCTATGGCCGTAGAAGAAGCTGGTGCCGTTCATTTGGCGTGGCGGGCGGTTCCAGTCCAGGCCAAACGCCAGGGGCAGCCAGCCGCATTGCGGGCGCAGTTTTTCCTGGCCGACATAGTGGGCCCAGCCGCCGCCCGTCTGGCCGACACAACCGCAGAGCATGAGCATGTTGATCAGGCCACGGTAGTTCATGTCCATGTGGTACCAGTGGTTCATCGCCGCGCCGACGATGATCATTGAGCGGCCACGGGTCTTGTCGGCGTTGTCGGCGAACTCGCGGGCAATCTGGATCGCCTTCTCGCGGCTGACGCCGGTAATCGCCTCCTGCCACGCCGGGGTGCCGGGCACGCTGGCGTCGTCGTAGTCCCTGGCCACGTTGCTGCCGCCCAGGCCACGGTCGATGGCGAGGTTGGCCGCCGACAGGTCGAACACCGTGGCGACCTTGGCCACGCTGCCATCCGCCAGCACCACGCTGTGCACCGGCACGCGGCGGAACTGCACGGCCTCACCGGCCACGTGCTGGAAGTGTTCGTGGGCTTCACCGGCAAAATACGGGAAGGCCACTTCGGCTACGTCGTCGCCGATCAGGCTGAGCTTGAGGTCGATGGCGCGGCCTTCACCGCCCTCTTTGGCGAGGATGTTCCACTTGCCCTTCTCGCCCCAGCGGTAGCCGATGGCGCCCTGTGGCGAGACCAGCGCGCCGCTTTCGTCGAGGGCGATGGTTTTCCATTCCGGGTTGTTGTCCTGGCCGAGGTTGTCGATCAGGTCCGAGGCGCGCAGGAAGCGATCCGGCTGGAAGCCCGCGCCCGGCGCCGTGCCGAGCATCGGCTTGAGCATCACCAGCACCGGCAGGTCGGTGTAGCGCTTGGCGTAGTCGGTGAAATACGGGCTCGGGTGGTCCAGGTGAAATTCCTTGAAGATCACATGGTTGAAGGCCTGGGCCAACGCGGCGTCGGTGCCCTGCTTGGGGTTGAGCCACAGGTCGGTGAGCTTGGCCACTTCCGAATAGTCGGGGGTGATGGCCACGGTCTTGGTGCCCTTGTAGCGCACCTCGGTGAAGAAGTGCGCGTCGGGGGTGCGGGTCTGCGGGACGTTGGAACCCCAGGCAATGATGTAGTTGGAGTTGTACCAGTCGGCCGATTCCGGCACGTCGGTCTGCTCGCCCCACACCATCGGCGAGGCCGGTGGCAGGTCGCAGTACCAGTCATAGAAGCTCAGGCACACGCCGCCCAGCAGCGACAGGTAACGGGAACCGGCGGCGTAGCTGACCATGGACATGGCCGGGATCGGCGAGAAGCCAACGATGCGGTCCGGCCCGTATTGCTTGATGGTGTAGACGTTGGAGGCGGCGATGATCTCGTTCACCTCCTCCCAGTTGGAGCGGATGAACCCGCCCATGCCACGCTTGCTCTTGTACGACTCGGCCTTGGCCTTGTCCTCGACAATGCTCGCCCAGGCTTCCACTGGCGCCAGGGTCAGGCGCGCTTCACGCCACAGCTTGAGCAGCGGCTTGCGGATCTTCGGGGACTTTAGCCGGGTGGCGCTGTAGATGTACCAGCTGTAGCTGGCGCCGCGCGGGCAGCCACGGGGTTCGTGGTTGGGCAGGTCGTTGCGGGTGCGCGGGTAGTCGGTCTGCTGGGTTTCCCAGGTGATCAGGCCGTTCTTCACGTAGATCTTCCACGAGCAGGAACCGGTGCAGTTCACCCCGTGGGTGGAGCGCACGATCTTGTCGTACTGCCAGCGCGAACGGTAGACATTTTCCCAGTCGCGCGACTCCTTGCGGGTCTCGCCGTGGCCGTCGGAGAACTCGTCTTGCTTGCGGTTGAAGAACCGCAGTTGATCCAGTAAGTGACTCATGATGCTTTCCTCATCAGGCGTGCCGTGGGGTGCGTTGCCCCGCGAATTCGTGGTCGATCAGCAGGGTGTGGCGCAGCCTTTGCGGGCGTACCACCACCAGGTCACGACGATGCAGCTCAGGTAGAAACCGACAAACAGGTAGAACGCCATGGCCGGGCTGCCGGTGGCGGCCATGGAGGTGCCGAAGGTCTTGGGGATGAAGAACGCGCCGAACGCGCCCATGGCCGAGCTGAAACCCAGCACGGCGGCGGATTCCTTGCCGGCGTCCTTCAAGGCTTGTTCACGCACGGCCGGCGGTTGGCCGGCGCTGGCGTTTTCGTGAACGGTGCGGAAGATCACCGGGATCATGCGGAAGGTAGAGCCGTTGCCAATGCCGGTGGTGATGAACAGCAACATGAACAGGCCCAGGAAGCCGTAGAAGTTGCCCGCCTCGCCCTGCTGCGGCAAAAAGTGCAGCACGCCGAAGACCATCACGATCATCAACACGAAGTTCCACAGGGTCACCCGCGCACCGCCCAGCTTGTCCGCCAGCCAGCCGCCCAACGGGCGTACCAGCGCGCCCACCAGCGGGCCGAGGAAGGCGAATTTCAGCGCCACCACGTCGGGAAACGAGGTCTTGATCAGCAGCGGAAACGCCGCCGAGAAGCCGATGAACGAACCAAACGTCGCCAGGTACAACCAGCACATCAGCCAGTTGTGCTTGCGCTTGAAGATCACCGCCTGGTCGCTGAACGAGGCGCGGGCGCTGGACAGGTCATTCATGCCGAACCACGCCGCCACGGTGACGATCAGGATGAACGGCACCCAGATGAACCCGGCGTTCTGCAACCACAGCTGGCTGCCATCCGCCAGGGTTTGCGGCTGGCCACCGAACGCGCCGAAGGCGGCAAAGGTGATCACCAGCGGCACGCAGAACTGCATCACCGACACCCCCAGGTTGCCGAGACCGGCGTTCAGGCCGAGGGCAGTGCCCTGCTGGGACTTGGGGTAGAAAAAGCTGATGTTGGACATGCTGGAAGCGAAGTTGCCGCCGCCAAACCCGCAGAGCAAGGCGATCAGCACAAACACGCTGTACGGGGTGCTCGGGTCTTGCACCGCGAAGCCCATCCACAGCGACGGCAGCAGCAAGGAGGCGGTGCTCAGGGCGGTCCAGCGGCGCCCGCCGAAGATCGGCACCATGAACGAATAGAACACCCGCAACGTCGCACCCGACAGGCCCGGCAAGGCGGCCAGCCAGAACAGCTGGTCAGTGGTAAAGCTGAAGCCGATGGCGTTGAGGCGCACGATGACTGTGCTCCACACCATCCACACGGCAAAGGCCAGCAACAGCGCGGGGATCGAGATCCACAGGTTGCGGGTCGCGGTCTTCTTGCCGCTGGCGCCCCAGAACGCCGGGTCTTCGGGGCGCCAGTCGTGGATCACCGGGCCCGATTCGGGCTTTTGCGCGATAGACATGATCATTCTCCTCTGCCGGCTCGTGTGCCGAGCAACGGCTGTTTGCGGATTTCGCTGAGGTACATCCAGGTCAGGGACACCCAGACCACGCCGTACATCAACATGAAGCAGGAAGAGCGCACGCCGGTGAGGTCCACCAGGGCGCCGAACATAATCGGCAGGACAAAGCCGCCCAGGCCACCGGCCAGGCCGACGATGCCGGACACCGCGCCCATGTTGTGCGGGTAGTCATTGGCGATGTATTTGAAGACCGAGGCCTTGCCGAATGCGAAGGCGATGCCCATCACAAACAGCAGCACGGTGAACAGCGTGGGGTTGAGGCCGATATGGAAATCCAGGGGACCGTTGACGGTCATCACATGCAGTTGGGTCTGCGGGTAGCTGAGCAGGAACAGGCAGATCCAGCTCACCCACAGCACCCACCAGGTCACGCTTTGCGCGCCCCAGCGGTCCGACATCCAACCGCCCACCGCGCGCAGCACACCGCCGGGCAGGGAGAAGCACGCGGCCAGCAGCGCGGCGCTTTGCAGGCTGAAACCGTATTCCTGCACGTAGTACTTGGTCACCCACAGGGCCAGCGCGACGTAGCCGCCGAAGACAATCGAGTAGTACTGGCAGTAGCGCCACACGGCCGGATCTTTCAGGCACGCCAACTGCTCACGCAGGGTGGCGCCACCGGCACTGCGGTGCGCCTTGTTTTCGCTGGTGAGAAACCAGAACAGCAGCGCAGTGACAAACAGGATCGCGCTGAACACCTTGGGCACCAGGTGCCAGGTGCCGAGGGCAATCAGCGCCGGGGCGAGAAACTTGGTCACCGCCGCCCCGGCGTTGCCGGCGCCGAACACGCCCATGGCAAAACCCTGGTTGTCCTTGTCGAACCATTTGGCGACGTAGGCAATGCCCACCGAAAACGAGCCGCCCGCCAGGCCGACAAACAGGCCGAGCACGAGGAACTGCCAATAGGCGGTGGCGTAGGTAATCAGGTACAGCGGCAGTACGCAGACCAGCATCAGCAGGAAAAACACGATGCGCCCGCCGAAGCGATCGGTCAGCAGGCCCAGCGGCAGGCGCACCAGGGAACCGGTCAGCACCGGCGTGGCGGCCAGCAGGCCGAACTGGGTTTCGTTGAGTTGCAGCAGGTCTTTGATCGGCACGCCGAGCACGGCGAACATCATCCACACCATAAAGCAGACGGTGAAGGCCAAGGTGCTCATGCCCAGCACCAGGCCTTGTCGCAGACGGGGTTGAGTCACGGTATGCGCTCCAGAAAGTGATTCCATGAGCGCAGGTTAGGGGCGACACCCCCGCAGAACTTGACCCAGATCAACGTGGGCCGGGTGGGTATGGGGCTATGCTGGCCCCGTCTACCTCCTTGGAGGTAGTCAACAAATCAAGAGAAAGCCTTTATTTATCAATGGATTGCTCTCTTGTGCCGGCTTTTATCCGTGGGAGGGTTCGCCGGCAATTCTTTAGAGGTAGTGCGCCAGGGAAGGCCACGTTCAACCCCCTTTCCCGTTCCAGGTGCAAGCATGCTGCTCCCCCACGCCCTTCGATTGCGCCGTCATGTTTGACTGGCTGCGCAGCTCCCTGCCCGCCCGCGCTGGCCTGGCGGTGATCCTGATCGCTATCTTGGCGCTGGCCAGTTCCCTCAGCGCCGGGCTGATCGCCTGGTTCAGCCAGGGCGACGCCGCCGCGATCAACACCGCCGGCTCCGTGCGCATGGAGACCTACCACCTCAGCTGGAAACTCGCCGCCGGCGCACGCGCGGATGAAATCGCCGAGGTCAGCCAGAGCC
Organism: Pseudomonas sp. CBZ-4; assembly: GCF_000346755.1. Lineage (GTDB taxonomy): Bacteria > Pseudomonadota > Gammaproteobacteria > Pseudomonadales > Pseudomonadaceae > Aquipseudomonas. The sequence continues at coordinate 2,597 of NZ_ANNV01000073.1, read as the reverse complement.
TGCAACGGCGCCTCGACAGCCAGTCCCTGAAAGCCGTGCTCGAAGACGGCCCGCACAGCGCGCTGTTGCAGAGTTACCAGCAGATCCAGCAACGCTGGAACGACGAACTGCGCCCAGCAGTGATGCGCGGCGACGCGGCGCTGTTCCAGGCCCAGGCACCGGCGTTCGTCGAGCAACTGAACCGCTTCGTCAGCCTGTTGCAGCAACAGAGCGAACACAAGCAAGGCTGGCAACAGGCGATCCAGGGCCTGGCGCTGTTCAGCACCTTGATCATCCTGCTGCTGGGTTTGTATGAGTTGCAGTACGGCGTGGTCACGCCGCTGCAAGAACTGGTGCACGCCACCCGCCGTTTTCGTGACGGTGACTACCAGACCCGGGTCAACCACCGCTCCGACGACGAGTTGGGCCAACTGGCCCTGAGCTTCAACGCCATGGCCGCGACCATCGAAGCGTCCCATCGCACCCTGGAAAGCCAGGTGCAACTCAAGACCCTCAACCTGCAACAAGCCAACGCCGCCCTGGAACTGCTGTACCAGAGCAGCAGCAGCCTGGCCACGCGCCTGGCCAATGCCGAGGGCCTCGATGAACTGATCCGGCGCTTCCAGAAACGCTTGCCGGGGCTGCGCTTGTCGCTGTGCCTGCAAGGCCACTTCCTCGCCCCGGCCCAGCAGATGCTCGCCCTGCACGGCGAAAACAGCCGCAACGTCTGCGCGATTGGCGATTGCGCCACCTGCGAGCGTGCCCACGTCGCACCGCCGCAGGTGTTCAGCATCAGCAACCAGGGCGCCGAACTGGGTGAACTCAAGGCGCACTTCCTCGACGGCCATGCGCCCCAGGATTGGGAGCAGCAATTGATCCAGGCCCTGGCCAACCTGATCGGCACCTCGCTGTCCCTCAAGCGCCAGCGCGAACAGGACCACCGCCTGCTGTTGTTGGATGAGCGCACCATCATCGCCCGCGAACTGCACGACTCCCTGGCCCAGGCGCTGTCGTACATGAAGCTGCAAGTGAGCCGCATGCAAACCCTGATCCGCCGTGGCGAACCGGTGGAAAGCCTGGCCAGCGTCACCGCCGAACTGCGCGAAGGCTTGAACAACGCCTACCGCCAACTGCGCGAATTGCTCACCACCTTTCGCTTGCAGATCCACGACGCCGGGCTGGTGCAAGAGCTGCAAGACACTGCCGAAGAGTTCTCCCAGCGCGGCGAATTCCAGGTGCACCTGCATGTGGATGCGCTGGCGTTCCAGCTGTCGGCCAGCGAGCAGATCCACCTGTTGCAGATCACCCGCGAAGCCCTGTCCAACTGCCTGCGCCACGCCCATGCGCAGAATGCCTGGCTGCAACTGCGCCAGGTCGGCGAGACCGTCAGCCTGAGCATCGACGACGACGGCCGTGGTTTTGGCGGCGACGTCGACAAACGAGAACACCACGGCCTGACCATCATGGACGAACGCGCGCGCAGCCTGCACGGCCACCTCGACATCAGCCCCCGCGAGCCCCAGGGCACCCGGGTGCAGCTGCGTTTCCAGCCGGAATTCCTCGGCCATTCCCTACAAGGCACCGCCCCATGAACACCGCCACGCGCCACCGTATCCTGCTGGTTGACGATCACCCGATGATGCGCCACGGCATGCGCCAGATCCTCGAACTGGAAGACGACCTGCACGTGGTCGGCGAGGCCGGCAACGGCCAGGAAGCCCTCGACCAGATCGCCAGCCTGCAACCGGACCTGGTGCTGCTGGACAACAACATGCCGCACATGAACGGCCTGGAAACCCTGCGCCGCCTGCGGGCCATGGACTATGCGGGCAAGGTGCTGCTGTTTACCGTGTCCGACGCTGAGGACGATGTGCGGGATGCGCTGCGGCTGGATGCCAATGGGTATTTGCTCAAGGACATGGAGCCGGAATTGGTGGTGGAGTTTATTCGTGATGCGTTGCATGGCGCGTTGGTGATCAGTCCCGGGTTGACCCGTGTGCTGGCCCAGGCGTTGCGCGCGCCGCAGCCGCATGCGGCGGTGGAATTGACTGAGCGGGAGCGGCAGGTGCTGCGTACGATTGCCAGTGGGTATAGCAACAAGGTGATCGGGCATAAGTTGGGGATTACGGAGGGGACGGTGAAGGTGCATGTGAAGAATTTGCTGCACAAGCTGGGGTTGAGGTCGCGGGTGGAGGCGGCGGTTTGGGCTATGGAGCATTTGCGGCAGGTGGGGTGATTGGCTTTGTGTACATATCCGTTATTTGGGTAACGGCGGGTATTGGTTCCGCCCTTACGGCGGGTCACTTTGGAAAAGAGCCCCAAAGTAACCAAAGGGCTCTTGCCCCAACACTCGGTGCCTCGCCTAGGCTCGGCATGCCCGTAATCCGACATGGATTTGGGGGGCCGCCGCCACGCGCCATCCATGGCGCGGGGCGGCTAAACCGGCATCCCTGCCGGTTTACCCCCCAAATCCATGTCGAATTCCGGCCAGCGTGTTTAACGGGGCGCCCAAGATCAAAATCAAAAACAAAGCGCGGCGGCCTAGTAGCCGACCTAATCGATGAAGCGTGCGCATTCCCCTGTGGGAGCTGGCTTGCCTGCGATGGCATCAACTGGGT
>NZ_ANNV01000072.1 GCF_000346755.1 Pseudomonas sp. CBZ-4 | reverse complement strand
ATGTCGCCTGACACTCCGCTATCGCAGGCAAGCCAGCTCCCACAGTTGGTTTTGGGTGGCCTGTTAGGTTGCGGTGGCCTGTAGACCGGCGAGCAACAGCCGCTGATACAGGTCCTCTTTGAGCCCCTCCGGGCTATCCAACCCCATCCGCCTCAAATGCCCGGGAAACACCTCCGGCTCCGGCGCATCCAACGCCGCCTTGCCCAACTCCAGAATCTCCGTCAGCTTGAATTTGCTCTTGAGCCAATTCAACGCGCGCAACAAATCCCGCTCTTCATCGCTGAAATCGCTGCCCAGCGGATACTCCGGGAACAACCGCTGATGCCGCGCCTGAATCGCCTGGAGGCGCTCCGGCGTGTTGTCGGCAAAGCGCACATCCAACTGGAAATCCTTGGGCAACTTGCCGGCCTTTTGCGCTTGCTCGATCAAGTCGTGTTGAAAGCGTGAGTCGGTGATATTGAGCAACGCCTCGATCACCTTGGCATCCGTCTGACCGCGCAAATCGGCGATTCCGTACTCAGTAATGACGATATCTCGCAGGTGTCGGGGAATGGTGCAGTGGCCATAGTCCCAGACGATATTGGAACTGACCTCCCCCGCCGACTCACGCCAGCTGCGCAGGATCAGGATCGACCGCGCACCGTCCAGCGCATGGCCCTGGGCCACGAAGTTGTACTGCCCGCCGACGCCGCTGAGTACGCGGCCGTCCTCCAGCTGGTCAGCCACACCGGCGCCGAGCAAGGTCACCATGATCGCGCTGTTGATAAACCGCGCATCCAGGCGTTGCAGGCGCTTGAGTTGTTCCTGGCCATACAGCTCGTTGATGTAGCTGATGCGGGTCATGTTGAATTCAACGCGCTTGTCGTGGGTCATTTCCTGCAAGCGCTGGTAAAAACTGCGCGGGCCCAGGAAGAAGCCGCCATGGATCGACACGCCATCAGATTGTGCCGCCTCATCGAGCAGGCCGGCATTGGCTTGCGCCTGGGTCGCCACATCCGGGTAGACCTTGCGCCGCACAATCCCGGCATCCGCCAGCACCAGCAGGCCGTTGACGAACATTTCGCTGCAACCGTAAAGGCCACGGGCGAAGGGATCGACGCCGCCTTCACGGCTGATCAACGGCGCCCATTGATACACATCGAGGTCGGTCAGCAGCAGCCGATAGGCTTCGTTGTCGGCCTGGCGCGCCAACAGTGCAGCGGTGAGCGCATCACCCATGGAGCCGATGCCGATCTGCAAGGTGCCGCCATCGCGCACCAGGGTGCTGGCGTGCAGGCCGATGAAGTGATCCTGGAACCCCACCGGCATATTCGGCGTGGAGAACAGCGTGGTGCTGTCTTTTTCGTCGATCAGGTAATCGAACGCGTCCATGCCTAGCTCGGAATCGCCGGGCATGTAGGGCAGATCGGTATGGACCTGGCCGACGATCAGGACGGTTTCCCCGGCATCGCGGCGCTTGGCGATCATTGGCAGCAGGTCGAGGGTAATGTCAGGGTTGCAGCTCAGGCTCAGGCGATCGGGGTGTTCGCTGCTGCTGGCTACCAGTTGCGCCACCAGGTTCAGGCCGGCGGCATTGATATCGCGGGCGGCGTGGCTGTAGTTGCTGCTCACGTAGTCCTGCTGGGCCGAGGCGCTGTGGAGCAGGCTGCCGGGCTGCATGAAGAACTGCTGCACATGGATGTTTTTTGGCAGGCTGTCTTTGCGCAGGGCGGCGAGGAAATCCAGTTCGGGATAATCGCCAAACACCCGCTCGATAAAGGGTTCGAGAAAGCGCTTCTGCAAGCCGTCGCCCAGCGGTGGGCGGCCCAGGCTGAGTGCGGTGTAGATCGTCAGCGCCCGCTCCGGCAGCTTGGCGATGCGCCGGTACAGCGCATTGACGAACAAATTGGGCTTGCCCAACCCGAGCGGCATGCCCATGTGGATATGCGCCGGCAAGCGCGCCAGTACGTCGTCAACTGCCTGCTCGATTGAACACAACTGCACCATCCGACCCTCCTGAACATTCCGTGATTAGGGGTTGGACAGAGAGTGGCGGGGGTTTGCTGCAAAGAACAGCCCTGAAACAAAAATCGCGGGCACAAAAAAGCCGCTCGTAAGCGGCATTTTTGCCGAAGATCGGCGGATTAGAGCCCGGACATCTTCTTGATGGCGCCTTTAAGGTCGTCATCCGAGCAATCAGCGCAGGTGCCTTTCGGCGGCATGGCGTTGATACCGGTGATCGCCTTGGCCAGGATGCCGTCGAGGCCGCCCTGGTGATCAGCGCGTTCTTTCCAGGCCGCCGTGTCGCCGATTTTCGGCGCACCCAGCAGGCCAGTGCTGTGGCAGGCATTGCAGTGCTTGGCGATGATCTCGTCCGGGGTTTTCGCCCCGCCGCCGCCCGCTACCACGGCGACTTCCATGCCCTTGCATTCCTGGCCCTGGACGCAAACCTGGCCAACAGGCTCAAGGCGCTTGGCAATATCATCATTGGTCGCAGCTTGAGCGCTGACAGCCCATAGGGCCAGTACGGTTGCTGGTGCAGCCAGCATTTTCATAATTAGGTTCACGCGTTCACCCTCAATGGTGGCTATTCACGCCTGCGGCCACGGTTTCGCAGGCGGCGAAAGTATAACGGTTAGCCCGCCTGGCCGAAACAACCCTATTAAATAAAGGGAGATTCGACCACGCGGATACTGCTACGGGAGTCGCTGCAACGCTGGCAGGACGCCTCTTCTTTAGAAGTTCGCGGGTGTGGCTGCGCTGATTAGTCGCGCCGGCACGTCGAACGGATTGCGAAAACGATGGGGCTTGGTGCTTTCAAAGTAGTAGCTATCGCCAGCTTCGAGCACAAAAGTTTCAAGACCGACCACCAATTCCAGGCGACCCTCCACCAGAATCCCGGTTTCCTCGCCTTCGTGGGTAAGCATTTCTTCGCCCGTGTCGGCGCCCGGCGGGTAGATTTCGTTGAGAAACGCAATCGCCCGGCTAGGGTGCGCCCGGCCTACCAGTTTCATGGTCACGGCGCCGTCGGAGATGTCGATCAGCTCATTGGCTTTATAGACGATCTGCGTCGGTATTTCCTGGAGGATTTCCTCGGAAAAGAACTCGACCATGGACATGGGGATGCCGCCCAGCACCTTGCGCAAGGAGCTGATCGAGGGGCTGACGCTGTTTTTTTCGATCATCGAAATGGTGCTGTTGGTGACACCCGCGCGCTTGGCGAGCTCACGCTGGGAAAGACCCTTCAGTTTACGGATGGATTGCAGTCGTTCGCCGACGTCCAATGCGGGTGCCTCCTAGGGTTCAGGCTTTGTTGTAATTGAGCGTTATCATGGCGACAGCGTTCAGTATTTACAACACTTGGGCCTAAATCCCAGGCGGCGACGTTCGTCCCAAGCGGTCAGTCGCCGGAATAGAGCCTTGGCACCCGGCGCAGGTTGCAGAATATCTGGTACGGAATGGTTTCAGCAGCCACCGCGATGTCGCTGGCGAGGATGTTTTTGCCCCACAGCTCCACCGTGGAACCGAGGCCGGCCTGGGGCACGTCCGTCAGGTCGACGCACAGCATGTCCATGGACACACGACCGAGCAATTGGCTGCGCTGCCCGGCCACCAGCACCGGCGTGCCGGTTGGCGCATGCCGCGGGTAGCCGTCGGCATAGCCCATGGCAACCACGCCGATGCGCATCGGCTTGGGCGTGATGAACCGGGCGCCGTAACCGACCGGCTCGCCGGCTGGCAGTTCACGAACGCAGATCACTTTCGATTCCAGGGTCATCACCGGCTGCAATCGCGCGGCCACGGCCTGGTCTTCGCCAAACGGCGTGGCGCCGTAGAGCATGATGCCGGGGCGTACCCAATCGCTGACGACGTTCGGCCAGCCCATCACCGACGGCGAGTTGCGCAGGCTGACCTCGGCCGCCAAGCCCTGGCGCGCCGCTTCGAATACCGCGACTTGCTCATCGCTGCGCACGCAATCGAGTTCATCGGCGCGGGCGAAGTGGCTCATCAACACGATCTTCGCGACCTTGCCGCTGGCCAGCAGGCGCTGGTACGCCTCGTGGTAGTCCTTGGGATGCAGGCCGACGCGGTGCATGCCCGAATCCAGCTTGAGCCAGATGGTCAACGGTTTGCTCAGCCGGGTCTGTTCGATCGCGTCCAGCTGCCACAGCGAATGCACCACACACCACAGATCATGCTCGTTGATCAGCGGTAGTTCACTGGCTTCGAAAAAACCTTCCAGCAGCAATACCGGCGCACGAATACCGGCGGCGCGCAGCTCCAATGCTTCTTCGATGCAGGCCACGGCAAAGCCGTCGGCCTCGGCTTCCAGCGCCTGGGCCACGCGCACGGCGCCATGGCCGTAGGCATCGGCCTTGACCACGGCAAGGGCCTTGGCCCCCGTGACTTCACGGGCCAATTGGTAGTTATGGCGCAGGGCTTGGAGATCGATCAGGGCACGGGCAGGACGCATGGCGGCAGGCTTCTAGGCGGCAGAGTGAAAAAAAACCGGTGCCGCCCAATAACGTCGGCACCGGGAGAGGATCTGGGTTTACGGCAGCGCGGCCACGACGGACAGCTCCACCAGAATTTCCGGTTCGCACAGCTTGGCTTCAACCGTGGCGCGGGCCGGGGCGACGCCTTTGGGCAGCCACTTGTCCCACACCGCGTTCATGCCGGCGAAATCGGCATCGATGTCCTTCAAGTAGATCGTCACCGACAGCAACCGGGTCTTGTCGGTACCGGCCAGGTCCAGCAAACGCTCGATATTGGCCAGGGTTTCACGGGTCTGCTGTTCAATCCCGGCATTCATGTCGTCGCCGACTTGCCCGGCCAGATACACGGTACCGCTGTGGACAACGATCTGGCTCATGCGCTCATTGGTGAGCTGGCGCTGGATTGACATGTTTTGCGGACTCCTGGTGGTTGCCGTAACGGGAAATATCGAGGCCGGCGGCGCTGATCTGTGGGGTTTTCTTCGCCATCAGGTCGGCCAGCAAGCGGCCCGAGCCACAGGCCATGGTCCAACCGAGGGTGCCGTGGCCGGTGTTCAGGAACAGGTTCTTGAACGGCGTGGCACCGACAATCGGCGTGCCGTCGGGTGTGGTCGGGCGCAGGCCGGTCCAGAAGGTGGCTTCGGCCAGATCGCCGCCCTGAGGATAAAGGTCGTTGACGATCATCTCCAGGGTTTCGCGCCGGCGCGGGTTCAGCGACAGGTCAAAACCGGCGATCTCCGCCATGCCGCCGACGCGGATGCGGTTGTCGAAACGGGTGATCGCGACCTTGTAGGTCTCGTCGAGAATGGTCGAGGTCGGTGCCATCGCCGGGTTGGTGATCGGCACGGTCAACGAGTAACCCTTGAGCGGGTACACCGGCGCCTTGATCCCCAGTGGCTTGAGCAGCTTCGGCGAGTAGCTGCCGAGGGCCAGCACGTAGCGGTCGGCGGTTTCCAGCTTGCCGTCGATCCACACGCCGTTGATGCGCTCACCGGCATAGTCGAGGCGCTGGATGTCTTGTTCAAAGCGGAACTCCACACCCAGCTGCTTGCACATCTCGGCCAGGCGCGTGGTGAACATCTGGCAGTCGCCGGTCTGGTCATTCGGCAGGCGCAGGGCACCGGCGAGGATGTCGGTGACACTGGCCAGGGCCGGCTCTACACGGGCGATGCCGGCGCGGTCGAGCAGTTCGAACGGCACGCCGGACTCTTTCAGCACGGCGATGTCCTTGGCGGCGCCATCCAGCTGGGCCTGGGTGCGGAACAGTTGGGTAGTCCCCAGGCTACGGCCTTCGTAGGCAATACCGGTTTCGGCACGCAGCTCGTCGAGGCAGTCACGGCTGTACTCGGACAGGCGCACCATGCGCTCTTTGTTCACGGCATAGCGGCTGGCGGTGCAGTTGCGCAGCATCTGCGCCATCCACAGGTACTGGTCGATGTCGGCGGTGGCCTTGATCGCCAGCGGCGCATGGCGTTGCAGCAGCCACTTGATGGCCTTGAGCGGCACACCCGGCGCGGCCCAGGGCGAGGCGTAGCCTGGGGACACCTGGCCGGCGTTGGCGAAACTGGTTTCCATCGCAGCGGCGGGCTGACGGTCGACCACGACCACTTCAAAGCCGGCCCGCGCCAAATAGTAGGCACTGGTCACACCAATGACGCCGCTACCCAAGACCAGAACGCGCATTTTTATATCCTCATCGCGGCTTGACCGCCGACGTGTGTTATTCGAGCAATGATGAGCGCAGTGTAAAAAACTATTGCCAGTGCATTTCACTATATAACCGCCTATATTTGGCGACAATTCTCGGCAAAAACCCTTTTCACAGAGGCGTATCCCCTATGCGTACCAACACCCAGACCAAGCGGGAGCTGGACAAGATCGACCGCAACATCCTGCGCATCCTGCAAACCGACGGGCGCATTTCGTTCACGGAGCTGGGGGAAAAGGTCGGGCTGTCGACCACGCCGTGCACTGAGCGCGTGCGCCGGCTGGAGCGTGAAGGGATCATCATGGGCTACAACGCGCGGCTCAATCCCCAGCATTTGAAGGGGAGTTTGCTGGTATTTGTCGAGATCAGCCTGGATTACAAGTCCGGCGACACCTTTGAGGAGTTCCGCCGCGCGGTGCTGAAACTGCCCCATGTGCTGGAATGCCACTTGGTGTCAGGGGACTTCGACTACCTGGTGAAAGCGCGGATTTCCGAGATGGCTTCGTACCGCAAATTGCTCGGCGATATCCTGCTCAAGCTGCCCCATGTGCGGGAGTCCAAAAGCTATATCGTGATGGAAGAGGTGAAGGAGAGCCTGAACCTGCCGATCCCGGACTGACTGACACACTGCGGTCAACTGTGGGAGCTGGCTTGCCTGCGATAGCTGTAGTGAATTCACCAAAGCTATCGCAGGCAAGCCAGCTCCCACATTTTTTAACCGCGTACGTTCGCTAGACCAGCACCTGCCGAGTGCTCGCCATGTATTCATGGATCTGTTTTTCCACTCTGGGGTGAATCAACTCCACAGGCCGCCGCCCATTGGGGCATGGCAAGGTCTTGGTCGTACCAAACAACCGGCAGATCAACGGCCGCTCGTCATACACCGTGCAGCCGTTGGGCCCCAGGTGCACACAGTTCAGCTCGTCCATGGCCGCGTCCTGCTCGGCCGCGGTCTTGCGCGGCAGGCGCGACATTTCCTCGGGCGAGGTGGTCACCGGCCCACAGCAGTCGTGGCAGCCGGGGACGCACTCGAACGAAGGGATCTGTCGGCGCAGGGCGCTGATTTTCTGGCTGTTGCAACTCATCGAAACAGGTACCGAACGGCGGATAGGCGTGGATTCTGCCGTAAAAGCCCGTGGTGAGACAGCTTCGTCCGACCGCTGTATCCTGCGTCAAATTTTCCAAACAGGGATGCTCCCCATGACCGCCAGCGCCCGGCACACCACGTCCTACTACGCCGCCAGCAGCGTGCCGCAACCCGATTACCCGGCGTTGACCGGCGAAATCACGGCCGATGTATGCGTGGTCGGCGGTGGGTTTTCCGGGCTGAACACCGCCCTGGAACTGGCCGAGCGGGGTTTTCGCGTGGTGTTGCTGGAAGCACGCAAGATCGCCTGGGGCGCCAGCGGGCGTAACGGTGGGCAGCTGATCCGTGGCGTCGGCCACGGCCTGGACCAGTTCGCCAACGTGATCGGCACCGACGGCGTACACCAGCTGAAACTGATGGGCCTGGAAGCGGTGGAAATCGTGCGCGAGCGCGTCGAACGCTTTCAGATCCCCTGCGATTTGACCTGGGGCTACTGCGACCTCGCCAACAAACCCCGCGACCTGCACGGCCTGGCCGAAGACGCCGAAGAGTTGCGCAGCCTCGGCTATCGCCACGAAGTACGCCTGCTACAGGCCAGCGAGATGAGCAGCGTGATCGGCTCCGACCGTTACGTGGGCGGCATGATCGACATGGGCTCCGGCCACCTGCACCCGCTGAACCTGGCGCTGGGTGAAGCCGCCGCCGCGCAGCAACTGGGCGTGCAGCTGTTTGAACAATCCGCCGTCACCCGGATCGACTACGGCCCCGAGGTCAACGTGCACACCGCCCAGGGCAACGTGCGCGCCAAGACCCTGGTGCTGGCCTGCAACGCCTACCTGAATGGCTTGAATCCGCAACTCAGTGGCAAAGTGCTGCCGGCTGGCAGCTACATCATCGCCACCGAACCGCTGAGCGAAACCCAGGCCGCCCAACTGTTGCCACAAAACATGGCCGTGTGCGACCAGCGGGTGACGGTGGACTACTTCCGCCTGTCCGCCGACCGACGCCTGCTGTTCGGCGGTGCCTGCCACTATTCGGGCCGTGATCCGCAGGACATCGGCGCTTACATGCGTCCGAAAATGCTCAAGGTGTTCCCGCAACTGGCCGACGTGAAGATCGACTACCAGTGGGGCGGCATGATCGGCATCGGCGCCAACCGCCTGCCGCAGATCGGCCGGCTGCCCGACCAACCCAACGTGTATTACGCCCAGGCCTACGCCGGCCACGGCCTCAACGCCACGCACCTGGCGGGCAAACTGCTGGCCGAAGCCATCAGCGGCCAGCAACAGGGGCGCTTCGACCTGTTCGCCCAGGTGCCGCACATCACCTTCCCCGGCGGCAAGCATCTGCGCTCGCCGCTGCTGGCATTGGGCATGCTCTGGCACCGCTTCAAAGAGCTGGTGTGATCAGCCGCGCCAGAACGGCTTAACCCCTTCCTCGCGCGCCTGTTCGGCGCTGAGGCCAATGTCCCGCAGCTGCTCCGCGGTCAGCTCCAGCAAGGCCTTGCGGGTGTGGCGGCGATGCCAGAACAGACTCCAGCGGCTGCTGGCCGGCGCCGCCAGCGCGCGTCCCTGCCCCGCTTCCAATTCCTGACCCCGTAACGCCAACCGCACATCGCTCATGCCGCTCATTGTGTTGCCCCTCAGTTGCCTGTTGCCATGAGTGACTAGGATGGGCGCGCGGGCAAAACCATTACAGATTCAATCAATTTTTATTAAATCCATACAGACACTGCCTATAGGGGGCTGAATCCTGTATTTTCGCTGCATCTGTACCGGTCTCCTGGGAGCGACCACCATGACCCTCTATGTGAACCTCGCCGAACTATTGGGCACCCGTATCGAACAAGGCTTCTATCGCCCCGGCGATCGCCTGCCCTCCGTACGGGCCTTGAGCGTGGAACACGGGGTCAGCCTGAGCACCGTGCAACAGGCCTATCGTTTGCTGGAAGACAACGGCATGGCGATGCCCAAGCCCAAGTCCGGCTACTTTGTGCCGGTCGGCCGCGAGCTGCCGGCCCTGCCAGAGATCGGGCGCCCGGCCCAACGCCCGGTGGATATTTCCCAGTGGGACCAGGTGCTGGAACTGATTCGCGCTGTCCCGCGCAAAGATGTCATACAGATGGGCCGAGGCATGCCGGATGTATTGTCGCCGACCCTCAAGCCCCTGCTGCGCAGCCTGGCCCGCGTGAGCCGCCGCCAGGATCTGCCAGGGCTGTATTACGACAACATCATGGGCTGTATGGAATTGCGTGAGCAGATCGCCCGACTGTCATTGGATTCCGGCTGCCAACTGAACGCCGACGACATCGTGATCACCACCGGCTGCCACGAGGCACTGTCCGCCAGCATCCACGCCATTTGTGAGCCCGGGGATATCGTCGCGGTGGACTCGCCGAGCTTTCACGGCGCCATGCAAACCCTCAAGGGCCTGGGCATGAAAGCCCTGGAAATCCCCACCGACCCCATCACCGGTATCAGCCTCGAAGCCCTGGAACTGGCCCTGGAACAGTGGCCGATCAAGGTCATCCAGCTCACCCCCAACTGCAACAACCCCCTGGGCTACATCATGCCGGAGGCACGCAAGCGGGCCCTGCTGACCCTGGCCCAGCGCTTTGACGTGGCGATCATCGAAGACGATGTGTATGGCGAATTGGCCTACAGCTACCCGCGCCCGCGCACGATCAAATCCTTCGACGAAGATGGCCGCGTGTTGCTGTGCAGTTCGTTCTCGAAAACCCTGGCCCCCGGCCTGCGCATTGGCTGGGTGGCGCCGGGACGTTACCTGGAACGGGTGCTGCACATGAAATACATCAGCACCGGCTCCACCGCGACCCAACCGCAGATCGCCATTGCCGAGTTCCTCAAAAGCGGGCATTTCGAACCACATTTGCGGCGGATGCGTACCCAATACCAGCGTAATCGCGACTTGATGCTCGACTGGGTCAGCCGTTACTTCCCGGCCGGCACGCGGGCCAGTCGGCCACAAGGCAGCTTTATGCTGTGGATCGAGCTGCCTGACGGCTTCGATACGCTGAAACTCAACCGGGTGCTGATGGAACAAGGCGTACAGGTGGCCGTGGGCAGTATCTTTTCGGCGTCCGGCAAGTACCGGAACTGCCTGCGCATGAACTACGCTGCCAAGCCAACCCCGCAGATTGAAGAAGCCGTGCGCAAGGTCGGCGCTGCCGCGATCAAGCTGCTGGCCGACACGGTGGACTGACCTTTCTCGGGAAATAGCCGTCATATGCCTACAACCGCCCTGACCCGGAAGCGACCCCCTTGATGATTCGACGGCTACTCCCGCTTCTCCTGCTGGGCGCCCTGGGCGGCTGCGCCACGGTGACCACACCGCGCATCCCCAGCGACGCCCTGCCCGCCGCACAGTCGTCATTCGGCCGCTCGATCCAGGCCCAGGCCGCCCCTTACCAGGGCCGCTCCGGGTTTCGCCTGCTGCCCAACAGCAGCGAAGCCTTCATGGCCCGCGCCGAATTGATCCGCAACGCCCAGACCAGCCTCGATTTGCAGTACTACATCGTCCACGACGGCATCAGCACGCGCATGCTCGTGGATGAGTTGCTCAAGGCGGCTGACCGTGGCGTGCGCATTCGCATCCTGCTGGACGACACCACCAGCGACGGCCTCGACCAGATCATCGCCACCCTCGCCGCCCATCCCAAGATCCAAATTCGCCTGTTCAACCCGCTGCACCTGGGGCGCAGCACCGGCGTGACGCGGGCGATGGGGCGCCTGTTCAACCTGTCGCTGCAACACCGGCGCATGCACAACAAGCTGTGGCTGGCCGACAACAGTGTGGCCATCGTCGGCGGGCGCAATTTGGGCGATGAGTATTTCGACGCCGAGCCCAACCTGAACTTCACCGACATCGACATGCTCAGCGTGGGCCCGGTGGCCGAGCAGCTCGGGCACAGCTTCGACCAGTACTGGAACAGCGCGCTGAGCAAGCCGATTGACGACTTCGTCTCCAACGCCCCGTCCAAAGGCGATCTGGCCGCCGCGCGCGTGCGCCTGGAAGCGTCCCTGGCGGAATCACGCCAGCAGAACCACGCGCTGTACAACCGCCTGCGCACCTACCAGACCCAGCCCCGCATGGACATCTGGCGGCGCGAGCTGATCTGGGCCTGGAACCAGGCGCTGTGGGATGCGCCGAGCAAAGTGCTGGCCACCGCCGAACCCGACCCTCGACTGCTGCTGACCACCCAACTGGCGCCGGAACTGGAGGGGGTCAACCACGAGCTGATGATGATCTCGGCGTACTTTGTGCCGGGCGAACCGGGGCTGGTGTACTTGACCGGTCGCGCGGACGCGGGGGTGTCGGTGAGCCTGCTGACCAACTCGCTGGAAGCCACCGACGTGCCGGCCGTGCACGGTGGCTATGCGCCGTACCGCAAGGCGCTGCTGGAACATGGGGTGAAACTCTATGAGTTGCGCCGCCAACCGGGTGATGGCGGCGGCAGCGGGCCGCATCTGTTTCGACGTGGCACCTACCGAGGCTCGGATTCGAGCCTGCACAGCAAGGCAATGATCTTTGATCGGGAAAAGTCCTTCATCGGCTCGTTCAATTTCGACCCGCGCTCGGTGCTGTGGAACACCGAGGTGGGTGTGCTGGTGGACAGTCCCGAGTTGGCGGAGCACGTGCGCAACCTGGCCTTGCAGGGCATGGCGCCGGCGTTGAGTTATGAGGCGAAGTTGCAGGATGGGCAGGTGGTGTGGGTGACCGAGGATAACGGCCAACTGCACACATTGCCCCGTGAGCCGGGCAGTTGGTGGCGGCGGTTCAATGCATGGTTCGCCACTAGCGTGGGACTGGAACGCATGCTCTAAGAACAACACCGATCACCTGTGGGAGCTGGCTTGCCTGCGATGGCGGCGGGTCAGTCACCAGATGCTTCGCCTGACACACCCTCATCGCAGGCAAGCCAGCTCCCACAGTGGATCGCATTGCAAGGTCAGGCCGGCTGCGCAGCGCCGAACGCCCCTTGGCGCAGCAGCAACACCACCAACCCCAACGCACCCGCCGCCATCAACCACGGCAACGCATGCCCGCTGATCCACTGGCTCCCCGCCCCTGCCACCAACGGCCCGATCAGGCAACCGATGCCCCACAACTGCGCCACATGGGCATTCGCGCGCACCAGCGCATCGTCGCGGTAGCGTTCGCCGATCAGGATCAGCGACAAGGTGAACAAACCGCCAGCACTGGCACCGAACACCACCCACACCGGCCAGATCAGCGGCGTGTGCAGCAGCACCGGAATGGCCAGGCTCGACGCCAGCAACAGCACCGCGCACGCCAGGAACAGCGAGCGGCGCGGCAGGTAGTCGGCCAGTGCGCCGATGGGCAATTGCAGCAACGCATCGCCGACTACCACGGTGCTGACCATTGCCAGGGCGATCTCGGCAGTGAAGCCCTGCTGCAGGCAATACACCGGCAGCAGTGTCAGAATCATCGCCTCGAACGCGGCGAACAATGCCACCGCCCAGGCAATCGCCGGCAGGCTCCGACAGAAGCGCCACAGGTCGACGAAAGTCACGCTGAACGACTCGGCGGTCGGTGCGCCAGAGCGCCCCAGCAACAACACTGGCGCGACCACCAACAGGCCAACGCCGACCCAGAAACCGTAATCGTGGTCGGTGCCGATCACGCCCAACAGCAACGGCCCGGACAACTGGCTCAGGGCATAACTGCAGCCATACAACGCCACCAGCCGGCCACGCCACTGCTCGACCACCAGTTGGTTGATCCAGCTTTCGCCGAGGATAAACACGATGGTCAGGATCACCCCGATCATCAGCCGCAGCACCAGCCACACCGGGTAGCTGGGCAAGATTGCCAGCAAGCCGATGGACACCGCACCGGCCCACAGGCACAGGCGCATCAGGTTGGCAGTGCCCAGCCAGGAGGCCATGCGGCTGGAGATCTTCGCCCCCAGTAGTACGCCAAAGGCCGGCATCGCGGCCATCACACCGATGGCGAAGCTGCCGTAGCCCCAGCCTTCAAGGCGCAGGGACACCAGCGGCATGCTGACACCCAGGGCCAGGCCGACGCTGAGTACCGACGCCAGGACGGCGAAATAAGTCGCCCAACGCATTTCCACGCTCCTGTGGATAACTTTCAGAACACACAAAACAACTGTGGGAGCGGGCTTGTGTGGGAGCCGGGCTTGCCCGCGATGCAGGCACCTCGGTGTGTCAGCCACACCTCGGTGATGCTATCGCAGGCAAGCCAGCTCCCACACAAAAGCCGGCTCCCACATTATTTGCCCTGCGGTGTTGCTTAGAGCTTGATCCAGGTGGATTTCAGCTCGGTGTATTTGTCGAACGCATGCAGCGACTTGTCGCGGCCATTACCCGACTGCTTGAAGCCACCAAACGGGGCGGTCATATCGCCGCCGTCGTATTGGTTGACCCACACGCTACCGGCGCGCAGGGCCTTGGCGGTCAGGTGCGCCTTGGAAATATCCGCCGTCCACACCGCTGCGGCCAGGCCGTAGATGGTGTCATTGGCGATGGCGACGGCTTCTTCGGCGCTGTCGAAGGTGATCACCGACAGGACCGGCCCGAAGATCTCTTCCTTGGCGATCTTCATGGCGTTGGTCACGCCGTCGAAAATCGTCGGTTCGACGTAGGTGCCGCCGGTTTCTTCCAGGGTGCGCTTGCCGCCTGCGACCAGTTTGGCGCCGTCAGCGTGGCCGGCTTCGATGTAGGACAGCACGGTATTCATCTGCTGGGTGTCCACCAGCGCGCCGACGTTGGTGGCCGGGTCCAGCGGGTTGCCTGGCTTCCAGCCCTTGAGGGCTTCGATCACCAGGGGCAGGAACTTGTCCTTGATCGAGCGCTCGACGAGCAGGCGCGAACCGGCGGTGCAGACTTCGCCCTGGTTGAAGGCGATGGCACCGGCGGCGGATTCGGCGGCAGCTTGCAGGTCCGGGGCGTCGGCGAACACGATGTTCGGGCTCTTGCCGCCGGCTTCCAGCCACACGCGCTTCATGTTCGATTCGCCGGAGCGGATCAACAGTTGCTTGGCGATCTTGGTGGAGCCGGTGAACACCAGGGTATCGACGTCCATGTGCAGCGCCAGCGCGTTGCCCACGGTGTGGCCGTAGCCCGGCAGCACGTTGAATACGCCTTTTGGAATACCCGCTTCAACGGCCAGCGCGGCGATGCGGATGGCCGTCAGTGGGGATTTTTCGGACGGCTTGAGGATCACCGAGTTACCGGTGGACAGCGCCGGGCCGAGCTTCCAGCAGGCCATCATCAGGGGGAAGTTCCACGGCACGATGGCGGCGACAACGCCGACTGGCTCGCGTGTCACCAGGCCGAGCTGGTCGTGGGGGGTGGCCGCGACTTCATCGTAGATCTTGTCGATGGCCTCGCCGCTCCAGCTCAACGCGTTGGCGGCGCCGGGCACGTCGATGTTCAGGGAGTCGCTGATCGGCTTGCCCATGTCCAGGGTTTCCAACAGCGCCAGCTCTTCGGCATTGGCCTTGAGCAGCGCGGCGAAACGGATCATGGTGGCTTTGCGCTTGGCCGGCGCGAGGCGCGACCAGACACCGGAATTGAAGGTGGCGCGGGCATTTTCCACGGCGCGCTGGGCGTCAGCGGCGTCACAGCTGGCAACAGTGGCCAGCAAGCGGCCATCGACCGGACTGATGCATTCGAAGGTGTCGCCGGAAACGGCGTGGGTGTACTCGCCATTGAGGTAGGCGCGGCCTTCGATCTTCAGGTCCTTGGCGCGTTGTTCCCAGTCGGCACGGGTCAGGGTGGTCATGCGAGTGTCCTCCTCTTATTGAATACAAGGGCCAGGCGATGTCCCCTGGCAACCTCAAAGAATTCTTGCCCGGCCAGCCTGCTGTTCGGCTCAAGGCAGCTGCCACCCTAAACCAGCGGCTGGGGATGTTTCAATATATTTGACATAACGCCGGTAAACGCCCTTGCGATGTTCATTTTAATAAACATAGACTTTGGGCTCCCCAACCGCAGGCCAGACGGGACACGCACATGAACATCCAGGACATCGTCGACTTCAGCCAAGCCAAGACCCCCGCCGACCGTTACCGCCCCGCCGCCGAGAAAATCCTCAAGGGCGACCCCGAGCAAACGATCTACAACCACTACAACAGCCCGTGCGGCCAGATGAGCGCGGGCGTCTGGGAAGGTGAAGTCGGGCAGTGGAAGGTCAACTACACCGAGCACGAATACTGCGAGATTGTGCAGGGCGTTTCGGTATTGCGCGATGCGGACGGCAACGCCAAGACCTTGCGCAGTGGCGACCGCTTCGTGATCCCGGCCGGTTTCAGCGGCACCTGGGAAGTGCTGGAGCCGTGCCGCAAGATCTACGTGGTGTTTGAACAGAAGGCCTGATCAAGACGGCGGGACGCGGAGCGTCCGAGGCGGCGTTACCACGCAGAGCGTGGGAACCATCAGGCAAAAAAAAGCCCGCATCGTGAGATACGGGCTTTTTTTCACAAGGAAGAAAATCAATTACTTGATTTTGCCTTCTTTGTAGATCACGTGCTTGCGAACGCGCGGGTCGAACATTTTCTTTTCGAGCTTGTCCGGGGTAGTACGCTTGTTCTTGTCGGTAGTGTAGAAGTGACCAGTACCGGCGCTAGAGATCATTCGAATCAATTCACGCATGATAGAGCTCCTTAGATCTTGCCAGCGCGGCGGATTTCGGCCAGCACGACAGTGATGCCACGCTTGTCGATGATGCGCATGCCTTTAGCAGATACGCGCAGACGAACAAAACGTTTCTCTTCTTCAACCCAGAAGCGGTGATGCTGCAGGTTTGGCAGGAAACGACGACGGGTTTTGTTATTTGCGTGGGAAATGTTATTCCCAGTCACCGGACCCTTACCGGTAACTTGACATACTCTCGACATGCCTCAGCCCTCTAAAACCACATGCCCAACCCGGCATGGGTTGGCCGCTTAATCTCTCAGTCATTTGGCGCCAGGCGCCGCGTTTCTTTAGGGTCTTACCGGCTACACCTACAAGCGAAGGAACCGGGCCCCTAGAAAAGAGCGCTGCTTTATACCAGAAAGACCCTAGTGCAACAACAGCCCGTGTGTTTTTACCGGCGTAAATCTAGGCAAAACACACCTGAACCGTTGCCAGGAGGGGCCGCTGTCACAGCCGACCGCTCGTCGCACCAAATGATTTACAGCGCCCACGCGCACGGCAAAGTGCGCAGCGGAACGCGCTGAGGCGCCATGAAAACAGCATTTGAGGCAAAAGCACAGGCAAAAATGGACTAGTCATTTACCAATCAGACCTCTACGGTAGGACTTTTCCAGACTGCACTCGCAGATGGGCCTTCGATCTGCAAAGGAAACCAAACATGCGCCTCGCTGCCCTACCGCTATTGCTAGCCCCTCTCTTTTTCGCCCCGCTGGCCTCTGCCGCCAGCAACTTGAGCGTCTGCACCGAGGCCAGCCCCGAAGGGTTCGATGTGGTGCAATACAACTCGCTGACCACCACCAACGCCTCGGCCGACGTGCTGATGAACCGCCTGGTGGACTACGACGCAGCCAGCGGCAAGCTGGTGCCCAGCCTGGCGGACAGCTGGGAAGTGTCGCCAGATGGCCTGACCTACACCTTCAAGCTGCACCCGGACGTGAAGTTCCACCGCACCGAGTACTTCACCCCCAGCCGCACCCTGACCGCCGAAGACGTGCGCTTCAGCTTCGAACGCATGCTCGACCCGGCCAACCCATGGCACAAGATCGCCCAGAGCGGCTTCCCCCACGCGCAGTCGCTGCAACTACCGACGCTGGTGAAGAAGATCGACGCCCTCGACCCGCTGACCGTGCGCTTCACCCTGGATCACGCCGACTCCACGTTCCTCGCCGCCCTCAGCATGGGTTTTGCCTCGATCTATCCAGCCGAATACGCCGACAAGCTGCTCAAGGCCGGCACCCCGGAGAAGCTCAACAGCCAACCGATCGGCACCGGGCCGTTCATCTTCAGCCGCTTCCAGAAAGACGCCGTGGTGCGCTACAAGGCCAACCCGGATTACTTCGCCGGCAAACCGTCTGTGGATAACTTGATCTTCGCCATCACCCCGGACGCCAACGTACGCCTGCAGAAACTGCACCGCGACGAATGCCAGATAGCCCTGTCACCCAAGCCTCTGGATGTAGGCGAGGCCGAAAAGGACACGGCGCTCAAGGTCGAGAAAACCCCGGCCTTCATGACCGCCTTCGTCGCCATCAACAGCCAGCACCCGCCGCTGGACAAGCCCGAAGTGCGCCAGGCGATCAACCTGGCCTTCGACAAGGCCAGCTACCTCAAGGCCGTGTTTGAAGGCACCGCCGAAGCCGCCAACGGCCCTTACCCGCCCAACACTTGGGGCTATGCCAAGGATTTGCCGGGTTATCCACAGGACCTCGCGAAAGCCAAAGCCTTGCTGGACCGTGCCGGACTCAAGGACGGCTTCAAGACCACCATTTGGACGCGCCCCACCGGCAGCCTGCTGAACCCCAACCCCAACCTCGGCGCGCAATTGTTGCAAGCCGACCTGGCCAAGGTCGGCATCCAGGCCGAGATCCGCGTGATCGAATGGGGCGAACTGATTCGCCGCGCCAAGGCCGGCGAGCACGACCTGCTGTTCATGGGCTGGGCCGGCGACAACGGCGACCCGGATAACTTCCTGACGCCGCAGTTCTCCTGCGCGGCGGTGAAATCCGGCACCAACTTCGCGCGCTACTGCGACCCGGCCCTGGACAAACTGATCAGCGCCGGCAAGACCACCAACGAACAAGGGGTGCGCAGCAAGCTGTATCAACAGGCCCAGGCGCAGATCCAGCAGCAGGCGTTGTGGTTGCCGCTGGCGCACCCGACCGCGTTTGCCCTGGCACGCAAAACGGTCGAGGGCTACCAGGTGAGCCCGTTCGGTCGCCAGGATTTTTCGAAGGTCAGCGTCAAGCCGTAAGCTGCAAGCTGTAAGGTTGAAGCTGCAAGCCCACTTGAGGCTTGCAGCTTCAACCTTGCAGCTGCCCCCCCTACATCCACCCATATTCCGCCATCGACAATGGATCACCATCCCCAACGATGATGTGATCCAGCACCCGCACATCCACCACTTCCAAGGCCTTTTGCAGCAGCTTGGTCAATTTCCGATCAGCCGCACTGGGCTCAAGGCTGCCGGAAGGGTGGTTGTGACACAGGATCAACGCGGCGGCGTTGTAGGCCAGGGCACGCTTGACCACTTGTCGCGGGTAAACCACTGCCGTGTCGATAGTCCCCTGGGACAACGCCTCAAACCCCAGCACCCGATGCTTCGAATCGAGAAACAGGCAGCCGAAGACCTCATGGGGCTCATGGCGCAATAACGCCTTCAGGTAATTACGTACCGCTACCGGGCTTTCCAGCACCGACTCACTGCGCAAGCGCTCGGCCATATGCCGCCGAGCCATCTCCAGCACCGCCTGCAACTGCGCAAACTTCGCCGGCCCCAAGCCCAAATGCTGACTGAACAACGCCTGGCCGGCCTCCATCAGCGGGCGCAAGCCACCAAACTGCGCCAAGAGATGCCGCGCCAAGTCCACCGCACTTCTGCCGGAGACCCCCGTGCGCAGAAAGATCGCCAACAGTTCGGCGTCAGACAGGCTTGCCGCGCCCCATTCCAAGAGTTTCTCCCGTGGCCGTTCCGCCACAGGCCAGTCTCGAATACTCATCCCACCTCCCTCTCCACCTGTGCGCCGCTGTTGCCTGGCGGGCGCTGTGTTATCGTAAGCCCTCTTTTTTGCATGTGATTTCCCCTGGGGAGGGGGCATCGCAGGCGTCACTGAACTGGCATCACTGAACTGGAAAGGCAAACCAATGCAGCGTCTGTATCGGAAACGCATCGTTCTCGGCGTCGGCGGCGGCATTGCCGCCTACAAGAGCGCAGAACTGGTTCGCAGGCTCCTGGACCACGGCGCCGAAGTGCGCGTGGTCATGACACGCGGCGGCAGTGAGTTCATCACCCCGCTGACCATGCAAGCGCTGTCCGGCCACCCGGTTCACCTTGACCTGCTGGACCCGGCTGCCGAAGCCGCCATGGGCCATATCGAGCTGGCTAAATGGGCCGACCTGGTGCTGATCGCCCCGGCCACCGCCGACCTGATCGCCCGTCTGGCCCAAGGCATCGCCGATGACCTGCTGACCACCCTGGTACTGGCCACCGATGCCACCGTGGCCATCGCCCCGGCCATGAACCAGGCCATGTGGCGCGACCCGGCCACCCAGGCCAACACCCAACTCCTGCAAAGCCGCGGCCTCAAGGTGTTCGGCCCGGCGTCCGGCAGCCAGGCCTGCGGCGACGTCGGCATGGGCCGCATGCTGGAAGCCACCGATCTCGCACTGTGCGCAGCGGAGTGCTTCCAGCACCTGGCCCTGACTGGCAAGCACGTGCTGATCACCGCTGGCCCGACCCAGGAAAACATCGACCCGGTGCGCTACATCACCAACCATAGCTCAGGAAAAATGGGCTTTGCCTTGGCAGAGGCGGCGGTCGAGGCAGGCGCACGCGTCACCCTGATCACCGGGCCGGTGCATTTGCCCACCCCTGATCGGGTCACGCGAATCGACGTGGTCAGCGCCCGCGACATGCTTGCGGCCTGCGAGGCAGCCATTCCCTGCGACCTGTTCATCGCCTCGGCAGCAGTTGCGGACTACCGTCCGGAAGTCGTCGCCCCGCAAAAGCTCAAGAAAGACCCTACGAGCGGTGACGGCCTGCTCCTGCAAATGGTGCGCAACCCGGACATCCTGGCCACCATCGCCACGCGTCCCGACCGCCCGTTCAGTGTCGGCTTCGCCGCCGAGACCGAGCATCTGCTGGACTACGCCGCACGCAAATTGAAAGACAAAAACCTCGACCTGATCGTTGCCAACGATGTCGCCAACCCGAGCATCGGCTTCAACAGCGAGGAAAACGCCTGCAGCGTGATCGACCGCGAGCTGCACGCCACCCTTTTCGCCCAGACCAGCAAGGGCAAGATTGCCCGCCAACTGATCTCTTTTATCGCCCAACGGCTGAACCAGGTTTAATTTCCATGCACGCTTTGCAAGCCAAGATCCTCGACCCCCGCATCGGCACCGACTTCCCGCTGCCGGCCTACGCCACCCCAGGCTCCGCTGGCCTGGACCTGCGCGCCATGCTCAAGGAAGACACCGTCCTCGAGCCGGGCCAGACCCTCCTGATTCCTACCGGCCTGTCGATCTACGTCGGCGACCCTGGCCTGGCGGCGCTGATCCTGCCGCGCTCCGGCCTGGGCCACAAACACGGCATCGTGCTGGGCAACCTGGTCGGCCTGATCGACTCGGACTACCAGGGCGAGCTGATGGTGTCGTGCTGGAACCGTGGCCAGACCGCGTTCAACATCGTTGTCGGCGAGCGCATCGCTCAGTTGGTACTGGTACCCGTGGTGCAGGCGCACTTCGAACTGGTCGAGGAATTTGCTGAAACACAACGCGGCGCAGGCGGCTTTGGCCATTCCGGCAGCCACTGACTAAGCTGAATCAGGCCGGGCACCCCTGCCCGGCCCGACGCCACCGCATGGCTTTTCAGGATGAAGAATGCGCGGTTCTAATCAGCGAGATTTCCCCAGCGAAATCAGTGCATTACGCAGAGAAAAGCACGGAGCCACTGCGCCGATGGCACTTTTGCACCACGAACTCTGCGCCAAAAAAGTCGTCATACCCTTCAGTTTGAGCCTGCCGGTCAGCCGCTTTACGGCCAGCCTTGCCCCCTTCAGATGGAGTTTCCCCCCGCGATGAGTACCGCACGAGTAGCCCCGACATTCCCCGACAGCATCTTTCGCGCCTATGACATCCGTGGCGTAGTGCCCAAGACCCTGACCGCCGAAACCGCCTACTGGATCGGCCGCGCCATCGGCGCCCAGAGCCTGGCCCAGGATGAGCCGAACGTCTCGGTAGGCCGTGACGGCCGCCTGTCCGGCCCTGAGCTGGTCGAGCAGTTGATCCAGGGCCTGGCCGACAGCGGCTGCCATGTCAGCGATGTCGGCCTGGTGCCAACCCCTGCGCTGTACTACGCCGCCAACGTACTGGCCGGCAAGTCCGGGGTCATGCTCACCGGCAGCCATAACCCATCGGACTACAACGGCTTCAAGATCGTCATCGCCGGCGACACCCTTGCCAACGAGCAAATCCAGGCCCTGCACACGCGCTTGAAGACCAATGACCTGACCAGCGGCAAGGGCAGCATCACCAAGGTCGACATCCTGCAGCGCTACTCCGATGAAATCACCCGCGACGTCAAACTCGCACGCCGCCTCAAAGTGGTGGTGGATTGCGGCAATGGCGCGGCCGGCGTGATCGCCCCGCAACTGCTCGAAGCCCTGAACTGCGAAGTGATCCCGCTGTTCTGCGACGTTGACGGCAACTTCCCCAACCACCACCCAGACCCGGGCAAGCCAGAGAACCTGGTGGATCTGATCGCCAAGGTCAAGGAAACCGGGGCTGACGTCGGCCTGGCCTTTGACGGCGACGGTGACCGTGTCGGCGTGGTGACCGAAACCGGCGAGATCGTGTTCCCCGATCGCCTGCTGATGCTGTTCGCCCGTGACGTGGTGGCGCGCAACCCCAACGCCGAGATCATCTTTGACGTGAAGTGCACCCGCCGCCTCACCCCGCTGATCAAGGAATATGGCGGCCGCCCGCTAATGTGGAAGACCGGTCACTCGTTGATCAAAAAGAAAATGAAGGAAACCGGCGCCCTGTTGGCCGGCGAAATGAGCGGCCACGTGTTCTTCAAGGAGCGCTGGTTCGGCTTTGACGACGGCATTTACAGCGCCGCTCGTCTGCTGGAGATCCTCAGCAAGGAAAAATCCACGGCTGAAGAGCTGTTTCAGACCTTCCCGAATGATATTTCTACGCCAGAGATCAATATCCATGTGACCGAGGAGAGCAAATTCAGCATCATTGACGCACTGCACGATGCGCAATGGGGCGAAGGCGCCAACCTGACCACCATTGATGGTGTGCGAGTCGATTACGCCCAAGGCTGGGGCCTGGTTCGCGCGTCCAACACCACACCGGTGCTGGTCCTGCGCTTCGAGGCGGATACCGAGGCCGAGTTGCAGCGCATCAAGGACGTGTTCCACGCCCAGTTGAAACGTGTTGCCCCTGATCTCCAATTACCGTTCTGATTTTTTTGCACCGGAGCCCTGAATGACCCTCGAACGCGAAGCCGCTGCCAACACCGCCAAGGTCCTTTCCGAAGCGTTGCCTTACATTCGACGCTATGTCGGCAAGACGCTGGTGATCAAGTACGGCGGCAATGCCATGGAAAGCGAAGAGCTGAAAACCGGCTTTGCCCGCGACATCGTGTTGATGAAAGCCGTAGGGATCAACCCGGTGGTGGTCCACGGTGGCGGCCCGCAGATCGGCGACCTGCTCAAGCGCTTGTCGATCGAGAGCCACTTCATCGATGGCATGCGCGTGACCGACGCGCAGACCATGGACGTGGTGGAAATGGTCCTCGGTGGCCAGGTGAACAAGGACATCGTCAACCTGATCAACCGCCACGGCGGCAGCGCCATCGGCCTGACCGGCAAGGACGCGGAGCTGATCCGCGCGAAAAAACTGACGGTCACCCGTCAGACGCCGGAAATGACCCAGCCGGAAATCATCGACATCGGCCAGGTGGGCGAAGTGATCGGTATCAACACCGACCTGCTGAACCTGCTGGTCAAGGGTGACTTCATCCCGGTGATCGCGCCTATCGGCGTGGGCGCCAACGGCGAGTCCTACAACATCAACGCCGACCTGGTAGCCGGCAAGGTGGCGGAAGCGCTGAAGGCTGAAAAGCTGATGCTGCTGACCAACATCGCCGGCCTGATGGACAAGGAAGGCAAGGTGTTGACCGGCCTGACCACGCAACAAGTGGACGAGCTGATCGCCGACGGCACCATCTACGGCGGCATGCTGCCGAAGATCCGCTGCGCGCTGGAAGCAGTGCAAGGCGGCGTGGGCAGCTCGCTGATCCTCGATGGCCGGGTGCCGAATGCAATCCTGCTGGAAATCTTCACCGATACCGGTGTGGGTACGCTGATCAGTAACCGCAAGCGTCCGTAAGTACTGCAAACAAAAGGCCCCGCTCAATCAGATTGAGCGGGGCCTTTTTGTTTGTACTCGGTCCAAATGTGGGAGCTGGCTTGCCTGCGATGACGGCGGCACATTCAACAACAATGTCGCCAGATAAACCGCTATCGCGGGCAAGCCCGCTCCCACACAGGCCCAGCTCCCACAGTATTACTGAACGCCGAACTGCTCGCGGTACGCCTTGACCGCCGGCAAATGCTGCTTGAGCTGCGGATCATCTTCCAGGAACTGCAACACCTGGTTCAACGACACAATGCTCACCACCGGAATGCCGAAGTCACGCTCCACTTCCTGGATCGCCGACAATTCACCGTTGCCACGCTCCTGGCGGTTCAACGCGATCAGCACGCCAGCAGCCTTGGCGCCGTCCTGGGAAGCGATGATCTGCATCACCTCGCGGATGGCGGTACCGGCGGTGATCACGTCATCGATGATCAGCACGTCGCCGGTGAGCGGCGCGCCCACCAGGCTGCCACCTTCGCCATGGGCCTTGGCTTCCTTGCGGTTGAAGCACCACGGCAGATCCTGCCCATGATGTTCCGCCAACGCCACGGCGGTTGCAGCGGCCAGGGGGATGCCCTTGTAGGCAGGGCCGAACAGCACGTCGAAGGAAATACCGCTTTCAACGATGGCCGCCGCGTAGAAACGACCCAGCTGAGCCAGGGCCGAACCCGAGTTGAACAAGCCTGCATTGAAGAAGTACGGGCTGGTGCGCCCGGACTTGAGAGTGAACTCACCGAAGCGCAAAACGCCGCGATCGATGGCAAAACGAATGAAATCGCGTTGATACGCCTGCATGAAAAAAGCCTCAGATACCACGGATTTAGCTAATTAGTTAGACGGCGTGTATCATACACGCACGCGATTTTTGGGGCCATTTATGCGGATCATCAGTGTGAACGTTAATGGTATTCAGGCTGCAGTCGAGCGTGGTTTGCTCAGTTGGCTGCAAGCCCAGAATGCCGACGTCATCTGCCTGCAGGATACCCGCGCCTCCGCCTTTGAACTGGACGACCCAGCCTTCCAACTGGATGGCTACTTCCTTTATGCCTGCGATGCCGAAGTGCCCACCCAAGGTGGCGTGGCTTTGTATTCGCGGTTGCAACCCAAGGCGGTCATCAGCGGCCTCGGCTTCGAGACAGCCGACCGCTACGGGCGCTACCTGCAAGCCGATTTCGATAAGGTCAGCATCGCGACCTTGCTGCTTCCTTCGGGGCAGAACGGCGATGAAGACTTGAACCAGAAGTTCAAGCTAATGGACGACTTCGCCCGTTACCTGGATAAACAGCGACGCAAACGTCGCGAGTACATTTATTGTGGCTCGCTGTACGTGGCGCAACAGAAGCTGGATATCAAGAACTGGCGCGACAGCCAGCAATCCCCGGGCTTCCTGGCGCCGGAACGGGCCTGGATGGACGAGATTGTCGGCAACATGGGGTATGTCGATGCCCTGCGCGAAGTCAGCCGCGAAGGCGACCAGTACAGCTGGTGGCCAGACAACGAACAGGCTGAGATGCTCAACCTGGGCTGGCGTTTCGACTACCAGCTGCTGACCCCGGGCCTGCGCCGGTTCGTGCGCAGCGCACGCTTGCCGCGCCAGCCGCGCTTCTCGCAGCACGCGCCGCTGATCGTGGACTACGACTGGACACTGACCATCTGAGGTCTTTTTCCAGGTACAAAAAAACCGACATCGCTGTCGGTTTTTTTGTGGGCGCTCATTATTTGATCAGTCGCCAGGTCAAGGGATAGCGATAGGCGATCCCCTTGTTGGCCTTGATCGCACCGATGATCGTCAGTGCCACACCGGCGATGGCCAGCGCCGTCATCAGGAAGAACCCAATGACCGCAAAGGCCAGCACGATGCACACGATCCAGGCGATGGCCACGGTGATCTGGAAGTTCAGCGCCTCCTTGCCCTGATCATCAATGAACGGGTCCAACTCTTTCTTCATCTGCCAGAGGATCAGCGGCCCGACGACACTGCCGAAGGGGAATACAAACCCCAGAAATGCCGCGAGATGGCACAACATCGCACCCTGGCGCACTTCGTAGGAAGGCGTAGGCACTGGCATTTGGCTGTCATTCATGGCGCGTCTCCTTGAGGCAGGTATCAGTCAGCCAGTGCGGCGTTCTGCAGTTCGAAGATTTCGGTCATGCCTTTCTGGGCCAGGGCCAGCATGGCGTTCAGCTCGGCCGGCTGGAATGGCGCGCCTTCGGCGGTGCCCTGCACTTCGATGAAACCACCGGTGCTGGTCATGACTACGTTCAGGTCAGTCTCGGCGGCCGAGTCTTCCAGGTAGTCCAGGTCCAGCACTGGCTCGCCCTGATACATGCCCACCGAGACGGCGGCGATCATTTGCTTGAGCGGGTCACCGCCTTTCAGGCCGCCACGCTTCTTGATCACTTTCAGTGCATCGACCAGGGCCACCATGGCGCCCGTGATGGATGCCGTGCGGGTGCCACCATCGGCCTGGATCACGTCGCAATCGACGTACAGGGTCACGTCGCCCAGCTTGGACATGTCCAGGGCTGCGCGCAGGGAGCGGCCGATCAGGCGCTGGATTTCCAGAGTGCGCCCGCCTTGCTTGCCACGGCTGGCTTCACGCTGGTTACGCTCGCCGGTGGCGCGCGGCAGCATGCCGTACTCGGCGGTCAACCAACCCTGGCCCTGGCCTTTGAGGAAACGCGGCACGCCGTTTTCGACGCTGACGGTGCAGATCACCTTGGTATCGCCAAACTCGACCAGTACAGATCCCTCGGCGTGTTTGGTGTAGTTGCGGGTGATGCGGATCGAGCGGAGCTGATCGGCAACGCGACCACTTGGACGTTTCATAGGGGATACCTGTACTGAGGACGAAAAACTGCCGAGCATTATAGAGCCGTGGGCCGATTCGGGGCACTTCTAAAAATTCGGTTACGAATGGCCAGGCCGTCGCCCATTGTTTGGGCGTGCCCGCCCCACTGCGCTACAATCCTGCGCCTTCTTAACCTGCAACGCGAGGTACCTCCATGGTGCACAGCATGACCGCCTTCGCCCGCGTCGAAAAAGCCGGCGCCCAAGGCACCCTGAGCTGGGAGCTGCGCTCGGTCAACAGCCGCTACCTGGAACCGCACCTGCGCCTGCCGGAATCGTTCCGCGACCTCGAAGGCGCCGTTCGTGAAGCGCTGCGCCAGGGCATCTCCCGCGGCAAGCTGGAATGCACCCTGCGCTTTACCGAGGAAACCACCGGCAAAGCCTTGCAAATCGACCGCGACCGCGCCGCGCAGCTGGTCGCCGCCGCCGAAACCATTGCCGGCCTGATCAAACAGCCTGCGGCCCTCAACCCGCTGGAAGTGCTGGCCTGGCCTGGCGTGCTGGTGGCCGATGCCACCGACCCGCAGGCCCTCAACGCCGAAGCCCTCGCCCTGTTCACCCAGGGCTTGAAGGAGCTCAAGGCTGGCCGTGAGCGCGAAGGCGCCGAACTGGCCCGCCTGATCAATGAGCGCCTGACTTCGATCGAAGAAGACGTGGTGACCCTGCGCGAACTGGTGCCGCAGATGCTCGCGACCCAGCGCCAGAAAGTCCTCGACCGCTTCGCCGACATGAAGGCCGACCTCGACCCGACGCGCCTGGAGCAGGAAATGGTCCTGCTGGCGCAAAAGAGCGACGTCGCCGAAGAACTCGACCGCCTGAGCACCCACATCCTTGAAGTACGCCGCGTACTCAAGTCGGCCGGTGCCGCCGGTCGGCGCCTGGACTTCCTGATGCAGGAACTCAACCGCGAAGCCAATACACTCGGCTCCAAGGCGTTCGACCCGCGCAGCACCACGGCTGCGGTCAACCTCAAAGTGTTGATCGAGCAGATGCGCGAACAAGTACAGAATATTGAGTAAGGCAACCTCCATGACCCACAGCACCGGCACCCTTTACATCATTTCCGCCCCTTCGGGCGCGGGCAAGAGCAGCCTGGTCAAGGCCCTGACCGACGCCGACGAGCAGATCCGCATCTCGGTGTCCCACACCACCCGCGCCATGCGCCCGGGTGAAGTGAACGGCGTGCACTATCACTTCGTCGAGCGCACCGAGTTCGTCAAGATGATCGAACACGGCGACTTCCTGGAGCGCGCCGAAGTGTTCGGCAACCTCTACGGCACCTCGCAAAGCCACCTGCAGCAGACCCTGGACGAAGGCCACGACCTGATCCTGGAAATCGACTGGCAGGGCGCCGAGCAAGTGCGCAAGCTGATGCCCCAGGCGCGCTCGATCTTCATCCTGCCGCCGTCCCTCGACGCCTTGCACCAGCGCCTGACCAACCGCGGCCAGGACAGCGACGAAATCATCGAAGGCCGCATGCGTGAAGCCGTCAGTGAAATGAGCCACTACGTCGACTACGACTACCTGATCATCAACGACGATTTTTCCCACGCACTGGAGGATTTGAAGGCGATTTTCCGCACCAATCAGCTTCAGCAAAAGCGCCAACAGCAGCGTTTCGGCAAATTACTGGCTGAACTGCTCGGTTGATTAGCTCTTCCCAAAACCGCTGCAAGGGCTTTACATTGGCACTTGCAGCGGTTTTACCCAGGCTTGCGAAAAATCAGCGCTTCCCTAAACGCTGGTGATTTTTTAAACTGTTCAGTCCGCTCGCCCAACCGGGCAGCGCGCATCTTGCATCCGCTCCGAGGAATATCATGGCCCGCGTAACCGTTGAAGACTGCCTAGACCACGTGGCAAACCGCTTTGAGCTGGTCATGCTCTCTACCAAGCGTGCCCGTCAACTGGCCACTGGCGGCAAAGAGCCCCTGGTTCAGTGGGAAAACGACAAGCCTACCGTTGTGGCCCTGCGTGAAATCGCTGAAGGCCTGATGAGCTACGAGTTCATCGCCAACGCCGAAATCGTTGAAGACGAACCGCTGTTTGCAGCGTTCGAGGACGAGTCCAACGAGGCCGTCTAAGCCTATGCCTGGTCGACGTAGCACGGCGCGGGGTCAACGCATGCGGCAGGAGTCATTCCTATGCCGAGCATAGACGCCCTCGCCGATCGCTTATCGACCTACCTCGGCCCCGACCAGGTCAACCTGGTCCGCCGAGCGTATTTCTACGCCGAACAAGCCCACGACGGCCAACGCCGCCGCAGTGGCGAGGCGTATGTCACCCATCCTCTTGCGGTGGCCAATATTCTTGCCGACATGCACATGGACCATCAGAGCCTGATGGCCGCGATGCTGCATGACGTGATCGAAGACACCGGCATCGCCAAGGAAGCGCTCAGCGCCCAATTTGGCGAAACCGTGGCCGAACTGGTCGATGGGGTCAGCAAACTGACCCAGATGAACTTCGAGACCAAGGCCGAAGCCCAGGCGGAAAACTTCCAGAAGATGGCCATGGCCATGGCCCGCGATATCCGCGTGATCCTGGTCAAGCTGGCCGACCGGCTGCACAACATGCGCACGCTGGAAGTGCTGTCCGGCGAAAAACGCCGGCGCATCGCCAAGGAAACCCTGGAAATCTACGCGCCCATCGCCAACCGGCTGGGCATGCATGCCATTCGTATCGAATTCGAAGACCTCGGCTTCAAGGCCATGCACCCGATGCGTTCGGCGCGCATCTACCAGGCGGTCAAGCGCGCCCGGGGCAACCGCAAGGAAATCGTCAACAAGATCGAAGAGTCCCTGAGCCATTGCCTGGCCATCGATGAGATCGAGGGCGAGGTCAGCGGCCGGCAGAAGCACATCTACGGCATCTACAAGAAGATGCGCGGCAAGCGCCGGGCCTTCAACGAGATCATGGACGTGTACGCGTTCCGGATCATCGTCGACAAGGTGGACACCTGCTACCGCGTGCTGGGCGCTGTACATAATTTGTACAAACCCCTGCCGGGCCGCTTCAAGGACTACATCGCGATTCCCAAGGCCAACGGCTATCAGTCGCTGCATACCACGTTGTTTGGTATGCATGGCGTGCCGATCGAGATCCAGATCCGCACCCGCGAGATGGAAGAGATGGCCAACAACGGCATCGCCGCCCATTGGCTGTACAAATCCAGCGGCGACGAGCAGCCAAAAGGCACCCACGCCCGCGCGCGCCAGTGGGTCAAAGGCGTGCTGGAAATGCAGCAACGTGCCGGCAACTCCCTGGAATTCATCGAAAGCGTGAAGATCGACCTGTTCCCGGACGAGGTCTACGTGTTCACGCCCAAAGGCCGGATCATGGAGCTGCCCAAAGGCTCCACGGCGGTCGATTTTGCCTATGCGGTGCACACCGATGTGGGCAATAGCTGCATTGCCTGTCGGATCAATCGCCGTCTCGCGCCGCTGTCCGAGCCGCTGCAAAGCGGCTCCACGGTGGAGATCGTCAGCGCACCGGGCGCACGCCCGAACCCGGCCTGGCTCAACTTTGTCGTCACCGGCAAGGCGCGCACCCATATCCGCCACGCCCTGAAGCTGCAGCGCCGCTCCGAGTCCATCAGCCTGGGCGAACGCCTGCTGAACAAGGTGCTCAACGGTTTCGACAGCGCCCTCGACAAGATCCCGGCCGAGCGCGTGCAAGCGATGCTCCACGAGTACCGCCAGGAAACCATCGAAGACCTGCTGGAAGATATCGGCCTGGGCAACCGCATGGCCTACGTGGTCGCCCGCCGCCTGCTCGGCGAAGGCGAGCAACTGCCAAGCCCCGAAGGCCCGCTGGCAATTCGTGGCACCGAGGGCCTGGTGCTCAGCTACGCCAAGTGCTGCACGCCGATCCCGGGCGACCCGATTGTCGGCCACCTGTCGGCGGGCAAAGGCATGGTGGTGCACCTGGACAACTGCCGCAACATCACCGAGATCCGCCACAACCCGGAAAAATGCATCCAGCTCTCGTGGGCCAAGGATGTCACCGGCGAATTCAACGTCGAGTTGCGCGTCGAGCTGGAACACCAGCGCGGCCTGATCGCCCTGCTGGCCAGCAGCGTCAACGCAGCCGACGGCAATATCGAGAAGATCAGCATGGATGAACGCGATGGCCGCATCAGCGTGGTCCAACTGGTCGTCAGCGTGCACGACCGCGTGCACCTGGCCCGCGTGATCAAGAAGCTGCGCGCCTTGACCGGTGTGATTCGTATCACCCGCATGCGTGCATAACCTGTCTCTTACAAGGAGTCACTCATGACCAAGACTGTTATCACCAGCGACAAGGCCCCGGCCGCCATCGGCACCTACTCCCAGGCGATCAAGGCGGGCAACACCGTCTACATGTCCGGCCAGATCCCTCTGGACCCAAAGACCATGGAACTGGTTGAAGGCTTCGAAGCACAGACCGTGCAAGTCTTCGAAAACCTCAAGTCCGTTGCCGAAGCCGCTGGCGGTTCGTTCAAGGACATCGTCAAGTTGAACATCTTCCTCACCGACCTGAGCCACTTTGCCAAGGTCAACGAGATCATGGGCAAGTACTTCGAACAACCTTACCCAGCCCGCGCCGCCATCGGCGTAGCCGCTCTGCCAAAGGGCGCGCAGGTTGAGATGGACGCAATTCTGGTCATCGAGTAAAACACCCGGCGCAGCCTCCACCGGCTGCGCCGACCCTGTTTCAGAAGGATTTCGTAATGCGCAAAGCGCTCGTAGCCACATCATTGCTCACCCTGCTGCTCGGCGGCTGCGCCAGCAACCCCGCCGACCTGGACGTGAGCGGCACCTGGATCAACCAGGTCGCCATCGATGCGGCAGCCAAGGGCGGCCCTTTGCGCGAAGCCCTGCAAAGCTTTGGCCCGAACCTCGAATGGCAGGTCAACACCAAGGCGGCGCAGGCGCGCTACTACAACGGTTTTGAAGTAGCGGAAGGCAAGTTGCTCGGCGAGCAATCCGGCGCCTGGAGCGTGGATTTCTACGGCAGCTCCGCCACCGAACTCAAGCGCAAAGGCAAGCAACTGCTGCAAGCGGCCAACGACAATGAGCCTGAACAGCTGTTCGCCCGCCCCACAGAGCCGGCCCCGGAGGGTGCGCCATTGGGCGCCAACTTCGAACGGGCGCTGTATGCGGCCTACCTGGGTGGCGACTGGAAGATCACCGACGGCTTCGGCAACGGCGCCATCGTGCAATTCCAGGCCAACGGCAAGGTCGTCGGCCTGCCGAATGCTGATCAGTACTCGCTATGCCTGGCGGGTGATTGCGCCTCCATGAGCGGCGGCTACGACAGCATCTGGTTGCAACTGAATGGCCAGGGCAATCCATGGATTTTTGTGCGCAAGGGCGGGCAGCTGGAAATCTTCCAGGCGGTCAACACTGCACAGGCCGATGAAGTACCCCAGTTCACCCCCGGCCCGCGCCAATGGTTGCTGGAAAAGCAATAACCGGACTCACTCCGATCTAAATGTGGGAGCTGGCTTGCCTGCGATAGCGGTGTATCAGTCAACACCTCTGTGGATGTGATACCGCCATCGCAGGCAAGCCAGCTCCCACAGTTTTGGACCGTATTTCAGCCTTTGAGAATCGCCGCGTAACCTTCGCGGTAACTCGGATAGGTCGGCGTCCAGCCCAGCGCTTTAGCCCGTGCATTACTGCACTGCTTGCTCCCCGCACGCCGCACACTGGCGTCATCCGCCCACTCCGTCACGCCCAGATACTCACGCAACCAATCCACCACCTCGGCCAAGGGCGCCGGCGCATCGTCAACGCCGATGTAGACCTTGTCCAACTGACCGCCCTGCTCCACATGCCGCAGCAAAAAGGCCAGCAAGCCCGCCGCATCGTCCGCATGAATGCGGTTGCCATATAAAGGGGGGTCGATCGCCACGCGGTAGCCTTGGCGTACCTGGGTCAGCAGCCATTCACGGCCCGGGCCGTAGATGCCGGTCAAGCGCACGATGCTCGCCGGGATGCCGCTATCGAGCGCCACTTGCTCGGCTTCCAGCATCACTTGCCCGGAATAGCCCTGCGCCTGGGTGTCGGACGATTCATCAACCCACTCACCATTCTGCTGCCCGTACACGCTGCTGCTGGAGACAAACAGCAGGTGCTTCGGCGCCTGGCCGTAGTCGTCCAGCCACTCCAGCACATGCTTCAAGCCCTGCACGTAAGCCGCGCGATACCCGGCCTCGTCGTGGTCCGTCGCGGCGGCGCAATACACCAGGTAATCCACCCCGCCAATCGGCCAGGTCTCCGGGCAATCCTTGTTGAACAAGTCACCGGCAATGCCGATCACCCCATCGGGCAGGCGCGAAATATCGCGACGCAGGCCATGGACCTCCCATTCCGAGGCCAGCAATTGGCTAGCCAGCCGACTACCCACATCGCCGCAACCGGCAATCACAACAGAAGGCGCAGACATTACAAAACTCCGTTCTCAAAGGTCTAGATTAGCCCTCACAGCTGACCGACGGCCAGAAAAAGGACAAATAAAGTTACTGTATTACTTCTGTTAACAAGAATTACTTGCAATAATAAGCACCCATTTGTCCTCGGCCCCCTGGGTCTTGATGGACGATCACCCATTTTTTCTTCTCAGGTCCGGCCAGCATGACACGTAATACAACCCCCGCTTCGCCAACCACGTCCCGCGCCTGGCGCGCGATTGCTGCGCTGTTGTTCAGCGTCCTGCTGGCTCCGACCGCAGCCTTCGCCGACGCCACCGCCCCGGCTGCTCCAGCCGCTGCCGAACACAGCACTGCCGCGCCAGCCGCTGCTCCCGCAGCTGCACCGGCCGCCACCGACCCGGCCCTGGCTGCAGATCCGGCAGCCGCTGACGAAACCGGCGTGGTCCTGGAAGAAGACAACACCCTAGGCATGGCCCACGACCTGTCGCCGTGGGGCATGTACCAGAATGCTGACGTCGTGGTGAAGGCCGTGATGATTGGCCTGGCCATCGCCTCGATCATCACCTGGACCATCTGGATCGCCAAGGGCTTCGAGCTGCTGGGCGCCAAGCGTCGCCTGCGCACTGAAATCGTCCACCTGAAAAAAGCCACCACCCTCAAGGAAGCCAGCGAAAGCGCGACCAAGAAGGGCACCCTGGCCAACACCCTGGTGCACGACGCGCTGGAAGAAATGCGCCTGTCGGCCAACACCCGCGAAAAAGAAGGCATCAAGGAACGTGTGGCTTTCCGTCTTGAGCGCCTGGTGGCCGCCTGCGGTCGCAACATGAGCAGCGGCACCGGCGTGCTGGCTACCATCGGTTCCACCGCACCGTTCGTCGGCCTGTTCGGCACCGTGTGGGGCATCATGAACAGCTTCATCGGCATCGCCAAGACCCAGACCACCAACCTCGCCGTCGTTGCCCCAGGCATCGCCGAAGCCCTGCTGGCTACGGCCCTGGGCCTGGTTGCGGCGATTCCTGCGGTAGTGATCTACAACGTCTTCGCCCGTTCGATTGCCGGCTACAAGGCCCAGGTATCGGACGCGTCGGCAGAAGTCCTGCTGCTGGTCAGCCGCGACCTCGATCACCTGCCTACCGAGCGCAGCTCGCAACCGCACATGGTGAAAGTGGGGTAATCGGCCATGGGCCTGCATTTGAATCAAGGCGACGACGAACTCGTCGAGAACCACGAAATCAACGTCACGCCGTTTATCGACGTGATGCTCGTGCTGCTGATCATCTTCATGGTGGCCGCACCACTGGCTACCGTGGACATCAAGGTCGACCTGCCCGCCTCCAGCGCCAAGCCGGCGCCGCGGCCAGAGAAGCCGGTGTTCCTCAGCGTCAAGGCGGACCAGCGTCTGTTCCTGGGCGAAGAAGAAGTCAAATCCGAAACCCTCGGCCAGGTGCTCGACGCCAAGACCCAGGGCAAGAAAGACACGACGATCTTCTTCCAGGCCGACAAGGGCGTGGACTACGGCGACCTGATGAGCGTGATGGATGCCCTGCGGGCAGCCGGCTACCTCAAGGTAGGCCTGGTCGGACTTGAGACGGCAGCCAAGAAATGATCACGACGCGCCACAAACTGACGCGTTATGGCACAAGCCTCGCTGTCGTGCTGGGCGTGCATGCCGTCGCGATTATCATCGCGCTTCAATGGTCCGCGCCGCATACGGTGCAGTTGCCGCCGGCTGCCATGGTCATCGACCTGGCACCGATGCCCGCGCCGCCACCTCCGGCCCCGCCGAAGGTGATCACGCCGCCGCAACCGCCAGCACCGGTGGAAGAACTGCCATTGCCGAAGCTGGCCGAAGCACCCAAGCCGACAATCCAGGTGCCCAAGCCGGTCAAGCCCAAACCGAAACCGCAGCCGCCCAAGCCGGTGGAGAAAAAGGTCGAGCCGCCCAAGGAGAAACCTTCCGAAGAGCCGCCGAGCGACGCCCCACCGACCAACGCGCCTGCGGAGAAATCGGCCCAGCCGGTCCCTGGCCCATCGCCCCAACAGGTGGCGGCCAAGGCTTCCTGGGAAGGCACCCTGCTCGCGCACTTGCAGAAGTACAAGAAGTACCCGCCCGGCGCCCAGGCCCGTGGCAAGGAAGGCTTGAACCGCCTGCGCTTCGTGGTCGATGGTGAAGGCAACGTGCTGTCCTACGAGTTGGTGGGCCGCTCCGGCAACGCCGACCTGGACCGTGCGACCCTGGACATGATCCGTCGTGCCCAGCCACTGCCCAAGCCGCCGGCCGACATGCTCAAGGGTGGCAGCATCGAGATCGTTGCACCGTTCGTGTACAACATCGAGAAACGCCGCTAAGACAATGTGGGAGGGGGCAAACCCCTCCCACATTTGATTTCATCACCGCATAAAGTCCCTTTCCCACAAAATCCCCGGCATTCCCCGCTCAATCCCCAACAAACTTCTGATAACGTGCGTCTATCGATTGCAGCCGTTATGCTTGGCCCGCAACCTCATGGACGCTCGCTATGACTCTTACAGAATTACGCTACATCGTGACCCTC
Organism: Pseudomonas sp. CBZ-4; assembly: GCF_000346755.1. Lineage (GTDB taxonomy): Bacteria > Pseudomonadota > Gammaproteobacteria > Pseudomonadales > Pseudomonadaceae > Aquipseudomonas. The sequence continues at coordinate 38,623 of NZ_ANNV01000072.1, read as the reverse complement.
GCCCAAGAGCAGCACTTCGGCCACGCGGCCGAGCGTTGCCATGTCAGCCAGCCGACGCTGTCGGTGGGTGTGAAAAAGCTTGAAGACGAACTCGGTGTGCTGATTTTCGAGCGCAGCAAAAGCGCCGTGCGCCTCACCCCCGTGGGCGAAGGCATCGTTGCCCAGGCACAGAAGGTGCTGGAGCAGGCGCAAAGCATTCGCGAGCTGGCCCAGGCCGGCAAGAACCAGCTGACCGCTCCGCTGAAAGTCGGCGCCATCTACACCGTCGGCCCGTACCTGTTCCCGCACCTGATCCCGCAACTGCACCGCGTCGCGCCGCAGATGCCGCTGTATATCGAAGAAAACTTCACCCACGTGCTGCGCGACAAACTGCGCAACGGCGAGTTGGACGCGATCATCATCGCCCTGCCGTTCCACGAGGCTGACGTGCTGACCCTGCCGCTCTACGACGAGCCGTTCCAGGTACTGATGCCGGCCAACCACCCGTGGACGCAAAAAGCCTCCATCGACGCCGCCCTGCTCAACGACAAGAGCCTGCTGCTGCTCGGCGAAGGCCACTGCTTCCGCGACCAGGTACTGGAAGCCTGCCCGACCCTGACCAAGGGCAACGACGGCGCCAAGCACACCACCGTGGAATCCAGCTCCCTGGAAACCATCCGCCATATGGTCGCCTCCGGCCTGGGCATCTCGATCCTGCCGCTGTCGGCAGTCGACAGCCATCACTACGCCCCCGGCGTGATCGAAGTGCGCCCGCTGACGCCACCCGTGCCGTTCCGCACCGTGGCCATCGCCTGGCGCGCCAGCTTCCCAAGACCCAAAGCCATTGAGATCCTCGCCGACTCGATCCGCCTGTGCTCGGTGGCCAAGCCGCCCGTGGCGAGCTAAGCCCGCGTATGACTGAGCTGTCGCACGTGTCGGTGACGGCACTCAAGGGTGTCGGTGAAGCCATGGCCGAGAAGCTGGCCAAGGTCGGCCTGGAGAATCTCCAGGACGTGCTGTTCCACCTGCCCCTGCGTTATCAGGACCGCACCCGCGTAGTGCCCATCGGCCATTTGCGCCCTGGGCAGGATGCGGTGGTCGAAGGCACCGTCAGCGGCGCCGACGTGGTGATGGGCAAGCGCCGCAGCCTGGTGGTGCGCCTGCAAGACGGCACCGGCGGCCTGAGCCTGCGCTTCTACCATTTCAGCAATGCGCAGAAGGAAGGCCTCAAGCGCGGCACCCGCGTGCGTTGCTACGGCGAAGCGCGCCCCGGCGCATCGGGCCTGGAGATCTACCACCCGGAATACCGCGCCATCACCGGCGACGAGCCGCCGCCGGTGGACACCACCCTCACGCCGATCTACCCGCTCACCGAAGGCCTGACCCAACAGCGCCTGCGCCAACTGTGCACGCAGACCCTGACCATGCTCGGCCCGAAAAGCCTGCCCGACTGGCTGCCGCTGGAGCTGGCCCGCGACTATCAACTGGCGCCGCTGGACGATGCGATCCGCTACCTGCATCACCCGCCGGCCGATGCCGATGTGGACGAACTCGCCCTTGGTCACCACTGGGCCCAGCACCGCCTGGCCTTTGAAGAACTGCTGACGCACCAACTGTCCCAGCAACGCCTGCGCGAAAGCATGCGCTCCCTGCGCGCGCCCGCCATGCCCAAGGCCACCAAGCTGCCGGCGCAATACCTGGCCAACCTCGGCTTCGCGCCGACCGGTGCCCAGCAGCGCGTCGGCAATGAAATCGCCTACGACCTCAGCCAGAAAGAACCCATGCTGCGCCTGATCCAGGGCGACGTGGGCGCGGGCAAGACCGTGGTCGCCGCCCTCGCCGCCCTGCAAGCGCTGGAAGCCGGCTACCAGGTGGCGCTGATGGCACCCACCGAGATCCTCGCCGAGCAGCACTTCATCACCTTCAAGCGCTGGCTCGAACCCCTCGGCCTGGAAGTCGCGTGGCTGGCCGGCAAGCTCAAGGGCAAGAACCGCGCAGCCGCGCTGGAGCAGATCGCCGGCGGTGCACCGATGGTGGTGGGCACCCACGCGCTGTTCCAGGACGAAGTGAAGTTCAAGAACCTGGCCCTCGTGATCATCGACGAACAGCACCGCTTCGGCGTGCAACAACGCCTGGCCCTGCGCCAGAAAGGCGTGGGCGGGCGCATGAACCCGCACCAGCTGATCATGACCGCCACGCCGATCCCACGCACCTTGGCGATGAGCGCCTACGCCGACCTCGACACCTCGATCCTCGACGAACTGCCCCCCGGCCGGACCCCGGTCAACACCGTGCTGGTCACCGATACCCGCCGCGTCGAAGTGATCGAACGCGTGCGCGGCGCCTGTGCCGAAGGCCGCCAGGCGTACTGGGTGTGCACGCTGATCGAAGAGTCCGAAGAGCTGACCTGCCAGGCCGCCGAGACCACCTATGAAGACCTCACCAGCGCCCTTGGCGAACTCAAGGTCGGGCTGATCCACGGCCGCATGAAGCCTGCGGAAAAAGCCGCGGTGATGGCCGAATTCAAGGCCGGCAACCTGCAACTGCTGGTGGCCACCACCGTGATCGAGGTCGGCGTGGACGTGCCCAACGCCAGCCTGATGATCATCGAAAACCCCGAGCGCCTGGGCCTCGCCCAACTGCACCAACTGCGCGGCCGTGTCGGCCGGGGCAGCGCCGCCAGCCATTGCGTGCTGCTGTATCACCCGCCGCTGTCACAAATCGGTCGCCAGCGCCTGGGCATCATGCGCGAAACCAACGACGGTTTTGTGATCGCCGAAAAAGACCTCGAACTGCGCGGCCCCGGCGAAATGCTCGGCACCCGCCAGACCGGCCTGCTGCAATTCAAGGTCGCCGACCTGATGCGCGACGCCGACCTGCTGCCCGCCGTGCGCGACGCCGCGCAAGCCTTGCTGGAACGCTGGCCGGAACATGTCAGCCCACTGCTGGACCGCTGGCTCCGACATGGGCAGCAATACGGCCAAGTGTGACGCCTGACTCACTTATACGACCAACAGCTGTACCAAGCTGGTTATACTCCGTTGACAGTAAGAAATTGGATCAGGCCATGTCAGAAGTAGCCCTCGCCACAGCCCCACTGACCGCCCCGCCGGTCATTCAGGCTCTGCTCGCAAAGCTCGCCATCCCCTACACGGAAGTCGCCGAACACCCAGGCTTGAACCCTGCACGCAAGGTTCAGGCGGTGTTGCTGGAAGATGCGGTGGGCGCTCTGATGGTGTTGTTCCCGCAGAACCAATTGCTCGACCTCAACCGCCTCGCCGAACTCACCGGGCGCCGCCTGACAGCCGTGTCGCCCGAGCGCGTCGAACGCATGCTCGGCAAGCACGACCTGGCCTTGCTGCCGGGCTTGCCGGCGCTGACCAGCTCGCCGTGCCTGTACGAAGGCAGCCTGCTCAACGAATCGAGCCTGCTGGTGCATTCGGGTGAAGCCGGGTTGCTGCTGGAGATCGCCAGCGAGCACTTCAAAAGCATGCTCACCAAGGCCAGCGCCGCCCAGTTCGGCGAGCCCTTGAGCAACATCCGCCCGAACCTCGACCGCCCCAATGATGACCGTGAGGAAATCACCCAGGCGATGCAGGCATTCACTGCCCGCCGCATCCAGCAACGCCTGGAAGCGACCATCGAGATTCCGCCACTGGCTGACACCGCGCAGAAGATCATCAAGCTGCGCGTCGACCCCAATGCCACCATCGATGACATCACCGGCGTGGTGGAAACCGACCCGGCCCTGGCCGCCCAAGTGGTGAGCTGGGCCGCGTCGCCGTACTACGCCTCGCCGGGCAAGATCCGCTCAGTGGAAGACGCCATCGTCCGCGTGCTGGGCTTCGACCTGGTGATCAACCTCGCGCTGGGCCTGGCCCTGGGCAAGACCCTGAGCCTGCCCAAGGACCACCCGCACCAGTCCACGCCGTACTGGCACCAGTCGATCTACACCGCCGCCGTGATCGAAGGCCTGACCCGCGCCATGCCCCGCGCCCAGCGCCCGGAAGCCGGCCTGACCTACCTCGCCGGCCTGCTGCACAACTTTGGCTACCTGCTGCTGGCCCACGTGTTCCCGCCGCATTTCTCGCTGATCTGCCGCCACCTGGAGGTCAATCCGCACCTGTGCCACAGCTATGTGGAACAGCATTTGTTGGGGATCAGCCGTGAGCAGATCGGCGCCTGGCTGATGCGTTACTGGGACATGCCCGACGAGTTGTCCACGGCCCTGCGCTTCCAGCACGACCCGACCTATGACGGGCAGTACGCTGAGTATCCGAACCTGGTGTGTCTGGCCGTGCGCTTGTTGCGCAGCCGTGGCATTGGTTCCGGGCCGGACGCAGCCATTCCCGATGAACTGCTGGAGCGCCTGGGCCTGACCCGGGACAAGGCGGAGGAAGTGGTGAGCAAGGTGCTGGATGCCGAGGTGCTGTTGCGCGAACTGGCCTCGCAGTTCAGCCAGGCCTGAAGACCGCTATCGCGGGCAAGCCCGCTCCCACATTTTGATTTGCGAATGCCGTCAAATGTGGGAGCTGGCTTGCCTGCGATGAATCCACCTCGGTCTACCTGAAGACCCTACTTCTTTTTCTTCGGCTTCAAATACTTGGTCAACCCCTGGAACCAGATCACCAGCGCCGGGTTGCCCTTGATCTGGATCGACTTGTCCTGAATCCCCGTCATGAACGCCAGTTGCTTGTTCTTCGCCTGCATCGTGGCGAAGCCATAGGCGGCATCCTTGAACGCAATCGCAAACGCCGGCGCCGGGTGAACACCCGAGCGGCTGGTAATGCGTTGGTCTTTGACGATGAAATGACGGGCAACCTTGCCGTCGAGGGTCTGCAACTGGAAGGCCAGGTCTTTATCGCCCAGCTGTTGCTGGAAGGCAGGATTGCTGCGGCTGGCTTTGCCCATCATCAGGCCCAGCACCCACAGGAGAAGACGAAATTTCATGCACACGGCCTCGGGTAATTATTGAGTGGCCGCAGCAGTTTAACGATTTGCAAAAAGAACGCCACCGATCTGGCGCTTTAACGGAAGATCGGCTGGCGTTTGACGCTTATAGCAGCATGTTACTTAAACGTTAGGGCAAGGTACCGGCGCCCAGTCGGTCAGGTTCGGATCGCGGCAAGTGCCTTCGATCTGCGCTTTACCGGCGCTGGCGACCTTCTTGCTTTCAGCCTGGCTGACTTTCACGGTCTGGAAGCTTTTCTCGGTATCGACGGCTTCACGCGGCACAACCGGCAGTGGTGGCTTCTTCGGTGGCTTGACCACTTTGTTGCCTTTGTTGGCTTTACCCGCCGGTGGGACCACCGCTGCGGTGTCGGCCGTGGCCACGGTGACCACATCGGCACGCTGCACGCTGACTTGTTGCAAGTCTTTTTCGTACGCCTGGTTGTAGTTGTTCAGGTCCTCGGCGGCCTTGCCGTTCACCGCTACGATCAGGTCGTTGGATTCCTTCAGGCCTGCGACGATTTCCGCCAGGCGCTTGCGGCCTTCGGTGTCGTTGACGGTCTTGGCCTTGCGGTCGTTGACCAGCTTGGTGAACGCGCTCTGGTAGCACTGTTGCGACGCCTTGGCGTAGGCAGTACTGCGGTCGATGTCGGACGCGCTTTTGTTGACGTCGGTGGCGTAGGACGCAATGCGCTGGTTGTCGTCGCTGATCTGCTTCTGACGCTCGGTGTAGTAACCCGCCGCGCCACCCGCCAGGGCGCCGCCCGCTGCGCCGATCGCCGCGTTGCGGCCGCGCTTGTCGGAGTCGCCGGTCAGGGCGCCCAGCAGTGCACCACCGGCCGCGCCGAGAGCGGCACCGGTGACGACCGACTTGGTCATGTCCGAATCGGTGCTGCGCAGGTGCTGCACCGGCTCGTAGCAGTTCGGGTAGTACTCGACCTTGGTGCTCGACGCGACCTTGGACGCCGGCGACGTGGCGCAACCGGTCAGCACGGTGCTGAAGCCGGCCGCGATCAACAACAAGTGACGCTTGGAAACCGCCTTACGGGAAAAACGCATAGGTGTGTTCTCTTTTAGTTTGACTTGCCCAGCACGGCCCAACGCCGCCTGAGTCCCTTCCAAGCTCGCCATACAGCCAGCGCTCATCGCTGACCGCTCGCTGCGAGCAATTCCTTCAAGATCGTCGCTGGGTCGGCCCGCTGTTGCTTGCGGTAGTTGCCGACATGGCGGACGAACAGTGTCGCGCGCGTCACCAGGCTCTTGCCGAGCACCGGCTTGCGATCCAACTCTTCCTTGATCCGTTGAAACTGCGCCTGGATCACCGCATCGGTGTAGCGCGTACCGGTGGCCAGGTTGTCGATATAGATCGCCACCGCGCCGTCGAGGGCGCTGCGGCCGTTGGCAATGGCCATCGCAAACAGCTGCGCGCTGGCTTCATCCTTGTTGTCCACGGCCTGCTGGCGACTCTTCTGCAAATTGGCCAGGCGGATGTTGTAGTTGCCGATGGTCTCGGCCACCAACGCCGCCGACTGGATCAGGTTGCCCGCCGCTTCTTCGCGTTGCTGGGCGATCAGCGAGACGTTGCGCTTGAGCTCTTCGTTGACCAGCCCCAGCTCGGCTTGCAGCTTGGGATCGGCGCTGGCGGCGATGATGCTGTCCAGGCGCTTGGTCGGGTCCTGGGCGTCGTCGATGGCGTCGGTCAGGGCGGCCAGTCGGCCTTCTTTCTGCCACTGCGCAAACAGTTCCTTGTAGCGCGAACGCGGCGCCGACAGCGCGCCAATCGCCACGCGAAAACCGGTGGTCTCGTTGCTTTGCTCGGTGCCGTCGGCGCCAAACAGCGGGTACTCGCGGCGCATGCCGGTAAACAGCGTGCCCTCGCCTTCCAGGTAGTTGCCGCCTTTGACCACAAAGCCGCCATAGGTGCCCTGGCGACGCCCGGCGTGCACCAGCTGGAAGGATTCCTGGACCATCTCGGCAGCGTTGCCGATCACGTCGAACATCCCGATGGGGTTGGGCAGTTTGGTGCCGATGGGCATCAGGCGCACGGCCTGGCCGGTGCCGCCAGCGACCTGGTTGAACACTGCGTAGTCGCCCAGCGGGCCGTCACTGTCGCTGCCTTCGGCGCGGCGCGGGAACAGGCGCCCTTCCAGGTCCTGACGGCTCACCGCCTGGCCGCCACGCGCGGCGAATTCCCATTCAACTTCTGTCGGCAAACGCACAAAACCGACCCCGCCCTCCTCCGCCGACGCACCGCGCCCGCTCACCGGCAGCAGGTCGCGGTGGTATTTCAGCAGCCACGCGCTGTACACCGCCGAGAAGCGCTCGGCCTCAAAGCGCGACAGTTTCACCTTGGGCAACCGCCCGGCCATGCCGCTGGGCACGTCGCAGGCCGGCGCCGGTTCGCCGCTGGCCAGGGACTGCGCCTGGGCCATGACCTGGGCGTACTGGCGGGCGGTCACTTCGTACTTGCCGATGAAGTACAGCATTGGCTTGAGCGGGGTCTTGGCGTCGGTCTTCGGCATCAAGGGCGTGATGACCTTGCTCCACGCCTTGGGCAGATCCTTGAGGGTGAACTGGCCGTTGATAAAGTCGCGGCGGTAGCCGGAAATGAACGACTGTTGATAACCCGCCTCGCCCTCGGCGAAGGGGTAGCCGAGGCTGATCTCGCGGTCGTCCAGGGTGCCTTGGGCCAGCACGTAGGCGTAGCGGAACAGCATGTTGCCGTCACACGGCAACGGCAGGCTGACGTCGCCTTCCAAGGGTTTTGGATTATCGAGTTTATCGCTCGCTTCATCGGCCCAAGCCATCGAGGCCAGGCTCAGCGCCACGGCGGCGCCCAGTAACTTATACATCTCTGATTCCTTCAGAAGCCTGGATCCGCGCCACTCGCCAACCACCACACAGCGCTGCCACGGCACTGACGCCCATGACTGCAACCAGGGCCAGGCCGTAATGACGCGCCAACAGGTGGCTGGCGTACTCGCCCGGCACCTGCACGAAAAGTTGATTCAAACCCGCCTCGGCCAGGCCATACAGCCCGGCACTGAGCACGGCGGCAAACCCTGCGCTGTACAGCGCTTGCAACACCACAAACACCAACAGCGCGCCGGTGGAAAACCCCAACAGGCGCAACACCGACAATTCCCGGCGCTTGCGCGCCACGGCCGCCAGCGCCCCGGCAGAGATCGCCGCAAACGCCCCCGCCAACGCCAAACCGCAGATCACCCAGAACACGATCGACAGGTTGCGGCTCAACGACTGCACCTGGGCGATGGTGTGCGCCTGGGTCGAAACCAACAGGTTCTGCCCAGCGAAAAACACCCGCAATGGCTCAACATCGGTGAGGCTGCGGGCGTACAAGCGAAACGCCGGATAGATCCGCTGTTCACTCGCCGCCTCTCCCGTCCAACCCAACGCCGGCACTGCTCGGCCGTCGCGATAATCTTCCGCCGCTTCCAGCAGGCCCAAGCCGGCAAACAAACCGTCCCGGGCAAAGGCGGCCAGCGGCAACACCGCCAGCACTTGCACGCGTGTGCGCTGGCTCTCGACACGCCCCGCCACTTGCCGCGCAAACAGCGTTTCCAGCCAATCCCCGGACCGCGCCGCGAGCTTTTCGGCAGCGGTGTGGCTGAGCACAATCTGGTCGAGGCCCTGGGGCATCGGCAGCGCCTGCAGCAACGGATCACCCGGCGCCGTCGGCAGCATTTCCAGGGTCAACGCCCCCACCTGCGCCGTCGCCGCAATCTGCCGCGTACGCGGGACCGCGAAGGCCACTTCACTGCGCTGACCCAACTGCTCGATAAATGCGCTGCTGAATCGACCACCGCCCAGCGGAATAATTTCACGGGTGGCGGGGTCGTTTTCCAAACGTTCGGTCAAACTGCTAACCAGTCCAAATTTCAGGCCGAACAACACCAGCAACGGCGCGATCACCGCCACCAATGCCAACACGGAACACGCCGACAACCACGCGTCGTTGCGGTAGTCCTGCCAGGCCAGGGATGCCACCAGAGCGCTGCGCATCAGCACGCCTCCCCAAGGGTGGCGGTGACGCCGCCGTCGGCATCGCGGCGGCAACTGATGCGCCGCACCTGCAAGCCACTGGCGCGGGCCAGCGGTTCGTCATGGGTGGCGATCACACAGGCGGCGCGGTGCTCGCGGGCCTGGGCCAGCAGCGCGTGCATCACACGCTCGGCATTCAACGGGTCAAGGGACGCGGTGGGTTCATCCGCCAGCAGCAGTTGCGGCGCGTGGGCCAGGGCGCGGGCGCAGCTCACGCGCTGGCGCTGGCCCACCGACAACGCCGCAGGTTTTTTCGCCAACTGATCGCTGATTTCCAGTTGCTCGGCCAAGCGCGCGACACTGCCGTCGTCCTTTAACCCCAGCAGTTGCCGAGACAGGGCGATATTCCCGCGCACATCCAGAAAGCCCAGCAGGCCACCGGTTTGCAGCACATACCCCAGGTGCCGGCTGCGCAGCGCCGCCAGGGCCGATTGTTGATCCGCGCGCCACAGCCCGGCAATGTCCTGCTGATGGAATGCAAACCGCCCCACCTGATCCGGCGCCAACACCAGCGCGAGCACATCCAGCAAGGTGCTCTTGCCGCAGCCGCTCGGCCCGACAATCGCCACTTGCTCACCCGCACGCAAATGCAGCGCCGGAATCACCAGGCTATAGCGCTGGCTGCCGACGCCCCGGCTCTTGTGCACCGCGCTCAGGTCCAGCATCACGGCAACGTCGACAGCGGCACGCGGTACAACGCGTCACCCGGCTCGGCGTCGCCGAAACGCACCCAGTTGGCCTGGTCGTTGTGGAAGGTTTCGTAGAGGCGGATTTTCGACTCCAGCTCATCGATAAAGTCTTCCTGCTCGGCCACGCTCAACGACAACCACAAGTCCTGGGTCATGTTCAGCGACTTGCTGCGGTACGGCAGACCTTCCAGGTATTCGCCAAGCAGGCCGCCATCGGCGAGGTTGCCGCCCTTGCGCAAGGCTTGCGGGTCGCGGCTCATATAGGCCGAGGCGCTGGCGATTTCCTGGAAGAAATCCTTCGGCGAGGTCTGGGTCTTGCGCGCGGCGTCGACGATCAGTTTCAGCGACTGCTGCAAGTCGTTGAGCTGCAATTTGGTCAGCATCACGCACACCTGGAACGCCGGCAGCGCCGGGTTGGTGAGGTCGCGGTCGGCAGTCCAGGCGCTGACCAGTTGCGGCGCCTGGCTCGCGGTTTTGTGCCCGAGGAAATCCATGTGCATGGCATAACCGACGGCGGCGGATTTGTCCGCCAGACTCGGCGCGCTGCCCAGCAACGGCGACGGCTGTGGCGTGTTGCTGCGCACCTGATGCACGAGGTTGGCGAACACCGTGCCGATCTCATCCACACGCTGGCCCAACTTGCGCACATCGCCGCCCGGCACCGCCGTGTAGAGGTCGCCGATCTGCGGGTTGGCGTCGGCGGTAAGGATGCGGTACTGGCTCTCGGCACCGGCGTGGGTGGCCTTGCCGGCGTCGGTGCGCAGGTGCAGGGCGTAGATCTTGATCTGCTTGCCCAACGCCGCCTGACGCACTTCGGCCTCGTTCATCTGGGTAGCGGCGAACGGGTCGTTCTTGCGCAGTGCGCCGGCGTCGGTGACCAGCAGGATGATGCGCCCGCCGTAGCCCGACCAATCCATGCCATCGACGGCCTGCATCACGCCGGCAAACGCGTCTTCGTTGAACGAATGGCTGGAGACGGTGGACGCCTTGACCTGCCGCGCCATGTCGAGGAAGCGCTGCGGATCGCGGCCCTGGTCCAGGGTGATCAGGGTCTTGGCCACGTACTCCAGGCCCGGCGTCTTTTTCACGCTGCTGCGGAAGCCGACCATGCCAAAGCTCACGCTGTCCAACTCGCCACGCTCGGCGATGCGGGTTTGCAGTTCGTGCACGACGTCGCGGACCTGGTCGATATAGGGCTGCATCGACACGGTGGTATCCACCACCAACACCACGGCGGTGCGGAAGGCATCGGCATTCGCCTCCGGCTTGGCGGCGCGGATGCCCGGATCGATGGACGCGACATTGAGCAACTGCACCGGCTGGCCGTTTTCGTCGAAGCTCTCCTTGGCGTCGAAGATCGGCAACAGGTAGAACTGGTTCTGCGGCACGGCGCTGGCGGTCGGTTCCAGGGCCAGGACCTGGCTGTTGTCGTCGCTGTTTTTCTGCGCCTTGGCCAAGGCGCCTTTGGCGGCGGCGGGATCGGCCAAGAGCTTTTCCACCTCAGCCGATTGGCGCAGGAACATCACCGGCGCCCGGCCCGAGCGCTCGGTGAACTTGAGCACCAGGCTCTGCTTCCAGTCACTGACCTGGGCCGCCGGCAACCAACCGTCGCTGCGCCCATCGGTGGCGGCGCCGACACGCACCCATGGGCTGCCGTCGACGTCCTTGCGCTGGTACACGTAGAGCACGGAGAACGCCGGCAAGGCTTTGCCCGGCGCACTGCCGGCGTCGCTGGAAAGCTTCGCGCCGGGCTTGCTCAGCACACGTTGGAACAGGGTTTTCTTGCCCGCCATCAGCAGCGGGCGCTGGCCGCCGTCCACGTCGGGCGCGACCGGTGCCACGCTCGGCACTGCTGCAATCGGCGGTTTAGCCACCGGTGCATCACTGCCGCTCAACCACCAATAACTGGCACCACCAATCGCCAACGCCACCGCCACGGCAACCGCCGCCAGCGCCAGCACCGGGCCACGGCGCTGTTCGCTGCGCTGGGTTGGCGGCACCACCGGTTGGCGCACCGGTTGGGGCTTGTCGGTGGGGATCTCGATGGATTCCGGCGTGATCCCCGCCAGATCAAAACTCATCGGGATCGGCAGCGGCCGCACCAAGGTGGCCTCCGGCGCATCCATCGGCAATTGATCCAGCGCCAGCAACAACGCCGCCGCATCCGGGAAGCGTTCGGCGGGATCTTTAGCCAACAGCTTGCGCAGCACGCTCTGATAACGGCCATGGTGCACCGGCAATTCCGGCAACGGCTCGGTCAGGTGCGCCAGCGCCGTCGACAGCGCGTCGGTGCCGCTGTAGGGCAGCTTGCCGACGAGGATTTCATACAGCACCACACCCAGCGCATACAGGTCGGCACGGCCGTCGATCTCCTGGCCCCGCGCCTGTTCCGGGCTCATGTAGCTCGGCGTGCCCACGGCAAAACCAGCCTGGGTGAACTGGGTGCGGTCGTCCAGGGACTTGGCGATGCCGAAGTCCGACAGCACCGCCGTACCGTCCGCGCGGAACAGGATGTTTGCCGGCTTGACGTCACGGTGCACCAAGCCTTGCGCGTGGGCATAACCCAGCGCCGAAGCGATCTGGCGGATCAGCGTCACGCCCTGTTCCGGCGTCATGCCGGCAGCGATGCGCTCCTTCAGCGTGCCGTTGGGCAGGTATTCCATGGCCATGTAATACAGTTCACCGACGTTGCCGATGTCATGGATGGTCACCGTGTGCGGGTGCGAGAGGCGCGCCAGGGTCTTGCCCTCACGCAGGAAGCGCTCGCAGAAGGTCGGGTCGGCCGCCAGCGCCGCCGCCATCACCTTCAACGCCACCTTGCGCTCCAGCGAGCGCTGGGTCGCCAGGTACACGCTGGCCATGGCGCCTTCGCCGATCTCGCCGTGGATGTCGTAGCCGGGGATCAGGATATTCATGCCGAGACCTTCACGACGATGGTGGTGATGTTGTCCGGCGCGCCCCGGTTAAGCCCCAAGTGCACCAGGCTGCGCACGATTTCGTCCGGTGCGTCATGGCTGAGCACCTCGCGGATCTCGTGGTCTTCGACGGTCTTGTTGAGGCCGTCGCTGCACAGCAGGTAGCTGTCGCCGGGGGCGATCAGCAGATCGATCACCGCCAGCTCCAGCTGGGCTTCGACGCCGATGGCGCGGGTGACGATATTGGCGCGCGGGTGCACGCGGGCATCGGCTTCGCTGAGCAGGCCGCTGTCTTGCAGGTCTTGCACGTAGCTGTGGTCGCGGGAGATACGCTCCAGCACGCCGTCGCGCAGGCGGTACAGGCGGCTGTCGCCGGCCCACACGCACACGCCGCGCAACCCGCGTGCGGCCAGCAGCACCACGGTGCTGCCCATCAGGGTCACGCCACGGTTGGCGGTTTCTTCGCGCACGGCGGCGTTGATACGGATCAGGTCGTTGCGCAGCGCTGCCGCGTATTCGTCGAGGGAACGGCCCAGCGGCACCGTGCGCAGGCTGTCGACGATCAGGCTGCTGACGTAATCCCCCGCCGCATGCCCGCCCATGCCGTCGGCGACCACCCACAGGCGGTTTTCCGGCAGGTCCAGACAGGCGTCTTCGTTGACCTGGCGCACCATGCCCACATGGCTTTTGCTCGCGGATTTGTACGTTGCGCCCATCTACACCACACCTTCTTGTCCGAGCAAAAACTGCGCAAAATCGTCGGTGGCAGGCAAACCCTGGCACCGCAATAAACCTGGGGCAATCCGTTCAGAACCGCGCCCCCACCACAGGCTGGCGCCTTCGCAGGCCTGTTCGGCGAGCGCGGTCATGCGCCCGTGGGGTTGGGTCGTAGACACCCGTTGCAGGCCGGCGAAGCGGCTGTCCACCGCACGCGGTTCGGTCAGCGGCACGCCGAGTGCGTCGATGCCGGCGTTGAAGCCTTCAAAGGTCGCGCCGCTGTCGAGGGTGCTGAGCAGCAGCTCTTCGGCCTGTGCAAACCAGGTATCCGGCCCGCCGACGAGGGACGCCGGATTGGTGTCGTGGTCGAGCAACGTGACCACCGCCAGCGGGAAATAGCGCCCGACCCGATCAATGCTCGGCATCACCACGCCCGCCGCCGCATCCGGCCCGCATACGCCCGGCGCCAGCACAAAGCGCCACAGCGGGCTGACCAGGTACACGTTGAGCCAGTCGCCCCCCAGGCGCTGTTGGCTGGCGAGCAAACCCGCCGCCAGCCAGCTGTCCCACGGGCCGACAAAACTCTGGGGCAAGGCGCGGCTGACAAAGTCGCCGCGGCTGGCCAACTTGCCGTAGAAACCCACCGTCGTCATAACCGCTCCGGCAGGCTGAAGCCGCTGAGCACGCGGCTCTTGAACGGGTTGAACGCGCTGTTGGCACGCAACTCGTAGGCAATGCTCGCGCCATCCACGCGCAGGCGCAGGTTGAAGCGGTCTGGCGAGTTGCCGGCGCTGAGGTCCGATTGCTCCAGCAGGCGGAACCACGCCCACGGGCCATCCAGGGTCACGCCGGAACGGCCACTGGCAGCAGGCGGCATGATCGACAGGCGCACCACGCCGATGCTGCCGGGGTTCGGCCATTGCATGGCGACCGGGCCACTGGGGCCGTGGTCGTAGCTCAGTTGCTGGCCGTCGAGGTCGAGCAGGAACTGGGTGATGGTCGGGTCCATCGACACCGGCTTGAGTTCGAAACGCACGATGGGTTGGGTGCCGCCCGCGCGGAAGAACGCATCACGAATCGTCGCGGCACGCTGGAAGGTTTGCAGCACGCCCGGCGCAATCCCCAGCTTCTGCGCCGCGCCCGGCTGCCAGCGCCAGGTCTGCGCGGACGTGTCCACGTAAGGCTGCAAGTACTTGCGGAAGTAGTTGTCCATCACCCCGCCGACGCCAAAGAACATGCCGAAATCATCCAGCGTCGCGTCCCGCGCACTGCCCGGCGACATCGGGTAACGACCCGCCAGCGACTGGCGATACACGTTGACCACTTCGCTCATCCACGCCGCGTTCAACTGGTTGCGCACGCCACCCATCATGCTGTTGGTGGTGGAGTTGACCACCGACTTGACCATGCCCTGCACCAATGGCGGCTGGCGTTCGGCATTCAGGCTGACCCGCGTGGCCGCAGCCGCCGCCTGGTTCTTCGCCTCGCCGAGCAAGGCATCGCCGCTGGCGCCGACCATGGCGCTGACCTGCACATACAGCGCGTTCATGTCCGCCAGTAGGCCGTCGATGGCCGCCGGTTCGCCCTCGTTCTTGCTGACGATGCTGTTGAGTTCGGCAAAGTGCGCGGTCACCGGATCATCCGTTGCCGGCGCTGTATTCGCGCTTGGCTGCTCCTGACCGAGCAGATTGCCCAGGCGCTCCTTGAGCTTGTCCACACCGCCTTCCACCGGCACACCCTTGGCCGCCAACTGGCGTTCTTCGGCTTGCAGATCGGTTTCCTTGGCCACCGCCACCAGCAGCTTTTTCAGCGGCGAGGTCGGCCCGGAAATCACCCGCAGCACATCGGCGGCCTGGGCCACGCTAGTGATGGGCACGAAGTCGATGTCGGCGAGCAGCGCATCCCACTGGCGCTGGTAGTCCTGGAAATACAGGCGGCGCACATCCCCGGCAAGGCTGAGCACGTTCTGCTGATCGGCCTGCTCATGGCCCAGCACCCATTGCTCTTCGGCGAGGGTGCCGGTCTGGTTCAGGCTGCTCAGCAGGAACGCCTGGCGATAACCCTTGGCGGTGAAGAAACCACTTAACGGCTCGCCCAGTGGCTTGCCACTTTTACGGCTGAACACCAGCGCCGCATCGCGGCCGGCGGCTTCGTTGAGACGGAAGTCGGGGATGCCTTCCGGCAATTTCTGACGCTTGACCCGGTCGTACACGCGCTGGGCCACCGGCAGTTGCTGCAATTGCCGACGCAGGTCGTCGATCAAGCGCGGATCAAGCCGCGCATTCGGCGGATGACGTTCGAACAGCGCCTGCAAGTGCCCGGCCAGAGCCTGGCGCTGATCCGCCGGCAAGTCGCGGGGCAGGTTGCGGTCCCAGTCGAGGGCGATCCAGGCCTTGATGAAGTCCGGGTCGTAATGCTCGCTGTCGGCGAGCATCAGGTAGGCCTTGAGGCCTTCGTAGAGGAAATCGGAATTGCCGCCGCCGTGCAGTTGCTCCTCGATCCGCGTCACCAAACGCGGCGCGAACACGGCGATCAACAGCTTGCGGTAGACGCTGGCCGACTCGGCTTCAAGCATGTCGCCCTGATACAAGCCCAAGCCTTCGGAAAAGCTTGGCGAATCTCCCGCAAGGTTCTTCACCGCATTGAGCAATGGCAGTACCGCAAGGATGTCGCGTTGCGCCGGGCTCAGGTTTTGCACGGCCTGGCCCAACGGCGCGACCTTCTGGTCGACCTGGGCGATATAGGCCTGGTTGGCGCGGTAACTCACCCACCACAGGCCGCTGACCACCACGACCAACGCCACGGTGGCCGCGAGCACACCACGGGCAATCCACTTGCGCCGCCGCTCGACCTTGGGGTTCACCCCCACCAGCCCGCGCTCGGCAAACGCCACGGCAGTGAACAGTTTTTCGATGAAGTAACTGCGCCCGGTGCCGCTCTGCCGCGCGAGGTGCTGGCGGTCGAGGTTCATGCTCTGCGCCATGGCGCCGATCAGGCGATCAATCGGGCTGCCTTCCTGGGTGCCGCTGGTGAAGTACACGCCGCGCAGCAGCACGCGCTCTTCAAAGGCGTTGGGTTTGAACACGCCTTCGAGGAAGCTTTGCAGGCAATCCTTCAACGCGCCGAACTGCTGCGGGAAACCGTAGATCAGGTCGCGTCGCGCCGGGTCGCGTTCCTGTTGCAGGCGCTCCACCAGGCGTTCGTTGAGGCGTTGTTCGAGCCCGGCGAATTCGCTTTGCAGGTGGGCCAGCGGGCTGTCGCTGTTCTTGCCGTCATCCAGGGCAAAGGTCATGCCCCACACCTGGGCGCGTTCTTCCTTGCTCAGGTTGTCGAAGTACTCCATGAAACCCGGCACCAGGTCGAGCTTGGTGAGCATCAGGTAGATCGGGAAACGCACGCCCAGTTGGGTGTACAGCTCCTGGATGCGCAGGCGGATCGCGGCGGCGTGGGCGGCGCGCTCGGCGTCGGTGCCGAGCAGCAGGTCCGACAGGCTGATGGCAATGAACGCACCATCGATGGGGCGGCGCGAACGCTGCTTTTTCAGCAGGTCGAGGAAGCCCAGCCACGCGGCTTTATCCACCGTGGAGTTGCTGTCCTGGGTGGTGTAGCGGCCAGCGGTGTCGAGCAACACGGCCTGGTCGGTAAACCACCAGTCGCAGTTGCGCGTACCGCCGACGCCACGCACCGCGCCGGCGCCCAACTGCGCGGCCAGCGGGAAGTGCAGGCCGGAATTGACCAGCGCGGTGGTCTTGCCCGAACCCGGCGGGCCGATGATCACGTACCACGGCAGCTCGTAGAGGTTGCGCCGCTCATCGCCACCGAGCTTGGCTTTTTTCAGCAGGGCCAGGGCTTCGTCCATGCGCTGGCGCAGGGTGCTGAGTTCTTCGGCGGTGGCCACGCTGTTGGGATCGGCCGGGGTTTCGGCGGCCAGGCTGCGCATCACTTCGGCGGCTTGGCGCTGCGCCTGGACAATGCGCCATATGCGGTAGGCCAGCCACACGCCGAACACCAGGATGATCAGCGCCCAGCGGCGCCCTTCAGGCACCAACACGTCGAGCAACGGCCCGACAAACCAGATGATCAGGCTCAGGGCGATCAGCCCGAGCAATGGGATCACCCAGCGAATCATGAAACTGAACAACGCCTTCACTCGACGCCCTCCGCCAATACGGTGATTTCAACCCGACGATTGCGGGCGCGGCCTTCGGCTGTGCTGTTGGTGGCGACAGGCTCGGTGTCGCTGCGCCCTTCGGCGCTGAAGCGCTCGCCCTGGCCGGTCTTCGCCGCGAGGATATCCAGCACCGATTTGGCCCGTGCCTCGGACAGCGCCCAGTTGGACGGGAAGCGCAGCGTGGCAATCGGGCGGTTGTCGCTGTGCCCGGTGACGCGCACCTGGCCCTTCACTTTGCGGATGGCATCGGCGATGCGCAGCATCAGCGGCTGGTAGTCATCGACAATGCTGGCGCTGGCGGAGGCGAAGAGTTCGTCACCGCGAATGGTCACCACCGAGCGGTCCACCGCATCTTCCACGGCCACGCGACCGGCCTTGATGTCGTCCACCAAAAAGCCCGCCAGGTGTGGCCGTTCAATGACTTTCGGCTGCGCCACGGGGCGGTCGATGGCCTGCACCGGGATCTCGCCCAGGGCATGGATATTCTTGAACACCGGCTCCGCGTCCGCCGCCAGCTTGAGGCGCAAACCGAACAGCAGCGCCAGCAACAGCGCGACGCCGATGGCCACGGTGATCCACGGCGGCATGAATTGCGCCAGGCGATCGCGCGCCACCGTCACGCCGCGCCAGTGCGGCGACAGCTCACGCTCGTGCTCGCCACGGGCACTGCGAATCGCCGCCGCCGTGCGCTCGCGCAAGGCCTCCAACTGGCTGCGCCCGTCGCTCATCACGCGGTAACGACCTTCGAAACCCAGGCACAGGCACAGGTACAACAGTTCCAGCAGGTACAGGCGCTCCCGTGGACTTTGCAGGCAATGGTCGAGCAACTGGAAGACTTTTTCGCCGCCCCAGGCTTCGTTGTGCACGGTGATCAACAGGCTCTGCTTGCCCCAGTCACTGGTGCTGCCCCACGGCGTGCTCAACACCGCTTCATCGAGGGCGGTGCACAGCGCGTAACGCGCCAGCAGCACTTCGTTGCGGGCGATGCCGGCCGCTTCGGCGCGCTCTTCGAACTGGCGCAGGTACGCCAGCAATTGCGCGCGCAGGCTGGCCGGCGCCGGGTGGGCGATGGTGTTGCGCAGCCGGGTCAGCAGCGCCAGCAACGGGCCGGCGGCGCTTTCCAGAGGGTTGAGGCCCTGGCTCTTGCCGGTGAGCATCGGCGCGGCCGGCACCGACAAGGGCGCAGGTTCGGCACGCGCAGGTTCCGGCGCACGGCCACCGGGGCGCGGCATGAACTGGGTGCGGTCGTCATCATTGGGGTGCATCGCGGATTATCCTCGGATCGCCCAGAAGGCCAGGTTCAAGCCCGGGAACTGCCCGGCGATATGGAAGGCGAAACCGCCGGAGTTGTTCAGCTGTTGCCAGTGCTCGCTGCCACGGTCCAGCTCGTAATAGGTGGAGCCGGCGTGATACGGGATCTGCCGTGGCGCCACCGGCAACGGCAGCAGGCTGATGCCCGGCAGTTGCAGGTTGACCATGTCGCGGATGTGCTCCACCGAGCCGACTTTGTTTTGCTGGCCGAAGCGCGCGCGCAGGGTTTCGGCGGGCACGTCGGCGCGCACCACCAGGATGAAACTGGCGCTGTCGAGCAGGGTTTTGTCGGCCAGCATCGCCACGTGAATGCCGTAGGCCTTCTCCACAATCGGGATTGGCGTGGCCTTGCTGTCGATCAGCATCGACAGGGCTTCACGCAACGCCAGCATCACCGGGGCGAAGCTCAGGGCGAGGTCGTCGTGTTGGTACTGCGGGTATTCCTGCGGGCGCCGGCCAGAAGTGGAGAAGGTCGAGAACTCGCCGACCAGGCTCACCAGCTCGCTGAAAAACCGCTCCGGGTGCAGCGGGCTCAACTGGTTGAAATGCTGGATCAGCGGCTGCGCGCGGTTGACCAGTTGCAGCAGCATGAAGTCGGCAATCTCCGACGCGCCACCGGCGCCCGAGGCGACCACGCGGCCCGCCAAGGCCTCGCCACGCTGGTGCAGCAGGCCCAGCAGTTCGCTGCGAAAGGCTGCCAGCGGTTTGCTCACGGCCACGTCCAGCACCGGTGGGATGTACGTGTCGTCGAGCACCAGGGCGCGGTCGGCGCGCTTTTCCTTGATGCGTACCAGACCGATGGCGGCGTAGTCGCTGATGCCATCTTGCGCGGTCAGCAGGCGCAACGCGCGGGAGCCCACGGCCACCGGCGCGCGGTTTTCGAACGGCGCGTTGTCGTCGCGCACTTCGCGCACCTGGCTCACGTAGCGCGCGGCTTCCAGGGCTTCGCCCTCATCCACGGTATCGCGCGCGCCGGCACGCTTGAGCGGCAAGGCCAGGTAGACCAGGCCATCGCGCAGGTGGTCGTCGATGTTCAGCGGGCTCGGCGCCAGGTCATCCTGGGGGATATTGAACGGCGTGCCATCGGGCAACAGGCCGCGTGCCGAGACGATGGCCAGCTTGCCCTGGGCCAGCAGACCCTGGTCGATCAGCAACTCGGAGAAGCCCCAGCTGCCGGCGGACAACGGGCGGCTGCGGGCGTCGATCAGGTTTTCCAGGTAACGGTCATGCTGCTGGAAGTGCTGCGTTCCGATGAACATGCCTTCCGACCAGACCACGCGATTGTTCCAGGACATGGGGGCTCCGATTGCTTGTTATTGGGCTGGGCTGGATGGGGAGGCCGCGACGTCGGCGCGCACGGCACGCACATCGAGGCTGATCTGGTATTCGGTGTATTGGCGCGCGGGCACGTTGATCACCGTGCGCCATTGCGCGCGGTCCAACTCGCGATAGCCCACCAGCAAGCCGATCTGGCGGGTGGCCGGGTCGAGGTCGCGCTGGATGCTCAATTGCTGGCCGGGCTGCACCACCACTTCGTCCTGGTCGAGCAGGTCCAGACCGAGGGTGGATTGCGCGCGGTCAGCCAGGGCGAAGTAATCGGAACGGGCGAAGGTGGCGGCGTTTTTCAATTCGAAGATGCGCACCCGCACCGGAGCGGCCTGGCCGCTGGCGCCGGGGTTGAGCCCGCTGATTGCGTGGAAATGCAACTCGATGGCCGCGGTGTCCGCTTCAACCTCAGGGGCTGCGGCGGGCGCGACGGCGTCTTTGGCACACGCCGTCAGCAGCAGCACGGTGGCAACTGCGAGTAAAAACCTGGGAATCATCCTGCGTCCTCAATGACGTACTTAGCTATCCGTTAATCCATGTCGTGCGGTTTTTAGCGACGCTGTCGTGCGCTGTGGTCTTCGTAGGCGCGGCTGAATTCGCGGCCGAACAGGTCCTGGAAATCCTCCTGGGCCTCGCGGGAAATATTGCTGTAGAGCTCGGTGAACTGCTGCCAGTACTGGGCCTGGCGCGAACCGTTGAACAGGCTCGACAAGCCGCCGGGCTTGCCCATCCGCTCTTCCAGCTGCGCCGGTTCAAAGCGCGTGAGCAGGTGCTTGATCGCCGCTTCCACCCCGGCCATCACCGCCAGTTGGTGGGCGCGCAGGTCGTTGAAACTGTCACGTACGGCGGCGTCCGGCGCCATAAACGCCTGGTTGCCGTGGCGAAGCAGCAGCAGTAACGCTTCGTCGGCGTTGGGGGCGAATTTCAACGGATTGTTTTCGGCGGGCTGGATCATCGTCTGCTGCATGCGGAACTCGCCCTTGAGGCTAGCGCGGGCACGCAACACGTCGATCAGGCCTTCGACCATCAAGCGGTAGCTGCGGCCGATGTTTTCCATCTGCGCCTCAGCCTGGGCCTTGTCGAGGTTCAACTGGTCGAGGCCGGCGCCACGCAGGAAGGCTTGCAGCAGGTCGGTTTGTGGCGGGGTGACGGCCACCGGTGGCGGCTGGATTACCGGCGCGACGACGGGCGCGGGGGCGTCGGCCAACAGGTCCCAGTCATCCGGGATCACCGACGCCGAGGCCACGGGTTTTTCGACGGCAATGGGGGTCGGCGGGCGGAAGTCGTGTTGCTCCGACGGCACATGATCAGCCACGGTCGGCGGCGGTACGGCGCTGGGGCTGAGGAAGTCGAACAGGTCCGGCAGGGTGTCCATCGACGAGGCGCCCTGGAACTGCGGCGCGATCACCGGCTTGTTCGCCACGGCGCCCATCAGCGCTTCAAAACTGTTCGCGGCATCGGCGGCAAAGGGTTGGCTGTCGCCGGCCTGCACGTTGAAGTCGATACGCGCCTGGATCTCGTAGTCACCGATGCGGATCAACTCGCCATTTTCCAGGGGCTCGCTGTTACCCCGACGCAGGCGAATACCGGCGTTGACCAACTCCACGCCGTTGGTGCTGTTATCGGTTAAATAATAACGGCCATCTTTGTATTGAATAACGCAATGTTGCGAGGAGACGAGGCGCTCAGGGTCAGGCAATACCCAGTCATTATGCAAACTGCGGCCAATAGCCATCACGCCCTGATCCATGGACTTTTCGGCACATTGCCCTGGGGTGATCTTGTGATAACTAGTGATAGTCAAACACAGCGACATCTTGCCTCCTTGCTGATACTTCGCGCGCGCTCTACTTCCTGAACGTTAGTTCCAGAAAGTCTCTCCATAAGGTCGTGCAACCCACCGTAAAACCTTGCAACACCCGCACAATTGCTGATCTTAACCGGGCTCCATGACAAAAATCCTGTCCCGGTACGTCGTTAGACCCACCAGTCGCGCAGGTTGTTAAGCACCGCACATCTGTCACAGAGGGCGAATAGCTTACCTTGACAAGGCGTAAGTACTACACCAAAAATGCACAACTTCTCAGATAACCATGATGGCACACTAGTGGCATCTTGCTTATATGACCGAGAAAACATGCAAAGTTCCTCGCGCAACTAATGCATGCATTGCCCGCCATCTAACGGGCTGATAAGGAGATCAAATTCAGTGGATGTGCCGTTGCTGCTCGCCGCCGTTTCCGCGAATTCGCCGTGTGGCGAAGACATGGAATATGACGCGGACTTTCTTCAACTAGAGCGTGCCGCGAAGGGCCAACCCGAGCGAAGCATGGGCGACTCGATCCTGCCCGCTGAGCCACCGCAATGGCGCGACATCCAGCAGCAAAGCCTCGATTTGCTGCAACGCAGCAAAGACCTGCGCATCACCCATTTCCTGCTGCAAAGTGCCCTCGCCCTCCAGGGTGTGGCCGGGCTGGCGCAAGTCCTCTCATTGATCAACGCACTGCTGCGTGACTACTGGGCCGAGCTGCATCCGCGCCTGGACGCCGACGACGATAACGACCCGACCGTACGCATCAACGCCCTCACCGGCCTGACTTGCGACACCAACATCCGCCTGCTGCGCGAAAGCATCCTCACGCGCTCGCGCACCTTCGGCCCGGTGAGCCTGCGCGCGGCGCTGAACGCCAGCGGTTTGCAGTCGTTTGCCGATGAACAACTCGGCGCCCAGCAGCTCAACGCCGCGTTCCTCGACAGCGACCCCGAGCAGCTGCAAGCCACCCGCGATGCCTTGAGCGCCGCGCGGGCGGCCTGCGAAGCCATCGAGCAACAGGTCAACGAGCAGGTCGGTTCCGCCCAGGGCGTGGACCTCAGCGCCTTGAAGCAACCGCTCAAGCAGGCGTTGCAAATCCTCAATCAAGCCGTACCCGGCAGCAGCGTTCCCGAGGCCGTCAGTGAAGACAATGCCCCCTCGGTCGAACCCGCCGCCGCCCCCGCAGCACCGCGCCCGCTGGGCGATATCGCCAACCGCGATGACGTGCTGCGCAGCCTCGACAAGATCCTTGCGTACTACACCCGGCACGAGCCTTCGAGCCCGCTGCCGGTGCTGTTGAACCGGGCGAAGAACCTGGTGCACGCCGACTTTGCGGCGATCGTGCGCAATCTGATTCCCGACGGCATGTCCCAATTTGAAAACCTGCGCGGCCCGGACGGCGAGTAAACCGCCCGGCCGTGCAGTAACAACACCGTCGCTCAAGCGACCAGGAGCAGCAACGTGGCGAAGCAAAGTTCTCAGAAATTCATCGCGCGCAACCGCGCGCCTCGGGTGCAGATCGAGTACGACGTCGAGCTCTACGGCGCCGAGAAAAAGGTCCAGCTGCCCTTCGTGATGGGCGTGATGGCCGACCTCGCCGGCAAGCCCGCCGAGCCTCTGGCGCCAGTGGCTGATCGCAAGTTCCTCGAAGTGGACGTGGACAATTTCGACTCGCGCCTCAAGGCCATGCAGCCGCGCGTGGCGTTCCACGTACCCAACGAGCTGACCGGCGAAGGCAACCTGAGCCTGGACATCACCTTCGAAAGCATGGACGACTTCAGCCCGGCCGCCGTGGCCCGCAAGGTCGATTCGCTGAACCAGCTGCTCGAAGCCCGCACCCAACTGGCCAACCTGCTGACCTACATGGACGGCAAGACCGGCGCTGAAGAAATCATCATGAAGGCGATCAAGGACCCGGCATTGCTGCAAGCACTTGCCAGTGCGCCCAAGCCTGCAGGGGAGCAGTAATCATGAGTGACAATACCGCCCGCGAAGGCGCGCCGATCCTGGGCGCCACCGAGGAAGCCAGCGAGTTCGCCAACCTGCTGCTGCAAGAGTTCAAGCCCAAGACCGAGCGTGCCCGCGAAGCCGTGGAAACCGCCGTGCGCACCTTGGCCGAACAAGCGTTGGCGCAGACGGACCTGGTGTCCAACGACGCGATCAAGTCGATTGAATCGATCATCGCCGCCATCGACGCCAAGCTCACCGCCCAGGTCAACCAGATCATCCACCACCAGGATTTCCAGCAGCTGGAAAGCGCCTGGCGTGGCCTGCACTACCTGGTCAACAACACCGAGAGCGATGAGCAGCTGAAGATCCGCGTGCTCAATATCTCCAAGCCGGACCTGCACAAGACCCTGAAGAAATTCAAGGGCACCGCGTGGGACCAGAGCCCGATCTTCAAGAAGATGTACGAAGAAGAATACGGTCAGTTCGGCGGCGAGCCTTACGGTTGCCTGGTGGGCGATTACTACTTCGACCAATCGCCACCGGATGTGGAACTGCTGGGCGAGCTGTCGAAAGTCTGCGCTGCCATGCACGCCCCGTTCATCGCTGCCGCTTCGCCGACCGTGATGGGCATGGGCTCGTGGCAGGAACTGTCGAACCCGCGCGACCTGACCAAGATCTTCACCACCCCGGAATACGCCGGCTGGCGCTCCCTGCGTGAATCGGAAGACGCGCGCTACATCGGCCTGACCATGCCGCGCTTCCTCGCGCGCCTGCCGTACGGCGCCAAGACCGACCCGGTGGAAGCCTTCGCCTTCGAAGAAAACACCGACGGCGCCGACAGCTCCAAGTACACCTGGGCCAACGCTGCCTACGCGATGGCGGTGAACATCAACCGTTCGTTCAAGCACTACGGCTGGTGCTCGCGCATCCGTGGCGTGGAGTCCGGCGGTGAAGTGGAAAACCTCCCGGCCCACACGTTCCCGACCGATGACGGTGGCGTGGACATGAAGTGCCCGACCGAAATCGCCATCAGCGACCGCCGTGAAGCGGAGCTGGCGAAGAACGGTTTCATGCCGCTGCTGCACAAGAAAAACACCGACTTCGCCGCGTTCATCGGCGCCCAGTCGTTGCAGAAACCGGCCGAATACGACGACCCGGACGCCACCGCCAACGCCAACCTGGCCGCGCGCCTGCCGTACCTGTTCGCCACGTGCCGCTTCGCCCATTACTTGAAGTGCATCGTGCGCGACAAGATCGGCTCGTTCAAAGAGAAGGACGAGATGCAGCGCTGGTTGCAGGACTGGATCCTCAACTACGTGGACGGTGATCCGGCGCACTCCACCGAAACCACCAAGGCCCAGCACCCGTTGGCAGCGGCCGAAGTGATCGTCGAAGAAGTGGAAGGCAACCCGGGGTACTACAACTCCAAGTTCTACCTGCGCCCGCACTATCAGCTGGAAGGGCTGACCGTGTCGCTGCGCCTGGTATCGAAGCTGCCTTCGGCAAAAAGCGCGTAAGTAGCTGGTGAACTGGCTCTTCTGTGGGAGCCGGGCTTGCCCGCGATGCAGGCGACGCGGTCTGCCAGTCAGACCGCGGTGATGCTATCGCAGGCAAGCCAGCTCCCACAGAAAAGCAAAGCCCCATCGGGCTTAAACAAATTTCGTGGCTTGGGCCACACAGGGAGAAAACATGGCTGTTGATATTTTCATCAAGATCGGCGACATCAAGGGCGAGTCCATGGACAAGGCCCACAAGGACGAAATCGACGTGTTGAACTGGAGCTGGGGCATGGCCCAGTCCGGCAACATGCACGTGGGCGGTGGCGGCGGCGCCGGCAAGGTGAATATCCAGGACCTGTCGCTGACCAAGTACGTCGACAAGGCCTCGCCGAACCTGATGATGCACTGCGCCAGCGGCAAGCACATCGACAAGGTCAAGCTGACCGTGCGCAAGGCCGGTGGTGAAAGCCAGGTCGAGTACATGGTGATCAACCTGGAAGAAGTGCTGGTCACGTCCCTGAGCACCGGCGGTTCGGGTTCCGATGATCGCCTGACCGAGAACGTCACCCTGAACTTCGCCCAGGTGATGGTCGACTACCAGCCGCAGAAAGCCGACGGCACCAAAGACGGCGGCGCGATCAAGTTTGGCTGGAATATCCGTTCCAACACCAAGCGCTGATAGCCCTTGTGGCCGTGGCCCAGCGCCACGGCCTCAGTTCAATTGCCCCTCTCACAACCCGTCCGTGGAGCTGCTTTGGTGGTCACTGAAATCGCTTCCCGCGACCGTCTGCAACCGTCCCTGCTGGACCGGTTGACCGATGACGATCCAACCAATCCCAAGGAAAGCGCCGACAAACGCGTGCTGTCCCTGACCCAATTGAAAGCCTCGGTGCTGCGCGACCTGGCGTGGCTGCTCAACACCACGTCGTTGCTGGATGCCGATGCCACGCTGCACACCCCGGCCGGGACTTCGGTGGTCAACTACGGCCTGCCGGCGCTGGCGGGCAACAGTGTGTCCAGCGTCGATATCAAGGCGCTCGAAGCGCTGATCTACCAGGCCATCGCCACCTTTGAACCGCGCATCCTGCGCCACACCTTGCGGGTCAAAGCCCGCGTCGGCCATGGCGAGATGAACCACAACGCGCTGAGTTTCGAGATCGAAGGCGACCTGTGGGCACAGCCGGTGCCGTTGCGCCTGTTGCTGCAAACCGACCTCGACCTGGAGTCCGGCCACGTGCGCGTGGTCAATGCCGACCAGCGGAGACGCCCATGAACCCGCGCCTGCTGGAGCTGTACAACCAGGAACTGCACCACGTGCGCGAAAGCGCCGCCGAGTTCGCCAAGGAATACCCGAAGATCGCCAGTCGGCTGACCCTGTCCGGTATGGACTGCGCCGACCCGTACGTCGAACGCTTGCTGGAAGGCTTTGCCTACCTGACTGCCCGCGTGCAGCTCAAGCTCGACGCCGAGTACCCGACCTTCACCCACAACCTGCTGGAAATCGCCTACCCGCACTACCTGGCGCCAACGCCGTCGATGACCGTGGTGCAATTGCAGACCGACCCGGACGAAGGCTCGCTGGCCAGCGGTTTCCCCCTGCCCCGCGACACCGTCCTGCGCGCCGCGCTGGGCCGCGAAACCCAGACCTGCTGCGAGTACCGCACCGCCCACCCGGTGACGTTGTGGCCGCTGCAAGTGAGCAACGCCGAGTACTTCGGCAACCCCGCCGCCGTGCTCGGGCGCCTGGCCGCCAGCGAACCGAAGGCCAAGGCCGGCCTGCGCCTGACCCTGCGCACCGGTGCCGAACTGCCGTTCAACAGCCTCGACCTGGACACGCTGCCGCTGTACCTCAGTGGTGCGGATGAGCAACCGTTTCGCCTCTACGAACAATTGCTCGGCAATGCCTGCGCGGTCTTTGCGCGCAAGCCCGGTGGCGATTGGGTCGAGCGCCTGCCGCAAGACGCACTGCGTTCCCGTGGTTTTGACGACGCCGACGCCGCCATGCCGGTGGTGGCGCGGGCGTTCCAGGGCTATCGCCTGCTGCAGGAATACTTCGCCCTGCCCCACCGCTATCTGTTCGTCGAATTTGCCGAGCTGAGCCGCGCGGTCAAGCGCTGCGACGGCCAGGAGCTGGAACTGATCGTGCTGTTCGACCGTCACGAGCCAAGCCTGGAAGGCAGCGTCGGTGCGGCGCAATTCCTGCCGTTCTGCACGCCGGCGATCAACCTGTTCCCGAAACGCGTGGACCGTATCCACTTGTCCGACCGGGTCAACGAACACCATGTGATCGCCGACCGCACGCGGCCGATGGATTTCGAGATTCATTCCCTCAGCGGCCTCACCGGCCACGGCACCGGGCCGGAGCAGCCGTTTTTGCCGTTCTACGCCGTGCGTGATCCGTCGCGTTATGGCCGCGACCAGGCGTATTACACGGTGCGCCGCGAACCTCGCGTGTTGTCCAGCGACCAGCGCCGCAACGGCCCGCGCTCCACCTATGTGGGCAGCGAAACCTTTATCAGCCTGGTGGACAGCCGCCAGGCGCCGTACGGCCACGACTTGCGTCAACTCGGCGTTACCGCGCTGTGTACCAACCGCGATTTGCCGCTGTTCATGAGCGTGGGCAATGGCAAGACCGACTTCACCCTGGCCGACAGCGCGCCGGTGTTGGCCGTACGTTGCGTCGCCGGGCCAAGCCGCCCGCGCGCCAGCCATGCGCATGACGCCAAGGCCTGGCGATTGATCAGCCAGCTGTCGCTCAACTATTTGTCCCTGAGCGAACAAGGCCAGGGCGCCGGCGCCTTGCGTGAACTGCTGCGGCTCTATGGCGACAGCAACGACGCGGCGCTGCAATTGCAGATCGAAGGCCTGCGCGAAGTCAGCAGCAAAGCCGTGACCCGCCGCCTGCCGATGCCCGGCCCGATTGTGTTTGGTCGCGGCCTGGAGATCACCTTGGAGTTCGATGAAAACGCGTTTCGCGGCACCGGCGTGTTCCTCCTCGGCGCGGTGCTGGAACGCTTCCTGGCGCGCTACGTGTCGATCAACAGCTTTACCGAAACGGTGATCCGTACCACCGAACGCGGCGAGATCATGCGCTGGAAAGCCAAGCCCGGGCGGCGGCCAACCCTGTGAAGACCCTGGACGCGATGCATCAGGAGCCCTGGGAATACGATTTCTTCCAGGCATTGCGGCGGATCGAGTGCGAATCGCCGGACCTGCCGCGCCTGGGCCATTCCCTGCGCCTGGCGGACGATCCCTTGCGCCTCGGTCAACAAGCCGATTGCACCTTCGCCCCGGCCACGCTGGCCTCGGTCGATCCCGGCGGCGACGGCAAACCGGCGCGCCTGGAGCAGTTCTTCTTCGGCCTCGGCGGCCCCAACGGCCCGCTGCCGCTGCACATCACCGAGTACGTGCGCGAGCGCCAGCGCAACAACGCCGACAGCACCAGCAAACAGTTCCTGGACGTGTTCCACCATCGCCTGCTCAGCCTGTTTTACCGGGCCTGGGCCGAGGCGCGGCCGACCGTCAGCCACGATCGCCCGGACGATGACTACTGGTCCGCGCGCCTCGCCGCCTTGAGTGGCCGTGGCATGCCAAGCCTGCTCAATCAGGGTTTGATTCCCGACACCGCCAAGCTGCACTACAGCGGCCACCTGTCGGCGCAAACCCGTTACCCGGACGGTTTGAAGGCGATCCTCGGCGAGTACTTCGGCCTGCCGGTGGCGATTGAAGAGTACGTCGGCCAATGGCTGGAACTGCCCGAACGCAGCCGCGTCGGCGTCAGCGCCAACCGCCTGGGCGTGGACTTTTGCCTGGGCAGCCATGTGTGGGACCGCCAGCACAAATTTCGCATCCGCCTCGGCCCGCTCACCCTTGACGACTACATGGGCATGTTGCCCGGCCAGCAGCCGTTCAACGAGCTGGTGGCGTGGGTCGCCGAGTACCTGGGCCATGAACTGGACTGGGACTTGAACCTGGTTTTGCAACAACCCGAAGTGCCGGCGCTGCAACTCAATGGGCAGTTCCGCCTGGGCTTCAATACCTGGCTCGGTCAACCCGAGCGAGACGCCAACGACCTAATCCTGGCCCGGCATTACGCCGATCACGCCACCACCTCAAGGAATCCAGAGCATGGGTGAAATCAGTCGCGCCGCGCTGTTCGGCAAACTCAACAGCGTGGCCTACAAGGCCATCGAAGCCGCCACGGTGTTCTGCAAATTGCGCGGTAACCCGTATGTGGAATTGGCGCACTGGTTTCACCAGTTGCTGCAACTGCAGGACTCGGACCTGCACCGCATCATCCGCCAGTTCAACGTGGAACCGGCGCGCCTGGCCCGTGACCTCACCGAAGCGCTGGACCGCCTGCCACGCGGCTCGACGTCGATCACCGACCTGTCGTCCCACGTGGAAGAAGCCGTAGAGCGCGGCTGGGTCTACGGCAGCCTGATGTTTGGCGAAAGCCAGGTGCGCACCGGCTACCTGGTGCTGGGCATCTTGAAGACGCCAAGCCTGCGCCATGCGCTGCTGGGTTTGTCGGCCGAGTTCGACAAGATCAAGGCCGAAGCGCTGAGCGAGCGTTTTGACGAATACGTCGGCGACTCGCCGGAAAACGCCCTGAGCGCCAGCGATGGTTTTAACGCCGGCGCCGTTCCGGGTGAAGCCAGCGGCGCCATGGCGCCGAGTGCCATGGGCAAGCAGGAAGCCCTCAAGCGCTTCACCGTCGACCTCACCGAACAGGCGCGCAGCGGCAAGCTCGACCCGATTGTCGGCCGCGACGAAGAGATCCGCCAACTGGTGGACATCCTTATGCGTCGACGCCAGAACAACCCGATCCTCACCGGCGAAGCGGGCGTGGGCAAGACTGCCGTGGTCGAAGGCTTCGCCCTGCGCATCGTCGCCGGTGACGTGCCGCCAGCGCTCAAGGATGTGGAACTGCGCAGCCTGGACGTCGGCCTGCTGCAAGCCGGCGCAAGCATGAAAGGCGAGTTCGAACAGCGCCTGCGCCAGGTCATCGAGGATGTGCAGGCGTCGCCCAAGCCGATCATCCTGTTTATCGACGAAGCCCATACGTTGGTCGGCGCCGGTGGCGCTGCCGGCACGGGCGACGCGGCCAACCTGCTCAAGCCCGCCTTGGCCCGCGGCACCTTGCGCACCGTGGCCGCCACCACCTGGGCCGAGTACAAGAAACACATCGAGAAAGACCCGGCGCTGCCCCGCCGTTTCCAAGTGGTACAGGTGGCCGAACCGTCGGAAGACAAGGCGCTGCTGATGATGCGCGGCGTGGCCTCGACCATGGAAAAACACCATCAGGTGCAGATCCTCGACGAAGCCCTGGAAGCCTCGGTCAAGCTGTCCCACCGCTACATCCCCGCACGCCAGTTGCCCGACAAATCCGTGAGCCTGCTGGACACCGCCTGCGCCCGCGTCGCCATCAGCCTGCACGCGGTGCCGGCGGAAGTGGACGACAGCCGTCGCCGCATCGAAGCGCTGGAAACCGAGCTGCAAATCATCGCCCGCGAACATGCCATCGGCATTGCGATTGGGGCGCGGCAAACCAACAGCGAAGCGCTGTTGAGTGCTGAACGTGAGCGTCTAGCGACTTTGGAAAGCCGTTGGGCCGAAGAGAAAGCGCTGGTGGATGAACTGCTCGCCACCCGCGCGACCCTGCGCGAAACCGCAGGCGTGGTTGATAGCGGCAACGACGCATTGCGCGCTCAGTTGGTGGACCTGCAACAACGCCTCAGCGCCCTGCAAGGCGAAACCCCGCTGATCCTGCCCACCGTGGATTACCAGGCCGTGGCCTCGGTGGTCGCCGACTGGACCGGCATCCCGGTGGGCCGCATGGCGCGCAACGAACTGGAGACGGTGCTCAACCTCGACCAGCACCTGAAAAAACGCATCATCGGCCAGGACCATGCCTTGCAGATGATCGCCAAGCGCATCCAGACCTCCCGCGCCGGCCTCGACAACCCGAGCAAGCCGATTGGCGTGTTCATGCTCGCCGGCACGTCGGGCGTGGGCAAGACCGAAACCGCCCTGGCCCTGGCCGAAGCCATGTACGGCGGCGAGCAGAACGTGATCACCATCAACATGAGCGAGTTCCAGGAAGCGCACACGGTCTCCACGCTCAAGGGCGCACCACCGGGTTACATCGGCTACGGCGAAGGCGGCGTGCTGACCGAAGCCGTACGGCGCAAACCCTACAGCGTGGTGCTGCTGGACGAGGTGGAAAAAGCCCACCCGGACGTGCACGAGATCTTCTTCCAGGTGTTCGACAAGGGCGTGATGGAAGACGGCGAAGGCCGGGTGATCGACTTCAAGAACACCCTGATCCTGCTGACCACCAACGCCGGCACCGAGCTGATTTCCCGCGTGTGCAAGGACCCGGC
Source organism: Pseudomonas sp. CBZ-4 (assembly GCF_000346755.1). GTDB lineage: Bacteria > Pseudomonadota > Gammaproteobacteria > Pseudomonadales > Pseudomonadaceae > Aquipseudomonas. The sequence goes on along the minus strand of NZ_ANNV01000072.1, from coordinate 6,855 downwards.
GAATGTGCCGGAGCCGGAAGAGATCGCCAAGGCATTGCGTCAGCCGTTGCTGGAGATTTTCCCGCCGGCACTGCTCGGCCGCCTGGTGACGATTCCGTACTACCCGCTGAGCGACGAGATGCTCAAGGCGATCACCCGCCTGCAGCTGAACCGCATCAAGAAGCGCGTGGAGAGTACGCACAAGGTGGCCTTCGACTATGACGACGCGGTGGTCGACCTGATCGTCTCGCGCTGCACCGAGACTGAGAGCGGCGGGCGCATGATCGATACGATCCTGACCAACAGTTTGCTGCCGGACATGAGCCGTGAATTCCTCACGCGCATGCTGGAGGGCAAGGCGTTGGCGGGGGTGCGGATCAGCAGTCGGGATAAAGAATTGCACTACGCCTTCAGCGACGCAGAATAACTATTGGTGGAATGCGGTCATTGTGGGAGCTGGCTTGCCTGCGATAGCGGTGGGGCAGTCCCAGATTTTTCACTGACAGACCGCTATCGCAGGCAAGCCAGCTCCCACATTTGATCCAGTTCCGTCAGTGAAAAAGGTATTACAGGACAACCGATGCTATTCAACCAAGCCTCACGCCTGGCCAAGATCACCAGCCCCCTCGGGCCGGATGTGCTGCTGCTCAATGCCATGGGCGGCGGTGAGGAACTGGGCCGGCTGTTCACCTATGAACTGCAACTGACGTCCCTGGACGCCAACATCGACCCCAACCAGTTGCTCGGCAAACCCATGAGCGTCGGCCTGCAGCTGGCGGACGGCGGTGAGCGGCATTTCCACGGCATCGTCGCGCGCTGTAGCCAGGATATCGACCAGGGCCAGTTCGCCAGTTACCAGGTGGTGCTGCGCCCGTGGTTCTGGCTGTTGAGTCGCACCTCGGACTGTCGGATTTTCCAGAACCTGAGCATCCCGCAGATCATCAAGCAGGTGTTTCGCGACTTGGGTTTCTCCGACTTCGAAGACGCCCTGAGCCGCCCGTATCGCGAGTGGGAATACTGCGTGCAGTACCGCGAGACCAGCTTCGATTTCGTCAGCCGCCTGATGGAACAGGAAGGCATCTACTACTTCTTCCGCCATGAACAGGACCGCCATGTGCTGGTGCTGGCCGACGCCTATGGCGCCCACACCACGGTGCCGGGCTACGCGTCGATCCCGTATTACCCCAAGGACGAGCAGCAGCGCGAACGCGACCATATGCACAACTGGCACCTGGCGCAGCAAGTGCAGCCGGGCTCGCTGGAGCTCAACGACTACGACTTCCAGCGCCCCAGCGCGAGCATCGACGTGCGCTCGGCGATGCCGCGCCCGCACACCGCCGGCGACTATCCGCTGTACGACTACCCCGGCACCTACGTGCAAAGCCAGGACGGCGAACACTACGCGCGCACCCGCATCGAGGCCCTGCAAACCCTGCACGAACAGATCGAGTTCAGCGGCAATGCGCGGGGCCTGGGTTCGGGGCATTTGTTCAGCCTCACCGGCTTCAGTCGCCAGGACCAGAACCGCGAATACCTGATCGTCGGCATCCGCTACCACATCGTCCAGGAGAGCCTGGAAAGCGGCAGCGGCTCGGGCGCGGCGCAGTTCAGCAGCAGCCTGAACTGCATCGATGCCCAGCAAAGTTTCCGCCCGCTGGCCAGCACCCACCGGCCCATCGTCAAAGGCCCGCAGACCGCGCTGGTGGTGGGGCCCAAGGGCGAGGAAATCTGGACCGACCAGTACGGCCGCGTGAAGGTGCATTTCTACTGGGACCGTCACGACCAATCCAACGAAAACAGCTCGTGCTGGATTCGCGTGTCGCAATCCTGGGCCGGCAAGAACTGGGGCTCGATGCAGATTCCACGGATCGGCCAGGAAGTGATTGTGAGTTTTCTGGAAGGTGATCCCGATAGGCCGATCATCACCGGGCGGGTGTACAACGCCGAGCAGACGGTGCCTTACGACTTGCCGGAAAACGCCACGCAAAGCGGCATGAAAAGCCGCTCCAGCAAGGGCGGCACGCCGGCCAACTTCAATGAAATCCGCATGGAGGACAAGAAGGGCCTGGAGCAGCTGTACATCCATGCCGAGCGTAACCAGGACATCGTGGTGGAGGTGGATGAGAGCCATTCGGTGGGGCATGACCGCAACAAGAGCATCGGCCACAACGAGACAGTGACCATCGGCAACAACCGCCTGCGCATCGTCAAGCAGGAAGACATCCTCTCAGTGGGCCAGCGCAAGACGGACAGCATCAGCCAAAGCTACGTCATCGAAGTGGGCGAAAACCTGCGCCTGGTCTGCGGTGAAAGCATCCTGGAGTTGAATGCCAGCGGGCAGATCAACCTGACGGGCGTGCAGATCAGCTTCTACGCCAGCGGCGATGCCGAGTTCAACACGGGTGGCGTGCTGCACCTGAACAACGGCGGCGGCGCGGGCGCAACCCCCGATGGCCAGGGCGTTAAAGCCAGCATCGACGCCAATATCAACGCCGCGTTCCCAACGCCTAAAAGCTCCTGACGAGACCTGTTTGCGATGACGTATCGAATCAACGAATTCCAGTTCCAACTGCCGGCCGCCGAGTTGCAGGACGCGACGATCAATATCCTCAAGTTCCCTGAGCTGGGCACTTCCCTGATCATCAGTCGCAGCCTCTTGGCCGAGGGCGAAACCCTGCACAGCAACTTCGCCGACCAGCTCAAGCGCCTGGAGCAACAGGTGCAGGATTTGCGCTGCCAGCCGAGCACTGTGGTGCGTTTGGGCGCGGCTCAAGAAATCGAAGGCATCGAGCTGCGCAGCCAGTTCAACAAGGGCAATGACAAGGTGTTCCAGTACCAATTGGCGCTGGTGTTGCCGGGCACGCGTAAGATGCTCGCGTTGAGTTATGTGAAGGCCGAAAAGCTCGGCGATGCCGAGGCAGCGCACTGGGCGTTGATCAAGAACTCGCTGTCGTTCGACGCCCTTTGATGAGCCGCCTGCATGTCTGACGCACTTTGGGCGGCCCGCATGGGCGACGCGCTCGCCCACACGTCGATGATGGCCGACATCCTCGGCGGTGTGCTGGAGGTGGCGGCCAATATTGCGATCACCGCCGTGGCAACCGCTGCGGTGGTGGCCGCCACCGGTATCACCGTGGCCACGGGCGGGCTTGGCTGCTTCCTGCTGGGCGCGGTGGTGGGCACGATTGTCGGGCTGGCCATGAGCAAGACGGGGGCGGACAAAGGCCTGTCGAATTTATGCGAGAGCTTTAGCAACGCCCTGTTTCCGCCCACGGTGCAGGCGAACATTCTCACCGGTTCCACCAACACCCTGACCAATAACATCCCCGCCGCCCGCGCTGCCGGGGCGATCAGCTCCCACGTCGCGCCGGCCGGCACCGAGCTGGAAGAGCCGGCACCAGAGCCGGGCTACCTGGACATGGCCGAGAGTTTCTTCTCGCAGATGTGGCGCCCCCCCGTCGCCACGCCGGCGCCAGGCGCGGTGCCCAAGCCGCTGGACCTGGTGGTGTGCATGAAGCACCCGCCGATGCCGCCGCAGTTCATGGCCGAGGGTTCGGACAAGGTCACGGTCAACGGCCAGCCGGCGGTGCGCAGCGGTGATCGCAGTACGTGCGATGCGACGGTGGTGGGTTCGGGGCTGATCTCGTCCAACGTGACCATTGGCGGCGGCTCGGTGGTGGTGCGTGAGATTCGCAGCGGCAAGACGCCGGGCGTCGGGCTGGCGGTGACGGCGCTGTTGATGCTCAAGGGCGGCAAGGGCAAGTTCTTCAGCAAGCTGCCGTGCATGCTGATCAGCGGCGCGACGTCGATGGCCGTCAGCAGTGCGATGGGGGCCTTGGCGAACGCGGCGATGGGCTCGTCGAACCCGGTCCATGCGGCCACCGGCGCAAAAGTGTTGGGGCACGTCGAAGAGCTGGATTTTGTGCTGCCCGGCATCCTGCCGATTGCCTGGCAGCGGTTCTACAACAGCCGCGATGAGCGCCCGGGCAGCCTGTTCGGCAAAGGCTGGAGCGTGGCTTATGAAGTGTGCGTCGACATTCGCCCCCATCCTGAGGGTGGTGAAACGCTGATCTACACCGACGAGCAGGGCCGAGCAATCGACATGGGTTCGATTGCTTTGGGCGGCGCGGTATTCAGCGCCGGTGAAGGGCTCGCGGTGCGCCGCCACCTCAATGGGCAGTTGCTGATCGAAAGCGACGATGGCCTGTTCAGGTTGTTCGAGCCTACGGCCAACCCGGCGCGGTTGCGCCTGAGCCAGCTCGGCGACCGCAATGACAACCGTATCTACCTCGACTACGACGAAGCCGGGCATCAGGTACGGCTGCGCGATACGTTCGATCTGGTGCAGGTTGAGTTGGTCCGTGAGCAGGGCCAATTGGCGCGCATCGAGCGTGTGTATCCCGATCAGCGTCGTGAAGTGCTGGTCAGCTACGGCTATGACATGGCCGGGAGCCTGGCTGAAGTACGCGACGCGACTGATCAGGTGCAACGCCGCTTCGCCTACGACAACGGCCGCCGGATGGTCGAGCATCAACTGCCGACCGGGTTACGGTGTTTTTACGAATGGGCGTTGGTGGAAAACCTGGAATGGCGCGTGGTCCGGCATTGGACCGATGAAGGCGACGCTTACCAGTTCGACTATGACTTGCAGGCCGGCCTCACGCGCATCACCGATGGCTTGCAACGCGTCAGCACCCGCTTGTGGAACACGCAGCACCAGATCATCCAGTACAGCGACAACCTCGGCCAGACCTGGCTGTTCGAGTGGAACGACGAACGCCAATTGCTCAGCGCCACCGATCCGCAGGGTGGGCGTTATGAATACAGCTATGACGAGGCCGGTAATCTGATCGGCGAGCGTGACCCGTTGGGGCGCAGCGATTCGACGTTGTGGCTGGAGCATTGGGCCTTGCCGCAGGTGGAAACCGACGCGGCCGACAACAGTTGGCAGTATCGCTACGACCCGCGTGGCAACTGCATCGCCGAAACCGATCCGCTGGGCCATGTCACCCGCTACCGCTATGACGACCACGGCCAGCCGGTGGAAATCATCGACGCCACCGGCAAAAGCAAAAAGCTGCGCTGGAACCCGTTCGGGCAGCTGGTGGAACACGTTGATTGCTCGGGCTATCCAACCCGCTTTGGCTACGACGCGCGCGGCAACTTGCAGGTGATCACGGACGCCCTCGGCGAGCGCACCTTGTTCAACTATGACGCCCAGGGCCGCCTGCTCGGCAGCCAACTGCCGGACGGGCGCACCGAGCAATACCAGCGTGACGTCAGCGGGCAACTGGTGGGTTACACCGACCCGGCCGGACACACCACGCTCTATCAGCACAACCGTCGCGGCCAGGTCCGCCAGCGTACTGATGCCCACGGCCGACAGGTGCAGTTCGGTTATGACAGCTATGGGCGGCTGCAAGCGCTGATCAACGAGAACGGCGAGCGCTACCGGTTTGCCTGGGATGCCGGGGACAGGCTGACAGAACAGCAAGATCTCGACGGCAGCGCCAAGCGTTACGGTTACGACCCACTGAATAATGTGATCGCAGTGACTGCTGTTCCGGCCCCTCACGGCAACGGTCTGGCGGTAGTCCCCGAAACCCCGCCCGCCCCCATCGTCCATCAGCTGGAACGCGATGCGGTTGGCCGCCTGATCGCCAAGGCCACCGACGATGGCCGCACCGACTACGCCTACGATGCGGTGGATCAACTCACCGCCGTAACCTTCACCGACTTGAACGGCAACACCCAAGCCCTGGGCTTTGCCTACGATGCCCTCGGCCAACTGCTGTGCGAACAAAGCGCAGCGGGCGACCTGAACCACCACTACGACGAGCTGGGCAACCTGATCCAGAGCCGACTGCCCGACGGTCGCTGGCTCAATCGCCTGCACTACGGCAGTGGCCACCTGCACCAGATCAACCTCGACGGCCAGGTCATCAGCGACTTTGAACGCGATCGCCTGCACCGCGAAGTGCTGCGCACCCAAGGCCAGCTCAATACCCGCAGCGAATACGACCGCAGCGGCCGCCTGCGCTCACGCCAACGCCGCCACGCCAGCCAGCCGTCCTTGCTGCCCGCTGCGGCGCAAAAACAATTCGAATATGACCCTGCCGACAACCTGATCGGCAAGTTCGACCAACAACCCTCCGCGCAACATCGCCAACTGCTGCATTACGACGCCACCGGCCGCATCATCGCCAGCCAGGACAGCCTGCACGGCCAGCGCGAAACCTTCGCCTACGACGCCGCCGCCAACCTGCTCGACGGCCCGCAAACGGGCGCCGGGTTGGTGGTGCATAACAAACTGCTGACCTATCAGGACAAGCGTTATCGCTACGATGCGTTTGGCCGCACGATTGAAAAACGCAGTGCCGCGCGGGGCGTGCAACGCTTTGCCTATGATGCTGAAAGCCGACTGATCGAAGTACGCAATGACAACGGCAGCGTGGTCAGGATGACCTACGACCCGTTGGGCCGGCGCATCGGGAAAACCGAGCATGGCAGCGACGGCTATCCGCTAGGGGAAACGCGGTTCGTGTGGGATGGCCTGCGGTTGTTGCAGGAGCACCGGCACAGCCAGACCAGCCTGTATATCTATCAGGACGAAGGCCACGAGCCCTTGGCCCGGGTTGACGGTACGGGGCCGTTGCAGAAGATCCGCTACTACCACAACGACCTGAACGGCTTGCCGGAACAGCTCACCGAAGCGGATGGGCATGACGTCTGGCGGGCGACTTATCGGGTGTGGGGCAACACGCTGGAGGAGGTGCGCGAGCCGTATTACATCGAAGAGCAGAACCTGCGGTTTCAGGGGCAGTATCTGGATCGGGAGACGGGGCTGCATTTCAATACGTTCAGGTTTTATGATCC
>NZ_ANNV01000071.1 GCF_000346755.1 Pseudomonas sp. CBZ-4 | reverse complement strand
TGGGAGCGCTGCGCACTCCAGCGGGAGCAAGCTCCCTCGCCACATAGGTGCATACGCCTCAAAATGGTGCGTCAGCCAAGCACGCGAATGGGCGCGCCGCTGGCCCAGGCCTGGATGTCTTCGATCATCTGCCCATAGAACTGCCGGTAGTTCTCTTCGCTCACATAGCCCACATGGGGCGTGGCCAGCACGTTGGGCAAGCGGCGGAACGGGTGATCCAGCGGCAGCGGTTCGTCGGCGAACACATCCAGTGCGGCGCCGGCCAGCCGGCCACTTTCCAGGGCGTGGATCAGCGCCTGTTCATCGACGATCGGCCCGCGTGCGGTGTTGACCAGGCGCGCGCCCGGTTTCATCCAGCCCAGCGCCTGCGCATCCACCAGGCCACGGCTGCGCTCGCTGAGTACCAGGTGCACGGTGAGGATGTCCGCCTGTTCGAACAGCTGTTGTTTGCTGACCCAGGTGACGCCGGCTTGCGCCGCGCGCTCGGGCGTGAGGTTTTCGCTCCAGGCAATCACGCGCATGCCGAATACCTGGGCAAATTGCGCGACTTTCTGGCCGATGCTGCCCAGTCCGAGAATCCCTAAGGTCTTGCCATGCAGGTCGCCGCCCAGCCCAACTTGCCAGCCGCCCGCGCGCAGCGAGTGGGCTTCGGCCAGCAGGTTGCGGGTGCTGGCCATGATCAGCGCCCAGGTCAATTCCGGTGCTGCGTGTTTATAGCTATCGGTGCCGCACACCTGGATGCCCAGGGCCTTGGCGGCAGGAATGTCGATGGCGGCGTTGCGCATGCCGCCGGTCACCAGCAGCTTGAGCCGGGGCAGGCCCTGCAGCAGGGCCTGGTCGAAGGTGGAGCGTTCGCGCATCACGCAAATCACGTCGAAGCCCTGCAAACGCTCGATCATCGTGGCGGTATCCGCCGGGTAGTCATGCAGAAAATGCACCTGGCCCACGCCTTCAAGCGACGACCAATCCACCACGTCACGGGCGACCTGCTGCCAATCATCAATAACTGCGATCTGTACCGACATTCACGTGTGCCTCGCAAAAGGTGGGTTAAAGGCTGTTCAAACCCTGCAACAGCGCTTTGTGAAACCGGGCGGGTTCTTCCATTTGCGGAGCATGGCCCAGGCCCTGGAATTCCACCAGGGTTGCATGGGGAATCAGCGTCGCCGCCTGCTTGCCCAGGACATCATAGTGACCCAGGCGGGACTTCACTGCTGGCGGCGCGATATCGCTGCCGATGGCGGTGGTGTCAGACGTACCGATCAGCAGCAGGGTAGGCATCTGCAAGTGCTTGAACTCGTAGACCACCGGCTGGGTGAAGATCATGTCGTATATCAGCGCCGAATTCCATGCGACCTGGGCGTGGCCGGGACCGCCGTTGAGGCCAGCGAGCATGTCCACCCAGCGTTCGTATTCAGGTTTCCAGCGACCGACGTAGTAGGTATTCAATTCGTACTGGCGAATGCTGTCGGCGCTGAGTTTCAGTTCGCGTTGGTACCACTGGTCAACGCTGCGATAGGGCACGCCCAGGGCTTTCCAGTCCTCCAGGCCGATGGGGTTGACGAGGCCAAGTTGTTCGGTCTGTGCCGGATAGAGCAGCGCGTAACGGGTAGCGAGCATGCCGCCGGTGGAGTGGCCGATGATCGTGGCCTTTTGAATGCCGAGCTTTTCCAGCAGTTGGTGGGTGTTGAGCGCCAGCTGCTGAAAGCTGTACTGGTAATGCTCGGGTTTGCTGGAGGTGCAGAAGCCGATCTGGTCAGGGGCAATGACGCGGTAACCGGCCTCGCTGAGGGCTTTGATCGAGTCTTCCCAGGTGGCGCCGCAGAAGTTCTTGCCGTGCATCAGCACCACGCTGCGACCGTTGGCGCGGCCTTTGGCGGGGACGTCCATGTAGCCCATCTGCAGATGTCTGCCTTGGGATTGGAAGGCGAAATGCTCCACGGGGTAAGGGTATTGAAAGCCTTCTAGCTCGGGGCCGTAGGACGCGGCGAACACTGGGGCAGTGCCCGCCGTCAGTAGGGTAGCGATGCAAAAAGCGCGCAAACAAGGCATTGGCAGGGCTCCGGAAAGGATGCCCGGATGCTGTTTGGAGACGATTAAGTGGGGATTAACACCCAGTGCAGCGTTACGGCGGCGAGCACGGCATAGCGCAGGCTCTTGGCAACGGTCACCAGCAAGAGAAAGCGCCACAACGGTTCGCGCATCACCCCGGCCACCAGGGTCAGCGGGTCGCCGATGATCGGCAGCCAACTGAGCAGCAAGGTCCAATGCCCCCAGCGCTGGTAATGGCGGCGCGCCTTGTCCAACTGCCGGTCGCTGACCGGAAACCAGCGCCGCCCCTTGAAGTGTTCGACCCAGCGCCCCAGCCACCAGTTGACCAGCGAACCGAGGACATTGCCCAGGGTGGCAACCCCCAGCAACAGCCACAGGCTGTAGTGCCCGCTGAGCAGCAGGCCCACCAGCACGGCTTCCGATTGCAACGGCAAAAGGGTCGCGGCGCCAAACGCCGCGAGGAACAGCCCCAGATAGCCGGCGATCATTGCGCCGGGTAGTCAGCCACCACCACATCTTTACCTTCACGGGTCAGGCCGATGACTTGATAGGCCTCGCTGCGGCCGTCCACCTCCATGCCCGGCGAACCCATCGGCATGCCTGGCGCGGCAAGGCCCAGCAAATCGTCGCGCTTGCGCAGGGCCAGCACTTGCTCGGCGGGCACGTGGCCTTCGACAAACTTGCCGTCGATCACGGCGGTATGGCACGAACCCAGGCGCGGGGCGACGCCGAGGCGTTGCTTGACGGCGCTCATGTCGGCTTCGACATGGTCATTGACCTTGAAGCCGTTGCTTTCCAGGTGGCTGATCCATTTTTTGCAGCAACCGCAATTGGCGTCGCGGTGCACGTCGATGGGAATCAGGTCGGCGGCCTGGGCCAGGGTGGAGGTGAACAGGGCGGATAGCAGGGCCAGGCGCAATGGGGTTTTCATGAGGGGCTCGCTCAGTGATGGTCGGTGGCGATCATGACGACGTCATCGCAGGCAAGCCAGCTCCCACGGTGGGGAGCTGTGGCGGTAATGTTTCTAAATTATACAAAGGGTGGGTTTTCCAGCCGGTGCTTGAGCTGGTCCAGGGCAATCGCCGACAGTTCGAGCATGCGCTCCTGCAAGGTGGCCAATTGCAATTCGGTTTCATAGATCAGCACGCGCTTGAACAGGGTGCCGTCGCGGTGGGGCTGCAAGAAGTAGTGAATCGAGCCGTCAACGGCCAGGGAGGTGAACACGGTCTTGAACTCGCTGGGGCGCCGGGCGATTTGCACGCGGTAGCTCATGGGCACGCGTACGCCCAGCAGGTCGATGTACTCGGTAAAGCGTGCGCCGACGGGGAGGGAACCGAGGGTGCCGGTGTCGGCACTGAGGGAGGTGGGGTGCCATTCGTGCCAGCGATCTGGCTGGGTGACGTAGTCGTAGACGGCCTCGATGGGGGCCTGGATAAAGCGTTCCTGACTGATCCGCTCCAAGCGGACCGACTGCTCGACAGCGCGCATTGCACACCTCCTGTGTGGCGTTCTTAGCACTGGGAACTGTCAGAATAGTCCGACTCCCGCGCTTTGCACGGGAGTACGCGAGCAATTGATCAACGGACTTTGAAGCGACTCATCAGGGCAATCACCCGGCCATTGGCGTCCAGCAGGCTTTGGGTATTGGTTTCGGTGGCGTGCCCGCTTTGCACCAATTCTTCGACCATATGGCGGATGTGCACCATGCTGCGGTTGATCTCCTCGGTGACCGCGCTTTGTTGCTCGGCCGCGGTGGCGATCTGTGTGCTGAGGTTGTTGATATGGCTGACCGAACCGGCCATTTCATCCAGGCCGGTATTGACCCGCGCCGTCGCATCGGCCGCCGACTGGCAACTGGCCTGGGTATTTTCCATGGCCGCCACCGACGTGCTCACCCCGCTGGTCAGGCGCGCGAGCATCTCGTTGATCTGCGAGGTGCTGGCCTGGGTGCGCGCCGCCAGTGCGCGCACTTCGTCCGCGACCACGGCAAAGCCCCGGCCCTGTTCGCCGGCCCGTGCCGCTTCGATGGCGGCGTTGAGCGCCAGCAGGTTGGTCTGGCCGGCAATCGCGCCGATCACGCCGAGGGTTTCGGTGATGCGGGCGGCGTCCTGGCGCATGTTTTCCACGCTGTGGGTGGCGCTGGACACTTCACCGATCAAGGCACTGACGCTGTTGGACGCTTCGCCCACCACCACCCGCGAACGGTCGGCGTGCTCGTTGGCGCGCTGGGTAAACGCCGCGGTTTCGGCGGCGTTCTGCGCGACGGTGTCGGCGGTGGAGCTCATTTCGGTGATGGCGGTGACGGTCTGGTCGGTCTCCGAGGCGTGGCGTACCAGGATCTGGTTGGTCTGCGCCGAGGTCTGTTGCAACTGCGCAAGGCCCGACGACATGGCGGCGGTGGCCTGGGTCACTTCGCCGATCATGTTTTGCAGGTAGACGATAAAGCGGTTCACCGAATGGCCGATGGCCCCCAGTTCGTCCTCGGCACGGATGGTGATGCGGCGCGTGAGGTCGGCGTCGCCGGCAGACAGCGCGTCGATGTTGCTCTTGAGCGACTTCATGCGCTGCACCAGTTGGCGGATCGCGTAGACCTGCAACAGCACCAGCAACAACACCATGGGAATTTGCAGCAGGGCCAGGCTGCCCAGCACGTCATTGCGCTGGGCGGTGATCAGCGACGTGGGCAGGGCGGTGGCGAGGAACCACGGCGTGCCTTCGATCGGGCGCATATAGAAGGTGTTGGCGACGCCGCCGTTGTCGAACTCGCTGCGCTGCAACCCCTGATTGCGCTGGGCCAGGGCTTTGCCGACCTGGGCGGCAAAGGCCGAGGTGCCGGTCAGTTCGCTGATGTTCTTCAATACCACCGGGCCGCTGATGCGTGAACTGTTGCTGATGATCTTGCCGTCAGCTTCGACGATGAGCATTTGCCCGCCGATGTCTTTTTCCTTGCTGGCCACCAGGTCATTGAAGAACCCCAGGGTCACGTCGATGGTCGCCACGCCATACGCGGCGCCGTCACGCTGGATGGCCATGGCGCAGTTGGTGCGCGGCTCCTGGCTGGCGTCGTCTTTATACGCGGCAGCCCAGGCGCATTGGCCGCGCGGCGAGGCGAGGCCGCCTTTGTACCAGCTCTGGTCGTAGTAGTTCGGCGCGGGGTCGCTGTTCCAGAAGGTGTTGACCGCCAGCTTGCCCGAGGCATCGCGGTGCCAGAACGTGCTGTGTTTGTTGCGCCCCGGGGTGCGCTGGTTGGGCAACGGCCAGATGCCGCCGCCGAAGACTTTCAGCTCGCCATACTGATCCACCAGGCCCGGCAGGACCTTGTCGATGGCATCGCTGTCGAGCAGGGGAACGGTTTGGGTGATGGTACGTTGCTGGGCCTGAACCTTGTTCAGTTCGCCCTGGATCTGTTCGGCCACTTCGCTGACGCGGTTGAGCACCACCTGTTCTTCGGTGTGCTGCAGCTTGGGCGCGACCAACTGGCCAATGCCGACGACGGTCAAGACAAATAACACCAGGACGAACAGCACCAGAAACAGGGTGTAGCGGGCTTGGATGGAGCGCAGTGCAGGCATGGAGGTCGTCCTTACGAAGCGTTTATTATTCACGCGGCTTTGTGGGAGCTTCGTAGGGCTATCGGCTTGGGTGTCAGGAGCTTTAGGTACGGTCGTGCAAGAAAGTCGAGGCGCCGTTTGCCGGCGCCTTCTGCTTATGATGGTGTCGTCGTGTGAGGGTAGCGGCGCTGACTTTTCGCGTTACTGGCCGTTACCCTGCCGGCTGGGGGTAAGCCGGTGGGCTTTGCGTAGTGGCTTGCCCATTTCTTCATTCAGCGCGTTTTCTGTTAAGTGTTTCGGGTTGACCGTCGTGGGCGGGGTAGAGGGGTCATCATCGAGGTCAAAAGGCGTTGCGCTGTTGGGTATGCCGATAACCTGGTACTCAAAGTTGTACGTCGAGTCTTCGCTGCCTGAGTCGTCCTTGACGGACGGATCGTCGGCTTTGCTGCTCCCGCCCAGGAAGGTGCCCTTTGCGCCATTCCAGGCGTGGGCCATTTCATGGTAGAGCCCCGTCATGGGGACTATCGTATTTCCGTTCTCTTCCTCGATGATCGACGGCGCATCGTAGCGAATGCGGCCGCGGTCAGCGCGAGACCCGGCTACGCCATCGGTGATTCGACCATAGGTCGACCCATCAATCTTTCCTTCACCCCCGGCTCTCAGAGCATCCAAGGCCTTACTGCCAAACACGTAATCGGTGCCGCCAAACCCGATGGGCTCAATGACGACCTTGCCGCCATTGGTGTCAGCGAGCGCATCCATCTCAGCGAGGACCTTCTGACCATTGGGCGAACTGCGCATGAACTCAAAATCATCGGCCACGCGTTGCTTGAAGTCTTCATCACCGGTTACCGTAAACCCCCGCTCGCCCGCGTTGCTGGTTGAAACGGGGGTAAATGACGAACCCACGTTACGGTTAAATTGATCGTTGATCTTGGCGTAAATGCGGTCATGAGCCTGATTTTTTCGTATCCGGTCCTGGCCTTTACCGGTATAAAATGTCGTGCGGTCATGCCCGACCAGATCATCATCACCGTTGCCACCGTGCAGGACACTATGCCCGTTGCCTGCGTAGAGTTGATCGTTGCCATTGCCCCCATCCAGGTAACTTTGCTTATGTTTGCCACCCGCGCCTGCATAAAGACGGTCGTTGCCATTGTTGCCATACATGACGCCGTTGCCGCTGCCGCCGATGAGGGTGTCATCACCTTCGTTGCCTTCTGCATACCCCAAGCCGCTGCCCAGGCGTAGCGTGTCGTTGCCAGCTTGACCGTACAGGCGGGATCGTCCGCCTCCCGCTTGAATATCATCGTCGCCGTCACCACCATCCACATCGACACGAAGCATCACATCCTGGTCGATCGTTACTTTGTCGCTGCCCCCCTTCGCATCGATCCATAGCCCCGGTTGCGGGCCTTTTTTTGACTCGGTGTCAACCTTGAATACGTTGCCGTTTACGGTGATCTGAATCTGCTTCCCTGGCCCGTTACTGACATGAATGACGTCGTCGTCATTACCGGTTTTCACCACGATTCGGTTCTTCAAAATCCACGGCTTTTGCCCAGGAACCCAGGAGAGTTCTTGGCTAATCTCGATATCGCCTTTGGTTTGCCGCACATGGTATTTAAAATTCACGACGCCAGGCGTCAGGTCTTTTGGTGTGTCGTAAGGTGAGGGCGGGGGAGGGTTCTCTGAACCAAGGGTGTGTCGGTGTTGTGATGCCGCTAAATATCCAAGGGCTGCGAGTATCATCATTAAACCTTTCTGTCGAACTTGGGAAAAGGTCTGGCAGCGCTATCGAATTCGCGCGTCAGGCTCGCGGATTCTGTGGGCGTAACGCGCAGAAGGTTCCCGCATGCCGCAAGATGCTTAACGCTGGATGTTGCGACGGGGTCTGTTGCACTTGGCCTGTCCTACGTGCAGAACATAGGGGCCATCAGCGAGAAAACCTTTCCGTACATCGGGATTTCTGTCGACTTGATCGTGGTGGTGATCAACTGCAGATCGCGGTGCCAGAACCTGCTGTGCTGGCTGCGCCCCAGGGTGCGCTGGTTGGGTGTCAGGAGCTTTAGGTACGTTCGTGCAAGAAAGTCGAGGCGCCGTTTGCCGGCGCCTGATGTTTATAGGTCCAGCATCGCCATGACCGCTTCGGGGTAACGCAGGCCGACGGTTGCCTGCGCCGGGAAGATCGCTTCCAGCGCGGCCAATTCGCCAGGAGCGAGGGTGATCGACAGTGCCTTCACGTTTTCTTCCAGGTATTTGCGCTGCTTGGTCCCGGGGATCGGGATGATGAAATCGCCCTGGGCCAACACCCACGCCAGCGCCAGTTGCCCGGCGGATACACCTTTGTCGGCCGCCAGCGCCTGCACCTGGTTCACCAGCAGCAAGTTTTTCGCAAAGTTTTCGCCCTGGAAGCGCGGGCTGAAACGGCGGTAGTCGTCCGCCGCGAAATCCTCCGGGCTGTTCAATGCGCCGGTGAGGAAACCCCGGCCCAGCGGGCTGTACGGCACAAAGGCAACGCCGAGGCGCTGGCACGCCGCGAGGCAGCCGTTGTCTTCCTGGTCGCGGCTCCATAGGGAATATTCGCTTTGCAGGGCGGCGATGGGATGGACCTTGTGTGCCCGCTCCAGGGTGGCCGCAGAAGCTTCACTCAGGCCCAGGTAACGCACCTTGCCCTGGGTGACCAGTTCGGCCATGGCGCCGACGGTTTCTTCGATGGCCACCTCGGGGTCGATGCGGTGTTGGTAGTAGAGGTCGAGAGTGTCCACGCCGAGGCGGCGCAAGGTGCCGTCGATGGCCGCGCGGATGTACTCCGGGCGCCCGTTGACGCCGCGCAGCGCCGGGTTGGCCGGGTCGCGCACAATGCCGAACTTGCTCGCCAGGAACACCTGGTCACGCTTGCCGGCGATGGCCTGGCCGATCAGGCTTTCGTTGGTGTGTGGGCCGTAGATGTCGGCGGTATCGAGAAAGTTGACCCCCAGCTCCAGGGCGCGGTGCAGGGTCGCGATGGCCTCCTGGGTGTTGGTGCCGGTGGTGTAGAAATCGGTCATGCGCATGCAGCCGAGGCCGATGGCGCAGACTTGGGGGCCGTTGTTGCCGAGTTGACGGGTGTGCATGGGTGCAGCTCCTGGGTGGGGTAGGAGGCTATTGTTAGCCTCGACAAAACCTGGATAAACCGGCTAAAACCACTATCACTATTCGCATTTTCTAAATAATCGACAGGGAAGGCTGCCTTTGGACCGTTTTAATGCGATGCGCGTGTTTACCCGGATCGTCGAATTGGGCGGCTTCGCCAAGGCCGCCGACAGCCTGCAACTGCCGCGCGCGTCGGTGACGGTGCTGATCAAGCAGTTGGAAGCGCACCTGGGGGTGCAGCTGTTGCAGCGCACCACGCGCCAGGTCAGCCCGACATTGGATGGCGCCGCGTACTACCAGCGCTGCGTGCGTTTGCTGTCAGACCTTGAGGAAGCCGAGGCGGTATTTTCCACCAGCCGTCAGAACCCACGTGGCACCTTGAGCGTGGATATGCCCTCGGGCATCGGGCGCTGCATCGTGATACCGGCGTTGCCGCACTTTACTGCGCGTTACCCGCAGATCGAGCTGGAAATCGGCCTCAATGACCGCCCGGTGGATTTGATCCGCGAGGGCGTGGACTGCGTGTTGCGCGGTGGCCTGGCGCTGGATGAGTCGCTGGTGGCGCGGCCCCTGGCAATGATGGAGCAGGTGACCCTGGCCAGCCCCGGTTACGTTGAGCGCATGGGCATGCCCGCGTCCCTTGACGAATTGCTGGCGCGGCACCAGATGGTCGAGTACATCTCCAGTGCCAGCGGCAAACGTTTTGGCCTGGAGTTCCAGCTAGGCGCTGAACTGCGTGTGATCAACCTGCCCAAGCGGGTCGCGGTCAACAGTGCCGATGGCTATTTCGCGGCGTGTGCGGCGGGGTACGGTTTGATCCAGGCGCCGTATTACCACGCCATGCGGCCATTGGCCGAGGGCACGCTGGTGCAGGTGCTGCCGCAATTGGCGGTGCCATCCATGGCGCTGACGGCGTTGTATCCACCGCATCGCCAGTTGTCCCTGCGGGTGCGGTTGTTTGTGGACTGGCTGGTGGAGTTATGCGCGTCTCCAGGCCTGGGGTTGAAGCGGTAACGCAAGATTGCGACGTTTGGCTTGAGCGCCTGTGTGAAGCGAGGGCTACGGGTCTTCGCGGGTAAATATCTGCAGGTCTCCGGTCAGATCATTGTGGCCGGTCACGGTATCCATTGGCCCCGGTTTGGGGTCCATGGATTTTGTGCCATAGGGCACGCGCAATCCTGCCCGTTCGAAGATGCCAATACCGATCCCTCCGGTTGATTCGGCCAGCCCGGTGACACCTTGCGTCGTATTGGTGTGTTGGCTACCGACCAAGGCGATCACCTTGCCCTTGTGTTTATGCTGCTCGAGCTCGCGCGTAGCGTAGTAGTTGAACTCCTTGAGCCGTTCGAGGTTGCGCTGCGCCTGGCTTTGCCCGGTATAAGCGGCGCGATCGTGCCGGTGGCGGGTCAAATACCAATGGTCCAGTGGTACGGCCTCAATGCCGTTGTCCTTGAGTTTCTGGAGCAGTTTGTTCAAGTCGATATCAGCAGCTGCCGGTCGATTGCCGTTGCCCGTCCAGCCCATTCCATCGTCCTTGAGCCGTTTATGGTTGTCATAGACCATGCCTTCAATGCCGATGACCTTGACGTTTTTGCGCTTGAGCACATCGACGTTATCGTACAGCGTGCGAAACGAGGCCAGGCTGCGATGGTTCTCGCCAAAAATCACCACATCTGCCCGGTCCAAGGCCTTTTCGATCACCGCGGGCACGGCATCGAAGGGCCCAACTTCCGGTAGCTCCGGGCGATTCGTCGGGTTCATCGGGTCCATCTTTTCATAGAACGCGTTCATGTCTTTCTCGAACCGCTCTTTTGTCGCCTGTTTCCGGCTGGGGGTGAAGTGGGCTTCGGTGGGGGCACCTTTGATGTGCTTGACGTATTCGCCGTTGACAGTGTCCAGGTGATCCGTTTTGACGATGTTTGCCGCCGTGTTTGTGTTTACGTGGGTTTGTCGCAACGGTTGACCGGGCCGCGCGTAGGGATGCGCGCGGGCATTGTGCTGAACCTTGACCGGCCCCTGTGGGGGGTACGGCGGCATCAGCGTATGTTCCGGGTTGAAGTCCGCGAGGGGCGTGCCGTAGGGCGCTTGGGTATGGGCGTCGTAGGCATACCAATGGCCATCGCGCATGACCGCACTGCCTTCGACACTGTGGCTGCCCACTTTGAAAGTCCCTGTCGCCGCCGAGTCAAACCGTTTGCTTGCTTCAGCCAAGTCACTGGCCGTGGCGATTCCCCGTAGTTTTTGCACGGACGCGCCCAGTGCGCTGGAGCCTTTGACGGCGAGTTTGCCTGCGCCCACCAGCAGGTCACCGGTACCGTCCAGTGGGTTGAATGCGCCGATTGCCGCCGCGCCGATGATCCGGCTGCCGTGTAGCATTTTGGTGAGGGCGGAACCGGCCTTGCCGACGGTTTTTACGACTTTTGCCGCAGCACCCACGCCTGCGGTCACCAGACCAAAGATGTCCAGCGCCAGGTCTGTTGCGGCGTCTTTATACTTGCCATCACGCCAGTTGACGATGGCCGAACGCAGGGGGATCAGGTCGAGCAAAAACTCGCCCACTGACGCAAGCGTGTCAGCCCGCTGCTCCGCCGTCGTCCTGCCCGCGGCCAGGCGTTTGACGGCGGCGCCGTCGATCTCCAGCCCTTTGACCACGGTCGTCGCCACTTGCTGGATGCGTGGGTTGTCGAACACGTTGGGCCGACGATAAAACGTTCTGTTCTCCTTGAGCGCGTGGCTGTTGTCGTCGGGGAAAAACGCGTCGAACTTGATGATCTCGTTCGGGGCATCCTGGGGCTGACGGTCCGTCGGACGAGTGGACACCCCACGGGCAGTGCCTCGCACGGTGTCGAAGGCATAAGCGTATTTCTTTCCTTCGTACTCGGCTTGCACCAGGATCGTCTTGCTCGAATGGAACAGGCTGTCCGGGACGAACGGAAAGGCGGACCGCCTGTAAGTGTTTTCCTTGAAGAACTTGAGCTCACCGTAGTTGAGTCGGTGTCTGTCTTCGGCAGGCAAATGGGTGATGGCGTTCATCACCAGATTTTGCTTGATGTCCTTGTAGTGTCGCGTGACCTGGGTGAATGCCTCGTCGAATGCGCGAGGCACATTGAACTCAGCGCTGCGGGTCAGCGCAGCAAAGGCTTTGAGGTCGATTTTGCTGCCTGGCATGACGTGCCAGTCTTCGTCGAGTTTCAGCCCTTGCATGGTGATGTCCAGCATCGAGTAAGGGTCGCTGAAGCGGTTGCCTTTGGTCTCAGGCCCATAGTTGATGCGTAAGCCTTTGTGCTCGAAATCAACGCCCTCACCGAAGTGCTTTTTCAACAAGGCCAAGGCCATTGCCTTTCGATCCGGCATGGGTTTTTCGAGCAGCTCCGACGCCGCCTTCAACGCACTTTGCTGCTTGTTGAACGCGTTACGGGCGGTCTCGATCTGCTGGTCGGGGTAAAACCCATCGGCGCGTTTGTCCAGAACCTGATTGGCAATGGCCCAGTCGATCAGGACACCTTTTTGTGCCGACCCGCTGGCCGGCGGTTTGCCGTCTGCCAGTTGCATGACCTGTGCAAAACTCATCATGGCGGCCTTGCCAGGCTCCTCGGCCTCGATCCTGGCGACTGCCAGGCACAGATTCGCCCACGCGGTGGTCCCGACATCGACTCCGGCGGGTATATCTTTGAGCAGAAACTGTGGCGCAACCCGCGCCAGCAGCAGGTGGGCGGCCAGTTCGGCGGTTTCCTTGGATGTCCTGCCACGGGCAATCAGATGGCTCGCCAGGGCGCTGACGACTGCGGAGGGTGGCTTGCCCCAGTAGGCATCGCTGGCCAGATCAAAACCGGCGACATGGTTGCGGATAGGTTGCTCAATGGTGTCGGGGTCGAGCCCCAGGTGGATCGCCGTCAACACGTAGTCGTTGACGCTGCTGCTGGTGGCGATGCCCTTGACCTTGCGCTGGATCGCCGCCCCCAGCGCCTGCGCCTGGGGCGAGTCGAGGAGTTTTTCCAGGGCGTTGATCGGGTCCTGCAAGTCGGAGGCCGACAGCTTGAGCGCGCCGACCAGGTAGTCCAGCGCGCCCCACTGGGGCTTTTCCAGGGGCAAGCCTTCCAGGCCGGCGCTGTTGCACGCCACGACATTGAATACCTCGCGTTGGTCGTCAACGCTCAGGGGGACGGGCCATGACAAGGCCCCGGCGAAATTCCCCAGCGGGTGGCTGATTGCGTCCTCCGCCACAGTCTCGGCCAGCTCTTTCAGGTCGGCGACGGTAAGTGGCACTGTGAAATCCCGGTCCTTGATGAACGCTTCAAGACTGGCGGTCTGTTGCAGAAACCTCTGGTCACGCTGGAATGACGAGGTGGGGTCGACAGGCATTCGATTTTCTTGCAGCGCCGTGCTCACGGCGGATGGTTCTGCGTTCTCGGGCAGTGCCGCAACGGTGGTCGCGAGCACCTTTGCCAAGGTCTGCAGGTCGCGATGGTCGGCCAAGGCGGTGTTCAGCGCCTGGCGGGTATCGGGTTCCGACGTTTCTGCGGTGGACGCAGGCTCCGTGTTTTTTTGCAGCGCTTCTGTCAGGAGCGGCGCTGGAGGTAGGTGGGGAAGGGGCGGTTGGTGGCTGAGAGGCGTTGTCATTATTCATCTCACTGAAGTGCACCTGGCGCGTAGGAAAAACAACGCTGGAGCGTTGTGCGCTCAGTTTGGGTGCAGGAATCAGTGTCAGTGGTTCCTTCCCGAAGCGTGAGAAACCAAGTCGGTATCCCGATGTGGGATGACCGGAGCCATGATGGCAAGTCGTCAACCACCAGAGGCATTCAGGCTTCAGACAAGCCAAAGCGTGTCATCGCCTGTAACATGAGACGCTGCCGAACCCGGCTCATCCCCCCCAATGGGCATGCGCGCGGCCTGTTTGGCGATACACAGTGGCTACATTCTCAAGATTCAGGAACCGTCATGACTCAAAAGCAACGTTTGAAATATTCGATTCTGATCGCCCTCACGGTACTGGCGACGATGTTTGGCCTGTCGTACCTGCAGAACATCGGGGCCATCAGCGAGAAAACCTTCCAGTACATCGCGATTTCCGTCGCCGTGATCGTGGTGGTGATCAACGGCATCATGCGTCGCAAGGTCAAGCCCAACCTCTGAGTCAGGCGCGGCCTTCGAGTACTTTGGCAGCCTCCGCATGGAGGCTGTAGCTTTTATCGGCATTGAGGGTGATCACGCCCTCGCTGCACAGGCGCTTGAGCACTTCACGCACGCTGAGAAACGACAACGGAATGCCCAGCTCCAGCAAATGGCTGTGCACGCCGCGTACCCCGAGGGTGCGCTGGTTGTCGGCAGCGGTGAGCAGGGCGTCGATGACCTTCAGCCGGATCAGGCTGGTGCGCAGGCCAAAATACTTGAGCAAATGGCGAATCCGTTGGTTGCCTTGCTGTTCCGGCGCCTTGCCAAAGGCGTGGCCGCCGTTGCCAAACGCGGCCTCGGCGGCGGGTGAATGTCCATCCGTGGGCAGTTGCGAGTTGTACATGCAATAAAACTCCTTATCAGAGCCTGATCAGGAAAATGAGCGCTCTTAGTTAATAAGACGAACGAGCAGCCGAAATCATGAAGTTTTAGATGTGTAAATTTCGTCAGTATCGGTTTTGTCACGGCGATAACGCCTTTGCCTGCCTAAATTGTTCCCGGTCAATTGCGTCCTTACGGTGGGGTAGCTACCCCTTGCGAGGGTGTTCAATTTGACTGTGGAGTCGGCGTGATTATTTCCAACGGGTTGTCCAGGGTATGTGTGGCGGGTGTGTTGCTGGGGTTGAGCCTGGGCGCATCGGCACGGGAGCCGGTAACGCTGGCGTCGGCGCAGATCCAGCGCACCGGATTTGGCGTGCCCCATATCCGCGCCAACGATGAGCGTGGCCTGGGCTACGGCATCGGCTATGCGTATGCCCAGGACAATATGTGCCTGCTGGCCAACGAAGTGGTGACGGTGAGTGGCGAGCGTTCACGCTTCTTTGGCCCCGAGCAGGCCACGCTGGAAGAGCGCAACAACCTGGCCAGTGACGTGTTTTTCACCTGGTTGAATACGCCCCAGGCGGTCGCGACCTTCTGGAACGCGCAAACGCCGCAGATCCAGCAGCGCGTGGAAGGCTACGTGGCGGGTTTCAACCGTTATCTGAAAGACCACGGCACGCCGGCACAGTGCCAAGGGGCGTGGGTGCGGTCGATCACGCCCGGGGACGTGGTCAAGCTGACGCGCCGCTTGCTCGTCGAAGGCGGTGTAGGTCAATTCGCCGAAGCGCTGGCGGGTGCAACGCCGCCCGGCGTTACTGCTGGTGTACAGGCCAGCGCCCGGCGCTTCGAGGTGGCAGCGGCCAATCAACAGCGCTTTGCCCTGGACCGTGGCAGCAACGCGGTGGCGGTAGGGCGTGACCGCTCGTTCAACGGCCGTGGCATGTTGTTGGCCAACCCGCATTTCCCGTGGGTCGGTGGCATGCGCTTTTATGAGATGCACCTGACCATTCCCGGCCAGTTGGATGTGATGGGTGCGGCACTGCCGGGCTTGCCGGTGATCAACATCGGCTTCAACCAACATGTGGCCTGGACCCATACGGTCGATACGTCCAAGCATTTCACCTTGTATCGCCTGACCCTGGACCCCAAGGATTCCACGCGCTACCTGCTGGACGGCAAATCCCTCCCGCTGGACAAAACCACGGTAACCGTCCAGGCCAAACAGCCCGACGGCAGCCTCAAGGCCGTGTCCCAGACGCTCTACAGCTCCCAATTCGGCCCAGTGGTGCAATGGCCCGGCAAACTGGACTGGGACAATCACTACGCCTTCAGCCTGCGTGACGCCAACCTCGGCAACGACCGCGTGTTGCAGCAGTGGTACGCCATGAACCGCGCCGCCAGCCTCAAGGAACTGCAAACCTCGGTGCATGCCCTGCAAGGCATCCCATGGGTCAACACCCTGGCCGCCGACGACCAGGGCCAGAGCCTGTACATGAACCTGTCGGTGGTGCCGAACGTCAGCCAGGCCAAGCTCGCGCAATGCAGCGACCCGCGCGCCGGGCTGCAACTGATCGTGCTCGACGGCGCCCACAGCGCCTGCGCCTGGGACATCGACCCGCGCACGGCCCAGGCCGGCATCTTCGCCGCCGACCAGCTGCCGCAGCTGGAACGCAGCGACTATGTGCAGCATTCCAACGACTCGGCGTGGCTGGCCAACCCCAAGGCGCCGCTGACCGGTTTCTCGCCGGTGATCAGCCAGGACCACATCGGCCTGGGCCCCCGTGCACGCTTCGCCGTGCAACGCCTGCAATCCCTGGAAAGCAAGCCGATCAGCGTCACCGACCTGCAACATATGGTGATGGACAACGAGGTGTACCTCGCAGGGCTCGTCATGCCAGACCTGCTGACGTTCTGCGCCAAACACCTGGGCGCCGACGCGGCGGCGCTGCAACCGCTGTGCACCAGCCTGAAAACCTGGGACCAACGCGCCAACCTCGACAGCGGCCTGGGCCTGGTGCACTTCATCAACCTGATGGAGCACCTGCAGCAGATTCCCGACGCCTGGCGCGTGGCCTTCGACCCGGCGCAACCGCTGACCACGCCACGCGGCCTGGCTATCGACCGTGAACCAGTCGCCACGGCCCTGCGCGAGGCGATGCTTGCTTCGGTGGCGGATGTCAATAAGTTGGGCCTGACCGCCAACAGCCGTTGGGGCGATATCCAGGTCAGCGGCCAAACCCCGATCCACGGCGGCCCGCAGGCCCTGGGCATCTACAACGCCATGCAAACCGTCCCGCGCGCCGACGGCAAACGCGAAGTGGTCAGCGGCAGCAGCTACCTGCAAATCGTTACCTTCGACGACAACGGCCCCCAGGCCCAAGGCTTGCTGGCGTTCTCCCTGTCCAGCGACCCAGCTTCCAAACATGCCAAGGACCAGACCCAGGCCTTCTCCGAGAAAAAACTCAGCCCGCTGCCGTTCACCGACGCCCAGATCAAGGCCGACCCGCAATACCAGCAGCTACGGATCAAGGAGTAGGGCAGGTGCGCAACCCCTTGAAAGCGCTGCGAAATATTTTTGAAATCAAGGGGTTGCACGCTTTGGCAAATACGTACATAATGGCGCCCATCGAACGCAACGAAGCATTAAAAACTTCATTGTATTCAATGAGTTAGAGTAGAGGCAGGCTTCATTAGCCCACTCAAGTTTGCATGCGGTGAGTGCCAGTGATTAGGGCATTGATCGTTTGAGGCCGAGTAGCAAAATGGTTATGCAGTGGATTGCAAATCCACCTACGCCGGTTCGATTCCGACCTCGGCCTCCACTCTTGAAAACCCCGTAGATTAACGTCTACGGGGTTTTTTATTGTCTGCGATTTGATGGGTATGTTTACACCGCAACTTCAGCCTCTGTGGGCGCTCGCATAATGCGTTTTGTGTAAGCGGTTTTTATAATTTTTGAAACTGTCTTTTCAATCAGGAAGTACGAGGCGATAGACAGCAACACCAGCATCACGACGAAGATGGAAAAATTAACAGTGCTGGACTCAGAAATGTACTGGGAAGGGATTCTCTGAAAAGCAAGATGGGCCGGTGCTTGCAGGATGTAAAGCGAGTAGCTGGACTCCCCGAGTATTACGAGTGCCGGCATACATGCTATTTTTTTAAGCAGGTTATTTGCGATTGCACATAAATAGATCGCAGGCGTGAATAGAATCGCGGTGAAGCTGCTCGCATACGCTAAATGCTCGCCTATTGCAGCGTCTATGTTGGGGCCGTAGTCAATGACTTTGCCAATGATGGCGAATAGCAAAAGGCTGAGAAGAAGTGCAGTCTTTTCACCGATTACCTGGCGCCATACGCCGGCCTTGAAAAAGAGCCCAGCGGTAAAGCCCAGGACGAAACTGCACAGGTGTGAAGGCGGGAAATAGTTAATCAAGGCGTGCGAGAGGGTGCCGGCGCCTTCATGGTGGCTGGTACGACTGTAGTAGCTGAGTATGACCTGGCTGGCAATCCAGAGAAGTACGGCGCAGGCAAGCCATAAGCCGAGACTCGATTTTTTCTTGGCGCTGCTTAGAAAAAGCAGCAGTGGGCAAATGGCGTAAAAAAACATTTCTACTGAAACGGACCATCCCGGGTAATCCAAGGTGGTGGCTTTAGTCGGGAACCACGATTGGATAAGGGTGGCAGACAACAAGAATGTCCCGTTGAAAGAGCTTCTTGTCATTACCATGAAAGCCAACAGAGCGATTAAATAGATTGGCAGGATTCTTGCCACTCTGTTCACATAAAACTGTGAGGCGGAGATAGTCTTTTTTGTATTGGATATAGCCAGCACAAAGCCGGACAGGACAAAAAAGAAAGTGACCATGATCGGCCCGCAATTCAGTATGGTTGGCAAGTTCGTATAGAAGAAAGTGTCTGATCCGTAATGGAATATAACCACCACGAGCGCTGCAATAAAACGCAAGAATGTAAGTGACTCAAGTCTTTCTACGGTGGTTGCATTTTTTCCTGACGCGTCAATGGTGTTGCCGACCTGTTTTCTTTGTTCCGGCACGGTTCCTTTGCCTCTCGAATGTATCGTAAATGTACGACTTTATTCGCGCGAGGATACCACGACAATTATGTGCCAGGGCTTACTCGTGCCGTCAGTGGGACTGCCGGGGGGGGGGG
>NZ_ANNV01000070.1 GCF_000346755.1 Pseudomonas sp. CBZ-4 | reverse complement strand
TGCAAGCTGACACACCGCTATCGCAGGCAAGCCAGCTCCCACAGTTTTAATTGGGTTTGCACAGGGGCGTTAGAAGTCGCCCCAAAGTTGTTGAGCTACTGCCAGTGCAACGACGGGCGCAGTTTCAGTACGCAACACCCGCGGCCCAAGGCGCGCGGCGTGGTAACCGGCAGCTTGGGCAACCTCGACTTCGCCATCGGTCAACCCACCCTCGGGCCCGATCAAAAACGCCAGGCTTGCAGGCTTGGCATGGCTGACCATCGGCTCGGCCACCGGGTGCAGCACCAGCTTCAAATCCGCCTCGGTCTGCTTCAACCAATCCGCCAGCAGCAGCGGCGGGTGAATCACCGGCACCGTCGAACGCCCGCATTGCTCGCAGGCGCTGATCGCCACTTGGCGCCAGTGCAGCAGGCGTTTGTCGGCGCGTTCGTCCTTGAGGCGTACTTCACAGCGCTCGCTGAAAATCGGCGTGATCGCGTTGACGCCCAACTCGGTGGCTTTCTGAATCGCCCAATCCATCCGCTCGCCACGGGACAGGCCCTGGCCGAGGTGGATGTGCAGCGGGGATTCGGTCTGGCCGTCGAAGCGCTCGGTGAGTTGCACGGTGACGCGCTTTTTGCCGACTTCCAGCAGGCTGCCGAGGAACTCCTGGCCGGAGCCGTCGAACAGTTGCACGGCGTCGCCTTCGACCATGCGCAACACGCGGCTGATGTAGTGCGCCTGGGCTTCGGGCAACTCAACGTCACCGAGGCTCAGCGGGGTGTCGGTGAAAAAACGGGACAGTCTCATTTCTGTTCTCTGAAGTGTGCAGGGCGGACGCGGAGCGTCCAAGGCTGCATTCCCACGCGGAGCGTGGGAACGATCAAGGGTGGGGAATCAGCCCGGGTCGCGGAAATCTGGGTGGAAGTCCTTCGGCACCGCAACACTCACGCTGCTGTTGGTGGCGATGTCGATCCCTTCACTGGCCACCTCGGCGAGGAAGTCGATCTGCTCCGGCGTAATCACATACGGCGGCAGGAAGTACACCACGCTGCCCAGCGGCCGCAGCAGCGCGCCGCGTTCCAGGGCGTGTTCGAACACCTTCAGGCCACGGCGTTCCTGCCACGGGTAGGCGGTCTTGGTGGCTTTGTCCTGGACCATCTCGATGGCCAGCACCATGCCGGTCTGGCGCACTTCCGAGACGTGGGGGTGGTCCACCAGGTGCGCGGTGGCGCTGGCCATGCGCTGGGCCAGGGCCTTGTTGTTTTCGATGACGTTGTCTTCTTCGAAGATATCCAGCGTCGCCAACGCCGCCGCGCATGCCAGCGGGTTGCCGGTATAGCTGTGGGAATGCAGGAAGGCGCGCAGGGTCGGGTAGTCGTCGTAGAAGGCGTCGTACACGTCATCGGTGGTGACCACGGCCGCCAGCGGCAGGTAGCCGCCGGTCAGGGCCTTGGACAGGCACAGGAAGTCCGGGCGGATGCCGGCCTGTTCACAGGCGAACATGCTGCCGGTGCGGCCGAAGCCCACGGCGATTTCGTCGTGGATCAGGTGCACGCCGTAGCGGTCGCAGGCTTCGCGCAGCAGCTTGAGGTACACCGGGTGGTACATGCGCATGCCGCCCGCGCCCTGGATCAGCGGCTCGATGATCACCGCGGCGACGGTGGCGTGGTGCTCGGCCAGGGTCTGTTCCATCACCTGGGCCATCGCGCGCGAGTGGTCTTCCCAGCTCACGCCCTCGGGGCGCAGGTAGCAATCCGGGCTGGGCACCTTGATGGTGTCGAGCAGCAGCGCCTTGTAGGTTTCGGTAAACAGCGGCACGTCGCCCACCGACATCGCGGCGATGGTTTCGCCGTGGTAGCTGTTGGTCAGGGTGACGAAGCGCTTTTTGTTCGGCTGGCCACGGTTGAGCCAGTAGTGAAAGCTCATTTTCAGCGCGACTTCGATGCAGGACGAACCGTTATCGGCGTAGAAGCACCGGGTCAGGCCCTCGGGCGTCATCTTGACCAGGCGCTCGGACAGCTCGATCACTGGCTGGTGGCTGAAGCCGGCAAGGATCACATGCTCAAGCTGATCGACCTGATCCTTGATGCGCTGGTTGATGCGCGGGTTGGCATGGCCGAATACGTTGACCCACCAGGAACTGACGGCGTCGAGGTAGCGCTTGCCTTCGAAGTCTTCCAGCCACACGCCTTCGCCCCGTTTGATCGGGATCAGCGGCAGTTGCTGGTGGTCTTTCATCTGGGTGCAGGGATGCCACAGCACCGCGAGGTCGCGTTGCATCCACTGGTTGTTCAAGCCCATCGTTCATCTCCTCGAAGCCACAATCGCGCAAGCCTATGCAATGGGCGGCTGTGTCACAACCCATTACGGATGAATTGGCAGTAAACACAGGACGGTCTGTCACGTTTCTTCGGGATAGTCCTTAATCCGAGGTTAATTTAGGCTTCATACCCTCAAGATCGCATTTCTCGATATTTCAAAGCGAAATTT
Source organism: Pseudomonas sp. CBZ-4 (assembly GCF_000346755.1). GTDB lineage: Bacteria > Pseudomonadota > Gammaproteobacteria > Pseudomonadales > Pseudomonadaceae > Aquipseudomonas. The sequence continues at coordinate 36,023 of NZ_ANNV01000070.1, read as the reverse complement.
TCCGCTTTAATTCGATAGGTAACGCGCTAGTCTTGGGCGCAGCTCTTACGGGATTAAGTACATGCAGTTACGCAATTCACCGGCCCGCTACGGCTGGGTCAGCATGGTTTTGCACTGGGGCGTCGCCCTGGTGGTGTTTGGCTTGTTCGCATTGGGTTTGTGGATGGTCGGCCTCGACTACTACAGCGCCTGGCGCAAAGACGCGCCGGACCTGCACAAGAGCATTGGCATCACGCTGTTCGCCATCATGCTGGTGCGCATCGTCTGGCGCCTGGTCAGTCCGCCGCCGCCTCCGCTGGCCAGCTACAGCCGCATGACCCGCCTGGGTGCCGCGTTTGGCCACGGGTTCCTGTATCTCGGGCTGTTTGCCGTGATGATCGCCGGTTACCTGATTTCCACCGCAGACGGTGTCGGTATCCCGGTGTTTGGCCTGTTTGAGATTCCTGCCTTGGTTTCCGGGCTACCGGACCAGGCAGATACCGCGGGTGTGGTGCACTTGTACCTCGCCTGGGTATTGGTGGTCTTCGCCGGGTTGCACGGCGCGGCTGCCCTGAAACACCACTTCATTGATCGTGATGTGACCCTGACGCGAATGCTGGGGCGCAAAGCCTGATGTTCAACCTCGACTCACAAGGAATAGAAAGCATGTTGAAAAAGACTCTCGCCGCTCTGGCACTTGGTTCTGCGCTGTTGTCCGCAGGTTCGGCGATGGCCGCTGACTACAAGATCGACAAGGAAGGCCAGCACGCCTTCATCGATTGGAAAATCAGCCACCTGGGCTACAGCTTCATCCACGGTACTTTCAAGGACTGGGATGGCACATTCAGCTGGGATGCCACCAAGCCTGAAGCCAGCAAGATCGCCGTCGATGTGAAAACCGCCAGCCTGTGGTCCAACCACGCTGAGCGTGACAAGCACATCGCCAGCAAAGACTTCCTGGACGTTGCCAAGTTCGCCGACGCCAAGTTCGTGTCTACCGCGGTTAAATCCACCGGCGACAAGACGGCCGACGTGACTGGCGACCTGACTTTCCACGGCGTGACCAAGCCTGTGACCTTCAAGGCTACCTTCAACGGTGAAGGCAAGGATCCATGGGGCGGCGAACGTGCTGGCTTCAACGCCAAGACCACCGTCAACCTGAACGACTTCGGCATCAAGGGCCCAGGTCCTTCTTCGCAGACCGTTGACCTGGACATCTCGCTGGAAGGTGTGAAGCAGAAGTAATTTCTGTTTTTACACGGAAAAACCGGATCCTGAGGATCCGGTTTTTTTATGCCTGGAATGCAATCAATGTGGGAGCTGGCTTGTGTGGGAGCTGGCTTGCCTGCGATAGCATCACCCAGGTGCTACTGACACACCGAGGTGCCCGCATCGCAGGCAAGCCAGCTCCCACAGAAGAGCCTGTTCGTTTTTGTTGAGGCAAAAAAATGCCCCGCGTCGTGAGAGGCGGGGCATTTTTATGAGGCGTTGAAACTCAGCGGTTGCGAGTCAGCAGCGCTGGTTTCTCACCACGAGGGCGGCCTGGCAGTTGATCCAACTGCTCAGGTGTCGGGAAGCGATCAGCCTTCGACTCCTTGTGGATGATCTTTGGTGCCGGGCCACCGCGCGGGTTCTGCACCGCTGGCTCGGACGAACGCGGCTGGTCGTCACGGGCCGGGCGGCGGTTGTTGCTGCGCGAATCTTCGCGACGGGCCTGGCCGTCACGTGGCGCACCGCTGCGTGGGCCGCTGCGCTTGGCCGGTGGCGTACCGGTGGTGCCGCCGCTGCTGTTGCGCGGCGCGTTCTGACGACCGCCCTGCGGCTGGCCGCTACGTGGCGCACCGGCGCCTGCGCCCTGTGCCGGAGCACCTGGACGACGGCCACGGCCCTGGGCCGGTTTGGCCTGGGGCACGTAGTCTACGCGGTTGCCGAAGTTGTCCACGTCGTCGTCGAGGAACTCGTCCGGGGCGCGGTCAGCGGCGGCGCGTGGTGGCTGTTGGCTCGGCTGGCGCTGTTCGCGGGCCGGGGTGCCTTCACGGGGCTTCTGTTCGCGGGCTGGGCGTTCGCCACGGCCATTGGTGGGCGCTTTGTCTTTGCCGCCCTTGTCCTTGCCCTTGTCGCGACGGCCACCGCCACCACCGCCGCCGTTCGGGCCATCGCCCTTCGGACCGCGTGGGTTGCGTGGGTTACGCACGTCCGGACGCTCGCGCACTTCTGGCTTTTCGGCCTCTACGGCGCTGGCATCGAAGCCCATCAGGTCGCCGTCGGCGATTTTCTGCTTGGTCATGCGTTCGATGCTTTTCAGCAGTTTCTCTTCGTCCGGCGCAACCAGCGAGATGGCCTCGCCCGAACGACCGGCACGGCCGGTACGGCCGATACGGTGCACGTAGTCTTCATCAACGTTTGGCAGCTCGAAGTTGACCACGTGTGGCAGCTGGTCGATATCCAGGCCGCGGGCGGCGATATCGGTGGCCACCAGGATGCGCACGCTGCCGGCCTTGAAGTCGGCCAGGGCTTTGGTGCGCGCGTTCTGGCTCTTGTTGCCGTGGATGGCGACGGCGGTGAGGCCGTGCTTGTCCAGGTACTCGGCCAGGCGGTTGGCGCCGTGCTTGGTACGGGTGAAGACCAGCACCTGTTCCCACGCGCCGGCGGTGATCAGGTGGGCCAGCAGCGCACGCTTGTGGCTGGCAGGCAGGCGGAACACGCGTTGCTCGATCCGCTCGACCGTGGTGTTCGGCGGCGTGACTTCGATGCGTTCCGGGTTGTGCAGCAGCTTGCCGGCCAGGGCGGTGATGTCGTTGGAGAACGTGGCCGAGAACAGCAGGTTCTGGCGTTTGGCCGGCAGGCGCGCGAGGACCTTTTTCACGTCATGGACAAAGCCCATGTCGAGCATGCGGTCGGCTTCGTCCAGCACGAGGATTTCCACGTGGGACAGGTCGACGCTGCCTTGGCCGCACAGGTCGAGCAAACGACCCGGGCAGGCAACCAGTACGTCTACGCCACGGGACATGGCCTGAACCTGTGGGTTCATGCCGACGCCGCCGAAGATGCAGGCACTGACGAACTTCAAGTCGCGGGCATACAGCTTGAAGCTGTCGTGCACCTGGGCGGCGAGTTCGCGGGTGGGGGTCAGGACCAGTACGCGCGGTTGGCGCGGGCCGTGACGCTGGGATTTGTCCGGGTGACCATTGGGAAACAACCGCTCCAGAATCGGGAGGGCGAAGCCGCCGGTTTTACCAGTACCTGTCTGAGCCGCAACCATCAGGTCGCGACCTTGCAACACGGCGGGAATGGCCCGCTGTTGCACCGGAGTAGGCTCGGTATAGCCCGCTGCCTCGATGGCGCGGACTAAAGCCTCGGAGAGACCGAGGGAAGCAAAGGACATGAGTAATCCTGTTTTAGTTAGGGCTTGGCCCAAAGGGATAATCTTGCCGGGCGTGAATGACGCTTAGGGGAGCGTTATCCCGTCCGGTCCTGCTGCGTCTGGCGGGCACTCCACCGGCTCGCGCGGGCTGAAAGCTGCGCTGTAGCGGGGTTGGGTGCCTTTTTCAAGACCTCAGCGGCCGGGCGTAAGCCTGGCGGAAAGGCCGGAGTATAACAGAGCAATCACGGCGCGCTGCTTTCCTGCTGCTCAACGGCGTGTTCAGAGGCCGTAATGGCTTGGAATCCACCGTATTTGGCGCTCAGGGCGATGTATGCGGGCTCCTGCTTGAAACGCTTGAGTTCGGCGGCGAAGCGCTGCACCAGCAGGTCCATGCCGGCGCCACGGCGCACCGCGAGGAATTGCTGCTGGCGGCTGACCACCACCGGCGCCTGGCTGACCTTGCCCTCCAGGCCCAACGCCTTGATCACATGCTGGCCGACGCGTCGGTCGGTGATCACCAGATCGATGCGCCCCAGCAGCAATTTGCCGAAGTTGGCTTCATGGCTGGGGGCCGGCTCGCGGTTGAACAAGCTGGACTCGCTGAATGCACCGCCATACAGGTAGCCCGGCGAAGTGCCGACGGTGAGGCCGCGCAGGTCGTCGAGGCTGTTGGCGGGATGAGGATGCTCGTTGGCGTAGAACAGCACGAACTCGACTTCCGACAGCGGTTCGCTGGGGTAGAGCAACTGCGTGTCGCGCTCGTGGCTGTGGAAAATATCCAGCGCGCCGTCAGCGTGGCCTTGGTCGAGCATCGCCAGGCAGCGCTTCCAGGGCAGGAACTGCCAGTCGACATCGACCCCCAGGCGTTGGAACACGATCACCGTGGTTTCGTAGTCCAGCCCGCGCATGCTGCCCTGGTCATCGTAGACATAGGGCGCCCAGGGCTCGGTGACAATGCGCAGTTTCTCGCCATAAGCCGCCAGGCTCAGGCAAGTGAAAAGGGCAGCGGTCGCAAGCTTCAGGATGACGGGCATGCCCTGAGGTTACGACGCTGGGGCCCTAAAGAAAAGCTCTGGCACGAGCATCTGCGGCCCGCGCTATTTTGTCGGCGAGGTCATCAGGTGTTCGTAGATCGCCGCGCGGCGCTCGCCCAGAATCAGGCGCACCAAGGGGTTGGCGAACCAGTGCTCCAGTTGATGGGCATCCACCGGGCACTTCTGCCGCTCGGCCTGGTTTTGCTTGGCCTTGTCCCACCAAACCGGGCCGCACGCCTGGTCGAACTCGTTTTCGTGCTCGTAGCAGCCGTAGAGGATTTCGCGGATGAACTGCTGCTTGCGCTTGGGCAGGGCCAGGGTGATCAGCTTGTACATCAGGCGTTGCAGGCGCGGTGGACGCGGCAGGTGCGCGGAGACCTTGCGCGTGTCGGCCAGGGCGTGGGCGCAGGTCGGGGCGGCGCCATGCTTGGCGATCCACGCCTTGACCTTGGCGCGAAACAGCTGCTTGCGGCTCCAGTAGTGGTGGATCAGGTCCGGGCACTGGCGTACGTTGACGGTGCGGTAGGCGACCACCGACAGGCAGAACTCTTCCAGGGTGTAGGCGCCCTGAGCCAGGGGGAACAATTCGTCCATCAGTTCGATGGAGCGGTCCAGCAAATGCGCGTCCTGCTGCGCCAGGCCCATCACGCCGGAGTTGAGCAGCGGCATGTCGTCATCGGCCAGGCCCTTGTCGGCCAGAATTTTGGCCAGGGCGCTGTACAGCACGCTTTCGCGGTTATCGCCGTACTTGGCGTGGAAGGCGTTGCACAGCACCGTGCCGGGCGCGACGCGTTCGAACAGGGCCATGGGCGAGTCGTGGAAAAACGTGTCGGTGTCGATCAGCAGCGCACGTTCCGAAGTTTCGAGGACCTGGCGCAACAGCACGTGCTTGGTGCGGAAATGGTAGCCGTGGGGCTCGCTCCAGCGTTGGCGGGTGGCGTCGTCCAGGGTGTGGACGTGCACCGGCAGGTCGCGATAGGGCGCCGGGTTGTCGCTGAACACCTGGATGTCCAGTGGCATGTCCTGGGGGCCGCCCAGGTGGGACAGGGCACTGGCGATGCTGAATACCGCTTCCTGATGGTAGGTCTCGGCGCCGAATACCAGGTAAACCAGCTGCGGGCGGGGAGTCGGGGATGCTGTATTCATGTACTGCTGGCTTCCATTCCGGGAGTATTAAAACGACAAAGGCCCTCGCGTTGACGAGGGCCCGGGTGCAACTGCGAACAGACCTTAGCGGGGCAGCTTGAGGTTGTTCCAGATTGCCAGGCTAGGATCGGCCTGGTTGAGGGTATAGAAGTGCAGGCCGGGCGCGCCACCTTGCAACAAACGTTCACACATTTCGCTGATGACCTGCTCGCCGAACGCCTGGATGCTTTTGACGTCGTCGCCGTAGGCTTCCAGTTGTTTGCGCACCCAGCGTGGGATCTCGGCGCCGCAGGCGTCGGAGAAGCGCGCGAGCTTGCTGTAGTTGGTGATCGGCATGATGCCCGGCACGATCGGGATGTTCACACCCATGGCCCGTACACGCTCGACGAAGTAGAAGTAGCTGTCGGCGTTGAAGAAGTACTGGGTGATCGCGCTGTCGGCGCCGGCGTTGGCCTTGCGCACGAAGTTCTGCAAATCGTCTTCGAAGTTGCGTGCCTGGGGGTGCATCTCCGGGTAGGCCGCCACTTCGATATGGAAGTGGTCGCCGCTTTCTTCGCGGATGAAGTTCACCAGGTCATTGGCGTAGCGCAGCTCGCCGCTGGCGATGCCCATGCCGGACGGCAGGTCACCGCGCAGGGCGACGATGCGCTTGATGCCGGCAGCCTTGTATTGGGTCAGCAGGCCGCGCAGGTCGGCCTTGCTGTCGCCCACGCACGACAAGTGCGGAGCGGCGGGAACTTTGACTTCGCTTTCCAGCTGCAACACGGTGTTGATCGTGCGGTCACGGGTCGAGCCGCCGGCGCCGTAGGTGCAGGAAAAGAAGTCGGGGTTGTAGCTGGCCAACTGCTTGGCAGTCGCCATCAGTTTTTCATGCCCAGCATCGGTCTTGGTCGGGAAGAACTCGAAGCTGTAGCGACGGTCTTGGGACATGGTCGTATCCTTGGAAACTCAAAAAACCGGAAGGTGTTCACCGTCAATGTGGGAGCGGGCTTGCCCGCGATTTCAGTGGGTCAGTCGATACATTCTTCAACTGACCCACCGCCATCGCGGGCAAGCCCGCTCCCACACAAGCCCGCTCCGACAAGGAGAGAGCGGGTTACTTAGTAGCGGTAAGCGTGCGGCTTGAACGGACCTTCAACGGTCACGCCGATGTAGTCGGCCTGGGTCTTGGTCAGTTGAGTCACCACGCCGCCGAAGCCGCGGACCATTTCCAGGGCCACTTCTTCGTCGAGTTTCTTCGGCAGTACTTCCACGGTCAGGCGCTCGGCTTTCTGGGCCGGCGACAGGTCGGCGTATTTCTGGCCGAACAGGAAGATCTGCGCCAGTACCTGGTTGGCGAACGAGCCGTCCATGATGCGGCTAGGGTGGCCAGTGGCGTTGCCCAGGTTAACCAGGCGGCCTTCGGCCAGCAGGATCAGGTAGTCGTCGTTCTGTGGGTCGAAATCGCCCGCACCGGTACGGTGAACCTTGTGTACCTGTGGCTTCACTTCTTCCCATGCCCAGTTCTTGCGCATGAAAGCGGTGTCGATCTCGTTGTCGAAGTGGCCGATGTTGCAGACAACAGCGCGCTTCTTCAGGGCTTTGAGCATGTTTGCGTCGCAAACATTGACGTTGCCGGTGGTGGTCACGATCAGGTCGATCTTGCCCAGCAGGGCCTTGTCGATGCTCGCTTCGGTGCCGTCGTTCTGGCCGTCGATGAACGGCGAAACCACTTCGAAACCGTCCATGCAGGCTTGCATGGCGCAGATCGGGTCAACTTCGGAAACCTTGACGATCATGCCTTCCTGACGCAGGGACTGGGACGAACCCTTGCCCACGTCACCGTAGCCGATCACCAGGGCTTGCTTGCCCGACAGCAGGTGGTCGGTGCCGCGCTTGATGGCGTCGTTCAGGCTGTGACGGCAGCCGTACTTGTTGTCGTTCTTGCTCTTGGTCACCGAGTCGTTGACGTTGATGGCCGGGATTTTCAGCTCGCCCTTGGCCAGCATGTCCAGCAGGCGGTGTACGCCGGTGGTGGTTTCTTCGGTCACGCCGTGGACGCGGTCGAGGATCGCCGGGTATTTCTTGTGCAGCAGCTCGGTCAGGTCGCCGCCGTCGTCGAGGATCATGTTGGCATCCCAAGGCGCGCCATCCTTGAGGATGGTTTGCTCCAGGCACCACTCGTACTCTTCTTCGGTCTCGCCTTTCCAGGCGTAAACCGCGATACCGGCAGCGGCGATGGCAGCAGCGGCCTGGTCTTGGGTCGAGAAGATGTTGCAGGACGACCAACGCACTTCGGCACCCAGGGCAACCAGGGTTTCGATCAGCACGGCAGTCTGGATGGTCATGTGGATGCAGCCGAGGATCTTCGCGCCCTTGAGCGGTTGCTCGCCGGCATATTTGCGACGCAGACCCATCAGGGCTGGCATTTCGGATTCGGCGATAAAGGTTTCGCGACGGCCCCAGGCAGCGAGGGACATGTCGGCGACTTTGTAGTCGGTGAAATCTGCAGGCGTGTTGACAGCGCTCATAGAGAGCCTCCATTCGTAGTGTGCGAATGGGCGCCGTTGTGCGTTTAGTATCTGGCCAGGTGATAACAGCCGGACAACGCCCCATCCGAGCCTGACAGGTTGAACCTGCTGCAGCGCCCCTCGGACAGGTGGCGGGAAAACGGTAACAATTTGATATGACCGTTTTGAAACGGCGCCGATTATAGCCGTGTGCGCCAGACTTCCCAAGCCTTTCTGTCGGACACATGAAGATCCCTCATGGGCGTGATAGGCAATGCCTCATAGAGCTCTGGCGCGGCCTCTGCCATGATGTCGCCCATCATTCGGCAAGACGCTTTGGAGTGACCATGAACTTCCACACCCGCAAATGGGTAAAACCCGAAGACCTCAACCCCAACGGCACCCTGTTCGGCGGCAGCCTGCTGCGCTGGATCGACGAAGAAGCGGCGATCTACGCGATCGTCCAACTGGGCAACCAGCGCGTGGTGACCAAGTACATCTCCGAAATCAACTTCGTCAGCGCCTCGCGCCAGGGCGACATCATCGAACTGGGCATCACCGCCACCGAGTTCGGCCGCACCTCCATCACCCTGACCTGTGAAGTGCGCAACAAGATCACACGCAAAAGCATCCTCACCGTGGAAAAAATGGTCTTCGTCAACCTCGGCGAAGACGGCCTGCCGGCGCCCCACGGTCGCACTGAAATCAAGTACGTGAAGGACCAGTTTCAGGACGAGTAACCCCGCGACGGTCTGATTTGCTTTACCAGACTATTCCGCGTGGATCTTTCCCAGGCTCTCTCATCACTCAGGACTACATCCTGAAGCGAGAGCCTGTGTATGAAAGTCACCAGTTCCCCTGTACAGATCCAGCCCCCGTCGCCTCCAGCCATCGACCAGGACGTGAAGACGCCTCTGGTCAAAGACGTGGGCCCCCGCAAACTGAGCCTCCATCGCCATGACGATGGGCGAGTGGATGTAGAGGTGTCACCGCCACCACCCAGCCACCTGGTGCTCAGCGGCGGCGGCGCCAAGGGCATCGCCTTTCCGGGGATGGTGCAGGCGCTGGAAGATGGCAGGAAACTGCAAGGAGTGAAGGTGATTTCCGGCTCCTCTGCCGGCGCGATTTCCGCCACCTTGCTTGCCAGTGGCATGAACGCCAAGACGTTCGGCGAGCTGTCGAACGGCCTCGACCTGCCCAGCCTGCTCAATAGCAAAGACCCGGTGACGGCCTGGCTGCAAAGCATCAGCTCCAAACTCGGCAAGCTCGCCGGGCGTTTGCCTGGGCCTGCCGGCAATATTTCCCAGCTGTTGCTGACCCTGCTGCCGCGCTTGCAAACCGAGGCTTCTCCCCTGGAAGAGATGATGCGCAACGAGTCGCGCAAGTCGATCCTCGCCCACATCGCCGAGACGCCCAGGGACACCCGGGCTGGCGAAGTGATGAAGATTGCCGACAGGCTGAGTGCCGGTGGCGCGCCGACCTTTCGTGACCTTGAGGTGTTGAGCCGCCATATTCCGGCGATCAAGCAACTGAATATCACCGGCACCGGCATGTTCGATGGCCGCCCGCAATTGGTGGTGTTCAACGCCGGCCTGACGCCGGACATGGATATCGCCCGCGCCGCACGTATTTCAGGCTCGCTGCCGGGGTTGTTCAAGAGCCCGCAAGAACAAGGCCATGGGTTTCAGGAAGTGGCAGAAGCCACGGCTTTCCAGGACGGTGGACTGCTCGCCAATACGCCCGCGCCCGGCGTAGTCGGGTCATCGCAGCCGCAAGGCCCGTTGAGCCAGCCTGAGTCGTTGGTCGTCAAGTTCGAGTCCGACGAGACCGCACCGGTAAAAAGCGGCGGATTTATCAGCAATATCATCGATAAGGTGACCGGCACGCCACACGCGGCTGCCGGGGCTTATCAAGCAGAGCGACTCAAGGCCTATGCCGACCAGACGGTGACCTTGCCGCTGAACACGGACAAAGGCGACTTTCGCGGCATGTTCAACGGCACCGTCAACTTCACCATGACCCCCGAGCAGAAAAAACACCTGCAGGCAAAGGCCCATCAGGCGGTGACGGCTCATCTGGGCGCACGGGAAACGGCGCGCGAACGTCATACGTTCGCGTCAATGGAGAGCGCGGTACTAGCGATGGATGACACCCTGCTGGCTGGCGTGCAGGAACAGCTGAAAAAAGACCCGGCCGCTGCGGATGCACTGACGTTTCGAAAGACTGCGCAGCAAGCCTTGCAAGCCTTGAACAGTGCCGTCAGTGAGGCCAATCGGGTCAGCGACGTCTTGACGATCACCCCGAAGATCGCCGCAGCGCTGCGCAATCTGGATGCGCTGGCCCGTCGACCTGAGCACGTCGAGTGGCTGGGGGGGCGCTTGAATGCGGCAGGGCAGCACAATTTCCAACAACTGTTGCAGGTGGCGGCCAAGCGGGGCGCGACTTCACCCTTGTCCAAGGTGATGACCCGTGCTGTCGCCGAAATGAAGAGACGCGACATCGCGGTGAAAGCCGAGAACTTCACGCGTGAGGTCATCTACCCGTCGCTTTTCCGCCCGGGCCAGCCGGCGTCCAACGTTGAACTGTTGCACCGGGTCGCCCTCAAGCTGGCCAATGCCACCACGCCAGGTGAGTTCAACGCCGCGCTTGAAGACATTGTTCAAAACTATAAGGCGCGTAATAAACCGTGGAGCAAACCGATCAGTTCCACCACCGTGGAAATGGCCAAGGCCTGGCGTATTCCGCTTTAAATGAACAGCTACCGTCACGGCGTGTCGTAGCTACAGGCACCCCTTGGACGCACGCGATCATGGCCACTCAAACAGACGGCAAGACCCCCAACCTGTCGCAGGAAGAACAGGCCGATGTGGACAAGAACCAGCCGCCTCGCGCGGCGGTTCTACATGAAATCATCCGGACCCAGGGCGACCAGGAGCTGGAGCGCAATGTGGCCGCGTTGTGGTGGTCTGCGCTCGCCGCCGGCCTGACCATGGGCCTGTCGCTGATGGGCATGGGCCTGCTCAACTCGCGCCTGCCGGACGGCGAGGAATTCAAGGTGATCGCCAGCTTCGGCTACTGCGCAGGTTTCCTCGCGGTGATTCTTGCGCGCCAGCAACTGTTCACCGAAAACACCCTGACCGCCGTGCTGCCGGTGATGAGCAAACCCACCCTGGCCAATGCCGGGCGCCTGTTGCGGCTGTGGTCGGTGGTGCTGGTGGGCAACCTGTGCGGCACCTTGCTGGTGGCCTACGTGATGCTGCACTTGCCGATCTTCGACACCAAGACCGACCTGGCCTTCCTTGAGATCGGGCGCAAGGTCATGGAGAACGATCCCGGGCAGATGTTTGCCAAAGGCATCGTCTCCGGCTGGATGATCGCGACCATGGTGTGGATGATCCCGTCGATGGAAAGCGCCAAGCTGTGGATCATCATCCTGATCACCTACCTCATGGCCTTGGGTGACTTCACCCACATCGTCGTCGGCTCTGCCGAAGTGTCCTACCTGGTGTTTGCCGGCGAATTGCCATGGAAAGACTTCTGGCTGGTGTTCGCCGGGCCGACGTTGGCGGGCAATATCATCGGTGGCAGTTTTATCTTTGCGCTTATCAGTCATGCGCAGATTCGTAGTGAAAGCAGCCTGCCGAACAAGAAGACTGCGGACCCGAGGCATCCGCAGCCGACTCGCAAGGATCAGTGAGGCTCGGCGCTGGCCTGGGGGTCATCGCGGGTCACGCGCTTGACCAGCTTGCCGATGCTCAAGCCCTGCAACAGGATCGACGACAGCACCACGATGTAGGTGATGCTCAGCAGCAGGTCCCGCTCAGGACCCAGCGGCAGGGCCAGGGCCAACGCTACCGACACCCCGCCGCGCAGACCGCCCCACGTGAGGATGCGGATGGTGCCGCGCGGCACCGTTCGCCAGCGGCGCAGCAGCAAGATCGCCGGAGCCACTGTCAGCAGGCGCGAAAGCAGGATGGCCACCGCGAGCAAGCTGGCGGCGAATACATGCAGCCAGTTGAAGGGCAACAGCAGCAACTCCATGCCGATCAAGGCGAACAGCAGGGCGTTGAGCATGTCATCGAGCAATTCCCAGAAACCGTCGAGGTAGCGGCGCGTCATGTCGTTCATCGCCAGCTTGCGGCCCAGGTTGCCAATGATCAGGCCCGCGACCACCATCGCAATCGGCGCGGAGACGTGCAGTTCGGTGGCCATTGCCGAGCCGCCGATCACTAGGGCGAGGGTCAGCATCACCTCGATCTGGTGCTGCTCGATGCTCTTGATCATCAGGTACACGAGGTAGCCGATCAGGCCGCCGAACACCACGCCGCCCAGCGCTTCATGGGCGAACAGCATGGCCGTGGCGCCCACGGTTGGCGTCTCGCCCAACTGCGCGATGCCCAGTAACACGGTAAACACCACTACCGCCGTGCCGTCGTTGAACAGCGACTCGCCGACGATGGTGGTTTTCAAAGGTTTCGAGGCGTTGGCGGTACGCAGCACACCCAGCACCGCAATCGGGTCGGTGGGCGAGATCAGTGCGCCAAACAGCAGGCAGTAGAGGAAGCTCACGTGCCAGCCAAACAGGGCGAAGATGTAATACGCCAGGCTGCCGATCACTACGGTGGCGATCAACACGCCGAAGGTCGCCAGCAGGCCGATGGGCCAGCGGTAGCTGCGCAGGTCGCTCAGGTTGACGTGCAAGGCGCCGGCGAACAGCAGGAACGAGAGCATCCAGTTCATCAGCAGGTCGCCGAAGTCGATCTGGCCGATCAGTTGCTGGATGCGTTCTTCCAGGCCTGGGTAACCGATAAAGCTCAGGCCTTGCAGAATCAGGGAAAACACCAGGGCCGTGACCATCACGCCGATGGTGGGGGGCAGGCCGATAAAACGGAAGTTCACATAGGTGAGCAGGGTGGTGAGGCAGATGAAGGCGGCGACAAGTTCAAGCATCCGGGGTCCTTGGAGGTTGGGTGTGGGTGCATCAGTGGGGGATGGACCGCAGCAGCGGCGTGATGTTGCAAGGCAAGCGTGAAATGGCGGATAGAACCTTTGGTGGTGTAGCGGTTCATAGCGGGGAGTGCGGCTTGCGATATTTAGTGCTAAAACTCTAATTTCTGTTTGAAAACAAAAAAGGAATCAGTGATGACGGTGGCCTTCTGGTGTGTGTTGATCGCAATTTTCCTGCCTTACCTGTGCACGGGGGTGGCCAAGTTCAGCGGCGGCAAGTTCGGGCCTCGGCAGAACCATGACCCGCGTGCGTTCCTGGAAACCCTCGATGGGTTCGCCAAACGCGCCCACAACGCTCAGCTCAACAGTTTTGAAGTCACCCCGGCGTTTGCGGCGGCGGTGATCATCGCGCACCTGGCCGGTACGGCGGAGTTGGTGACGATCAATGTGCTGGCGGTGTTGTTTATCACCAGTCGCCTGTTGTACATCATTTGTTATGTGGCGGACTGGGCGATCCTGCGTTCGCTGGTGTGGTTCGCGGGGATGGCGTTGATTGCGAGTTTCTTCTTCGTCTCGATCTGACAGCCGGCATAAACCCCCTGTAGAAGGGGATCATCTGTGGCGAGGGAGCAAGCTCCCTCGCCACGTCAAGCTCGCGCTTAGAGTGTTTCGGGCAGCTGCGGCAACGCCGCGCCTTTAGGCCACAACATCCAGATCTGCCCCTGCTGCTTCATATTCCCGGCCAACTCACCTGCCGCTGCACCCGTGCCCCAGAACAAGTCCGCCCGCACTTCGCCAGTAATGGCACCCCCGGTGTCCTGCGCGGCCACGGGCCTGGCGATGGGCGAGCCATCCGGCTTGGTGGTCGATAGCCACAACAGACTGCCCAACGGAATCACCTTGCGGTCCACCGCCACGCTGTAGCCGGCGGTCAGCGGCACGTTCAACGAGCCGCGTGGGCCTTCGTTGCTGTCGGGGCGGGCGCTGAAGAACACGTAGCTGGGGTTGCTCGCCAACAGTTCCGGGATGCGCTGCGGATGGGCCTTGGCCCAGGCGCTGATGGCGCCCATGGTCACGTCTTCTTTTTTCAGTTCACCTTGCTCCACCAGCCAGCGGCCGATAGGGCGGTAGGGGTAGCCGTTCTGGTCGCCATAGCCCACACGCAGTTGGCGCCCGCCGGCCAGTTGGATACGGCCCGAGCCCTGGATTTGCAGGAATTGCAGGTCCATTGGATCGGTCAGCCAGGCAATCGGCTTGGCGGTCGAGCCTTGGCCGTTGATCGCGCTGGCATCGTCGTAGGGCTTGAGCACGCGACCTTCGAGCCGGCCGCGCAGGCGCTTGCCCTTGAGTTCGGGGTAGATGCTTTCCAGGTTGACGATGATCAGGTCATCCGGCACGCCGTATACCGGCACATGAGCCTTGGCCGTCTGGGTCAGGCTGCCGGGGTAGACCGGTTCGTAGTAGCCGGTGATCAAGCCGTTTGGCGTGTTGTCTGCCGAGCGCAGGCCGAACACGTCCAACTGCTCCTTGAGAAAACCACGCACTGCCGAGGCGTTCGCCGGCACGCCTGTCGCCGCCGCGCAGGTCGCGCCCCAGATCGGGTCGGCCTTGAGGCGTTGGCAGGCGCTGCGCCAGGATTCAAAGCCGGCCAGCAAGTCACTGTCGGATACCGCAGGCAGCGCCTCCCACGGCGCACTGACATAGGTGGCAACGGCGTGAGGTTTGGCGGGCTCAGGCTTGAGCGCCTCTTTGGCTGTTTCTTTACCCGCGTCACAGCCGGCCAGCAGCGCGATCATCGGCAGAGCCCACGCCAGGCGGCGGGCCCAGGGGGTGAAGGTGACATTCATACACGCACTTCCTGAAGCGATTGCCCGCGCGGTGACGTTTGCGAGCAACCCTTATTATTAATAGGGCTATTGGTCTTTGCGGGCGGGGCGAGGATACTGGCCGCCGTTTCCCGTGACCCTGAAGCCACCATGACTTTTAAAAGACTGACCGTTGTATTGCTGGCCTGCCTGACACTGTCCGCCTGCGGCGGCGTCGATCCGAATTCGCCCCTGGGCCAGCGCAAGGCGATCTTCAAGCAGATGCTCAAGACCGGCGAAGACCTGGGTGGCATGTTGCGTGGGCGCATCCCGTTCGACGGCGCGAAATTCGCCGAAGGCGCGGTCAAGCTGGATGCGTTGTCCCATGAGCCCTGGAAACATTTCCCGAGCGTGCGTGAAGAAGATCACACCAGCGCCAAGGACGATGTCTGGCAGAAACAGGCGCAGTTTCTGCAACTGGCCCGCGACCTTGAAGCCGCCACCGGTGAATTGGTGACCGCCAGCCAGGTGCAGCCTTACAAGGCCAGCAACCTGGGGCCGGCGGTGCAGAAAGTCGAAGATGCCTGCAGCGCCTGCCATAAACAGTTCCGGGACCACTGACCGGTATTACTTGTCGAGGTCTTCCACCGCGTCCTGCAATTCCTTGCGCGACTGGGCGAGCTTGTCCTTGCGCTTGTTGATCTTCTCGGCATCGCCTTTTTTCATCGCCTTGTCGAGGTCGGCCTGACGGCGGCTGACTTCGTGCTTGGCGTCGAGCACCTTGTTTTCACGCTCTTTCTTCAAGGACGCGTCGGTGCAATTGGCGGTGACTTCGCTCAGGGCTTTTTCCAGGCCCGCTTGCTGGGCGCTGTTGCCGTGGGCCTTGGCCTGTTCGATCTGGGCGCTGATGGCCTGGCGCTTGGCGGTGCAACCGGTGAGTTGTGGCGCTTCCTGGGCCGCCAGCAGCGGCGTGGCCATGAAGGTTGCGACGGTCAGCAGGGCAAAAGGGGCGAGAAATTTCATATGGGGCTCCAAGGTCGCAATCTGATGACGGGGCAGAGGGCTCAAAAGCCATCTATACCCGCCACGCGTAGTGTTTCAGCCAGGGCCTGTACCTGCGGGTCGCGAAAAAAAGCGCTCAATTGCGCCGCGCGACCCGGGCCGATGCCGTCGATGGCCAGCCAGGCCTGGGTGTCTCGGGCGACCAGCGTTTGCCAGCCGCCTTCCAGGTTGTTACGTGCAGCAGGCGGTACGCCGAGGGCTTTCAGCCATTGTGCAAAGGGCCGTTGGCGTGCGCTGTGCAGGCTATCGAGCAGCCGCGCACGGCTGCTGTCACCGAAGCCATCAATGTTAGCAAGCTCTGCCGCATCCAGGGTCAACCAATCGAGAAAGCCTGCGATTAGACCGGCCTGGATCAATACGTTCCAGGTCCCGGCGCCCAAATGAGGCAATGACAGGCCCTGGTTGCCGCTGAGCCAGGTGAGACGGGCCAGCAGTTGTTCTTCGCAGCCTGGGTCCAGTTGCCAGCAGCTCAGGGCGTGAAAGTTCGCGGGGTCGGGCACTGGCAGGTCGACCGTGTGGTGTTGCGCAGGATCACCTGGTCCAGCCGTGGGATCACCTGGCCTGCCAGGCTGATGGACACCTGGTCGCCGGGGCGTATGTCCAGGGCTTGCCAGCGTTTCAATGAGCCGACGCTGACGCGGGCGATCTGCCGGTCATCCAGCCGCACCGGCTCCAGTTCGAGGATGGGCGTGATACGTCCGGTGCGCCCGATGTTGAAGCGCACCTTGCGCACCAGTGCCAGGGCCTGGCTGATCGGGTACTTCCACGCGACTGCCCAATACGGCGTGCTGGTTTTCCAGCGCTCGGCGGGCGCGCGCATCGCCTGGTGCAGCACCACGCCATCGCTGGCGAAGGGCAGTGGGTGGTCATACCAATAGGTGCGCCAGTGCGCGGCATCGTTGATGTGCCGGACAGGCTGGCTATAGCGCTGGCTATCGGGGAAGCCCCAGCGCGCCAGTGCGGCCAGGCGTTCGGTGAATGAAGGCGGCCCCTCGGGCCAGGCCCACACAAACAGCCCGATATGTGCGGCTTCGGTGTCGCTCAGGTGCTGGCGGTTCATCATGCCCGCCACCTTGCTGCGGGTATTGAGCCCGCCGCGAGCCGATTGCACGTGATCATTCAGGCGCCAGTAGAGTTCGCCTTGCAGCACCAGGTCGATGGGCTCCGGCAGTTGCTGGACAATGCCCGGGATCTTGCGGGCCGAGGTCGACCAGTCCTGACCCAGCGCGCCGTCGCCGCGGCTGATCACCTGGCTTAGCCGGCCCTGTCGATACACCAGGGTCACGGCGACGCCATCGACCTTGGGCTGGATCCATACGTCCTGGCGCGTGCCCAGCCATGTGCCGACGGCCTGTTCATCCAGCAATTTTTCCAGGCCGGTGTGGGCAACCGGATGGGGCAGGGTGCCCCGCGAACTGGCCAGCGGGTTGTCGGGGGGCGCGGCAGTTCGGGGCAAACATTGGCGCCAGCGGGCCAGACGCTGGCGGGCCTGGTCGTAGAGCTCGTCGTCGAGCGGGGATTGGCCGAGCCGGTGATAGCTGTCATCCCACCGGCGTATCTGTTCGGCCAGGGTGTTGACCTGTGCGCGGGCGTCATCCGGGCAGTTTTCGGCCCAGGCTGAACAGGCCAGCGCGCTGAGTAGCAGAACCATCAGTAGTCGCATCATGAGCATCCTTGCTCGGAAGGGGCGCCCAGCGTAAATGATCCGCACGCCCACAAAAAAGCCCCGACAGTGCGGGGCTTTTTACCGGGTGTTTCTGCTTACTTGAACAGACCGCCCAGGGCTTTCACGGCGTCGTTCTTGTCGGCCTTGGCTTCAGTGGTTTGCTGCTTGGCATCCACTTTGGCCTGGCCTTCGGCGAGTTTGTCACAGCCTTTGCTGACCTGATCCTGCGCAGCTTTATAGGCCTTGACCGACAGCGTGTCGTTCTTGGCTTCGGCGGCATCGATCTTGGCTTGCAGGTCTTTGGCGTGTTGCTGGCAGTCGCCGGTTTTGCCACTCAGTTGGGAGCTGAGGGCGCCGCCCAGTGCGCTCAGGTCGGTGCCGGCGTGAGCTGGCAGGGCGAACAGGCTGAGCAGAAGGGCAGCAGGGGCGAGCGTGGAGATGCGCATGAAAAACCTCAATGTTCGATTGCTTGCGCGCTGGTGGATCCCGGGCTGGCGCAAGGCAATATCCAAATAAGGTGAAGGGCCCGAGAGGGCGCGGATTCTAGAGGGCCATTATTTGGCCTGCAAGGTTTGGATCCAAAAAATGTGACAATCGCCGCGAATCACCCGGCAATAAAAAACCCTGCCGGGCGAACCCGGCAGGGTTTTGGATGCCGCGAGTGCTTACAGGCCGGCAGCGACGCGCAGGTCGTCGGCGCGGTCGGTTTTTTCCCAGGTGAACGTGGTGAAGGTGTCGTCGCCGACGGTCTTCTGTGCAGGCGTGCGACCGAAGTGGCCGTAGGCTGCGGTTTCCTGGTACATCGGGTGCAGCAGGTCGAGCATGGTGGTGATGGCGTACGGGCGCAGGTCGAAGATCTCACGCACCAGCTTGACGATCTTGTCGTCGCTGATCTTGCCGGTGCCGAAGGTATTCAGCGAGATCGACGTAGGCTGGGCCACACCAATCGCGTAGGAAACCTGAATCTCGCAACGCTCGGCCAGGCCGGCCGCGACAATGTTCTTGGCCACGTAACGACCGGCGTAGGCGGCCGAACGGTCAACCTTGGACGGGTCTTTACCGGAGAACGCGCCGCCGCCGTGACGGGCCATGCCGCCGTAGCTGTCGACGATGATCTTGCGGCCGGTCAGGCCGCAGTCGCCCACCGGGCCGCCGATGATGAACTGGCCAGTCGGGTTGATGTGGAACTGGGTGTCCTTGCTCAGCAGTTCGGCCGGCAGCACGTGCTTGACGATCAGCTCCATCACGCCTTCGCGCAGGTCGGCGTAGGACACGTCCGGGTTGTGCTGGGTCGACAGGACCACGGCGTCGATACCGACGACTTTGCCGCCTTCGTAACGGCAGGTCACCTGGGACTTGGCATCCGGGCGCAGCCATGGCAGCAGGCCGCTTTTGCGGGCTTCGGCCTGGCGTTGTACCAGCTGGTGCGAGAAGGTGATCGGTGCTGGCATCAGCACGTCGGTTTCGTTGCTGGCGTAGCCGAACATCAGGCCCTGGTCGCCGGCGCCCTGATCTTCAGGCTTGGCGCGGTCCACACCCTGGTTGATGTCGGGGGACTGCTTGCCGATGATGTTCATCACGCCGCAGGTGGCGCCGTCGAAACCGACGTCGGAGCTGTTGTAGCCGATGTCGGTGATCACGTCACGGACGATCTGCTCCAGGTCAACCCAGGCGGTGGTGGTCACTTCGCCAGCGATGATCGCTACACCGGTTTTCACCAGAGTCTCGCACGCCACACGGGCGAACTTGTCTTCAGCAATGATGGCGTCCAGCACCGCGTCAGAAATCTGGTCGGCGATTTTGTCCGGATGCCCTTCAGACACGGACTCGGAGGTGAAAAGGGAGTATTCGCTCATCTCGATGTTTTCCTGATATTTACCGATGGTGAGTGTCGCCAGCCGGTCGCTGAAAATGGCGGACCTGGATCTGGAAACCATTACGTAAACCTACATAGAGGCTTTCCCCGGGAACGAGTCCCGCAGCGGTGGCCCAACGGGCCAGATCGTCCTGTTCAAAACCCAACCAGAGATCACCGCAGGCCTCCCTGGCCCAATTCTGGTTGTGGCTGCATAAATCCGTAACCAGCAGGCTACCGCCGGGGTGCAGCAGCCCGGCCATTTGCTTGAGGGCGTCGGCGGGGGCGGCGAAATGGTGCAAGACCATGTTCAGCACCACGCAGTCGGCCTTGGTCGATGCGCTATTGAGCGCATCGGCCAGTTGCAGCGTGACATTGCCCAACGCTTCGCGCTCGCACAGCTGGCGCGCCAGTTCGAGCATCGCCGGGCTGTTGTCCAGCGCGGTGACTTGCTGGAAGCGTCGCGCCAGCTCCGGCAGGAAACCGCCATCGCCAGGGCCGACTTCCAGCGCCGTGGCCCCATCACTGAAGCTCAGCTTGTCCAGCAGCGCCAGTACGCTTTCGCGGTATTGGGCCAACCCGGCGATCAGATCCTGTTGGGCGCGAAACTTCTCGGCGACCCGTGAGAAAAAGTCCTGGCTGGCCGCCGCGCGTTGCCCGTGGACCTGGCCGATGCGGGCTTGCACATCGCCCGGCAGGCCCAGGCTGTCCACTTCGTCGAGCAGGGCAGCGTGCAGCTTGCCGCCCAGCAGTTCGGTGTGGGGCAGGGCGCGACGGTAGAAAATCGCATTGCCCTCGCGGCGGGTGGCCACCAGGTCGGCCTGGGCCAGCACCTTCAAGTGGTGGCTCATGCCCGACTGGCCGATGGCGAAGATCTGCGCCAGTTCCAGTACGCCAAACGAGTCGTTGGCCAGTGCGCGCAGCACGTTCAGGCGCAACGGGTCGCCAGCGGCCTTGCACAAGGCTGCCAGTTCATCGCCGTCGTCGGGACGCAGGGAGGGCACGGGTAGATTCATAATGGCCAGCAGTCTAGAGACGGGGGGTAATCCCCGCAAGGCCAATATCAAAAAGTTTTGATATTGGTCGATAAGTGGCGGTTATAAGCGACCGCGATAACCTTTAGACGAACGGGTGACCGGTTTCTGCAAGGGAATGACGCCCCAAGCACAGGAAAAACCGCACAAGTGACTATCTGTCATTGCCCGCAGGCGGTGGCTGAGGGAAAATGCCGGTCCTTTTTTCCGTTTCTTTTATACAAACCCCCAGGAGATCAGCGATGCCCAGCCGTCGTGAGCGTGCCAACGCCATTCGTGCCCTCAGCATGGATGCCGTGCAAAAAGCCAACAGCGGCCATCCCGGTGCCCCGATGGGCATGGCGGATATCGCCGAGGTGCTTTGGCGTGACTACCTGAAGCACAACCCGACCAATCCATCGTTTGCCGACCGTGACCGCTTCGTGCTGTCCAACGGCCACGGCTCGATGCTGATCTATTCGCTGCTGCACCTGACCGGCTACGACGTCACCATCGACGACCTGAAAAGCTTCCGCCAGCTGCACAGCCGCACCCCGGGTCACCCGGAATTCGGCTACACCCCAGGCGTCGAGACCACCACCGGTCCCCTGGGCCAAGGTCTGGCCAACGCCGTGGGTTTCGCGCTGGCGGAAAAAGTCCTGGGCGCGCAGTTCAACCGCCCTGGCCACGACATCGTCGATCACCACACCTATGTGTTCCTGGGTGATGGCTGCATGATGGAAGGCATTTCCCACGAAGTCGCTTCCCTGGCCGGTACCCTGGGCCTGGGCAAGCTGATTGCCTTCTACGATGACAACGGCATCTCCATCGACGGCGAAGTCGAAGGCTGGTTCACCGATGACACCCCGAAGCGTTTCGAAGCCTACAACTGGCAGGTGATCCGCAACGTCGACGGTCACGACCCGGAAGAGATCAAGACCGCCATCGACACCGCGCGCAAGAGCGCGCAGCCGACCCTGATCTGCTGCAAGACCACCATCGGCTTCGGTTCGCCGAACAAGCAAGGCAAGGAAGACTGCCACGGCGCCCCACTGGGTGACGCGGAAATCGCCCTGACCCGTGCTGCGCTGAAGTGGAACCACGGCCCGTTCGAAATCCCGGCTGATATCTACGCCGAGTGGGATGCGAAAGAAAAAGGCCTGGCCACCGAAGCCGAGTGGGACCAGCGTTTCGCTGCCTACTCTGCCGAATTCCCTGAGTTGGCCAACGAGCTGGTCCGCCGCCTCGCCGGTGACCTGCCCGCCGACTTCTCGGAAAAAGCCTCGGCCTACATCGCCGAAGTCGCGGCCAAGGGCGAGACCATCGCCAGCCGTAAAGCCAGCCAGAACACCCTGAACGCCTTCGGCCCGTTGCTGCCGGAAATCCTCGGTGGTTCGGCCGACCTGGCCGGTTCCAACCTGACCCTGTGGAAAGGCTGCAAAGGCGTATCGGCTGAAGACGCCAGCGGCAACTACATGTACTACGGCGTACGTGAGTTCGGCATGAGCGCCATCATGAACGGCGTGTCCCTGCACGGCGGCCTGGTGCCTTACGGCGCGACCTTCCTGATGTTCATGGAATACGCGCGCAACGCCGTACGTATGGCTGCGCTGATGAAGAAGCGCGTGATCCACGTCTACACCCACGACTCCATCGGCCTGGGCGAAGACGGCCCGACGCACCAGCCGGTCGAGCAACTGACCAGCCTGCGTACCACGCCGAACCTGGACACCTGGCGCCCAGCCGACGCGGTGGAATCCGCCGTGGCCTGGAAGCACGCCATCGAGCGTAAGGACGGCCCTTCGGCGCTGATCTTCTCCCGTCAGAACCTGCAACACCAGGTGCGTACCGACGCACAGATCGCCGACATCGCCCGTGGCGGTTACGTGCTGAAAGACTGCGACGGCGAGCCGGAGCTGATCCTGATCTCCACCGGTTCCGAAGTGGGCCTGACCGTTCAGGCGTACGACAAGCTGACCGAGCAGGGCCGCAAGGTGCGTGTGGTTTCCATCCCGTGCACCAGCGTGTTCGATGCCCAGGACGCCGGCTACAAGCAATCGGTCCTGCCGTTGCAGGTCAGCGCGCGTATCGCCATCGAAGCGGCTCACGCCGACTACTGGTACAAGTACGTGGGCCTGGAAGGCCGCGTGATCGGCATGACCACCTACGGTGAGTCGGCGCCGGCGCCAGCGTTGTTCGAAGAGTTCGGTTTCACCCTGGACAACATCCTGGGTCAGGCTGAAGAGCTGCTGGAAGACTAAGTCAGTCTGCGTTGTCTGCACTGGCGCTATCGCGGGCAAGCCCGCTCCCACAGTGGATCGGGTTCACACAGTTGCAATTGTGAACCCATTCAAGTGTGGGAGCGGGCTTGCCCGCGATGGCGTCAGAGCACGCAACACCGAACTAACCTTGATCGAGAACCCCATGCCCCAACCGCGTCCCTACAAAGTTGCACTCAACGGCTACGGCCGCATTGGTCGTTGCGTCTTGCGTGCTCTGTTCGAGCGAGGGGCGGCAGCCGGGTTTGAAATTGTCGCGATCAATGATCTGGCCGACATGGCCAGCATCGAATACCTGACACGCTTTGACTCCACCCACGGCCGGTTCCCCGGTGAAGTGCGGGTCGAAGACGACTGTCTGCATATTAATGGCAACTGCGTGAAGGTCCTGCGCAGTGCCACCCCCGAAGGTATCGACTGGAAAGCCCTGGGCGTCGACCTGGTGCTGGAATGTTCCGGTGTCTACCACACCCGTGCCGATGGCCAGCGTTTCCTCGACGCCGGCGCGCCGCGTGTGCTGTTTTCCCAGCCGATGGCCAGCGAGGCGGATGTCGACGCCACCATCGTCTACGGTATCAACCAGGATTGCCTGACCGGCGCCGAGCTGCTGGTGTCCAACGCGTCCTGCACCACCAATTGCAGCGTGCCGCTGTTGCGCCTGCTGGACCAGGCGATCGGCCTGGACTACGTATCGATCACCACCATTCACTCGGCGATGAACGACCAGCCGGTGATCGACGCCTACCACCACGAAGACCTGCGCCGCACGCGCTCGGCGTTCCAGTCGGTGATTCCGGTGTCTACCGGCCTGGCGCGGGGCATCGAGCGACTGCTGCCGGAACTTGCCGGGCGAATCCAGGCCAAAGCCGTACGGGTGCCGACGGTGAACGTGTCTTGCCTGGACATCACCATGCAGACCGTGAGCGACACCGATGCGACGGAGGTCAACCGGATCCTGCGCGACGCCGCCACCAGCGGCCCGCTTAAAGGCCTTTTGGCCTACACCGAGTTGCCCCACGCCAGTTGTGATTTCAACCATGACCCGCATTCGGCGATTGTCGATGCCAGCCAGACCCGCGTTTCCGGCCCACGGCTGGTGAACATCCTGGCCTGGTTCGACAACGAATGGGGCTTTGCCAACCGCATGCTGGATGTTGCAGGCCACTATCTGCACATCGCTACCCAACAACCTCAACAGTAATTCAGGAACTGCGACCCATGACCGTGTTGAAGATGACCGACCTCGATCTGCAAGGTAAGCGCGTACTGATCCGCGAAGACCTCAACGTCCCAGTCAAGGACGGTGTTGTCACCAGCGATGCGCGAATCCTGGCCTCGCTGCCGACCATCAAGCTGGCCCTGGAAAAAGGTGCGGCCGTGATGGTCTGCTCCCACCTGGGTCGTCCGACCGAAGGTGAGTTCTCCGCCGAAAACAGCCTCAAGCCTGTAGCCGATTACCTCAGCAAAGCCCTGGGCCGCGACGTGCCGCTGGTGGCTGACTACCTGGGCGGCGTTGACGTCAAAGCCGGCGATATCGTGCTGTTCGAAAACGTGCGCTTCAACAAAGGCGAGAAAAAGAACAGCGACGAACTGGCCCAGCAATACGCTGCGCTGTGCGACGTATTTGTGATGGACGCCTTCGGCACTGCCCACCGCGCCGAGGGTTCGACCCACGGCGTGGCCAAGTTCGCCAAGGTCGCGGCTGCTGGCCCGTTGCTGGCGGCTGAACTGGATGCACTGGGCAAGGCCCTGGGTGCGCCGGCGCAACCGATGGCCGCTATCGTGGCCGGTTCCAAGGTGTCCACCAAACTGGACGTGCTCAACAGCCTGAGCCAGATCTGCAACCAGTTGATCGTCGGCGGCGGCATCGCCAACACCTTCCTGGCCGCAGCTGGTCACCCGGTGGGCAAGTCCCTGTACGAGCCGGACCTGCTGGACACCGCCCGCGCCATCGCCGCTAAAGTCAGCGTGCCATTGCCGGTCGACGTGGTCGTCGCCAAGGAATTCGCCGAAAGCGCCGCCGCCACCGTCAAGCTGATAGCTGACGTGGCCGACGACGACATGATCCTGGACATCGGCCCGCAAACCGCAGCCAACTTCGCTGAACTGCTGAAAGCTTCCCAGACCATCCTGTGGAACGGTCCGGTCGGCGTGTTCGAGTTCGACCAGTTCGGCAACGGCACCAAGGTACTGGCCAAGGCCATCGCTGAAAGCTCGGCATTCTCCATTGCTGGCGGCGGTGACACCCTGGCGGCCATCGATAAATATGGCGTTAGCGATCAGATCTCCTACATTTCTACCGGTGGCGGCGCGTTCCTCGAATTCGTCGAGGGCAAAGTGTTGCCGGCCGTGGAAGTGCTGGAAACCCGAGCCAAAGGCTAAAGCGGGTGATGCGGAAAAGGAGTCTTCCCATGATCAAGTCGTTGGCACTGGTGATCGCCGCGGGCCTGTTGGCCGGCTGCGGCAGCACGCCAAACGCGGCGCCCGAGGCCGGAACGCCTGGGGCGCAGGCGAAAAAAAGCTGCTACCAGGCTGACTGGCAAGCCGAGACCATGCCGGTGATCAACAAGCGCATCGGCAACGAGCGTCTGGAGAAATACGACGCCGCGCCCAACGGTCAGGAACAGGGTTGTCCTTGACGGGTCTGATCAACTGGCGGCCACGGGTCGCCTCACGAGGATTGGCAATGAAAGGCGTTTTCGCCCTGGCAGCCCTGGCCCTGTTGGCCGGCTGCAGCAGCATGAACATGTTCAACAGCAAGGCAGAAACTGCCGACAAGTGGACCACCTGGACCTGCGACAGCAAGGCCGAGGTCAACTGGCGCTTTGCCAATGCGGCTAAATCCGAGGTGGATGTACGCCTCGGCGGTTCCGATCAGGTCTACCGCCTGAAACAAGACGTGGCCGCCTCGGGTGTGCTGTACGCCAACGACCAATTGGCGTTTCACACAAAAGGTGAGGAAGGCCTGGTTTACTGGGTGGCCACCGATGATTTGATCGGCCGTGGCTGCAAGGCCCAATAAGGTCTCAAATTTGATGAGATCCAAATGTGGGAGCGGGCTTGCCCGCGATAGCGGTGGGTCAGCCGACGAATTCGGTAACTGTCACACCGCCATCGCAGGCAAGCCAGCTCCCACATTGACCCCGTTTCAAATTCAGATTGGTTGAATCCAATCAGCAATAACGATTCAGCAAGCCAGGCATGCAAACCCTGGCCTGCAATAACTTGAATAGCAGCCGCCGCTACGGCAGGCTTGCACGATTAACGACCCTCGACCGGGAGAGACAACACAATGGCACTTATCAGCATGCGTCAAATGCTGGACCACGCAGCCGAGTTCGGCTACGGCGTCCCAGCCTTTAACGTCAACAACCTTGAGCAGATGCGCGCCATCATGGAAGCCGCTGACAAGACTGACTCCCCCGTGATCGTCCAGGCTTCGGCCGGTGCCCGCAAATACGCCGGCGCGCCGTTCCTGCGTCACCTGATCCTCGCGGCCATCGAAGAATTCCCGCACATCCCGGTGTGCATGCACCAGGACCACGGCACCAGCCCTGACGTGTGCCAGCGCTCCATCCAACTGGGCTTCAGCTCGGTGATGATGGACGGTTCCCTCGGCGAAGACGGCAAGACCCCAACCGACTACGAGTACAACGTACGCGTAACCCAGCAAACCGTCGCCCTGGCCCACGCCTGCGGCGTGTCGGTTGAAGGCGAGCTGGGCTGCCTGGGTTCCCTGGAAACCGGCATGGCCGGCGAAGAAGACGGCATCGGCGCCGAAGGCGTGCTGGATCACAGCCAGATGCTGACCGACCCGGAAGAAGCTGCCGACTTCGTCAAGAAGACCCAAGTTGACGCCCTGGCCATCGCCATCGGCACCAGCCACGGCGCCTACAAGTTCACCAAGCCACCTACCGGTGACGTGCTGGCCATCGACCGCATCAAGGAAATCCACAAGCGCATCCCCAACACCCACCTGGTGATGCACGGTTCTTCCTCGGTACCGCAGGAATGGCTGGCGATCATCAACCAGTATGGCGGCGACATCAAAGAAACCTACGGCGTACCGGTTGAAGAAATCGTCGAAGGCATCAAGCACGGCGTGCGCAAGGTCAACATCGACACCGACCTGCGCCTGGCGTCCACCGGTGCGATGCGTCGCCTGATGGCTACCAATCCGAGCGAGTTTGATCCGCGCAAATTCTTCGGCGCTACCGTGACGGCCATGCGTGACGTGTGTATCGCGCGCTACGAGGCCTTTGGCACTGCCGGCAACGCTTCGAAGATCAAGCCGATCTCGTTGGAAGCGATGTATCAGCGGTATTTGAAGGGTGAGTTGAACGCTAAGGTGAATTGAGCCTTACTGTTTGAAAAAAAGCCCGCAGTGATGCGGGCTTTTTTTGTGGGCATTTAAGGGGGCGCGCTAGGTTGCATCTGTCTGCATGGCGTTACTCCATCCCGAAAAAGTACTACCGTTGTCACCTGTGTACCTGACGACGATATTGATAAAGCCCGGTCGGACATTACCAATCCCACCAGAAAAGGTCCCGTCGGCCCGTATTGGGAGAGAGCCCAGGAATACACCCGTACCCGCTTCGTGCACATCGACTCTTGTATAGGGCGTTCCTGTGCCTTCAACGAATATCGATGAATTATTGCCCAGCAACTTCGAAATCACAGGATCCGCGCTTTGCCCGGTCGCAGGAGCAGCTGTATCGGGGTGTTCTCCGTTAGTGACGGCCCACTGGCTCAGGTCGCCGTCGTTAGGAATAGGCAGCCATATTCCGAAGGCGCCGTAAATATCAGCATACCCAGTACCGACGTTTCTCCATGTTGCAACCACACCCGCAAACTCTTTGTGCCATACCTGCAGGGCAGCGTTGGGCTGAGCGGGGGGAGTTGTACTCATGACGTTTGTGTCTGCGCCGCTGTTGGTTGAAAGCTTGAATGGGTGAAGGGCCATGATCGGTATCTCGCCGAGAGGTGAATGGGGGGCAGTCTGTAGGCGCCCAAAAATCCAACAGGCTCATATTCACGTCCTCCAGTCCTTTCGTAACCTGTGATATCTGACAGCTACCCATACTCCTTCGCTATATCCAGGCGCGTTTGTATTCCCCGTTTATCAATCTGTTAATTGAATGCAGAGAGTGATAATCAGAGGTAGGTGGTGAACAAAGAGCCCGCGCAAATGCGGGCTTTTTTATGGGCGGGATTTGATCAGGCGGCGTCGGGTGTATCAAAACCACGATGTTCAATCACGCGGAACACATCGCTCACGTCCTGCACCAGAATGCGTGCAATGTTGGCTACGTTATTCAAGTCACGCTCGGCGAAGTCAGGCAGGCAGGCGTACCGCAACGGCCCTGTAGGACGCAGAACCCTTGTGGGAGCCGGGCTTGCCCGCGATGGCGGTGGGCCAGTCACCGAAGATGTTGCCTGATTGGCTGCCATCGCGGGCAAGCCCGGCTCCCACAGGGATCATTGGCGTGTTCAAGAAGGTGATTGATCGCTGGCTCGTTAGGACGCTGCCTACACGACAGTGAGCAATGCTCAGTCGTGATCAATATCCAGCTTGGCGAACGTCACCCGCGCCCCTTCCTTGCTGTTGCCGCTGTTGTCCTGCACATAGACCCCCGCCTTGAAATACAACGGCTTGGCCCCCCACGCCGCACCAATGCGCTCGTTCCACTGCCCATCAGCGGCATACACACTGAGCAATCCAGCCTTATTCAGATTAATGACATAGGTAAAACTCTTCTCCAGCGGCACATTGGAGGCGACGGTTATCACCCGCCCTTCACCATCATCCGGGCGCATGCGCACCTTGGCGACGATATTGCCGGTCTGGGTCTTCTCCTTGAATTGATACTCCAGCTTGATCAGTGGCTTCTGGCTGTCATAGGCATGGATCTGCCCGATAACCACTTTGCCGGAGGAGGGCACCTGGTTGACCTCCAACGTGGCCCGCAGGAAGTTGTTTGCATCCGGGTAGGTCCAGTTGCGTAACCGCCCATCGGCGTAGGTCTCACGCAGTTCGCTGCGTGGGTAAATGGCGTTTTCCGTGCGGGTGCCGGTCACTGGCGTCCAGAATTGCACGTTGCTGCCTTCGGCCTGGAAGTACTGGTCGTTGAAGCCGCTCATCAGCTTCGGCGTGTCGATGGTCGCGGGGGGGCGAGCCGACCGGGATGCTGAGGTTCCAGGTGGAAAGATCGATCATGGTGTAGGCCTTTTACAGAAGGTGAAGGCTTTGGCCCGTGGGCCAGACGGGTTCTTTATAGGCGGTGGTCCTACGGTTGTTAAACATTTTCTGACGATTTATTGGCGCCAAAGGAATGCCAAAAAGCCATGTTTCCCATGATTCGTGGCCTGTAGGGGTTGACCGTTAGTCGGCTTCCTGAGCTTTGCGTCAATGATGGCATCCACGTCACTTCTGCTTTAACGGAACCGGGTCTAGAGTGAGCCCTCAGGGTTTGTCCGGGTTTTCTCTCAAAAATGACCGGAATGGCTCCTTAAGGAAGAGACGTAGCATGGATTGCGCTCCACACAACGGCGATGGCAGTTCGGTTCTTCTGGTGGTCGATGACTACCCGGAAAACCTCATCAGCATGCGTGCGCTTTTGCAGCGTGAAGACTGGCGGGTAATGACCGCCGCGTCCGGGCTGGAAGCGCTGGAATTGCTGCTGGCCCACGAAGTCGACCTGGTTTTGCTCGACGTACGCATGCCCGGCATGGACGGGTTTGAAGTGGCGCGGCTGATGCGCGGCAGCCAGCGCACACGCATGACGCCGATTATTTTCCTCACGGCGCACGCCCAATCGCCCGCCGCGGTGCTGGAAGGTTATGCCAGCGGTGCGATCGACTACCTGTTCAAGCCATTCGACCCGCATATCCTCAAGCCCAAGGTCCAGGCGCTGCTGGAGCACCAGCGCAATCGCCGGGCCTTGCAGCGCTTGAGCCATGACCTGGAATCGGCCCGCGCCTTCAATGCGTCGGTGCTGGACAACGCCGCCGAAGGCATCCTGGTGGTGGGCGAGGGCAGCGTGATCCAGTACGCCAACCCGGCAATTTCGCGGCTGCTGAATGCGACGATGGCCGAGTTGCAGGGCGAGAGTTTCCTGAGCTTCCTGCAAAAGCCCCATGTGCCCGCCTGGCTGAGCTTCCCGATGTACGAGGCGTATTGCAGAGGCGAGACCTGGCGCCAGCACGACGCCATTTTGCGTACCAGCCGTGGTCAGCAGGTGCCGGTGGCTCTTTCCAGTGCGCCGTTGCCCAGCGAGCAGAAGGCCATGGTGGTGACGGTGCTGGACATGTCCGAAGTGCGCCACCTGCACCAACAATTGGAATTTCAAGCCGTCACCGACCCGCTCACCGGCCTGCTGAACCGCCGCGGTTTCCATCAGGCCGTGGAAAGCACGTTGCTGCGCAGCGAACGTAACGACCACGCGCTGGTGTTGCTGTACCTGGACCTCGACGGTTTTAAACGGGTCAATGATTCGTTGGGGCACGATGCGGGGGATCGGGTGCTGCGCTGGGTGTCGGAGCAAATGCAGGCGTGCCTGCGTTCCGGTGACATCCTGGGGCGCATGGGCGGGGATGAGTTCACCGCGTTGCTGGAGCTGGAATTCGCCGAACAAGCGGCCAAAATTGCAGAAAAACTCATCGAACGTGTGTCGATCTGCCAACAGATCGAAGGCCTGGATGTGATGCTTGGAGTGAGTATCGGCATCGCCACCTTCCCCGATTGCGGCGCGGACTTGAGTGGCCTGCTGCGTGCAGCGGACATCGCCATGTACGAAGCCAAGCGCGCAGGGCGTCAGCAATATCGTTATTACGACCAGGAAATGAACGGCCGCGCCCGCTCACGCCTGATGCTCGAAGACAGTGTGCGCACCGCCATCGAGAACAAGGATTTCACCTTGGTGTACCAGCCTCAGGTGTCGGTGGAGGATGGGCGCCTGCGTGGCGTCGAGGCGTTGTTGCGCTGGCAGCACCCCAGCGTCGGCGATGTGCCGCCGGGGCTGTTTTTGCCACTGCTGGAGGAGGCGCGCCTGATCAGCCAGTTGAGCGCCTGGATCTACCTGCAAGTCGCGGCCCAGCGCCAGGCGTGGCAATCGACCTTCGACCCTGAGCTGGTGCTGAGCGTGAGCCTGAGCAGCAACCAGTTCAATATGCCCAACCTCGCGGCCCAGCTGCAGCAGGTGCTGGAGCGCCATGGTTTGCAGGGGCGCCAGTTGGAGGTGGAGATTGGCGAAGACAGCTTGACCAGCAACCTGGAAGAGTCCGCCAAGCAGCTCAAGTTGCTGCGTCAGGTCGGGGTGCGGATCGCCCTGGATGATTTCGGCATGGGCCATTGTTCCCTCGCCCATCTGCGTGACCTGGATTTCGATACGCTCAAGCTCGACCCGCAGTTGGTCTCGCGCCTGCCGGGTTCGCCACGGGATGCGGCGATGGCGCGCAGCATCATCGAGCTGTGCGGGCATTTTGATGTGCTGGTGGTCGCCGAAGGCGTGGCGACGCAGGCCCAGGCCGAATGGCTCAAGGCCAATGGTTGCCCGTTTATCCAGGGGCCGTGGGTGGCGCAGCCGTTGATGGCGCAAGAGATCGTGGCCTGGACGCCCCCTCGCCTGGGCTGAATTCGCTACACTGGCGGCCATTCGAACCCTGTTGCAGACCCCATGACCGCGCTGAAATACCTCCAGGCCTATCCCGCTGCGCTCCAGGAGCAAGTGCGCCAATTGATCGCCAAAGACCAGTTGGGCGCCTACCTGGAGCAGCGTTACCCCGAGCGCCACGCCGTGCAAAGCGACAAGGCCCTGTACGCCTACGCGTTGGCCTTGAAGCAGGAACACCTGCGCAACGCGCCGGCCATCGACAAAGTGCTGTTCGATAACCGCCTCGACCTGACCCACCGCGCCCTCGGCCTGCACACCACGATTTCACGGGTGCAGGGCGGTAACCTCAAGTCGAAGAAAGAGATCCGCATCGCCGCGCTGTTCAAGGACGCGGCGCCGGAGTTCCTGCGCATGATCGTGGTACACGAACTGGCGCACTTCAAGGAATCGGACCACAACAAGGCGTTCTATAAACTCTGCGACTACATGATGCCGGGCTACCATCAGGTGGAATTCGACCTGCGGGTGTACCTCACGTATCGCGACCTGCAAGGCAAACCCTGAGCGCACAAGGCGATTGACCATGGATGTGAGCAAGACCAAGAGCAGCTTCTACCGCCGCCTGTATGTGGCGTATCTGATCGACAGCGGCCTGGCCAGCAACGTGCCGGCGCTGACCGACGTGACCGGCATGCCCCGGCGCACGGCGCAGGACACGATTGCGGCGTTGGCGGACTTGGACATCGTGTGTGAGTTCGAGCAGGAAGACGGTGCGCGCAACCATGCGGGGCAGTATCGGATTCGCAGCTGGGGGGCGATTGATCGGGGGTGGATTGCGGCGAATCTGGCTTCGGTGAAGCAGGTGTTGGGGTATCCCTGAAGTTTTGTGGTGAGGGAACTGGCGCTATCGCAGGCAAGCCAGCTCCCACATTTTGAACGGTGTTCACAAATCAAACTGTGGGAGCGGGCTTGCTCGCGATGAGGCCCTCAAACCCGCCGCATACCAATATGTGGAATGTCATCCTCCAGATACTCTTCCCCCGCCACCACAAACCCATACCGCCCGTAATACCCCTGCAAATGCGCCTGGGCCGACAGAAAGATCGGCGTCTCGGGCCAGATATCTTCAATGCGCTTGAGCGTCTCTTCCATCATCTGATGCCCCAGCCCGGTGCCGCGCGCCACCGGCGCCACGATCACCCGGCCGATCACCACGTCACCGCCCTGGGACTCCGGGTCCAGCAGGCGCAGGTAGGCCACCAGCTGGTCATCCTGCCAGGCCATCAGGTGGTGGGTGTCGCCGTCCAGGTCCTGCCCGTCGATGTCTTGATAGACGCACTTCTGCTCAACGACGAACACCTCGCCGCGCAGGCGCAGGATGGCGTACAGCTGTTCCTTGCCCAAGTCAGTGTGATGTTTGCAGACCCAATCGACTGTCATGGCGAACTCTCTTATCAGTAGGTGCTGTGGATAGTAAGCGCGGCAGCCGATTGTGTCTAAATCAGCGCATTTTTGTGAGTGAAATCAATTTGCCATCATTGAGTGCATTCGCCGCCCGTTTCTTTGTGTAATCTTGAGCTACTGTTAGAACCTCTGGGCCCGCCAAGGACGTTGAGCATGCCGCGATTGTTTCGTGCCGTTGCTTTGATTGGAGTGTTGTTGCTGGCCCAGCCGGCGTTTGCCCAGCGTTTACGCCTGGTCGCGGATGCCTGGCCACCCTTTACCGATGCCACCTTGATCAATGGCGGCCTGGCCACCGACATCGTCAGCACTGCCCTGGCCCGCGCGGGCTACGCCAGTGACTTCGAACAGGTGCCCTGGGCCCGGGCACTGATGGGCGTGGGCGACGGACGTTATGACGTGCTGGTCAACGCCTGGTACGACGATGCCCGCACGCACCTGGGGCAGTTTTCCGGCGAATACCTGCTGAACCGCGTGCGTTTTATCAAGCGCCGTGACGATCCCATCGACTTCAAAGACCTGGCGCAGTTGCACGACTACCCGATTGCGGTGGTGCGCGGTTACGCCTATTCGGCGGCGTTCGACGGCGATGTGCAGTTGCAGAAGGTGCCTGTGCACAACTTCTCCATGGCCGTGCGCATGCTCGCGGCGCAGCGGGTGCGGCTGACGGTGGAGGATGAATATGTGGCGCGGTATTACCTGGCGCGCGAGTCGCCCAAGGTGCGCAATGCGGTGGAGTTTTTACCGACGCCGTTGAGTGAAAACAGCCTGCATATTCTGGTGAGCCTGAAGAACCCGGAGCATGCGCAGATCGTGGCCGGGTTTGATCGGGAGATTGCGCGGATGAAGGATGATGGCAGTTATGCGCGGTTGATGAAGGCGCATGGGATGTAGGGCCTGTGCGGGCCCCATCGCGGGCAAGCCCGCTCCCACATTTGGAATGCATTTGTCTGTAGGAATGCGGTCCCCTGTGGGAGCGGGCTTGCCCGCGATAGCGATCTAAGCCTCGCCCGTCTCTTTGATCAAATGCGCGGCCAGAGTCCGCAACGGCCCCAACTGCCGACAAATCAACGCCAACTGCGTCTGCACCAACCGCTGCCCTTCATCGATCTCATCCGGCATCTGCTCCAGCTCCGCCGCCAGTGCTTCCTCGGCGTCACTCTGAATCGCAATCGGCTGCTTGTTTGCCAGCCCCGTGGCGATCTCATCGATGCTCGCCGCCAACGTATTCCCCGCGCCATCGATCAGATGCTCACGCACCTCCGCCGGCAACTGGGTTTCACGGTGGGCGCCGAGCCCCGACAAGTAGCTGAGCAAGGTGTGGGACAACACCAGGAAGCGGAAGCCCACATCGGCCTCCTTACGGAAGTGCCCCGGTTCCATCAGCATGTTCGCCAAGGTCGTGGACAGCGCCGCGTCGGCGTTGTGCGCGTTGCGCCGCGCCAGGCGGTAGGCGAGGTCGTCGCTTTTGCCGGCGGCGTATTGCTGCATGATCTGGCGCAGGTAGATGCTGTTGCAGGTCAGGGTATTGGCCAGCACTTTGTTCAGGCGCCGGCCTTGCCAGTCGGGCAGGAACAGGAACACCGCCAGGCCGGCGATCAGGCTGCCGAGCAAGGTATCGAACAACCGTGGCAGGAATAAACCGTAGCCATCACCGACCTGGTTGAAGCAGAACAGCACCATCAGGGTGATCGCCGCCGTGGCCAGGGTGTAGCGGGTGGTGCGGTTGATAAAGAACACCAGGCCAGCGGCGATGGCGAACATCGACTGCACCAAGGGGCTCGGGAACAGGTCGAACAGCGCCCAGGCCACGGTGAGGCCGATGGCGGTGCCGATGATCCGCTGGCCGAGCTTGCGCCGGGTGGCGCCGTAGTTCGGTTGGCACACGAACAACGTGGTGAGGATGATCCAGTAGCCCTGGGACGCATGGATCGCATGCAGCATGCCGTAGCCGACGGTCAACGCCAGGGACAGACGCAGCGCATGGCGAAACAGCAGCGACGTCGGCGTCATCTGCGTGCGCAGGCGCGTCCACATTTCCTTGAGGTTGCGCGGGGCGCGGTCCAGCAGGTTGCTGTCGGTGGCCTCCGCCAGGCGGTCGGGGTTGCTCGCATCGCCCAGCAGGCGGTCCAGCGTGGACAGGTTGGCCGCCAGCGCGCGCAGCGAACGCAGGAGCCCGCGCCACGCCGGGTTGCTCTGGATGCGCAGGTGTTCCAGGGACGCGTTGAGGTCGCCGAGGGCTTCGGCGAAGCTGTCGTCGTAGATGAACGGCTGGCGCAGCTGGATCGACTCGGCCAGGGTCTGGCAGGCCTTGCCCTGCTGGCGCAGCAGGCGCTGGCAGCGGAACAGCACGTCGCTGTGGAAGAAGGCTTCGGCCAGGGCGTTGTAAGGGTAGTGCGACGAGCTGGCGCGTTCGTGGATGTCCTGGGCGAGGAAGTACAGCTTGAGGTAGCGACTGACCTTCGAGCCCGGTCGTCCATTGCCCACGCGGTGCAGGATGATTTCCTTCGCCGCATTCAGCGCAGCCACAACCCGCCCATTTTGCTGCGCCAGTTCCAGGCGGCGCGCTTCCACATCCAGCTGGCGGATCGGTTCGAACAGTGAGGATTTAAGCTTGAGGTAACGCCCCAACTCGCGGAACAACCGCGCCAGGCTCTGCTGCACCGGCTGGTTGGAAAACAGCGCCTGCCACAGCACCGACAAGGCGCCATACCACGCCGCACCGGCCACCAGCAGCAGCGGCTCATGCCAGAAATCCGAGACCGCGCCACCGCGCTGGTCCACGCCGATCATGGTGTACACCGAGAGGATCAGCGTCGCCGAGGCAATCGCACCATAACGCTCGCCCAAGGCGCCGAGCATGGTCAGGCAGAAGGTGGCCAGGGCCAGGGAAATCGCGAAGATCCACGGGTAGGGGAACAGCAGCTCCACCGACAGCGCGGCAATGCTGAAACACACCAGCGTCACGGCCAGGGCGTTGAGACGGCCTTGCCAACTGTCATCGGTCTCGGCCAGGGCGCTGGCGATAATCCCCAGGAACAGCGGGATCAGCAGCGTCATCTCATCCTGATACCAGCACAGCGCCATGCTGCCGGTAAGGGCGATGAATACCCGGATGCTGTAGCTGAATTTATCCAGCGCCCAGAGACGGCGCAGGGACTGCTTGAACGAGGTCGATGACATGAAGGCTGGAGTCTTCCGGGACGATGCCGTTAAGTTGGCGCATCAGTGACGCCACGGCAAGGGTCGCGATCACATCTGCTGGCAATTATTTCAGCAACACCACAAAACACTGTGGGAGCTGGCTTGCC
>NZ_ANNV01000069.1 GCF_000346755.1 Pseudomonas sp. CBZ-4 | reverse complement strand
CCCCCACCCCCCGCCACAACCACCCCGGCAACACATCCGAATCCAAACTATCAATCAAATTCTTCAACCCCAACCCCAATTCCGTATCCCCCTCAATCACCAACCGCCGCCGAAAAAACAACGTATCCGGATCCTCCTGCCGACTGGCCAACAACAAAAACTCCCGCCAATTACCACTGATGGTCACCTGCGCCTCAGCCCTGTCAGCAATACGCAACCCCTCCCGCGCCAACGTCAGGTACCAACACAACCCCAAGTCAGGAACGCGCAAACACATCCAACGCCCGCGCAGCAAATCAAAACCACCCTCGCGCAGAGGCTCAGCCAGACAGCGATTAAGCCCCTGCTCCAAGGCCACACGCTGCACCACAAACGGCACCCGCCGAACCAGCGGCAACAACCGGTCGGCCCCCTTGAGCAACCATTGCTTGCGACTCAACACAGCCCCACCTCCTCAACCCGTAACATACCGGCCTGGCCATGCCAGTAGCCGTTGCAGCCGTCAACGAACAACGGCGGCGTGGCGCCCTGGCGTACCTGATCGTACGCACGCACCACATCAGCCATACCTTCAGCCCGCGGGCTCAGGCGCAACACATCGGTGCCACAAGCCACCAGCGCGGGATAGTCGGCCAGCAGGTTGGTCACCTCCGCCGACATCGTCTGAATCCCATTCAAGGTAAACAACGCCTGCCCTTCCTGGCTGGTCAAGGCCATGCCGTCCGGGTAGTTGATGCAGCAGAACTGGCAGTCGTCCTTGGGCCGGTTTTCTGCGCGGGCGCTGAAGCAACGCGCCGAGTAGGCCAGGGGCAAATGGCCGTAGGCGAAGATTTCCACCTCCGGCAACGGCCTGCCCAATTCGCGCACCTGTTCCAGCACATCGGCGATCAAGCCCTGGGAGCATTCCACCGGCGGCACCCAGCGTTGCATGCCCAAGTCGAGCAACTGCACCAGGGCGTGGCCGTTGTAGAGGTTGAGCGCCGGGCCGCCGACAAAGGGCAACTTGCGCTCCACCAGCAACTGCACCGCGCCCATGTCGTTGGCTTCCACCAGTAACTCGCCGTTGTCGCACAGGCGCCGCAGGCGGGACAGTTCAGAGGCCGCCTCGATCAAGGTGAGGCTCGACAACACGATCTGCGCCGAACTGCACGCCTGCAACTCGCGGCCCAAGCCCAGCCATTGATCGAGGTTGAACACGCGGCGTTTCGAGCACACGGTTTCGCCCAGGTAGATCACGTCCAGGGGCACGTCGGCCATGTCCGCGTAGAAGCGCCCGAGGTGTTCCTTGTCCCAATAAAACAGCACCGGTCCGAGGCTGAGTTTCATGTGTGTGTCCTCACTGCCATGCACGATGGTAAGCACCCAGGGTGGTCTGGCTGCCTTCGGAAAGCCCGGCCAATACCTGACGCCATTGTTCCTTGACGACAAAGTTGGCCGGGTTGCTGCGGTGGGCGTCGAGGGCCGCGCGCCAGACGCGGGTGACTTGCTCCACATAGGCCGGGCTGCGTTGGCGGCCTTCGATCTTCACCGCTTCCACGCCGATGGCGGCCAGTTCCGGCAGCAGGTCGAGGGTGTCAAGGCTGGTGGGTTCCTCCAGCGCATGGAAGCGCTTGCCGCCCACCAGGAAGCGGCCCTTGCACAGGGTCGGGTAGCCGGCCGGTTCGTCCGGGGTGTAGCGGTCGATCAGCACTTCGCTCAAGCGCGCGCTGAGGCCGTCGGCGTCGTCGCTCCAGCGCACCGCCTTGGCCGGCGAGCACACGCCGCACAGGTTGGGGGATTCGCCGGTGATGTAGGAGGACAAGTGGCAGCGCCCTTCGGCCATGATGCACAGGCTGCCAAAGCCGAACACTTCGATGGGCACCGTGGCGCTCGCCGCCACCTGCCTGACCTGGGCCAGGGACAACACCCGGGGCAGCACCGCACGGCGGATGCCATAGCGTTCGACGTAGAACTTCAACGCCGCCGCGTGGGTGGCCGAGCCCTGCACCGACAAGTGCAAGGCCATCTGCGGATGACGCGCGGCCGCGTAGCCGAGCACGCCGGGGTCGCCGGCAATCAGGGCGTCCACCCCATGGTCGGCGGCGCGATCGACGGCGCGTTGCCAGCGCGGCCAGATCTTCGGTTGCGGGTAGGTGTTGACCGCCACGTAGAGCTTGCGCTGGTGCTGGCGGATATGGGCGACGGCGGCGTCGAACTGCTTGTCGTCCATGTTCAGCCCGGCGAAGTGCCGGGCGTTGGTGTCATCGCGAAACCCCACATACACCGCGTCGGCGCCTTGGCGCACAGCGGCTTTCAACGCAGGCAAGTTACCTGCCGGGCAGACCAGTTGCATGGTGGCTCCTTATTGAAAATCGGCAAAGGACAGAAACGGCACCGCCGCGCCCTTGAGCACCTGCTGCCCGCGCTCGACGATCACCAGGCCGTCGGCCCAACAGGCGGCGACCAGCATCGCCGAGCTTTGCTGCGGGTGCAGGATCGCGCGCAGTTGCCCATCGCTGCCGGGGCTCAAGCGCGCACGCAGGTATTGGCGGCGCGGGTTGGGCTTGAGCCATTCAAACGCCGCCGGTACGCTGGCCGGCACCGACAACACCCGCTCTGCGCCCTGGGCACGCAGCAGGAACGGGCGCACCACCACCAGCGCCGTGACCAGCGCCGCCGTCGGATTACCCGGCAGGCCCAGCCACGGTTTGCCCGCCACCTGACCAAACGCCAGGGGCTTGCCGGGCTGGATCGCCAGACGCCAGAACTCGACCTTGCCCAGCTCGCGGATCGCTTGCTTGAGGTGGTCCTCCTCCCCCACCGACACGCCTCCGGTGGTCAGCAGCAGGTCGCATTCGGAAGACGCCAGCGCCAACGCATCGCGACTCGCCGTCAGGGCGTCGGCCATCACGCCGTAGTCGTGCACCTCCACACCCCAGCCCCGCAGCAGCGCTGCGATGAGGTAACGGTTGCTGTTGTAGATCTGCCCCGGTGCCAGCGACTCACCGGGTTCGCGCAATTCATCACCACTGCTGAGCAGGCACACCCGCAGCGGCCGATAGACCTTGACCCGGGGGATGCCCGCCGCCGCCAGCAGGCCGATCTCCTGGGCGCGCAGGCGCTTGCCGGCGCTCAACACCTGCTGCCCGCGTTGCAGCTCTTCGCCGCGCTTGCGCACGTGGTCGCCCAGGTGGACCGGCGGGCACCAGATGCGCTGGCCATACACGCGGCAACGTTCCTGGGCGACCACACTGTCGGCCCCCGGTGGCAACGGCGCGCCGGTAAAGATGCGCACGGCTTGCCCGGCCTGCAACGGCTCATCGCTGCTGTGCCCGGCAGCGATACGCCCGGCGACTTCCAGATGACCGCCCTGCTCCGGCACGTCAAACGCGCGCAGGGCGTAGCCGTCCATGGCACTGTTGTCCCAGGCCGGCAAGTCGAGGGGCGAAAACACGTCTTCAGCGACCACCCGCCCAAGGGCCTGGGCCAAGGCAATCACCTCGGTGGACGGGGGTGGCGGCGCCTGCGCAAGCAACTGCTCGATGGCGTCCTCCACCGGCAGCAGGTCACCGCTGTCACACAGGTTCATGAGCGTGACTCACAGGCGCTGAGCGCTTGATCGAGTTGCGGCTTGAGGTGCGGCGCGAAGTTGCACGGGCCGGTGCGGCTGTCCAGTTGGCCGACAAGAATCTGGTCCCAGGCCGTGCGACAGGCGCCCGGTGAACCCGGCATGCAGCACACCAGCACGCCGTTGCTGAAGCCGGCCAGGGCGCGGGATTGCAGGGTCGACATGCCGATTTCGGCCAGGGACACCTGACGGAACAACTCGCCGAAGCCGTCCACTTGCTTGTCCAGCAGCGGCAGCACGGCTTGGGGCGTGTTGTCGCGCGCGGTGAAACCGGTGCCGCCGGTCATCAGCACCACTTGCACCTGGGGGTCGGCGATCCACTGTGAAACCCGGGCGCGGATCTGGTAGATGTCGTCCATCACGATGCCACGGTCGATGAGCATGTGGCCGGCGGTTTGCAGGCGGTCTACCAGGGTGTCGCCGGAGGTGTCGGTGTCGTAGGTGCGGGTGTCGCTGATGGTCAGTACGGCGATGTTCAGGGAGACGAAGTTTTGCTGGGTCAGGTGGGCCATGGTCCGGGCTCCAAGCGTTGGAAAGATGGGGGCAGCCTGCGCCGCATTGGGCGTAGGGCCTATTCCTCGGAGGAGGTATGCCGTTGGGGGCGTGGTCCTTCAGGGGGGTTGGCACAGTGTGGGAACTGGCTGGGTGGGGGCTGTTGATCGTGGTCAAGGGTTGGGTGTGGCATGGGGTCGCATGGAATGGCCGGGACTGCCCGGGGAGATGTTTTTCTGTGGGAGCTGGCTTGCCTGCGATGGAGGTCTATCGGTGTACATATCCGTTATTTGGGTAACGGCCACCTATGGTTCCGCCCTTACGGCGGGTCACTTTTGGAAAAGAGCCCCAA
>NZ_ANNV01000068.1 GCF_000346755.1 Pseudomonas sp. CBZ-4 | reverse complement strand
CTGACAGTCACAGCTTCAGTGACTGATCTACCGCTATCGCAGGCAAGCCAGCTCCCACAGTTTTGATCTCAGTGAACCTGAAAATCAGGCGTCGGCCGTGGGGTCCATGTCGGGGAACATCACTTCGATAAAGCCAAACTTGGTGAAATCAGTGATCCGCGACGGGTACAACCGCCCGATCAGGTGATCGCACTCATGCTGCACCACCCGCGCATGGAACCCGTCGGCAACCCGTACGATGGGCTCACCCTTGGGATCAAAACCTTCGTAACGGATCTGCTGGTAACGGTCCACCGCCCCGCGCAGACCAGGCACGGACAGGCAACCCTCGAAGCCCTCTTCCAGCACCGGACTCAACGGCGTGATCAGCGGGTTGATCAGGATGGTCTGCGGCACCGGCGGCGCGTCCGGGTAGCGTTCGCTGGCCTCGAAACCAAAGATCACCAGTTGCAGGTCAACACCGATCTGCGGCGCGGCCAGGCCGACACCGCCGACGTGTTCCATGGTCTGGAACATGTCATCGATCAATTGCCACAGCTCGGGGCTGTCGAACATCTCCGGCGGCACCGGTGGCGCGATGCGCAGCAGGCGCTCGTCGCCCATTTTCAGGATTTCACGGATCATCGATCAGACTTCATCAGTGGTGGGCTTGGAATGGTCCCGGCCAAGGCCCGAGACGTGTTGTTTTTCCTGCGGCGGCTCATCGAAATCCTTGGCCCCCGGCGCCTTGCCTTCGGCCGACATGTGTTCGATCACGGCATTCATCTCCGCCCCCAGCAACAGCACCGCGGCGGAAATATAGAAGTACAGCAGCAACACGATGATCGCACCGATACTGCCATACATGGCGTTGTAGTCGGCGAAGGTTTTCACGTAGTAGCCAAAACCCAGGGACGCGACGATCCACACCACCACCGCCAACACCGAGCCTGGGGTGATAAAGCGGAATTTCTGCTTCACGTCGGGCATCACGTAGTACATGAGGGCCACGGCGAACATCAGCAGGACCACGATCAGCGGCCAACGCAGGATAGTCCACAGGGTGACCACGAATTCCTGCATGCCGATCTGCCCGGCCAGCCACTCCATCACTTGCGGACCGAGCACCATCAGCGCGGCGGCGGCCAGCAACATGCCGGCGATACCGACGGTGTAGAAAATCGACAGCGGGAAGCGCTTCCAGATCGGCCGGCCTTCGACCACGTCATAGGCGGCGTTCATCGCGCTCATCATCAGGCGCACGCCGGCCGATGCGGTCCACAGGGCAATCACGATACCTACCGAGAGCAGGCCGCCCTTGGATTGCTGCAACTGGTCGATCACCGGGTTGACCTGCTCCAGGGCCTGGGGCGGCAACACCAGTTCCGACTGCAAGCGCAGCCAGGTGAAGAAGTCGGGCAGGTGCAGGAAACCGATCAGGGCGATGAGGAACAGCAGGAAGGGGAACAGCGAGAACAGCATCTGGTAGGCCAACGCCGAGGCGTAGGTGGACATCTCGTCATCGACAAACTCTTTGACGGTGCGCACCAGTACTTTGTGGAGCTTGAGGCCGTTGAGGACCGGAAAAATCATAGCGTCTCCTTTCGCCGCAAAAAGATTGAGTTCAAGGGCGACTCAGGGGCCGTTTTCTACAACAAGGTAGCTTATTTGGCGACCTTGAAACAATTTCGAAACTTTAACTGCATCCGGTGACAAAAAAACGGCCATCCGTGGATGGCCGCTGTCGCTGCTCAAGTACCCGCCTATTTGACGGCTTTCTTGACGGCGTCCTTGGTGTCGCCAATGGCTTTTTCGACCTGGCCTTTCTTTTCTTGCACCACGCCTTCAGCGTGCAGTTTGTCGTTGCCGGTGACTTTGCCGATGCCTTGCTTGATGTTGCCGACGGCTTCGTCTTTCAAACCTTTTGCCTTATCCGCTGTGCTGCCCATGGTATTTCTCCGATAGAACATTCAAGGGTTTTGGTCATTACCTAGAGATTGACCCGGCGCTGTCCGGCAGAGTTTCAATTATTTTTCGATGGGCATTTCATCGCCAGGCGCAGGTTTGGCTTTATGTTTTGCGGCCAACCCACGAGAATGCCCGGCACATTCAGGCTATAACGCTGAATAACAGATCCCGTAGGAAGGTTATGAAACTCAATAAAGCACAGGCCATCGCCCGCAGAAACACCGAACTGGGCGGTGCCGTACTCGGCGTCAACAACTGCCACTTCACTGACCTGGACAGCCGACGCAACATCTGGTGGTTCGACCTGCCGGTGGTGCGTATCGGCGTGGGCCAGTACGAGTGGATCCACCTGTTGATGCACAACGCCGAGACTGACCAGTTGCTGCACCTGAAGGTGCCGACCGTGTTCCTGCGTGAGCACATCGAAGGCTTGGTGGTGCGCAATGCGAACAAGCGCAAGCCGGAGATCACCCTGGAGTTGAGCGCGGATAAGGATTCGTTCCTGAAGGATGTGCGGCCGGCGGGTGCGGGCATCAGCTTCGCGCAGTTTGCCCTGTAAAAACCCGGCCCAAAATCTGTGGCAGATTGGCTTGTGTGGGAGCTGGCTTGCCTGCGATAGCGGTGGGTCAGTCTCTGAAGAAGTGACTGATATACCGCTATCGCAGGCAAGCCAGCTCCCACATGGGATTGCATTCCAATCCAATCCCGGGAATCAGCAGGCAATAAAAAACCCCGCATTCGCGGGGTTTTTTATTGGGTTACTTCTTGAGACCGAGCTTCTTCAACTCTTCATCACGCAACTCACGACGCAGGATCTTGCCCACGTTGGTCGTCGGCAAGGCATCGCGGAATTCCACGAGCTTGGGCACCTTGTAGGCGGTGACGTTGGCGCGCATATGCTCCATCACCTGGTCCTTGGTCAAGGTGGCGCCCGGCTTGACCACGATGAAGATCTTGATGATCTCACCGGACTTCTCGTCCGGCACACCGATGGCCGCGCATTGCAGCACGCCCGGCAGGCCGGCCAGCACGTCTTCCAGCTCATTGGGGTACACGTTGAAGCCCGAGACCAGGATCATGTCCTTCTTGCGGTCGACGATGCGCATGTAGCCGTCCGGCTGGATGATCGCGATGTCGCCGGTCTTCAACCAGCCTTCGCTGTCGAGCATCTCGTCGGTGGCGTCCTGGCGCTGCCAGTAGCCCTTCATCACCTGCGGGCCCTTCACGCACAGCTCGCCGGTTTCGCCCAGCGGCAACTCGCTGCCATCATCGGCGATGACCTTGCACACGGTGGACGGCACGGGAATGCCGATGGTGCCGACCTGGA
Source organism: Pseudomonas sp. CBZ-4 (assembly GCF_000346755.1). GTDB lineage: Bacteria > Pseudomonadota > Gammaproteobacteria > Pseudomonadales > Pseudomonadaceae > Aquipseudomonas. The sequence goes on along the minus strand of NZ_ANNV01000068.1, from coordinate 11,334 downwards.
TATGCTGGATCGGGTTCACGGTGGCCACCGGGCTGGTTTCGGTCATGCCGTAGCCTTCGCAGATGCCACAACCGGTCACGGCCTTCCAACGCTCGGCGGCCGCCAGTTGCAGGGCCATGCCGCCCGACAGGGTGACTTTCAGCGCCGAGAAGTCCAGCTTGCGGAACGCCTCGTTGTTGCACAACGCCACGAACAGCGTGTTCAGGCCGACAAAGCCGCTGAACTTCCACTTCGACAGTTCCTTGACCATCGCCGGCAGGTCGCGCGGGTTGCTGATCAGGATGTTGTGGTTGCCGATCAGCATCATCGCCATGCAATGAAAGGTGAACGCATAGATGTGGTACAGCGGCAGCGGCGTGATCAGGATCTCGCAGCCCTCATTGAGGTTGGAGCCCATCAGCGCCTTGCATTGCAGCATGTTGGCGACGAGGTTGCGGTGGGTGAGCATCGCGCCCTTGGCCACGCCGGTGGTGCCGCCGGTGTATTGCAGGACCGCGACATCGCCGCTCGCCGGGCTGGCGTCGCTGACCGGTTGGCCGTGCCCCTTGGCCAGCACGTCGTTGAACTTGATCGCGTCTGGCAGGTGATAGGCCGGGACCATCTTCTTCACGTACTTGATCACGCTGTTGATCAGCAAGCGCTTGAGCGGCGGCAACAGGTCGGCGACTTCGGTGACGATCACGTGCTTGACGGCGGTCTTGGGCACGACTTTTTCGGCCAGGTGCGCCATGTTGGCCAGGCAGACCAGGGCCTTGGCGCCGGAGTCGTTGAATTGGTGTTCCATTTCCCGCGCGGTGTACAGCGGGTTGGTGTTGACCACGATCAGGCCAGCCCGGATGGCACCGAAGACGGCGACCGGGTATTGCAGGACGTTGGGCAACTGCACGGCGATGCGATCGCCGGGCTTCAAGTCGGTGTGCTGTTGCAGATACGCGGCGAACGCGCCGGACAATTCGTACAACTCACCGTAGGTGATTGTCTTGCCCAGGTTGCTGAAAGCCGGTTTGTTGGCGAAGCGCTGGCAGGACTGCTTCAGTACCGCCTGAATATTTGGATACTCGTCTGGATTGATCTCTGGAGCAATCCCGGCGGGGTACTTATCCTTCCAAAAGTCTTCGTTCATGGAAGCCCACTCCTCAGCGACGCGAATTCATCATCGCATTTGATGCGATTATTATTGGTGTATGTTTTTTTAGGTGAATCTGGCGCTTTCAAGCAGGCCGAGACGTCACAAAGCGCGCCGAGAGTAGCAGCTTTGCCAAGGGCCGCCTAGAGCCAAACGCGGGCCCCACAGTCATATTCGCGACTGTCCTACAATATTTGGTCACACTATAAACAACCCTGAAATACCCCTGCAAAAGGCTCTGGAATGCACTTTCCAGGGCAACAAAAGACAATGTGGGAGCTGGCTTGCCTGCGATAGCGGTCCATCAGTCGATACATCCAGTGACTGAAACACCGTTATCGCAGGCAAGCCAGCTCCCACATTGTTTAGCGCATTTCACATCAGGCGATGTCGCGCAGTTCCCGTCGCAAGATTTTCCCTACAGGCGTCATCGGCAACGACTCACGCAACACAATATGCTTGGGCACTTTGTACCCGGTGAAGTTGGTCTTGCAGTACGCCTTCAATTCCTCAAGGCTCACGCCCTGGGCGCGCGCCACCACGAACAGCTTCACGGCCTCCCCCGTGCGCTCGTCCGGCACGCCGATCACCGCGCAGTTGGCCACCGCCGGGTGCGCCATCACCACGTCTTCGATCTCGTTGGGGTACACGTTGAAGCCCGACACGATGATCAGGTCTTTCTTGCGGTCGACAATGCTCACAAAGCCATCGGTGTCGATCACCGCAATGTCACCGGTCTTGAGCCAGCCTTCGGCGTCAAGGGTCTCGGCGGTGGCGACCGGCTGCTGCCAGTAACCCTTCATCACCTGCGGGCCCTTGATGCACAGCTCGCCGCGCTCGCCCAGGGGCAGCTCGCGGCCTTCATCATCGATTACTTTCATCGCCGTGCCCGGCACCGGGATGCCCACGGTGCCCAGCCGCGATTGGCTGCCGTAGGGGTTGGTGCTGGCGACCGGAGAAGTTTCCGTCAGCCCGTAGCCTTCGCCGATGGAACAGCCCGTCAGCGCCTTCCAACGCTCAGCCGTGGCCTTGACCAGTGCCGTGCCGCCGGAGTTGGTGATCTTCAGGTGGGAGAAATCCAGGGTCTTGAAGTCCGGGTGGTCCATCAGCGCCACAAACAACGTGTTCAACCCCAGCAGGCAGGAGAACCGCCACTTCTTCAACTCCTTGATAAAGCCGCCGATGTCCCTGGGGTTGGTGATCAGCACGTTGTGGTTGCCGGTGACCATCATGCACATGCAGTTCGCCGTGAATGCATAGATGTGGTACAGCGGCAGCGGCGCGATCATCACTTCCTGCCCTTCGCGCACCAGGGGCTGGCCGTCGTCGGTGACCTGGGACATGCACGCCCGCGCCTGCTGCATGTTCGCCACCAGGTTGCCGTGGGTGAGCATCGCGCCCTTGGCCAAACCGGTGGTGCCGCCGGTGTATTGCAGCACGGCGATATCATCCAGGGTCACCGGATGACGGGTCACGCCAAGGCCTGCGCCCATGCGCAAGGCACGCTTGAACGAAACGGCCCGCGGCAGGCTGTAGGCCGGGACCATCTTCTTCACCTTGTCCACCACGGTGTTGATCAGCCAGCCTTTGGCGGCGGGCATGAAGTCGCCCATCTTGGCTTCGATCAGGTAGTCGATCTCGGTGTCGCCGCACACCTCCTGCACCCGCGAACCGAACAGGTTGAGGTAGACCAGGGCACGCACACCGGCGTCCTTGAACTGGTGGCGCATCTCGCGCGGGGTATACAGCGGGTTGGTGTTGACCACGATCAGCCCGGCGCGCAAGGCGCCGAACACGGCAATCGGGTAATGCAGGACGTTGGGCATCTGCACGGCGATGCGCTCGCCAGGCTTGAGGTCGGTGTGCTGTTGCAGGTAGCCGGCGAACGCCGCGCTCTGGCGCTCCAGCTCGGCATACGTGAGGGTGATGCCCATGTTGCTGAACGCCGGACGGTCGGCAAAGGCCTTGCAGGAACGTTCGAAGACTTCGATCACCGACTTGTAGGCCGTGAGGTCGATGTCATTGGGGACGCCTGCGGCGCGTTTGTCATTCCAGAAATCAGGTTGCATTATTCTTGTCCTCTTACCTGAGTGTGTCCGGCCGCTTTTGCAGTGCTATATAAAGCGGAGCTTGGGGGACGTTAGCAGTTATGGCCAAACTGGCAAATATGCCAAACCCTGTCATTGATTGTATGAATCTTGCCCCTGACGCGTAGGCAGATACCCCGCCCCTCCACCGATGAGCTATACACTGCATCGACCCCGAGCAAAGGAAGCGCCATGAACCACAGCACCTTCTGGCTGACCGCGAATGACCGCAGCCGCCTGTACGTCAATCAATGGCTGCCGGAAGGCCAGGCCAAGGCGATGATCATGCTGTCCCACGGCATGGCCGAGCACAGCGGGCGTTATGCGCACCTGGCGGCGGCCTTGTGTGCGGCGGGCTACGGCCTGTATGCGCTGGACCAGCGCGGCCACGGCCGCACCGCCGACGAAGGCACCCTGGGCCTGTACGCCGAAAAAGATGGCTGGAACAAAGTGGTGGGCGATCTCGCCAGCCTCAACCAGCACATCGGCCAGCAGCAGCCGGGCCTGCCGATCATCCTGCTGGGGCACAGCATGGGCAGCTATATCGCCCAGGCCTACCTGTTGCACCACAGTGCCAGCCTGGACGGGGCGATTCTCAGCGGTTCGAATTTCCAGCCAGTGGCGCTGTACCGTGCCGCGCGGCTGATCGCGCGCATCGAGCGGGCGCGCCAGGGCTTGCGCGGGCGCAGTGCGCTGATCGAGTTCCTGTCGTTCGGTTCATTCAACAAAGCGTTCAAGCCCAACCGCACCGCCTTCGACTGGCTCAGCCGCGACCCGGATGAGGTGGACAAGTACATCAACGACCCACTCTGCGGTTTCCGCTGCACCAACCAGCTGTGGATCGACCTGCTCGGCGGCTTGCAGCAGATCAGTAAAGCGTCCAATCTCGCGCAGATCGATCCGGGCCTGCCGATCCTGGTGACCGGCGGCGAATGTGATCCGGTGAGTGAGGGCAAGCGTCTCACAGGCCTGGCCAACGCCCTGCGCGAGGCCGGCTGCCAGCAGGTACAGCTGACGATTTACCCGCAGGCGCGCCATGAAGTGTTCAACGAAACCAACCGCGAGGAAGTCACCGCGGATGTGCTGACGTGGCTCGACCAGGCCCTGACCCTGCACAGGCCGGCCCGCTGCGAGTAATTTTTGCTTTAAAATCAGCCGATTAAATGACCGATTAGCCACAGGATGCACCTTTAGATGACCCAGGTAACCAACACCCCGTACGAAGCCCTCGAAGTCGGCCAGACCGCCAGCTACAGCAAATTGGTGGAAGAGCGCGATATCCAGCTGTTCGCCGCGATGTCCGGTGACCACAACCCGGTGCACCTGGACGCCGAGTTCGCCAAGGCGACCATGTTCAAGGAGCGTATCGCCCACGGCATGTTCAGCGGCGCCCTGATCAGCGCGGCCGTGGCCTGCGAACTGCCTGGGCCGGGCACTATCTATATCGGCCAGCAGATGAGCTTCCAGAAGCCGGTAAAAATTGGCGACACCCTGACCGTGCGCCTGGAAATCCTCGAAAAACTGCCGAAGTTCCGTGTGCGCATTGCCACTCGCGTGTTCAACCAGCGGGATGAGTTGGTGGTGGATGGCGAAGCAGAGATCCTGGCGCCACGTAAGCAGCAGGTGGTGACGCTGACTGAATTGCCGCCGATCAGCATTGGCTGATCTCGATCCAAAGATTCATACAAAACCAAATGTGGGAGCGGGCTTGCCCGCGATGGCGGTTTGTCAGTCACAGGTGTATTGACTGATCGATCGCTATCGCGGGCAAGCCCGCTCCCACATTTGTTACCGGGTAAGGCTTACGACTGCGCGCGAGCCTGGTTACGCAGTGCCTTCACCTGGTCGTGGTTGCGTTGGACGCCGTGGTACTGACGCTCAACCAGGTCACGAATGCCCAGCAGGTTGTGCTTGTTGATCTTCTCGATCGCTTCCTTGTAAGCCTTCAACGCGTGGTCTTCACCGCGCTCGGCTTCGTTCAGGACAGCCTCTTCATCTTTACCGGTGAGCATCGACTTCACGTCGACCCAGCCACGGTGCAGTGCGCCGGCAACGCTGCCGGAATCTTCCGGATCACCACCCAAGGCACGCACGGCGGTTTTCAGCTCGGCGGCGGCAGTGGCGCAATCGGCGGAACGCTTGGCAAACAGGGCTTTGAGTTCTGGGTGCTTGATATCTTCAGCGCACTCCTTGAAACCCTTTTGGCCGTCGATGCTGGTCTCGATCAGGTCGTTCAGTACGGAGATCGATTCTTTATTGATGTCAGTCATTTTTCAATTCCTTGTACGGGTTAGAAGGTTGTCTTAATGGTTGCAGCGCCCGTGCCAGGTTTTCAAAAAACAAATTAGTCTTAATTTTCAATTAGTTACGATAAATTGAACCATCTGTATGTACGTTATTTGCATGATCTGTCAATTGGCCTTCATGCAGAATGCCTGTATTTTCCAGGGTCTCGACTCAATCGTCTGAAGTCCCATGAACCCCGAAAAACTCGAACTGCTGATCACCCGCCAAATGCCCTTCGGCAAGTACAAAGGGCGGATCATCGCCGACCTGCCCGGCCCCTACTTGAACTGGTTTGCCCGTGAAGGGTTCCCCCACGGCGAGCTGGGGGGGCTGCTGGCCCTGATGCAGGAAATCGACAGCAACGGCCTCGCCGAATTGCTCGAACCGCTGCGCGCCAAACACGGCAAACCCGCCCCTCGCCATTAAGAGCCCTGCCATGCCAAGGAATGCCGATAACGAACACCACTGGCACACCGTTGCCCAGCGCTATGAGCTGGAGCCCGGGCCGATCAACCTGGAAAACGGCTACTTCGGCCGTATGAGCCGCGTCGTGCGCGCGCAGTACCTGGAGCATGTGGCGTTTATCAACCGCAGCAACTCGCTGTATGTACGCCAGCGCTTCGAGCAGGGCGAAAACCTCGAGATCCGCCGCCAACTGGCCGAGCTGATCAATGCCGACCCAGAGTCCGTGGCCTTCACCCGCAACGCCACCGAAGCCTTGCAGTCGCTGATCCGCAACTACAACCGCCTGCAACCGGGTGACCAGGTGTTGATCAGTGACCTGGAGTACGACACGGTCAAAGGCGCCATGCGCTGGTTGGCGGGCGTTCGCGGTGTGGAGGTGATCGAACTATCCCACGCACACCCGGCCAGTTTCGACAGCCTGGTGCAGACTTATCGTGATGCGTTCGCCCAGTACCCGCGTTTAAAGCTGATGGCGCTGACCCACGTCACCCATCGCACCGGCCTGGTGATGCCCGTTGCAGCGATTGCCAAGGCCGCGCGTGAACATGGCGTGGACGTAATCCTCGATGGCGCCCACGCCCTGGGCCAGATCGACTTCAACCTCGCCGAACTGGGCATTCAATTCGCCGGTTTCAACCTGCATAAATGGATCGGCGCGCCGCTGACCCTGGGCTTTCTGTACATCGCGCCCGAGCGCCTGGCCGACATCGACCCGGACATGGGCGAGTTTCACTACCCCATCAGCGACGTACGCGCACGCACGTCCTACAGCACGCCGAACTTTCCGGCGCTGATGACGTTGCCGCTGGTGTTTGAGGAGCATCGTGCCTTGGGCGGCTCGGCGGCCAAAGGTGCGCGGGTCAATTACCTGCGGGACCTGTGGGTGAGCCAGGTGCGGCCGTTGGCGGGAATCGAGGTGCTGACGTCGGATGATCCACGGCTGTATTGCGGGATTACGGCGTTCAAGTTTGTCGGGCGGGATCAGCAGGTGATGGCAGATCGTTTGCTCAAGGAGTACGACCTGTTCACCACCACCCGAGTGGGCGCGGCGTTTGGCACCTGCATAAGGGTGACGCCAGGGTTGGTCACTTCGGCGGCGGATATCAATGTCTTGGTCAACGCCATCACCGAACTGAACACCGATTAAAACTGTGGGAGCTGGCTTGCCTGCGATAGCGGTAGCTCAGTCACCCTTGTATTGGCTGACAGACCGCCATCGCAGGCAAGCCAGCTCCCACATTGATCATTCCCACAGTTGCTTAGCGGTAATTTTCAGGCAAAAAAAAGCGGTACACCGACCAAGTGCACCGCCAAAAATGCCGTTAAGCACAGCAACAACGATTCGACAAATCAGTCCAGCAGCGCCAGCGCCTCGGCGGTGACTTCCTGGATACGTGCCCAGTCGCCGTTCTTGATCCACTCAGGATCAAGCATCCAGCTACCGCCCACGCACATCACGTTTTTCAACGCCATGTAGCTCTTGATATTGGCCGGGCCAACGCCGCCAGTCGGGCAGAATTTCACTTCGCCGAACGGGCCGCCGAGGGCCTTGATCGCCGCGACGCCGCCGCTGACTTCGGCCGGGAACAGCTTGAAGCGGCGATAACCCAGGCCATAACCTTCCATGATCCCGGACGCATTGCTGATGCCGGGCAGCAGCGGGATCGGGCTGTGGACCGAGGCTTCCAGCAGGTCGCGGGTGATGCCTGGGGTGACGATGAATTGCGAACCGGCCACTTCGGCCGCTTCGAGCATATGGCGATCCAGCACGGTGCCGGCACCGGTGCACAGTTCAGGGCGCTGCTCGCGCAGGACCTGAATGGCCTTGAGGCCGAACTCGGAACGCAGGGTCACTTCCAATGCGGTCAAACCACCGGCTGCCAGGGCATCGGCCAGCGGCAGGATGTCCTGTTCGCGGGCGATGGTGATCACCGGCAGGATCCGCGCCTTGGCGCAGAGGCTGTCGATCAAGGCAACTTTATCCGCCATGGACACGGTCGGTTGAGGGCTTTTCATAGCGGCTGATCCTTGGCTCATGGGCACCAGTAAATCTCTAATGTAGGTTGCAAAAACGCGCGAATCGGCATGGCAGCAACGTCGTCACTGGCCAGCGCGGCGCTCAAGGTGGTCAATTTCGAACTGCCGGAAATCGACAGCACGGTGTAGGTCGCCGTGGCCAGCAGTGCGCGACTCATGGTCAGGCGCTGGTGTGGCACGGTCGGCGCCAGCATCGGCCAGCAACGGCGGGTACCGTCGGGCTTCAAGGCTTCGGCCAGGTTCGGGCTGTTGGGGAACAGCGACGCGGTGTGACCGTCATCGCCCATGCCCAGCACCAGCACGTCAATCGCCGGCAATTCAGCCAGCAGGCGATCGGCCTGCAAGGCAGCGTCTTCCAGGTTGGCCGCAGCGCTGTAGAGGCTGAGGAACTTGGCCTTGGCCGCCGGGCCTTGCAGCAGGTGCTGCTTCAACAGGCCCGCGTTGCTGTCGGCGTGTTCCACCGGCACCCAGCGTTCGTCGGCCAGGGTGATGGTCACCTTGGACCAGTCCAGGCCCTGCTTGGCCAGGTGCTGGAAAAATGCCACGGGGCTACGGCCACCGGACACCACCAACGTCGCTTCGCCACGGGCACTGATGGCCGCGCGCAATTGCTCGGCCACGTCATTGGCCAGGCCTTCCGCCAACAGCACCGGCGTGCGGTACTCATGGGGCGTGACGCCCTGGGGCAGTTTCAAATCAGATATCGCCATACCACGACCTCCCATCCCGCGTAATCAGTGCAATGGAGCTCATCGGCCCCCAGGAACCCGCCGCGTACGGCTTGGGCGCATCGCCGGATTTTTTCCAGCCGGCGATCAACTGGTCACACCACTTCCACGCGGCTTCGATTTCATCTTTGCGCACAAACAGGTTCTGGTTGCCGCGCATCACTTCCAGCAACAACCGCTCGTAGGCATCGGGAATCCGCGCGCTGCGATAGGTGTCGGAAAAATTCAGTTGCAGCGGGCCGCTGCGCAGTTGCATGCCCTTGTCCAGACCTTGCTCCTTGGTCATCACGCGCAAGGAAATACCTTCGTCCGGTTGCAGGCGGATGATCAGTTTGTTGCTGATCTGCAAGCGCTGCTCGGGGGCAAAGATGTAGTGGGACGGTTCCTTGAAGTGGATGACGATCTGCGACAGCTTTTGCGGCATGCGCTTGCCGGTCCGCAGGTAGAACGGCACGCCGGCCCAACGCCAGTTGCGGATATCGGCACGCAGGGCGACGAAAGTTTCGGTGTCGCTCTGGGTGTTGGAATTCTCTTCTTCCAGGTAACCCGGCACCGGCTTGCCCGCGCTGTAGCCGGCGATGTACTGGCCGCGCACCACCTGGGTGGTCAGGCCTTCCGGGCTGATGGGCGCCAGGGCCTTGAGCACCTTGACCTTCTCGTCACGGATACTGTCGGCGGACAAGTCGGCCGGCGGGTCCATGGCGATCAGGCAAAGCAGTTGCAGCAGGTGGTTCTGGATCATGTCCCGCAACTGGCCGGCCTTGTCGAAATAGCCCCAACGACCTTCGATACCGACCTGCTCGGCCACGGTGATTTCCACGTGGGAGATGTAGTTCTGGTTCCACTGGGTTTCGAACAGGCTGTTGGCGAAACGCAGGGCGATCAGGTTCTGGACGGTTTCTTTGCCCAGGTAGTGGTCGATGCGGTAGGTGCGGTTCTCCGGGAAGAACTGCGCCACGGCGTCGTTGACCTTGCGCGAGGATTCCAGGTCCGAGCCGATGGGTTTTTCCAGCACGACGCGGGTGTTTTCCGCCAGGCCAGCCTTGGCCAGGTTTTCGCAGATCGCGCCGTACACCGCCGCCGGGGTGGCGAAGTAGGCGATCAGGCGTTGCTCGCTGCCGACTTTTTCCGCCAGGGCGAGGTAGTCGTCAGCGTTCTTGAAGTCCACGTGAACGTAGGTCAGGCGCGCCAGGAAACGCTGGGCGATGGTCTCGTCCAGTTCCTTGCCGACGTAGTTGCGCAGTTCTTTTTCGATATGGGCCAGGTGCTGTTGCTCGGTCCCGGCTTCACGGGCCAGGGCCAGGATGCGGGTGTCGTCGTGCAAGAGCCCGGCGCCATCGAGTTGATAGAGGGCAGGAAATAACTTGCGCAGCGCCAGATCACCCAAGGCGCCAAACAGGGCAAAGGTGCAGGGTTCTACGGTTATCGAAGGCATGATGTTTGTTCTTTTATCAAGTTAAGCTACAAATACCTTTTTTCAAGGCATCACTCAAGGAAAAATGTAGTAATAACCACAACATTTTCCCGAAATACGCATTCCGAGTGGTGGTGTTCAGCTACCCTCAGTAGGATAGGCCACCGCAAAAGACCACTGATCGATTGGTTGCCACCTTTTATTTGCATCGTCGCCCGAAGGAAAGACTGAATGGACCGCGTGCGAAATCTTCTGGAACAGATCCGGAACCGCCTCGAAGAATTGAACAAGGCCGAGAAAAAAGTCGCCGAGGTCATCCTGCTCAACCCACAGCAGGCGACCCGCTTCTCTATCGCCGCCCTCGCCCAAGCCGCCTCGGTCAGTGAACCGACGGTCAACCGCTTCTGCCGCTCGTTCGGCGTCAGCGGCTACCCTGAACTGAAACTGCAACTGGCGCAAAGCCTGGCCAGTGGCGCGGCGTACGTCAGCCGCGCCGTGGAAGCCGATGATAACCCTGAGGCCTACACGCAGAAGATCTTTGGCAGCGCCATTGCCTCCCTGGACAGCGCTTGCCAGGCGCTGGACCCGAACCTGATCAGCAAGGCCGTGGACCTGTTGATCCAGGCGCGGCAGATCCACTTCTTCGGCCTTGGCGCTTCAGCGCCGGTGGCCATGGATGCGCTGCACAAGTTCTTCCGCTTCAACCTGTCGGTCACCGCCCACGCGGACGTGCTGATGCAGCGCATGATCGCTTCGGTGGCGCATACGGGCGAGCTGTTCGTGATTATTTCCTACACCGGGCGTACCCGCGAGTTGGTGGAAGTGGCGCGTATCGCCCGCAGCAACGGTGCTTCGGTGCTGGGCGTGACTGCCGAGAACTCACCGCTGGCCAAGGCCAGTACGGTGAGCCTGAATATTCCGTTGCCGGAAGATACCGACATCTATATGCCGATGACCTCGCGGATCATTCAGTTGACGGTACTGGACGTGCTGGCGACCGGCATGACCTTGCGCCGTGGCGTGGATTTCCAGCCGCATCTGCGCAAGATCAAAGAGAGCTTGAATGACAGCCGGTATCCGGTTGGGGATGAGTTCAACTAAGGCTGGAATCTCTACCAGCCGTACTGGCCTCATCGCGGGCAAGCCCGCTCCCACAGTTGGAATGCATTCCCCTGTGGGAGCGGGCTTGCC
>NZ_ANNV01000067.1 GCF_000346755.1 Pseudomonas sp. CBZ-4 | reverse complement strand
TGATACACCGCTATCGCAGGCAAGCCAGCTCCCACAGTTGATCTCCGTCGTTGCTACTTACGGGGTTTGATCCGCGCCGTCGCTTCAGCCACCAACGGATCATCCGGCCAATAATGCTTCGGGTACCGCCCCTTCAGATCCTTCTTCACCTCGGCGTAGGTACTGCGCCAGAAGTTCGCCAGATCCTGGGTCACCTGCACCGGCCGCCGCGCCGGGGACAGCAGGTGCAACTTGACCACCTGGCGCCCGCCGGCAATGCGCGGTGTGTCCGCCAGCCCGAACAATTCCTGCAAGCGCACCGCCAGAATCGGCGGCTGTTCGCTGTAGTCCAAACGCACCGACGAGCCCGACGGCACTTTCACGTGCTGCGGCGCCAGTTCGTCGAGGCGCTGGGGCAGCGGCCAGGGCAACAGGTTGTGCAGGAAGCTGGAAATATCCAGGTTGGCGAAATGGCTCAGGCGCGAGACTTTGCCCAGGTAAGGCATCAGCCAGTGTTCAAGGTCGGCGAGCAAGGCGCTGTCGCAGATGTCGGGCCATTCGCTGGTTTTGCCGGCATCGAGATGGCGCAGCAGCATGACGCGGGCTTGCCATTGGCGCAGCTCGGGTGTCCACGGCAGCAATTCCAGGCCTTTGCGCCGCACCAGGTTGACCAGCGCCTGGCTGCGCGCGGCTTCGTCGAGGCCGGTGAGGGGTTCACGGCTGAGTACCAGCTCGCCGACTTTGCGCTGGCGTTCGGCGCGCAGCACGCCTTCGCGCTCGTCCCAATCGAGTTGATCGACGTTGCGCACCTGCTCGGCGAGCACCGTATCGAACAGCGCCGGATCAAAGTCCGCCGCGAGGTAGATGCGCTCTTCGCGCTGGCCCTGGCGGCTGCCAAGGTCGGCAATCACCAGCCACGTTTGTTTCATCAGGCTGTCGGCTTCGGCGAACAGCGCCGCGCGGCCGTTGGCCAGGCGATATTCGGCGCCACCGGGGCGACGCTGCTGAGCGACGCGATCCGGGTAGGCCAGCGCCAGCAAGGCGCCGAGCCAGCGCGGGTGATCGGGGTCGGCCACCGGTTGCGTGGCCTTGCCCCTTAAATAGCCACGGTATTGCCGCGCCAATTGCTTGGCCCGCTGCACGCCGCCTTGGCTGCCACGGGCGCGTTCTTCGCCGGACAGCAACGCCAGACGACTGTGCAAATCCGCGCCGCCGCCGCGCAAGATATCGCGCTCGCCCAGCAGCGCCGCGACGTCACATGCCGTGGTCGCCAGCCCCAGATCCTGCCCGCGTAGCAGCAGATGGGCGATGCGCGGATGGGCCGGCAGCTCGGCCATTTTCTGCCCGTGAGCGGTGAGTTTGTCATCATTCAAGGCGCCAAGGCGCACCAGCAGATCCTGGGCCTGGGCGTACGCGGCGGTGGGCGGCACATCCAGCCACACCAGTTGCGTGGGCGTGACGCCCCAGCGCGCCAGTTGCAAGGCCAGGCCGGCCAGGTCGGCGGCGAGGATTTCCGCGCTGCCGTAAGCAGCGAGGCCTTCATGCTGGTCTTCGGACCACAACCGGTAACACACCCCGGGCTCCAGGCGCCCGGCCCGGCCGGCACGCTGGGTCGCACTGGCGCGGGAGATGCGCTGGGTGTCGAGGCGGGTCATGCCGCTGCCGGGGTCGAAACGTGGCACCCGCGCCAGCCCGGCGTCGATCACCACGCGCACGCCGTTGATGGTCAGGCTGGTCTCGGCGATGTTGGTAGCCAGTACCACTTTGCGTTTGCCGGCAGGTGCCGGGTCGATGGCGGCGCGCTGGGCGTTGAGGTCGAGCTCGCCGTGCAGCGGGCATAACAGCACGTCGGTGCGTTCACCGAGGGCGTCAGCCAGTTGCTGGTTGACCCGACGAATCTCCGCCTGACCCGGTAGGAAAACCAGCACGCTGCCCGTCTCGTCATGCAGTGCTTCAAGGATGGTCTGCACCAGGCGCGGTTCGATAAATTCTCCGGCCTGGTACGGCCGCCCCCAGCGCATCTGCACCGGGAACATGCGCCCTTCGCTGCGCAGGATCGGCGCGTCGTCGAGCAAGCCGGACAGGCGCTCGCCTTCAAGGGTGGCGGACATCAGCAGGATTTTCAGCGGCTGCTCGTCGCGAAACAGGTCGCGGCCGTTGAGGCTCAAGGCCAGTGCGAGGTCGGCGTCGAGGCTGCGTTCATGGAACTCGTCGAAGATCAGCAGGCCCACGCCGTCCAGCGCCGGGTCGTCCTGCAAGCGGCGGGTGAGGATGCCTTCGGTGACCACTTCGATGCGGGTGTTGGGGCCGACCTTGCTGTCGAGACGGATGCGATAGCCGACGGTTTCGCCAACCTTTTCCCCCAGCTCGCTGGCCAGCCGTTCGGCGGCGGCGCGGGCGGCAAGGCGACGGGGCTCGAGCATCAGGATGGTTTGCCCGGCCAGCCACGGCTCATTCAATAAGGCCAACGGCACGCGGGTGGTTTTACCGGCACCGGGCGGTGCTTCCAGCACGGCTTCATGGCGATTCGCCAAGGCGTCACGCAGGGCGGGTAAAACATCATCGATCGGCAACGAATTCATACTGGCTCCAAAGCAGAGCGGCGAGTATAACGGCGAACGGCCGAGTGCCGGTGACGGTCTCAGAAACGCCGCCCACTTCAATTGTGAATGCAATCAAAGGTGGGAACTGGCTTGCCTGCGATGGCGGTGGGTCAGCCAGCCAATCTGGCACTGATACACCGCTATCGCAGGCAAGCCAGCTCCCACATTGGATCGGCGTCGTTCAGCAGATCTGGCATATAGTCACTTTCAATACATGTTCAGGAGATTCCCCCATGCGTATCGCTTCCCGTGTCATCGGCGGTGTCCTCGCCGTCACCCTGCTGAGCCAATTGACGGCCTGCGGTTCGATCTTCTACCCGGATCGCCGTGGCCAGATTGATGGCAAGATCGACCCGACGATTGCCGTGCTCGACGCCGTGGGCCTGTTGTTCTACGTGATCCCTGGCCTGATCGCCTTTGGCGTGGACTTCGCCACCGGTGCGATCTACTTCGAACCGGGCAAAACCGCGCAGGTCGCGCCCGAGAAACTCCACGAAGCCATCGGCGCCGACGGCAAGGTCGATAACGCCAAGCTGCAATCCATCATCCAGAAAGAAACCGGCCACACCCTGCCGCTGGACGACCCGCGCATGATCCAGTTCAAGGGCAGCGTGCAACAACTCGCCTCCCTCGGCCTGCAACCCGCCGCCTAAGGATTCGACCCGCCTATGACCAGCAGCCCCGAACACGCCAGGCTCCTGCGCCTGGCCACCCGCGCGTCGGTTGGCGTGGCCTGTGCGCTGATCATCACCAAGGCCATCGCCTGGTGGCTCAGCGGCTCGGTGAGCATGCTCGCCGGGTTGACCGACTCGCTGCTGGACGGCGTCACCTCGCTGCTGAATCTGATCGCCGTGCATTACGCCCTGCGGCCGGCCGATGACGATCACCGTTACGGCCACGGCAAGGCGGAATCCCTGGCGGGCATGGCCCAGGCGCTGTTTATCGGCGGCAGTGCGGTGTTGATCGCGCTGCAGGCTTATGAGCGCTTGCAACACCCGGAACCGGTCGGCGCGCCGTGGCTGAGCATTGGCGTGATCATTTTTTCGCTGGTGCTGACCGTGGCCTTGCTGATGCTGCAGCACCGGGTGGTGCGCGAAACCGGCTCGAATGCGGTGCGGGCTGACTCGCTGCACTATCGCTCGGACTTGCTGCTCAACGGCAGCATCCTGGTGGCGCTGGTGATTGCCGGCCTGGGCTTTCATCAGGTGGATGCGTGGTTCGGCCTGGGCATCGCCGCCTATATTTTGTGGAGTGCGATCCAGATCGCCCGGGAAAGTTTTGCGGTGCTGATGGATGAGGAACTGCCGGCGGACGTGAGCCAGCACATGCTGGAACTGGCCCGCAGCGTACCGGGCGTGCTCGGCGCCCATGACTTGCGCACGCGCATCTCGGGCAACCACTGGTTTGTGCAGTTGCACCTGGAGCTGCCGGGGGAGTTGACGCTGTCGGTGGCCCACGCCATCAGCGACCAGGCCGCCGACGCGATCCATAACGCCTACCCGCGTGCCGAAGTGCTGGTGCACGCCGACCCGCGGGAAGTGGTCACAGGCAATAAAGCCTAGTACTGCACCTGATACCCGCGACTGCTCAGGCAGTTGCCCTGGGCCTGGCGGTAGGTTTGCACCACCGCCGGATCGGGGGCATAGGTGACTTGTTGCGGGTCGAAGCCGCTTTGCTGCACGGCCCAGCGATAACAGTCATAACCGTCCTGCTGCACCTGGGCTGGTGACTGGCCGTTGGCGGGATAGGCCACCACGTCGTAGCCATTCCCCTGCGGCGCCGGTTGTGGCGCGGGCACCTGCGTGGGCGGTTGCACCACCACGTACTGTTGGGAGCTGCTTTCGTAGGTGTAATAGGCACCGGCCGCGAGGAAGAACAGCGCGCTGCCCACCCACACTTCCCGCGCGTAGTCCGGCAGGTATTGCACGCGGATGCCGTACGGTGGCGTCACCACGACATAACGCGGGCCCTGCGGGCGATACCAGTAGCCACCGGAGAAGAAGTAATCCTGGCCACGATAAGGCACGCGGTAGTTACGGTCGGGGAAGCGGTCGATCACATACCCAGGGCGATGCTGCGGGCCGGGGCCCCAGCCATTGCCGTGCCCGTCGGGGCGGCCCGGCCAGCGGTTGTCGCCAGGGCGGTTATTGTTGTAGCCGCCGCCATTGTTGCCTGGACGCGAGCCGGGGCCGCCAGCTTCCCAGTGCTGGTTGCCGTCGTTGCGGCGGGGGATATCGCGGTAGTTGCCCTGGCGCGGTTCCTGGGTCTGGCGCACGGTGTCGGGGCGGCTCTGGATCGGCAGGTTGTTTGACGGCTGCGGTTGTGGCTGCTGCACGGGCCGACTCGGCTCATTGCCCGGCTGGCGACCTTGCCAATGGTCGTTCTGGCCACCGCGCTGTTCGAAATGCTGATTCTGCGGGTGAGGCTGATTGTTCTCTGGCCGTGGCTGATTATTTTCCGGCCGTGGTGCGTTGTTCTGTGGGCGTGGCTGTTCATTGCCCTGCTGTCGGCCGCCGCCCTGGCCGCGCTCATGCTGACCCCCGCCTTCAGGGCGTGGTGTGTTATCACGCTCGTCGGCCAGCGCTTGCGCGCCAACGGTGACCATCAGCAAACCTACACCTGTCAAACGCCAGATGCGCTTCATGCTATTCCTCACTGCGGATTAGGGCCTGTCCATGAGACTGGAAAAGCACGGCCCGGTTCTCGGACAGGTTATCAGTCACGAGAAACATTTTCGCAGGCAAAAGAAAAGGGGTGACCCGTCGGCCACCCCTTGAGAACTTCGTCCGTGCTCAACGCTTTTGACGTTGGCTCACCTCACGCCGTCTTGTGGACAGTGTGCAGCCTGGAGGCCGGCTCAACCCTGCTGGGGCGGCGGCCGCAGCGCACCTGATTGGGCGGGCTGCTGTGGACTGTTTGTCCAGGCGGTGATTCTGTTGATAAAGATACCCGCCAGCGCCCGGCAGATGATTGCGAAGATTGCGTCAATAAACAGTGCTTGCGCAATTTTTAACCCTTCATAGATAATTCACCGCAATAGTTACGACAAAGGCCAACCCAATGAGCAAGCTTGACCGATACGACCTGAGTATTTTGGCGGAATTGCAGCGTGACGCGCGGATCTCCAACCAGGAGTTGGCCGAACGCATCGGCTTGTCGCCATCGCCGTGCTCGCGCCGGGTCAAGCAGTTGGAAGACGACGGCTACATCGCCCGCCAGGTCGCCCTGCTCGACCGCAAGATGCTGGGCCTGAGCCTCACCGCCTATGTGCTGATCGGCATGGACCGGCATACCCCGGAGCGTTTCGAGAACTTTGAGGCGGCGATCCGGACGCTGCCGCAAGTGCTGGAGTGCAGTTTGGTGACGGGGATGGATGCTGACTATCAGTTGAAGGTGGTGGTGCCGGATATGGATCACTATCAGAAGTTGCTGCTGGGGCATCTCACCCGCATCGATGGGGTGACCAGTGTGCGATCGAGCTTTGTACTCAACCAGGTACTCAACAGCACCGAACTGCCGCTGACCCACCTGCGCACTTAAGATCAATAGCGATCAACTGTGGGAGCTGGCTAGTGTGGGAGCCGGGCTTGCCCGCGATGCAGGCACCTCGGTGTATCAGTGATACCGAGGTGATGCTATCGCAGGCAAGCCAGCTCCCACATTTGGATAGTGCTTCGACTCAAGTCAATGTTGCGTCTGTAACGCTGCCGTATACTTGCCCGCCTGCCCTGTCGGAAGCCCCCCATGAACAACATCGACCCCGCCCTCTTCGAAGAATGGATGATGACCGGCCTGGTCACCCTCCTGATCATTTTCATGGGCTTTATCGTCTGGGACCTGGCGAAGAAGTCCAAGGCCGGGCGCTTTGGCTCGTTCATCCTGTTCTTCGTACTGGGCCTGGGTGTGGCCGCGTTCATCATCAAGAGCGTGGTGATCGGCCTGATCGAGTCCGGTGCCCTATAGGCGCGCCGGCACTTCCTTCCACTGGCCTTGATCCAGGCCGTCGATCGTCCAGTCGCCAATGCGCACACGCACCAGGCGCAACGTGGGCAAGCCTACTGCCGCCGTCATACGCCGAACCTGGCGGTTGCGCCCTTCGCGAATCACCAATTCCAGCCACGACGTGGGCACGCTTTTGCGAAAGCGTACCGGCGGATTGCGCGGCCACAGTTCGGGCTCATCCAACTGCCGGGCCTCGGCGGGCAGGGTCATGCCGTCGTTGAGTTCCACACCGGCACGCAGGCGTTGCAGTTGTTCTTCGCTCGGTTCACCTTCCACCTGCACCCAATAGGTTTTCGCCAGCTTGTGCTTGGGGTCGGCAATCCGCGCCTGCAACTGGCCATCGTTGGTCAGCAGCAGCAAACCTTCGCTGTCACGGTCCAGGCGACCCGCCGGGTAGATGCCGGGGATGTTGATAAAATTCTTGAGGGTCGCGCGCCCGCCTTCGTCGCTGAACTGGGTCAGCACGTCGAAGGGTTTGTTGAACAGGATCAGCTTCGGCTCGGCCGGCGGAGCCTTGGCGACACGCCGCGCAGCGGAATACGGGGGCTTCACGCCAGGGCGGCGCGAATCGGGACGGGTGGGACGGGACATGGCTTCGGTACATCTGACGGTCAGGACCGACAATGCTAGTGGCCTGACCGTTAAATGACCATCCCAACCGCTTAGCGGAACGGCGGCTCGTCGAAGCTGCGCAGTTTGCGCGAGTGCAGCGAGTTGAGTTCGGTGCGCAGCAGATCCACCGCCTCGATGCCGATCTTCAAGTGCTGGCTCACCGCACGTTCATAGAACGCGTTGGCCGAACCCGGCAGCTTGATCTCGCTGTGCAGCGGTTTGTCCGAGACGCACAACAACGTGCCATACGGCACCCGCAAGCGATAACCCTGGGCGGCGATGGTGCCGCTTTCCATGTCCACCGCCACGGCGCGGGACAGGTTGATCAACGGCCGTTCCTGGGCCCAGCGCAGTTCCCAGTTGCGGTCGTCATAGGTCAGCACGGTGCCGGTGCGCAGGCGTTTTTTCAGCTCTTCGCCTTTTTCGCCGGTGACGTTGGCCGCCGCTTGCTGCAAGGCCATCTGCACTTCGGCCAGGGCCGGGATCGGGATGTTCGGCGGCACCACGCGGTCGAGAATCCCGTCGCGGCGCATATAGGCGTGGGCCAGTACGTAGTCGCCGATGGTCTGGGATTGGCGCAGGCCGCCGCAGTGGCCGATCATCAGCCAGCAATGCGGACGCAGCACCGCCAAGTGATCGGTGATGTTCTTCGCGTTGGACGGGCCCACACCGATGTTCACCAGGGTCACGCCGTGGCCGTCGCTGGCCTGCAAGTGATAGGCCGGCATCTGGTAGCGGTGCCAGACCACACCCGCCGCAATCGCCGACGCTTCGCCGTGGTCCATGCTCTTGTCGATCACCACGTTGCCCGGCAGCACCATGCGGATAAAACGCGGGTCGCTGCGCAGTTGCTCCAGGCCATGCAGGATGAACTGGTCCACGTAGCGGTGGTAGTTGGTCAGCAGGATCCACGGCTGCACATGGCGCCAGTCGCTGCCGGTGTAGTGCACCAGGCGGCGCAGGGAAAAATCCACACGGGCTGCATCGAACAGCGCCAGGGGCAGCGGGTCGGTGTTTTCCCAGTCGTAGAGGCCGTCGGCGATGCCATCGGTGGCGGCCGACAGGTCGGTGCTCGGGAACACACGGGCGAGGGTCGCGGCGGTCACGCCGGAGCCGGCCAGTTCGTCGCCCTGCTCCACCACGTAGGGGTACGGGATGTTCTGCTGGCTGACGCCCACTTCCACCGTCACGGTGAAGTCGTGCATCAGCGGCACCAGTTGCTCCAGCAGGTACTTACGGAACGCGGCGGGATGGGTGACGGTGACGCTGTAGGTCCCCGGCAACTGGACCTTGGCGTATGCCCGGGTGGTCTGTGGGACTTCGCCGTGGCAGTGGTAGGTCAGGCGCAGTTCCGGGTAGCGAAACAGCGCGCGTTGTTCGGCGTCGGGTTCGACGCGGTCTTTGAGGTATTGCTTGAGGGCTTGGTTGAGTGCGCCGGTAGCACGCTCATGCAGAGCCGCCAGCCGGTCCACGGCTTCTTCGGCGGATTGAACGACAACAAAAGCTTCGGTCACGGTAAGCATCCTGTGTTCTGACGTGCAGGCCTTTATCTTGCCTGTATCCCTGTCAGACGCAAACTTTGAATTGGAGTGCCCTCTCAAGATGGGTGCAATCCCTGTGGGAGCTGGCTTGCCTGCGATAGCGGTGGGTCAATCAGCAATAATGTGAGTGATGGACCGCTATCGCAGGCAAGCCAGCTCCCACATTTTGATCGAGTGTAGTCAGAGGGTTGGTGTTGAGCGGGCGACGATAGCTTCCACATCGACGCCACGGGGCAATGTGCCATACACCCGGCCGGACGATTCGCCGAGGCGACTGGCAATAAACCCATCACTGACCGCCCCATTCCCCGCTTCCAGCAACAACTTGGCCTGCAACGCCACGGCGATGTCCTCGGTGAGTTGCCGCGCCCGGTACTGGATGTCCTGGGTGTCCATAAACACGGATTTCAACTGTTCGATATGCCGCGCCAGCGACTTGTCACCGTGCCCATCCCCCAGTTCGACGAACAACGCCTCCAACACCCCCGGCTCTTTCGACAACGCGCGCAGCACATCCAGACACTGCACATTGCCGGAACCTTCCCACGTCGAATTCACCGGTGCCTCACGGTACAGGCGCGGCAGGATGCTGTCTTCGACATAGCCCGCACCGCCCATGCACTCGGCGGCTTCGTTGATCATTGCCGGCGCGCGTTTGCAGATCCAATACTTGCCCACCGCCGTCACCAGCCGAGCGAACTTGGCTTCCTGTTCATCCCCCAGATGATCCAGCGCGCGTCCCATGCGCATGCTCAACGCCAGCGCGGCTTCGCTTTCCAGCGCCAGGTCGGCGAGCACGTTTTGCATCAGCGGTTGCTCGCTGAGCACACGACCGCCCACCGATCGATGGGCGCAATGATGGCTGGCCTGGGTCAGCGCCTGGCGCATCAGGGCGCTGGAGCCGACCATGCAATCGAAGCGGGTCATGGCGACCATTTCGATGATGGTCGGTACGCCCCGGCCTTCTTCGCCGATCATCCAGGCCAGGGCGCCACGGAACTCCACTTCGCTGGAGGCGTTCGAGCAGTTGCCGAGCTTGTTTTTCAGGCGCTGGATATAGAACTCGTTGCGCGTGTCGTCCGGGCGGTGCCGGGGCAGTAGGAAACAGGTGAGGCCCTTGTCGGTCTGGGCCAGGGTCAGGAACGCATCGCACATCGGCGCCGAGCAGAACCATTTGTGCCCCACCAGCTCATACGCCTGACCGGGGCCACCGGCGCCCACCGGATAGGCGCGGGTGGTGTTGGCGCGCACGTCGGTGCCGCCCTGCTTCTCGGTCATGGCCATGCCGATGGTGGCCCCGGCTTTATGGGCGATGCCGACGTTGCGCGGGTCGTATTCGGTGTTGAGGATTTTCGGCAGCCAGATGTCAGCCAGATCCGGTTGCAGGCGCAGGGCCGGTACACAGGCGAAGGTCATGGTCAGCGGGCAACCGGTGCCGGCTTCGGCCTGGCTGTGCAGGTAGGTCAAGCCGGCGCGGGCCACGTGGGCGCCCGCCTGCGGATGCGCCCAGGGCAGCGACGGCAGGCCGTGTTCCACCGCCGTGCGCATCAGCTCGTGGTAGGCCGGGTGGAATTCCACCAGGTCGATGCGATGGCCATAACGGTCGTGGCTGCTAAACACCGGCTTGTTTTGATTCGCCAGGAACCCGGCCGCCATCAGCGGGCCACCGGCCAGCGCTCCATAAGCATGCAGGCGCGCCTCGGCCCAGCCAGCGCCGAAGCGCCGCGACCACTCTTGCAAGGGCACGTCGATGCGATACAGGTTGGTGCCGTCCAGGGACGGCGGCTGGTTAGTGACGTCGTGGGTTTCGGCGAACTGATGCAGGTTCATGACGGGCCTCCTGGAAAAAAGGCCACGGTCATTGGCGGCCTGAATTTCAGTTAAGCACCGGCACTGCGCTTAAAAAAGTGGCATAGGCGCCTAATGTCCGGCGCTTTCGCCCTCGACCTGGCACAGCACACAACGCTCCAGCACCGCCTGCAACGCCTCGAAACGCACGGGCTTGGCCAGCCGCTCGGTGATGCCGATGCCATGGCAGCGCTCACGGTCTGACGTGTTCAGCGATGAACTCAATGCGATGACCGGCAGCTCACCGCAGCCAGGCAAGGCACGGATCTGACAACACAACGAGAAACCGCCCTCCGGCACATCCAGCAAGACCGCCTCGAAAGTTTCCCCCTGCAAGGCCGCCAGTGCCGCGGGGCCGCTGTCCACGGTCCTGACCCGGTAACCGAGCTTGAGCAACATGCCGCGCACCGCCAACTGGCCGACGCTGTTGTCATCCACCATCAGCACCGCGCAGTCCTGCGGCGCGCGCTGCGGGCTCGGCCCCGCGGCTTTCGGTTCGGACGGCACCGGCTTGACCTCCACTTCCAACTGAAAGCGGCTGCCCTTGCGTGGTTCCGAATGATGGGTCAGACGCCCGCCCAACAACTCGATCAACTGCCGGCAGATCGCCAGGCCAATGCCCAGGCCGCCGTATTCACGGGTGGTTGAACCGTCGAGCTGGAAGAAACGCTGGTACAGCGTGGCTTCGTCGAGAAAGGCGAAGCCGATGCCGCTGTCGGTGACGATAAAGCTCAGGCGCAGCACACCTGCGCCATCGGGCACACCGACCACACGCACGCGCACCGCGCCTTGGTGGGTGAACTTGAAGGCGTTGTCCAGCAGGCAATCCAGGCACTGGGTCAGCTTGTCCGCATCGCCGATCATCCGGTCCGGCAGTTCATCCGCCACATCGATGGAAAATTCCAGGCCCTTGCTTTGCACACTGGCGCTGAATTGCTGGCGCAAGGTGTCGAGCACACCGCGCAGGCTGAACACCTGCGGCTGCGCGGTGAGGCGCCCGGCTTGCAGCTCGGTGAGGGTGAGGATGCCGTTGACCATGCGCATCATGTCCCGTGCCGAACCGGCGGCGGTCTGCTGGTATTGCGCGAGGTCGTCGTCCAGGTGAACGGTTTGCATCAGTTCAAGGGAGCCGATCACGCCGTTCATCGGGGTGCGCAGTTCGTGGGTCAGGGTGGCGAGAAATTCGTCCTTGAGCCGGTTGCTGCGGGCCAGTTGCTGGTTGAGCACTTCGAGTTTCTGGCTGGCATCGAACAGGATCTGCGCCTGTTGCTCGCGCATGCCGTTGATGCGATCCGCCAGGGCCAGGGACAGCAGCGCCACCTCGATGGCCGAGCCGATCTGGCTGGCGTACATGGTGAGGAATACGTTGGGCAGGTAGCCCAATACCATCATGGTGTTCACCACCCCGCCGAGCAGGAAGGCCGACCAGGCAATGATGAAATACCGCGCCATGCGCTGGCCACACAACCACGCTTTGATCGCGGCAATAAAGATGGTCACGGTGAACACCAGCGCCAGGCCGGTCGCCAGGCGCAGGGCCACGGCGTAGCTGGTCAGCAGCGCCAGCGCCATCACCAGCGCACCGCAGGCGGCCAGCGCGAGCAAGATGCGGTCGATCCAACGGCTGTGCTGCGCGGTATGCAGGAAGCTGCGCGCGAACAGGCTGCCGAACAGCGCCGCCGAGCCGATCAGGAACGGCACCGCGGCATTCGTCCACCATGGACTGTTCGGCCAGAAGTACTCCACGGCCACGCCGTTGACCGCCAGTTGGTACAAACCGAACGAGGCGATATAGAGGATGTAATAGAGGTAGCTGGTGTCGCGCACACTCAGGTAGATGAAGAGGTTGTAGATCAACATCCCCAGCAAGACGCCGTAGATCGCGCCCAATACATAGAGGCGCAGCGGTTGCTGCTCCAGGTAGGCGGTGCCGGCCCACAGGGTCAGTGGTGCCTGGATCGAACCTTCACTTTGCAGGCGCAGGTAGATCGTCTCCTGCTGGTCGGGGACGAAATTGAGCTTGAACAGGTAGTTGCTCTGGCGCACTTCCCGGCTGGAAAACGGCAGCGCGCTGCCGGTACGGGTGCTCAGGCGATAGGCGCCAGTGCTGTCGCTCTGGTAGAGGTCCAGGTGATTGAGCGGCGGGTAGGCCAACTCCAGAAACCAGGTGCGTGGCGCGCGAGGGTCCTTGGCCTGGTAATGCAGGTCGATCTTGAGCCAGAACACCGAACGCGAATAACCGGCATTGAGGGTGGCTTTGTCGTGGGGCTTGAACTGGGCGGCGTACGCGGGGGAACTGACTTCGGCGATGGTGAGGGCGTCGGTGGGGTCTTCGAGCACTTGCATCACGCGGCCCAGGGGCAGGCTTCGCGTGTCCTGGTTGAACCCGATGGCGTTGGCGAGCAGCGGCAGCCCGCACAACAGTAAGATCAAAAAATAGCGCATAGAGCCCCAGCGTGGCCTGTCCGGTTATGTCAAAAAGTCCCCATTCCTTTTGAGAAGACGTATACCGGCAATACTGTTAGTAATTTGGATCCACTCTAGCATAGCTGCTAAAGGCCACTAGAAGCCATGTAAATAAATTTTACGAAGGCTCTAGAACGGCACTTTCAGAGCGATTCCATGCAGTCGGCAAGCGCCAGAAAAGTGCCACACTCGGGGCAAAATTCAACCATCGCCAGACAGCCACGCAAAAAGCGTTTGGTGGTAAGCTCGCGCACCATGAATATCTACAGCTCTCGCCCCGTTGTCCTCTGTCTCTCCGGCCATGACCCCAGTGGTGGCGCCGGCCTGCAGGCAGATATCGAAGCCCTGCTTGCCCAGGGTTGCCATGCGGCTCCGGCCGTCACCGCGCTGACCGTGCAGAACACCGTCAATGTCAGCGATTTCCGCGTGCTCGACCGCGAGTGGGTACTGGCCCAGGCCAATGCCGTGCTGGGCGACTCCGACGTCGCGGCGGTCAAGCTGGGCATGCTCGGCTCCACCGCCATGGTCGACACCGTGGTCGAGCTGCTGCAGGCGCATCCGCACCTGCCGGTGGTGTGCGACCCGGTGCTGCGCGCCGGTGGCGGTGGCAGCCTGGGCAAGGATGAAGTTGGCTATGCCATGCGCGAGCGGTTGTTGCCGCTGTCGCTGATTGCCACGCCGAACCTGCCCGAAGCGCGCATCCTCGCCGAGCTGCCTGACGGCACCGCAGACGAATGCGCCGCGAAGCTGCTGCCGTATATCAAGCACCTGCTGATCACCGGCGGGCATGGCGATGAGCATGAAGTGCACAACCGTCTATATAGCCGCGACGGCACGCAGCAGACCTTTACCTGCCAGCGTCTGCCGGGCAGTTATCACGGTTCGGGCTGTACGCTGGCCAGTGCGCTGGCGGGGCGAATCGCCCAGGGCGAAGGCCTGGTCAGCGCCGTGCAATCGGCCCTCAACTACACTTGGCGCACCCTGCGTGACGCCGAACAACTCGGCCAGGGCCAGTTCGTACCGCGCCGCCTGCCGCTGGATTTCTGCTCGTAAGACCAAGGGGCTTGCCCGATGAAACTACGTGGCCTTTACGCCATTACCGACAGCCAACTGTTGGCCGGCAAATTCCTCGCCTACGTCGAAGCGGCGCTGGACGGTGGCGTGACCCTGTTGCAGTACCGCGACAAAAGCAGCGACGAAGCCCAGCGCCTGCGCGAAGCGGAAAAGCTGCGGGAGCTGTGCTCGCGCTACAAGACCCAGCTGATTATCAACGACGACGCCGAACTGGCCGCGCGCCTGGGCGTCGGCGTGCACCTGGGCCAGACCGACGGCCCGCTGACGCCCGCCCGCGCATTGCTCGGCCCCAAGGCGATCATCGGCAGCACCTGCCACAGCCAGATCGAACTGGCCGAGCAGGCCGCGAACGAGGGCGCCAGTTACGTCGCCTTCGGTCGCTTCTTCAATTCCAGCACCAAGCCCGGCGCCCCGGCGGCCACCGTCGAGATGCTGGCCCAGGCCCGCGCGCGCCTGCAGGTACCGATCTGCGTGATCGGCGGCATCACCCTGGAGAACGCCGCACCGCTGGTGGCCCACGGCGCCGACCTGCTGGCAGTGGTCCACGGCCTGTTCGGTGCCGACAGCACCCAGGAAGTCACGCGCCGCGCCCGCGCCTTCAACGCCCTTCTTAAGATCTGATTGCAGAGAGCCCCCTTATGTCCCGTTCCGAAACGCTGTTTGCCAATGCCCAGAAACACATCCCCGGCGGTGTGAACTCCCCCGTGCGTGCGTTCAAGAGCGTGGGCGGTACGCCGCTGTTCTTCAAGCATGCCGAAGGCGCCTACGTCACCGACGAAGATGACAAGCGTTATGTGGATTACGTTGGCTCGTGGGGCCCGATGATCCTCGGCCACAGCCACCCGGACGTGCTCGACGCCGTGCACCAGCAGCTGCAACACGGTTTGTCCTACGGCGCGCCGACAGCCATGGAAACGGAGATGGCCGACCTGGTCTGCTCGATCGTGCCGTCGATGGAAATGGTGCGCATGGTCAGCTCCGGCACCGAAGCCACCATGAGCGCGATCCGCCTGGCCCGTGGTTTCACTGGCCGCGACAGCATCATCAAGTTCGAAGGCTGCTACCACGGCCACTCCGACAGCCTGCTGGTGAAAGCCGGTTCCGGCCTGTTGACCCAAGGCGTACCAAGCTCGGCCGGCGTACCGGCCGCATTCGCCAAACACACCTTGACCCTGCCGTTCAACGACATCGCCGCCGTCGAACAGATGCTCAATGAAGTGGGCCAGGACGTGGCGTGCATCATCGTCGAGCCGGTGGCCGGCAACATGAACTGCGTACCGCCGGCGCCGGGTTTCCTCGAAGGCCTGCGCGAACAGTGCGACAAGCATGGCGTGGTGCTGATTTTCGACGAAGTGATGACCGGTTTCCGTGTGGCCCTCGGCGGCGCGCAGGCGCACTACGGCGTGACGCCGGACCTGAGTACCTTCGGCAAGATCATCGGTGGCGGCATGCCTGTAGGCTGCTTCGGCGGCAAGCGTGAGATCATGCACCACATCGCGCCGCTCGGCCCGGTGTACCAGGCGGGCACCTTGTCCGGCAACCCACTGGCCATGGCCGCCGGCCTGACCACCCTGCGCCTGATCAGCCGCCCGGGTTTCCACGCCGAACTGACCGACTACACCACGCGCCTGCTCGACGGCCTGCAACAACGTGCCGACGCCGCCGGTATCCCGTTTGTCACCACGCAAGCGGGCGGCATGTTCGGCCTGTACTTCAGCGGTGCCGACGATATCGTCACCTTTGATGACGTGATGGGCAGCGATGCCGACCTGTTCAAACGCTTCTTCCACCTGATGCTGGAAGGCGGCGTGTACCTGGCGCCAAGCGCATTCGAAGCCGGCTTCACCTCGATCGCCCATGGCGAGGCCGAGCTGAAACTGACCCTGGATGCCGCCGAGCGCGCCTTCGCTGCCTTGAAATAAGCCCATGCAGATTCTGACGTTGCCCCGGCAGCGTCAGATTTGCCACTTTGCTTACAGACTTTTCCTGCTTTTTTCGAGAAATCACCTGCAATCCGGCAGATAAGTTGCCCAACCAGCAGAAAAACGAGTAAAGACTTTGTAAGCAGAGGCCTGCTTATTTCATAATGCGCGCTTATTGGATCCCCTGAGGGTCCGCGCGCCCCGTCAGAGGTAAGTCGATTCCCATGAAACGCACCGGCCGCACCCTGGTTCTGGGCTGCCTGTTGCTCCTTCAGCCGCTGCTGGCACATGCACAAGCAGGCGGCAACTCGTTGTTAATCCCAGCGATGGGTCGTTGCACCCTCAATACCCAGCCAGACAGCCAGGCCGAAGCCCTGAGCGCGTGCCAGAAACAGGCCGACGGCGGGGATGCGCAAGCGCAATACGAGTTGGGTGAGTACTTCCACGACAGCAAGAACCCCGCCCGCGACCTCAACAAAGCCTTGAGCTACTTCGAGAAAGCTTCGTTGCAGGGCCATGCTGAAGCCCAATTCAAGCTGGGCACCATGTTCTTTCATGGCGAAGGCGTGCCGGCCAACAACGTCCAGGCGTATATCGTGCTGAAGATGGCGGCGGTCAACGGTGCAGAGGATGCGCTGGATACGGCTGACGAAGTGGCCGAGCACATGCAGCGCGATGAGTTGGAAGTGGCGACCCAGGTGCTGGGGCAGATCTTTCGCAATTATTTGCAGGAATTGCAGAGTGCGGATGGGCGTTCGCCCTTCTCACCCCTGCCCTGAATTCATCTAAACCCTTCTATCGCTATCGCAGGCAAGCCAGCTCCCACACTTGAACGTGTTCACAAATCAAAATGTGGGAGCTGGCTTGCCTGCGATGGCCGCGACGCGGTCTTAAGCCTTACTTCTCAGGCATCGGCATCGGAAACGGCATCACATTGCCCATGCCCCGCGCCTCGCTGATCTTCGGCGTGCCCAAACGCTCGACTTCATCGATGCGCACAATCGAATGCATCGGCACAAAACTGCGCACCACGCCCTCGAACTGCGCCTTGAGCTTCTCTTCGCCCGGGTCGACGACCAACTGGGTGCGCTCGCCAAAGACGAACTCCTCCACCTCCAGGAAACCCCACAGATCGCTCTGATAGATCTGCTTGGCGTACATTTCGAACACCTGGCCCTGGTTGAGGAAAATCACCTTGTAGATTGGAGCTTCACGTTTGGTCATGGTGGGCGAGCAACACATCGGGGATATAAAAGAGGGCGCGAACTATAGCATGGCACCCGATGCACAACGCTAGGAACCAATGGGCATGCCCCCTATAATGCGCGGTTCTTTACCACCAGTTGACGATCCCCATGGCCAAGAAGCTTTACATCGAAACCCACGGTTGCCAGATGAACGAGTACGACAGCTCGCGCATGGTCGATCTGCTGGGCGAACATCAGGCCCTGGAAGTCACCGCCCGCGCCGAAGATGCCGACGTGATCCTGCTCAATACCTGCTCGATCCGCGAGCGGGCCCAGGACCGTGTGTATTCGCAGCTGGGCCGCTGGCGCGAACTGAAACTGGCCAACCCGGAGATGGTGATCGCCGTCGGCGGTTGCGTGGCCAGCCAGGAAGGCGCCGCGATCCGCGACCGCGCGCCCTATGTCGATGTGGTCTTCGGCCCGCAGACCCTGCACCGCTTGCCGGAAATGATCGACGCCGCACGCATCACCAAGCTGCCGCAGGTCGATGTGTCGTTTCCCGAAATCGAAAAATTCGACCACTTGCCCGAACCGCGCATCGACGGGCCGAGCGCCTACGTGTCGGTGATGGAAGGCTGCAGCAAATACTGCACCTTCTGCGTGGTGCCCTACACCCGCGGCGAAGAAGTCAGCCGGCCGTTTGACGATGTCATGTCGGAAATCATCCACCTCGCCGAAAACGGCGTGCGTGAAGTGACCCTGCTGGGCCAGAACGTCAACGGCTATCGCGGCCTGACCCATGACGGTCGCCTGGCCGACCTGGCGGAACTGATCCGCGTGGTCGCCGCCGTCGATGGCATCGAGCGCATCCGCTACACCACCTCGCACCCGCTGGAATTCTCCGACAGCCTGATCCAGGCCCACGCCGAAGTGCCGGAGCTGGTCAAACACCTGCACTTGCCGGTGCAATCGGGCTCGGACCGTATCCTGGCGGCGATGAAGCGCAATCACACGGCCCTGGAATACAAATCCAAACTGCGCAAATTGCGCGCGGCCGTGCCGGGCATCTGCATCAGTTCGGACTTTATCGTCGGTTTCCCCGGCGAAACCGAGAAAGACTTCCAGCAGACCATGAAGCTGATCGAAGACGTCGGTTTCGACTTTTCCTACTCGTTCGTCTACAGCCAGCGCCCCGGCACACCGGCCGCCGACCTGCTGGACGAAACCCCGGAAGAACTGAAAAAAGAGCGCCTGAACGCGTTGCAGCACCGGCTGAACCAGCAGGGGTTCGAGATCAGCCGACAAATGGTCGGTTCCACCCAACGCATCCTGGTCACCGACTATTCGAAAAAGGACCCGGGCGAGCTGCAAGGCCGCACCGAGAACAACCGGATCGTCAACTTCCGTTGCGACAATCCGACCCTGATCGGCCAGTTTGCCGACGTGCACATCGACGCGGCGCAACCGCACTCGTTGCGGGGCTCGTTGATCAACTGAGCGCAAAAACCCGAAGACAAATGAAGAGCAAATGTGGGAGCTGGCTCGCCTGCGATAGCGGTGTAACAGGCAGTCTCTATTTTGGATGTGCCGGCCTCATCGCAGGCAAGCCAGCTCCCACAGGGGTTCTTCATTGGTCTGGAGAGTGAAGCCAGCCCATTTAAGTGCTTTCGCACACCGGCCACTGGCGTTATTCTCTATTTCACCTCAACAGCCAAAGGGCGGCTAAAAGCGACCTTGAACGCACCCATCGTAGAACCCCATCATTTTCTCCTCGAGCCGTTTGAGGCTCGCCGTTTCGCCAACCTGTGCGGACAGTTCGACGAGCACCTGCGCCTGATCGAACAACGCCTGGGCATCGAGATCCGCAACCGCGGCAATCAGTTCGAGCTCATTGGTGAAACCCAGTCCACTAAATCTGCAGAAAACCTGCTGCGCCGTCTCTACCGCGAAACCAAGGGTAGCGAGTTGTCGCCAGAAACCGTGCACCTGTATTTGCAGGAATCGGCTGTGGAAGACCTGGCCAACAATCCAGTAGCTGAAGCCAGCGTGGCCCTGCGTACCAAGAAAGGCATGATTCGCCCAAAAGGCTTGAATCAGCAGAAGTACGTCAAGGCGATCCTGGGTAACGATATCAACTTCGGCATCGGCCCCGCCGGTACCGGCAAGACCTACCTGGCTGTGGCCTGTGCGGTGGATGCCCTTGAGCGCGAGCAAGTGCGCCGCATCCTGCTGGTGCGCCCGGCGGTCGAAGCGGGCGAAAAGCTCGGTTTCCTGCCCGGCGACCTCGCCCAGAAGATCGACCCGTACCTGCGCCCGCTTTACGACGCGTTGTACGAGATGCTTGGCTTCGAATACGTGGCCAAGCTGATCGAACGCCAGGTAATCGAGATCGCCCCGCTGGCCTACATGCGCGGCCGCACCTTGAGTAACAGTTTCATCATCCTCGACGAAAGCCAGAACACCACGGTCGAGCAGATGAAGATGTTCCTCACCCGTATCGGGTTCGGCTCCACGGCCATCATCACCGGCGACATCACCCAGGTTGACCTGCCCAAGGGCACCAAGTCGGGCTTGAGCCATGTGATTGAAGTGCTCAAGGACGTGCCGGGCATCAGCTTCACGCACTTCTCGCCCAAGGATGTGGTGCGCCACCCGCTGGTGCAGCGCATCGTCGAAGCCTATGAGCGCTTCGAACACCGTGACGATGGTTTGTCCAAGGACGCTCGCCGCGATGCTTGAGCTAGACCTGCAACTGGCCACCGAAGCGCCCGCCCCCAGTGAAGAGCAGTTCCGTCAATGGTGCGCCCTGGCCCTGCGCCAGCGCACCGCCGACTCGGAACTGACCATCCGCCTGGTGGACGAGCCCGAAGGCCGCGAACTGAATCACACCTGGCGCCAGAAGGATTACGCGACCAACGTGCTGTCCTTCCCCGCCGACGTGCCCGATGAGTTACTGGACATCCCACTGCTGGGTGACCTGGTGATCTGCGTCGAAGTCGTCGAGCGCGAGGCCAAGGAACAAGGCAAGGCACTGGAAGCCCATTGGGCACACCTGGTCATCCACGGCTGCTTGCATCTCTTGGGTTACGACCATATAGACGATGACGAAGCCGAGGAAATGGAAACACTGGAACAAACGTTGCTTGCCGAATTGGGTCATCCAGACCCTTACGCAGATGACGAAAACTAAGACACTCAACTGAAACAACAAAGGATTTAGAGTAATCGCTATGAGCGAAGACCGATCGAGCAACGGGCAGAAGTCATGGCTGGGTAAACTGACCCAGGCTTTTGCCCACGAGCCGAAAAACCGCCAGGAGCTGCTGGAGCTGCTGCGCGAGGCCCACCAGAACAAATTGCTGGACAGCGAAGCGCTGGCCATCGTCGAGGGCGCCATCCAGGTCGCTGACCTGCAAGTACGTGACATCATGGTCCCGCGCTCGCAGATGATCAGCATCAAGGCGACCCAGACCCCACGGGAATTCCTCCCGGCCGTGATCGACTCGGCGCACTCGCGCTACCCGGTGATCGGTGAAAGCCACGACGACGTCATGGGCGTCCTGCTGGCCAAGGACTTGCTGCCGCTGATCCTCAAGGAGAACGGCGACAACTTCAACATCAAGGACTTGCTGCGCCCGGCCACCTTCGTGCCCGAGTCCAAGCGCCTGAATGTGCTGCTGCGCGAGTTCCGCGCCAACCACAACCACATGGCCATCGTGATCGACGAATACGGCGGTGTGGCCGGCCTGGTGACCATTGAAGACGTGCTGGAACAGATCGTCGGCGACATCGAAGACGAGCACGACGTCGAGGAAGACAGCTACATCAAGCCCCTGCCCAGCGGTGACTTCCTGATCAAGGCGCTGACGCCGATCGAAAACTTCAACGAGTTCTTCGACAGCGAATTCTCCGATGATGAATTCGACACCGTTGGCGGCCTGGTGATGAATGCGTTTGGCCATCTGCCAAAACGCAACGAAACCACCGAGATCGGCGCGTATCGCTTCCGTATCCTCAACGCGGACAGCCGTCGTATCCATCTGATCCGCCTGACACCTATTGCCCGCTAAGGAATGACATGCAGCGCCTAACCCGCCCCGGCTGGCCCGGTAATTTGCTGGCCGTGGTGGCCGGCGCCATCACCACCCTGGCGCTGGCGCCGTTCGATCTATGGCCGTTTGCGCTGATCGCCGTCGGATTGTTCTATATCGGCCTGCGGGAACTGAGCCCACGCCAAGCCCTGGGGCGTGGCTGGTGCTTTGGTTTCGGCCTGTTTGGCGCCGGTACCAGCTGGATCTACTACAGCATCCACCACTTCGGCGGCGCTTCGGTGCTGCTGGCGGGCTTGCTGATGCTGGCGTTTACCGCCGCCATCGCCCTGTTCTTCGCCCTGCCCGCCTGGTTGTGGGCACGCTGGCTGCGCCGCAATGAAGCGCCGCTGGCCGATGCGCTGACCTTTGCAGCCTTGTGGGTCGGCCAGGAAGCGTTTCGCGGCTGGTTCCTCACCGGTTTCCCGTGGCTTTATTCCGGTTACAGCCAGCTCGACGGCCCATTGACTGGCCTCGCGCCAGTCGGCGGGATGTGGCTGATCTCCTTCGCCCTGGCGCTGACCGCCGCTGTTCTGTGCAACCTGCCGCGCCTGTTGGCGAGCAAGCGCAACGCCTTTATCGGCGCGGGCCTGGTGTTGTTGGTGGCGCCATGGGCCATCGGCCTGGCACTCAAGCATCACGCCTGGACCTCGCCGTCCGGCGCACCGCTGACCGTCGCCGCGATCCAGGGCAACGTCGAACAAAGCATGAAGTGGGACCCCGAGCAGCTCAATGCGCAGCTGGCGCTATACCGCGACATGAGCTTCGCCTCCAAGCCGGTGGACCTGCTGATCTGGCCGGAAACCGCCGTGCCAGTACTCAAGGAGTCGGTTGAAGGCTACCTGGGGATGATGGGCAAGTTCGCCGCCGACCGGCACAGCGCGCTGATCACCGGCGTGCCGATCCGCCAGGAAGTGCATCACCAGAAGCGTTACTTCAACGGCATCACCGTGGTCGGCGAAGGCGAAGGCACTTACCTCAAGCAGAAACTGGTGCCGTTTGGCGAGTACGTGCCGTTGCAGGACATGCTGCGCGGGCTGATTGCCTTCTTCGACCTGCCGATGTCGGACTTCGCCCGCGGCCCGGAAGACCAGCCGATGTTGCAGGCCAAGGGCTATCAGATTGCGCCGTTCATTTGCTACGAAGTGGTGTACCCGGAGTTCGCCGCTGGCCTTTCCGCCCGCAGCGACTTGTTGCTGACCATCAGCAACGACACCTGGTTCGGCACCTCCATCGGCCCCTTGCAGCACCTGCAAATGGCGCAGATGCGTGCCCTGGAAGCCGGCCGCTGGATGATCCGCGCCACCAACAACGGCGTGACTGGCCTGATCAACCCGTACGGGCAGATCACGGCGCAGATCCCGCAGTTCGAGCGCGGGATTCTGTATGGCGAAGTGGTGCCGATGCACAACCTCACCCCGTACCTGCAATGGCGGTCATGGCCGTTGATTATTGTGTGTGTGCTGCTGTTTGGCTGGGCGCTGCTGGCCGGTCGAATGGCCAAGACGGTCTAAGGGACACCACAAAACCCATGTGGGAACTCGCTTGTGTGGGAGCTGGCTTGCCTGCGATGCAGACACCTCGGTGTACCAGTTGTACTGAGGTGATGCCATCGCAGGCAAGCCAGCTCCCACATTTGATCTGCTGTGCTGCGGGTTATCGGTAGAACAATCGGTAACCTATCTGCCCCACCGCCTCATTGATCAACTGCCCGCTTTGCCAGATCGACTTGAATTCCGGCATCCAGCCGCCCAACGGCCGGGCATTGTCCACACCAAGGAAACCGACCGGCCCTGGCACCACCGTGAAGCCGGCCTGCTCAAAGCTCCACACCGAACGCGGCATGTGCCAGGCCTGGGTAACCACCACCACGCGCTTGATACCTTCGGGCAGCAAAATCTCAGCACTCATCTGCGCATTTTCCCAAGTGGTCCGGCTGCGCTCTTCCTTCCAGCGCACCGTAACGCCAAAGTCATCCTTCATCGACACCGCCATCAACTCGCCCTCGCTGGGTGGCGTGCCATAGTGCAACCCTCCGCTGGTCAACACCGGCAACCCCGATGCCTTGGCGAGGCGTGCCGCATAACGCTCACGTTCAAGCCCGATGCCGGTGGGCTGATCGGCGCCCCACGCCGGATCGCCGCGCTCACGCCCCGAACCCAGCACCACAATGGCGTCGGCGCGTTGCGCCAGGGTTGCCCACTCTTCCCGCACCAACGGCGGCTCAGTCTCAAGGGTGTGAGCGCCCCACTCCACCATCACCGGCAAACTCATCAACCACATGCCGCCCAGCCCCAGCGCAAAGCAGCACCCGGCCAGCCGCGGGCGGCTGCGACGCAACCACCAGGCAAGCGCCAGCAGCAGCAAGAAAAGACCGGGGGGCAATAACAGTTGCTTGATGAAATAACGAAAAGGCATCGGGCATCTCCAAAGATGCCCGAAGCCTAGATGCAACGGGATTTAGCGACAATCTTTACCAGCACAATTAAGAAGGTTTACAGATAACGCTGTGCATCACTTGCACCGTACGGCCCGAAGCTTTTCCGGGCCGCGAGCGGCAGGCAAGTCTTTCAGCCAAACCACCTTGGCCGAGCGCAAAGACTCTTGGGCGAGCGGGGAGGCCTGCCCAAACGATGCGCGGTGGTGATTGGACTCCAGGAAAACCTTGATCAGTTCAAGCTCTGCCTGGCTCAAGCCACGCAACTCCAGCTCCTCAGGCCGCTCATCACACAATCGGCCCGCTGTTTTTGCTGCATCCAATGCACGACCCAAACGGTCGATCAGTCCTTCGTACAACTGCGGTTTCGTTAAAGTTCGCTGCGATTCAGCCATCCCCTCACCTCATTGAAGAAAAGTCTTGCTCCCCAATAAACAGCGTAGCCCTCGTGGCTGCACCTGCCTGGTGCCGCGACAGACGGCCCCTGCTGCGCAATCAGGGTTTCCCTCGATAGAGTGGGGTCATGTATGCTACGGCGCTTCCTGTAACTCCACTTCCCGCAGGGTTTGGGCACGGACGCGCCGCTTTTTGGTGTCGATCAACCTGAACGTTGCACCGAAGAGGATTAGGCCACCCCTATTCAGTTCAAAAGTAGCCATGCACGAACAATATCAGCCCCGTGAAATCGAAAATGCCGCCCAAACCTTCTGGGACGAGCAAAAGTCCTTTGAAGTCAGTGAACAGCCAGGCAAGGAGACTTACTACTGCCTATCGATGTTCCCTTACCCCAGCGGCAAGCTACACATGGGGCACGTGCGCAACTACACCATCGGCGACGTCATCTCGCGCTACCAGCGCATGCTCGGCAAGAACGTCCTGCAACCCATGGGTTGGGACGCCTTCGGCATGCCGGCAGAAAACGCCGCGATGAAAAACAACGTAGCGCCCGCCAAGTGGACCTACGAAAACATCGCCTACATGAAGACCCAGCTGCGCAGCCTGGGCCTGGCGGTGGATTGGTCCCGCGAAGTGACCACCTGCAAGCCGGATTACTACCGCTGGGAACAATGGCTGTTCACGCGCCTGTTCGAAAAAGGCGTGATCTACAAAAAGAGCGGCACCGTCAACTGGGACCCGATCGACCAGACCGTACTCGCCAACGAACAGGTGATCGACGGTCGCGGCTGGCGTTCCGGCGCGCTGATCGAAAAGCGCGAAATCCCGATGTACTACTTCAAGATCACCGCCTACGCGGATGAACTGCTGTCGAGCCTCGACGACCTGCCGGGCTGGCCTGAACAGGTCAAGACCATGCAGCGCAACTGGATCGGCAAGTCCAAGGGCATGGAAGTGCAGTTCCCGTACAACGTCGATTCCATCGGCGTTGCTGGCGCACTGAAAGTCTTCACCACCCGTCCAGACACCTTGATGGGCGCGACCTACGTCGCCGTGGCCGCCGAGCACCCACTGGCCACTCAAGCCGCACAGAACAACCCTGAGCTGCAGGCGTTCATCGCCGAATGCAAAGGCGGCAGCGTGGCCGAAGCCGACGTCGCCACCCAGGAGAAAAAAGGCCTGCCGACTGGCCTGTTCGTCGAGCACCCACTGACTGGCGAGAAGTTGCCGGTGTGGGTCGCCAACTACGTGCTGATGCACTACGGCGATGGCGCTGTAATGGCAGTGCCGGCCCACGACGAGCGTGATTTCGAGTTCGCCACCAAGTACGCCCTGCCGATCAAGTCCGTGGTGCGCACCAGCTCCGGCGAGACCAACCCGGCCCCGTGGCAAGACGCCTACGGCGAGCACGGCACGCTGATCAATTCCGGCGAGTTCGACGGCCTGGACTTCCAGGGCGCGTTCGACGCCATGGAAGTGGCACTGATCAAGAAAAACCTGGGCGCCTCGCGCACCCAATTCCGCCTGCGCGACTGGGGCATCAGCCGCCAACGCTACTGGGGCTGCCCGATCCCGATCATCCACTGCGAAACCTGCGGTGACGTGCCCGTACCGGAAGACCAACTGCCGGTCGTCCTGCCGGAAGACGTGGTGCCGGACGGCGCCGGTTCGCCGTTGGCGCGCATGCCTGAGTTCTACGAATGCAGCTGCCCGAAATGCGGCCAGCCGGCCAAGCGTGAAACCGACACCATGGACACCTTCGTCGAGTCCTCGTGGTACTACGCCCGCTACGCCTCGCCGCACTACGAGGGTGGCCTGGTGGAGAAATCCGCAGCCGACCATTGGCTGCCGGTGGACCAGTACATCGGTGGTATCGAACACGCCATTCTTCACCTGCTGTACGCACGCTTCTTCCACAAGCTGATGCGCGACGAAGGCCTGGTGAGCTCCGACGAGCCGTTCAAGAACCTGCTGACCCAAGGCATGGTGATCGCCGAGACCTACTACCGTCGTGAAGCCAATGGTGCCTACACCTGGTTCAACCCGGCGGACGTCGAGCTGGTGCGTGACAGCAAAGCCAAGGTCATCAGCGCCAAGCTGATCTCGGACGGCCTGCCGGTGGAAATCGGTGGTACCGAGAAGATGGCCAAGTCGAAGAACAACGGCGTCGACCCACAGTCGATGATCGACCAGTTCGGCGCCGACACCTGCCGCCTGTTCATGATGTTTGCCTCGCCGCCGGACATGAGCGCCGAATGGTCCGACTCCGGCGTCGAAGGTTCGCACCGCTTCCTCAAGCGCGTCTGGCGCCTGGCGCACGCCCATATCAGCCAGGGCCTGCCGGGCAAACTGGACGTGGCCGGCCTGAGCGATGAGCAGAAAGTCATTCGTCGCAGCACGCACCTGGCCATCCGCCAAGCGAGCCAGGACGTGGGCCAGAACCACAAGTTCAACACCGCCATCGCCCAGGTGATGACGCTGATGAACGTGCTGGAAAAAGCCCCGCAGGCGACCGAACAGGACCGCGCGCTGATTCAGGAAGGCCTGGAAACGGTCACCCTGCTGCTGGCGCCGATCACACCGCACATCAGCCACGACCTGTGGAACCGACTGGGCCACGACGGCGCGGTCATTGATGCGGCCTGGCCAAAGCAGGATGACAGCGCACTGGTCCAGGACACGCTGCAACTGGTGATCCAGGTCAACGGCAAGCTGCGTGGCCAGATCGACATGCCGGCCAGCGCCAGCCGTGAAGACGTCGAAGCCGCCGCGCGCGTCAACGAGAACGTGCTGCGCTTCACCGAAGGCCTCACGATCCGCAAAGTGATCGTCGTGCCTGGCAAACTGGTCAATATCGTCGCCAGCTAAATCGGATCGGGCGCGGGGTTCGAACCCCGCGCCGAACAAAACCTTCAGGGCCTCGATAAGGCCCACCTGGTTTCAAGGGGAGCAACACAATGATCAAACGCAATCTGCTGGTGATGGGCCTTGCCGTACTGCTGAGCGCTTGCGGCTTCCAGCTGCGCGGTACCGGCACCAATGACCTGACGATCAAGGAACTGGATGTCAGCGCACGCGACGCCTACGGCGATACCGTGACCCAGCTGCGCCAGGTTCTGGAAAGCAGCGGCGTGCACGTCTACACCGGCGCGACCTACAAGCTGTTCCTGGCCAACGAGAAAGATACCCAGCGCAACCTGAGCTACGCCAGTGCTGGCCGCGCATCGGACATTGAACTGGCCACCGAGCTGACCTTCGAAGTCCGTGGCCGTGATCAGCTGCCGCTGATGGGTGACAAGATCGTCGTGCAGAAAATCGTCAGCCACGATGGCAACAACCTGGTCGGCTCAGACTCCGAGACCATCCAGGTACGCAAGGAAATCCGTCGCGAACTGGTACAGCGCGTGATGTTGCGCCTGCAGATGCTCACACCGGAAAAACTCGCAACCTTGCAGCAAGCCGCCGACAACAAGGCCAAGGCTGACGCCGACGCCCTGAAAGCCGCGCAAGAGTACGAAGACAACACGCCGAAACAATCGCCTGTTGAAGTCCCTGTCGAGTAAGCCAGACGGGGCGCCCCAGGCGCCCCGTTCGCCCCGCCTATGAAACTCGCCCCCGCCCAACTCGCCAAACACCTGCAAGGTGGCCTTGCAGCTGTCTATATCGTCAGTGGTGATGACCCGCTGCTGTGCCAGGAAGCCGCCGACGCCATCCGCACCGCCGCACGCCAGCAAGGTTTCGATGAACGCCAAGTGTTCAGCGCCGACGCCAGTTTCGACTGGGGCACGCTGCTGCAAGCTGGGGCGAGCATGTCGCTGTTCGCCGAAAAACGCCTGCTGGAACTGCGCCTGCCGTCCGGCAAGCCCGGTGACAAGGGCGCTGCAGCCCTGATGGAATACTGCTCACGCCCGGCCGAAGACACGGTGCTGTTGATCAGCCTGCCCAAGCTCGACGGCAGTGCGCAGAAAACCAAGTGGGGCAAGGCGTTGGTGGAGGGTGCGCAGACCCAGTTCATCCAGATCTGGCCGGTGGACAGCAATCAGTTGCCGCAATGGATTCGTCAGCGCCTGTCCCAGTCAGGGCTGTCGGCGACGCAAGATGCTGTGGAACTGATCGCCGCGCGGGTAGAAGGCAACTTGCTGGCCGCCGCCCAAGAGATCGAAAAGCTCAAGCTGATGGCCGAGGACGGGCAGATCACCGTCGAAACCGTGCAAGGTGCGGTGGCTGACAGTGCGCGGTTTGACGTGTTCGGGCTGGTGGATGCCATTCTCAACGGCGAACCCGCCCACGCCTTGCGCATGCTCGAAGGCCTGCGCGGCGAAGGCGTGGAGCCACCGGTGATTCTCTGGGCCCTGGCCCGTGAGCTGCGGGTGCTGGCCAATATTGCCCTGCAATACAGCCAGGGCACGCCATTGGACAAATGCTTCAGCCAGGCCCGGCCACCGGTGTGGGACAAGCGCAAACCCCTGATGAGCAAAGCCCTGCAACGGCACTCGGCGCAACGCTGGGCGCAGCTGTTGCTGGAAGCTCAGCGCATCGATGCGCAGATCAAGGGCCAGGCCGCGGGCTCGCCGTGGATGAGTTTGAGCCGCCTGTCGCTGTTGATGGCCGGCCAGCGCCTGACACTGCCTGCCGAATAAACCCCTCCAGACACTGCACTTCCCTGTGGGAGCTGGCTTGCCTGCGATAGCGGTGTATCAGTGGCAGAGATGCCAGCTGACCCACCGCTACCGCAGGCAAGCCAGCTCCCACATTTTTGATCGCATTTACAATTTCTGAGAGGTGCCAGCCTTTACAGCGGCCAAACTTCGGCAGATGATTTGCCCCGTTCCAACCCACCCAGAGAGTACCCACCATGAGCAAAAAGCCATCCAAGCATGGCCCCAACAAGGCCAAGTCCATCATCGCCCAGCCACTGTTCCGCAGCCGTCAGGAACGCGCCGGCAAGGGCAAAGGCAGCTACCGCCGCGAAGCCTTCCAGTCTAATAGCTGGGAGGCTTCTTACTTTCTGGCTGCCTGAAGGCAAGCGCCCCTTTGGCATGATAAGGTCTGCACCTGATTTGTAATCCCTGGACCTGTGCATGCCCTCTTGTCTCTCCCGTCGTTGGCACCTTCGCCAATTGATCGCTGCCTCCAGCCTCATTCTGCTCGTCGCCTGTGCGGAGAAACCGACCGCCGCCGACGCTCAACCCCTGCCGAAACTCCAGACTGCTCCAGTCGTGGCCCCCGCTGTCGTGGCGCCCCTGGCCGTGGACAACCTGGATATCCAGCCGACCCAGACCTTCGCCGAATGGCAGGCCGGGTTTCGCGAGCAAGCCCTGAAAGCCGGGATCACGCCTGCCGTCTTTGACAATGCCTTTGCCAACGTCACGCCAGACATGGCCGTCATCCGCGCCGACCGCAGCCAGCCGGAATTTTCCCGGCCGGTGTGGGAATACCTCAACGGCGCCCTGTCGCCGCTGCGTGTGCGCAATGGCCAGGCACTGCTGATCAAGTACGCCGACATCCTGCAACGCATCGAAGAGCGCTATGGCGTGGATCGCCAGGCC
The DNA here is from genome assembly GCF_000346755.1 of Pseudomonas sp. CBZ-4. Lineage (GTDB taxonomy): Bacteria > Pseudomonadota > Gammaproteobacteria > Pseudomonadales > Pseudomonadaceae > Aquipseudomonas. The sequence goes on along the minus strand of NZ_ANNV01000067.1, from coordinate 36,300 downwards.
CTGGTCTCGGTATGGGGCATGGAAAGCAACTTCGGCCAGTTCCAGGGTAACAACTCGGTGATCCGTTCCCTGGCGACCCTGGCCTATGAAGGCCGTCGCCCGGCGTTTGCCCAGGCGCAACTGCTGGCGGCGCTGCAAATCATCCAGCACGGCGATATCCAGGCCGATCAGATGAAAGGCTCCTGGGCCGGCGCCATGGGCCAGACCCAGTTCATCCCGACCACCTACAACACCCATGCCGTGGATTTCGATGGCGACGGTCGCCGCGATATCTGGAACAGCCCGGCCGACGCCCTCGCCTCCACCGCGCACTACCTGCAAAGCTCCGGCTGGCAGAAAGGCCAGCCGTGGGGGTTTGAGGTCAATCGACTGCCAGCAGACTTCGATTACGCCCTGGCCGATGGGGGTGTGCGCAAGACCGTCGCCGACTGGCTGAAACTGGGCATCCAGTTGCCACCTGGCGCGAGCATGCCGCCGAACGTCGACCAGTTGTCCGCCGCCCTGCTACTGCCGGCGGGTTACCGTGGGCCAGCGTTCCTGGTGCTGGATAACTTCCGCGCGATCCTCAAGTACAACAACTCGTCGTCCTACGCGCTGGCGGTCGGCCTGCTGTCGGAACGGTTTGGTGGCGGTGGTGTGATTCGTGGCGATTGGCCGAAGGATGAACTGCCGCTGAGTCGTTCCCAGCGCATCGACTTGCAGACCGTGCTGAACGCCAAGGGCTATGAGGCCGGCAACCCGGACGGGATTATCGGCGCCAATACGCGCAAGGCGATTCGGGCGGCGCAGCAGTCGTTGGGGTGGCCGGCGGATGGGTATCCTACTGTGAAGCTGTTGGAGTCTTTGCAAAACCGATAAGTCTGCTTATGGCTACTGCCGCTATCGCAGGCAAGCCAGCTCCCACATTCGACCGCATTCCAAAGGATGTACACGGTTAAATGTGGGAGCTGGCTTGCCTGCGATGACGCCATCACAAGCACCAACTATCTAAAGACCACATCCTGCTCCAACACCAACCGCTGCTCCCCCGCATCCAGCCGCACCAACGCGCCCATCGGCAGCGTCAGGTTCGGATCACAATGCCCACTGCGCCACCCCGCCAGCACCGGAATGCACAGCGGCTCGAAGGTCTGCTTGAGCAAGCGCTCCAACGCCGTCGGGTCCACACCTGCCACATCCCCCACCAGCACACCGGCAACCTGCGCCAGCTTGCCCGCCAGTCGCAGGTGCGTGAGCAGGCGGTCGATACGGTAGATCGGCTCGTTGACGTCCTCGATCAGCAGGATGATGCCTTCGGCGTCGATCTCAAAAGGCGTGCCCATCACCGCCGCGATCATCGACAGGTTGCCCCCCAGCAAGCGCCCACAGGCGATGCCTGGGGCAATTGTGGTCAACGGGTAGGCCAGTGGATGCGCCAGCACGCTGCCAGCGCCGAGATCGCCGCGCAGCATGCCGAGCAGAGAAGACTCGGTCGGAGGCTGCTTGTCGCCCAACAGGTCGGCATTGAGCATCGGCCCGTGGAAGGTCACAAAACCCGCATAGCGGCTGATGGCCAGATGCAGGGCAGTGATGTCGCTATAGCCGACGAACGGCTTGGGGTTGTGCCGTAGCAGGTCGAAATCCAGGCGATCAAGCAGGCGCGGTGTGCCGTAGCCGCCGCGCAGGCAGAAGATGGCGTCGATGTGGGGGTCGGCGAACGCACGGTGGAGGTCGTCTAGACGGCTTTGATCGCTGCCGGCGAGATAGCCGTCGCGCTCGTAGACACCGGGGAAGATTCGCAGGTCGTAGCCGCGAGCGCGCATCCATTGGCCGGCTTTTTCCACATCCAGGGTGGCCGGGCCAGCAGGGGCAATCAGGCCGATGGTGCCTTCGGGGCGCAATGCAGGTACGGCAATGCTCATGCACATCTCTCCCTAACTAACGCAAAACGAAATGTGGGAGCTGGCTTGCCTGCGATAGCATCACCTCGGTGTATCAGTCGCACCGAGGTGATGCTATCGCAGGCAAGCCAGCTCCCACACAAGTCCGCTCCCGGATCTGAGCAGCGGTATTTACGAAACCAGGCTCGCCTTGACCAGCTTGGCCTGCTCGTCAGCGTGGTACGACGAACGCACCAACGGGCCCGACGCGACGTTCTTGAAGCCCATCTTGTAGCCTTCCTCGGCAAACCAGGCAAAGGTGTCCGGGTGCACAAAACGCTGCACCGGCAAGTGGCTGCGGGACGGTTGCAGGTACTGGCCCAGGGTCAGCATGTCGATGTCGTGTTCGCGCATGCGCTTCATGACTTCGATGACTTCTTCGTCGGTCTCGCCCAGGCCCAGCATCAGGCCGGATTTGGTCGGGATGTGCGGCATCATCTGCTTGAATTTCTGCAGCAGGGTCAGCGACCACTGGTAGTCCGAACCCGGGCGCGCGGCCTTGTACAGGCGTGGCACGGTTTCCAGGTTGTGGTTGAACACATCTGGCGGCTCGGCGGCGGTGATTTCCAGGGCGACGTCCATGCGGCCACGGTAGTCCGGCACCAGGGTTTCGAGCATCACGTTCGGCGACAGCTTGCGGATCTCGCGGATGCAGTCGGCAAAGTGCTGGGCACCGCCGTCACGCAGGTCATCGCGGTCTACCGAGGTGATCACCACGTACTTGAGGCGCAGGTCGGCGATGGCGATGGCCAGGCTTTCCGGCTCGTTGACGTCCAGTGGCTTCGGTCGGCCGTGGCCCACGTCGCAGAACGGGCAACGACGGGTGCAGATGTCACCCATGATCATGAAGGTGGCGGTGCCGCCGGAGAAGCACTCGCCCAGGTTCGGGCACGAGGCTTCTTCGCACACGCTGTGCAGCTTGTGCTTGCGCAGCAGGGCCTTGATACGGTCGACTTCCGGCGAAACCGGGATGCGCACGCGGATCCAGTCGGGTTTCTTCGGCAGTTCGGTGGTCGGAATGATCTTCACCGGGATGCGTGCAACCTTCTCGGCGCCGCGCAGCTTGACGCCGGCTTCCACCTTGGCACGCGGGGCCGGGGCCGGACGATCGGTAACGTCCACCGTCGGGATCATGGTTTGCACTGCATCAGTAGTCATAATCAGTCGATTCCGCCCGTAAGGGTCGTCTGCTCAGCATAGTCGAGGTGTTTGACGAGCTGCGCACGCAGCCGGGCACTCACCTCGGCAAATTTAATCGGTGTGGCGTGGTCGCTCAGTTGGGTCATCGCCAGCCCGGCATAGCCGCACGGGTTGATCCGACGAAACGGCGCCAGGTCCATGTCCACGTTCAGGGCCAGGCCGTGAAAGGAACAACCGTGGCGAATGCGCAGGCCCAGGGAGGCGATTTTCGCGCCATCCACGTACACGCCGGGTGCATCGGGCTTGGCCGCAGCGGTCACGCCATAGCTGGCCAGCAGCTCGATCAGGCATGTCTCCATGCGGCTGACCAGGTCGCGTACGCCAAAACCCAGCTTGCGCACATCCAGCAACAGGTATGCGACAAGTTGCCCCGGGCCATGGTAAGTCACTTGGCCACCTCGGTCGACCTGCACCACCGGAATATCCCCCGGCAACAGCAGATGCTCCGCCTTGCCGGCCTGGCCCTGGGTGAACACCGGCGGGTGCTCCACCAGCCAGATCTCGTCCGGGGCCGAAGTACCGCGCTCGTTGGTGAACCGCTGCATCGCATGCCAGACCGGCTCGTAGGCCATCTGGCCGAGCTCGCGAAAGCCCAGGACGCCTGACATCACAGCACCATGTGCACGAAGCCGGTGGCCCGCAGTTCGCTGTTGATGTCGTAGAGCTGGTCTTGACCGGTCGCAACGATGTGCAACTGGATCGTGGTGTATTTACCGTTGGTGCTCGAACGCTCGTCCACCCGGTTGTCGTTGATCGTCGCGTGTTTGCGCACGATATCGATGATCTTGTCTTTGTTGCCCACGCCGGTATCGCTGATCACTTTGACGGGATAATCCGTCACTGGGAATTCGATCTTTGGCGCCTTTACTTCGGTATCGGTCATGGCGTAACGGCCTCGTAAGCGTAAGCCGTGGCGACGGGCAAAGCCCCGCGTCGGATCAACGCGGGGCTGTGCAGGTGCACACTTATCAGTTGAACAAGCTGTAGAAGAATAGACGGATGCTATCCCACACGCGGCGGAAGATACCACCTTCGTCGACGGCGTCCAGCGCGATCAGGTCGGCGCTGTGCACCACCTTGTCGTCCAGTTTCACTTCGACCTTGCCGATCACGTCACCCTTGGCGATTGGTGCAACCAATTGCGGGTTCATGGTCATGCTGGCCGCGAGCTTTTTCAGCTGGCCTTTAGGCATGGTCAGGGTCAGGTCTTCAGCCAGGCCGGCCTTGACTTGGGAGGTCGCGCCTTTCCACACCGGCGCGGTCGCCAGCTCAGCACCCTTCTGGTAGAAGGTCTGGGTTTCGAAGAAGCGGAAACCGTAGGTCAGCAGTTTTTGCGTCTCGGCCGCACGGGCCTGCTCGCTGTTGGTGCCGAAGACCACGGCGATCAGGCGTTGGCCATCACGTACGGCGGACGACACCATGCAGTAGCCGGCTTCGTCGGTGTGGCCGGTTTTCAGGCCATCAACGGTCTTGTCACGCCACAGCAGCAGGTTGCGGTTAGGCTGCTTGATGTTGTTCCAGAAGAATTCCTTCTGGGAGTAGATCGCGTAGTGCACCGGATCGACACGAATGATCGCGCGCGCCAGGATCGCCATGTCGTGAGCCGACGAATAGTGCTCAGGGTTTGGCAGGCCGGTCGGGTTCATGAAGTGGCTGTTGGTCATGCCCAGGTCAGCCACGGTTTTGTTCATCATGTCGGCGAAGGCGTCTTCGCTGCCGGCGATGTGCTCGGCCAAGGCTACGCTGGCGTCGTTGCCGGACTGGATGATGATGCCGTGCAGCAGGTCGCTCACGGTCACTTGCGAACCGACCTTGATGAACATCCGCGAACCGCCAGTGCGCCAGGCGTTTTCGCTGACGGTCACCGGGTCGTTTTCGCCGATCTGGCCGCGACGGATTTCCAGGGTCGCGATGTAGGCGGTCATCAGCTTGGTCAAGCTGGCTGGGGGCAGACGCTGGTCACCATTGCTCTCGACCAGCACGTTGCCGCTGGCGGCATCCATGAGGACCCAGGCCTTGGCGGCCAGTTGCGGGGAAGCCGGCACCATTTCAACCGCCCAGGCGGCCGGGGTGATGATCAGCGAAAGGAGCAGGCACGTGCGTTTGGCTAAGGAGGTGATGTTCATCCGTCTCTCGAAATTGCTTATGGAAACTTGCCCTCGCGGGCAAAACTTATTCAGACAGGCCGTTGCCAGACTGTCGCGTGTTCGGTTGCCCGCTCACCCCTTGCCCCTGGGTTTTATTGTTCAACGAGCCAACAACCAGGGTTCAGGCCCACATTCGGGCCCGGACCTTCAATCTTTTGTTATTCGGCGGTGACCACGCTGGGTTGCCCCAGGTTGGCCATGCGCACGCTGTTCTGCACTTGCGCGACTTCACCCGGCGTGCCAATCGGCCCCATGCGTACACGGTGCAGGGTCTGCTGGTTACGCACGATGGAGCTGATAAAGACTGGCGCGCTGACCATGCCGCTGAGTTTCGACCTTAGCAGCTCTGCCGCATCCGGGTTGGCGAAAGCGCCGACCTGCAGGTATTGCCCGCCCGCCATCGAAGCCCCCGGCGCGGCACGCGGCACCACCACGGTATCCGGTGCGTGCTGTTGCGGCGGCGGTGTCCATTGTTCGATCTTGCCGGCCGATGCGTTCACCTGCGGCTGCTGGCTGGTCGGCTCGTTGAGCATCAACGGTGCCGGCTTGCCGCGCTGGGCCCAGTATTGTGCCGGGTCGATACCTTCGACCTTCACCCGCGCCGTACCGGTTTCGGCATAGCCGAGTTTCTTGGCGGCAGCGTAGGACAAGTCGATGATGCGATCGGAATAGAACGGCCCACGGTCATTGACCCGCAGGATCACCGTGCGATTGTTGTCCAGGTTGGTCACCCGTACATAGCTGGGCAGCGGCAGGGTCTTGTGCGCCGCGCTCATGCCGTACAGGTCATACACTTCGCCGTTGGCGGTGTTCTGGCCGTGGAACTTGGTGCCGTACCAGGACGCCGTGCCGGACTGCACGTAGGTCTTGGATTCCTGCAGCGGGAAGTAATTCTTGCCCAGCACCGTATACGGGTTGGCCTTGTACGGCCCGGTGTGCAGGGTTGGCGTGGCATCCGGGATCTTCGACACATCGACATCCCACCACGGCGCGCCATCTTTGTGCGCACGGTTGATGTCCAGCCCCGGCTGGGAACGGACCACCGCCCCCCCGGACTTCTGCGCCGGACCACGGCTGGTGGAGCAACTGACTACCAACAAGGACAACGCGGCAAACGCCACCAGCTTGAGCGGTTTTTGGATCGGCGATACCCGCATTACTTGTTGCCCCGTGCTTGGACCAGCATGTCTGACAGCTGATGTACGGCCATGGCGTACATCACACTGCGGTTATAACGCGTGATTGCGTAGAAATTCTTCAGGCCCATCCAGTATTCCGGGCCGTTTTCGCCTTCGAGACGGAACGCCGTGACCGGCATGTCATCGCGTGGCGCATTCTGACTCGACCACCCCAGCGCCCGCAACTCCCCGACCGTCTTGACCGGCTCGATGCCCTGGGTGAGGCCTTCATCGGCGCGCTCCCCGGCCACATCGGCGCGGATCACCACCGGTTCGCCGGCAACCCAGCCGTGGCGCTTGAAGTAGCTGGCGACACTGCCGATGGCGTCGTCGGGATTGCTCCAGATATTGATATGGCCGTCGCCGTCAAAGTCCACCGCGTAGGCGCGGAAGCTGCTCGGCATGAACTGCGGCAAGCCCATCGCTCCGGCGTAGGACCCCTTGAGCGTCAGTGGATCGACCTGCTCTTCGCGGGCCAGCAGGAGGAATTCACGCAGCTCCTTGCGGAAGAACTCGGCGCGCGGCGGGTAATCGAAACCCAGGGTCGACAAGGCGTCGATCACCCGGTAACTGCCGGTATTGCGCCCGTAAAAGGTTTCGATGCCAATGATCGCGACGATGACCTGGGCCGGCACCCCGTATTCCTGCTCGGCGCGGGCCAGTACGGCCTCGTGCTGGCGCCAGAAATCCACACCCCGCGCCACGCGGGCGTCGGTGAGGAACATCGGGCGATATTCCTTCCATTGCTTCACCCGTTCCGCCGGGCGGGAGATGGCGTCGAGGATCGCCTGCTTTTTCTGCGCCTCGCGGAACACACCCATCAGCTGTTCACCGGCGAAACCGTAGTCGCGGGTCATTTCACCGACAAATTCGGCGACCTGGGGTGAACCATCGTAGTCACCGGCCTGCGCCTCTTGCGTTGCGCCCAGCAGGCCAATCAGGCCCATCCAGGACGCGTGCCGAGTCGCCCAGCCGCGCATTACTTGCATTGACATCTTCACCTTATTCAAACCTGTGCGATCCATTTGCGATGCGTATGAATCGACATCAAAACCCCAAACGCTGACAGCAATGTCACCAGCGAAGTTCCGCCGTAGCTAATGAATGGCAACGGCACCCCAACCACCGGCAGCAGGCCACTGACCATACCGATGTTGACGAAAACGTAAACAAAAAAAGTCATGGTCAGGGCGCCGGCAAGCAATTTGCCGAACAGCGTCTGCGCCTGGGCGGTGATCACCAGCCCGCGACCAATCAACAACAGATAGATCAGCAACAGCGCGCAAATGCCCACCAGGCCGAACTCTTCGCCCATCACCGCAATAATGAAGTCGGTGTGGCTCTCCGGCAGGAAGTCCAGGTGCGACTGGGTGCCCAGCAGCCAGCCCTTGCCAAACACGCCGCCGGAACCGATGGCGGCTTTCGACTGGATGATGTTCCAGCCGGTGCCCAGCGGATCGCTCTCAGGATCAAGGAAGGTCAGAATCCGCTGCTTCTGGTAGTCATGCATAAAGAAGAACCACATGGCCACGGCCACCGGCACGGCGGCGGCGAGCACGCTGAGGATCCAGCGCCAGCGCAAGCCGCCCATGAACAGCACGAACGCGCCGCCCGCGAGGATCAGCAACGAGGTGCCGAGGTCCGGCTGGCGCACGATCAGGATGAACGGTATGCCGATCAGGATCAGGCTCACGCCCACGTGCTTGAGCTGTGGCGGCAAGGTGCGCTTGGACAGGTACCAGGCGATGGTCGCCGGCATCAGGATCTTCATGAATTCCGACGGCTGGAAGCGGATCACCCCCGGAATGTTGATCCAGCGGGTCGCGCCCATGGCGTTGTGACCCATCACGTCCACCACCACCAGCAACAACACGCCGGCGACGTAACCGAGGGGCACCCAGCGCGCCATGAAGCGCGGCTCCAGCTGGGCGATCACCACCATCGACAACAGGCCCAGGCCAAACGACGAGGCCTGCTTGATCAGCAGGTCCCAGTTCTTGCCGCTGGCCGAATAAAGGACGAACAGGCTGCCGGCCGCCAGGGTCAGCAGCAGGATCAGCAACGGACCATCGATGTGCATGCGTTGCAGCAACGTCGCACGGCGACGCATCACATCCTCGCTGGAGAGGATGCGGTCAAAATTACTCTTCACTGGCCGTAACCTCGGTGCTTGAAGGGGGGCCGCCATATTCGGACTTGAGTCGGCCATCGTCGGCCAACAGCCAGGCGTCCATGATCTGGCGCACCACCGGGGCCGCGACGCCGGAACCGGACTCGCCGTTCTCGACCATCACCGCCACCACGATTTTCGGGTCGTCGGCCGGTGCAAAGCCGACAAACAAGGCGTGGTCGCGGTGGCGTTCCTGAACCTTGGTGCGGTCGTATTTCTCGCCCTGCTTGATCGCCACCACCTGGGCGGTACCGCTCTTGCCGGCAATGCGGTACTGCGCGCCAATCGCCGCCTTGCGCGCGGTGCCTCGGGCGCCGTGCATCACTTGCTGCATGCCGTGGTTGACCTTGGTCCAGTCCGACGGGTCGCGCAGCACAATGTCGGGGATCGGGTTCTCATCCACCGGCTTTTCGCCTTCGATGGTCTTGGCCAGGTGCGGACGGTTCCAGATGCCCTTGTTGGCCACCAGCGCCGTGGCCTGGGCCAGTTGCAGCGGCGTGGCCTGCATGTAGCCCTGGCCGATCCCGAGGATCAGGGTTTCACCCGGGAACCACGCCTGGCGACGGGTCGCGCGCTTCCACTCCCGCGACGGCATCAGGCCCGGGGATTCTTCGAACATGTCCAGGGAGACTTTCTGACCGAGGCCGAACTTGCCCATGTAGGCAGACAGTCGGTCGATCCCCAGCTTGTGGGCCAGGTCGTAAAAATAGGTGTCGTTGGAGCGCATGATCGCGGTGTCCAAATCGACATAGCCGTCACCGGTGCGGTTCCAGTTACGGTATTTGTGATCGTAGTTGGGCAGCATGTAGTAGCCGGGGTCATAGACTCGACTGGAGGCCGTGACCACGCCCGCGTCCAGGCCGGCAATCGCCACCGCTGGCTTGATCGTCGAGCCCGGCGGATACAGGCCGCGCAGCACGCGGTTGAACAGCGGCCGGTCGATGGAATCGCGCAACTCGGCGTAGGCCTTGAAGCTGATGCCGGTGACGAACAGGTTGGGGTCGAAACTCGGCTGGCTGACCATCGCCAACACTTCGCCCGTGGTCGGGTCCAGTGCCACGACGGCACCACGCCGCCCGCCCAGGGCCATCTCGGCCGCTTCCTGCAACTTGATGTCCAGGCTCAGCACGATGTCCTTGCCCGGCACCGGATCGGTGCGCTTGAGCACCCGCAGCACACGGCCACGGGCGTTGGTCTCGACTTCTTCGTAACCCACCTGGCCGTGCAACTCGGGCTCGTAGAAACGCTCCACGCCCGTCTTGCCGATATGGTGGGTGCCGCTGTAGTTCACCGGATCAAGGGTCTTCAGCTCTTTCTCGTTGATCCGCCCCATGTAGCCAACGGAGTGGGCAAAGTGCGGCCCTTGCGGGTAATGCCGCACCAACTGCGCCACCACTTCCACACCTGGCAAACGGAACTGGTTCACCGCAATCCGCGCGATCTGCTCTTCAGTCAGCTCAAACAGGATCGGCACTGGCTCGAATGGCCGGCGCCCCTGCTTCATGCGCTTTTCAAAGATCACCCGATCTTCCGGGGTCAGCTGCAATACCTCGACGATCACATCGAGGACCTGCTGCCAGTCGCCGGAGCGTTCGCGGGTCATGCTCAGGCTGAAGCTGGGCCGGTTGTCCGCCACCACCACGCCATTGCGGTCGAAAATCAGGCCACGGGTCGGTGGAATCGGCTGCACATGCACCCGGTTGTTTTCCGACAATGTGGAGTGATAGTCGTACTGGATCACCTGTAGGAAATACAGGCGCGCAATCAACACCCCGATCAATCCCACCACCAAAAACGCGCCAAAGACTACGCGCGCGCGTACCAGACGTGCGTCTTTCTCGTGGTCCTTGATGCGGATCGGCTGGGTCATCGGGAGGGGCGCAGACTATTTGTGGTAAGGGTGCCCGGACAGGACTGTCCAGGCGCGATACAGCTGTTCACCGATCAGAATCCTTACCAACGGGTGCGGCAACGTGAGCGCCGACAGCGACCAGCGCTGGTCGGCCCGCGCACAGACTTCCGGCGCCAGCCCTTCGGGGCCGCCGACCATGAAGTTGACCGTGCGTGAATCCAGGCGCCAGCGATCCAGTTCCACCGCCAACTGCTCGGTGCTCCAGGGTTTGCCGTGCACTTCCAGGGTGACGATGCGCTCGTTGGGGCCGACCTTGGCCAACATGGCTTCGCCTTCCTGACGGATAAAGCGCGCCACGTCGGCATTCTTGCCCCGGGTGTTGAGCGGTATCTCTACCAGTTCCAGCGACAGCTCGGCGGGCAGACGCTTGGCATACTCGTGCCAGCCTTCTTCCACCCACTTGGGCATGCGTGAACCGACAGCAATCAGACGCAGGCGCACAGCCGTTCCTTATTCCTGGTCTTTGTTGAGCTTGTCGAAGTGCGCGTGGCCCACTTCCGGGCTGTGGTGCTTGCCATCGGCGGCACGGCTCTGCTCGGCGCCTTTCCACAGGCGTTCCAGGTCGTAGAACTGGCGGGCGTTGGAAGTCATCATGTGAACGATCACGTCGTCCATGTCCAGCAGCACCCAGTCGCTGTCGCCCTTGCCTTCTTCACCCAGCGGCTTCACGCCTTGGGCTTTGACGGCTTCACGGACTTTATCGAGCATCGCGCCGATCTGGCGGTTCGAGGTACCGGTGGCGATGATCATGAAGTCGGTGATGCTTTGCTTGTCACGTACGTCCAGCACCTGGATGTCCTGGGCTTTAACATCTTCCAGGGCCGCCACGGCGACTTTTACCAGCTCTTCGCCAGCCAGTTCCGGGCCAACGTGGGCTTCAACCGGCAGCGGCGCGCTTTTGAAGGTGCCTTTGCGCTTAACTTTGCTTACGTCTTTGTTCGTCATATAAAACTCGTTTTGCTCGTATGTTCGGGCGCTTGCTGCACGAATGTTCGTACGTTCAAGCGCGCCTTTTCAGTTCGACGCACGGTAAAGCCCGTGCGCATCGATGTAGGCCAGGACCGCGTCAGGCACCAGGAAACGTACCGACTTACCGCTGGCCAGCAGTTGACGGATCTGGGTGGCGGACACCGCAAGCGGGGTCTGCCAGACGAATGCAATATTCCCGTTCGGCCCGGTCAGGGCCAAGGGGTCACTTACCGACCGCGCGGCCAGCAGGTTGCGCAAGGCATCCGGCGGTTCGCTGTCGGCATCCGGGCGTTGCAAAACCAGGATGTGGCAGTGCTGGAGGAGTTCCTCCCAGCGATGCCAAGAGGGCAGGCCGCAAAATGCGTCCCAGCCCAAAAGCAGAAACAACTGGTCATCCGCGGCCAACTCGGCGCGCATCAGCTCCAGGGTGTCAACAGTGTAGGACGGTTTATCGCGCTTGAGCTCGCGGTCGTCCACCACCAGGGGTGCAATGCCTTCCACCGCCAGGCGCACCATTTCCAGGCGCTGCCGGGGCGACACTTGCGGCGTATCGCGATGGGGCGGCCGGGCGTTGGGCATCACGCGCAATTCATCCAGCGCGAGGGCATCCGCGACTTCCAGGGCACTGCGCAAATGGCCGATGTGCACGGGGTCGAAGGTACCGCCGAGCAGCCCGATGCGTTTACCCATCAAGTGCGCACATGACCGTCGCCGAACACCACGTACTTCTCGCTGGTCAGGCCTTCCAGGCCAACCGGGCCGCGGGCGTGCAGCTTGTCGGTGGAAATACCGATCTCTGCGCCCAGGCCATACTCAAAGCCGTCGGCAAACCGCGTCGAGGCGTTGATCATCACCGAAGCGGAATCCACTTCGTTGAGGAAACGCCGCGCATCGCTGAAATGTTCGGAGACAATGGCGTCGGTGTGCTTGGAGCCGTAGGTGTTGATGTGTTCGATGGCCTCATCCAGGTCATCGACGAGCTTGATCGACAGGATCGGCGCGGTGTATTCGGTGTACCAGTCCAGCTCGGTCGCTTCGATCACGTCCGCGCCCAGCAGCGCACGAGTGCGCTCGCAACCACGCAATTCCACACCTTTGTCGCGATAGATGGCAGCCAGCGGCGGCAGCACGCGCTCGGCAATGCCGACGTGCACCAGCAGGGTTTCCATGGTGTTGCACGGCGCGTAGCGGTGGGTCTTGGCGTTGTCCGCGATGCGGATCGCCTTGTCGATGTCGGCAGCGATGTCGATATAAACGTGGCACACGCCGTCCAGGTGCTTGATCACTGGCACCTTGGCATCGCGGCTGACGCGTTCGATCAGGCTCTTGCCACCGCGCGGCACGATCACGTCGACGAATTCCGGCATGGTGATCAGCGCGCCAACGGCGGCACGGTCGGTGGTTTCCACCACTTGCACCACTTCGGCAGGCAATTCGGCCACGGCCAGGCCTTGCTGAATGCACGTCGCAATGGCGCGGTTGGAATTGATCGCCTCGGAACCGCCCCGCAGGATGGTGGCGTTGCCAGACTTGAGGCACAGGCTCGCGGCGTCGATGGTCACGTTCGGGCGCGACTCATAGATGATGCCGATCACGCCCAGGGGCACGCGCATCTTGCCGACCTGGATGCCGGACGGCAGGTAACGCATATCGCGGATCTCACCGATGGGGTCAGGCAGCTTGGCCACCTGACGCAGGCCTTCGATCATGTCGTCGATACGTGCCGGGGTCAGCGCCAGGCGGTCCAGCAGCGCCGGCTCCAGGCCATTGGCGCGGCCGTTGGCCAGGTCCAGCTCGTTGGCGGCGGTCAGCTCGGAGCGCGAGGCATCCAGAGCGTCGGCGGCCGCCAGCAGGGCGCGATTCTTCTGCGCAGTGCTCGCACGGGCGATCAACCGCGAGGCCTGACGGGCAGCGCGACCCAGGCGGGTCATGTAGTCAAGAACGGACTCAGTCATGGTCAGGGAGTCTTGGCAGGGAGGAAAGCGGCAGATTATAGCTGTGACGCCGCTCGACTGACAGCGGTGAGGGGCGGATGGTCGAAATGAACTGTAAAAACCTGGGGTTCAGCGGTAATTAAGGTGGGAGTTGTTATTATTCGGTCACATTTAGCCGTAATAACCCCAGGCCACCATGCCCAGCGTTTCGCCCCGACACCCCGCCAGCGCCCTGCCCGACGGCTTCTTCGACCGTGACGCACAGATTGTTGCGCGAGAATTGCTCGGAAAAGTCATACGCCATCGCGTCGGCGAACTCTGGCTTTCGGCGCGAATTATTGAAACCGAAGCCTATTACGTGGCCGAAAAAGGCAGCCACGCTTCACTCGGCTACACAGAAAAGCGTAAGGCTTTGTTTCTGGACGGTGGCCACATCTACATGTACTACGCCCGTGGCGGTGATTCGCTGAACTTCAGCGCCCAGGGGCCGGGCAATGCCGTGCTGATCAAATCGGCTTATCCGTGGGTCGATGAACTGTCCGGCCCGGCCAGCCTGGCGCAGATGCTGTTGAACAATCCAGATGCCAATGGTCACCCTCGCCCTTCGCAAAAGCTTTGCGCTGGCCAGACGTTGTTGTGCAAGGCGCTGGGGTTGAAGGTGCCGATGTGGGATGCCAAGCGCTTTGACCCGGAGTGGCTCTTTGTTGAAGACGTGGGGCAGGTGCCGACGCACATTATCCAGACCACTCGCCTGGGCATTCCCAGCGGTCGCGACGAACACCTGATGTACCGCTTCGTCGATGCTGGTTATGCGCCCTATTGCACACGGAACCCGCTGCGCCGGGGCCAGGTCGAAGGCCGCGACTATTTTTTGATTTGAACATTGAGACCTGCAACACAGCCGATCCCATGTGGGAGCTGGCTTGCCTGCGATAGCGGTGGTTCAGTCCATGAGAGGTTGGCTGATAGACCGCCATCGCAGGCAAGCCAGCTCCCACAACTGATCTTCACTGTTTCAGGTTCTGTATTGCATAGAGGGAGTGGATTTATATGGGCCAATGGCTCGATAGCATCACCGGCTGGCTGACCCTCAACCCCGAATGGCTCGCGGTGGCGGTGTTTATCGTCGCGTGCGTAGAGTGCCTGGCCATCGCGGGACTGATCGTACCGGGCACGGTGATGCTGTTTGCGATTGCCGCACTGGCCGGCAGCGGCGCGCTGTCATTGAGCGAAACCCTGCTGCTGGGCTTTCTCGGCGGCTTGTTGGGCGATGGTATTTCCTACTTCCTCGGCCGCCACTTCCACCAGAACATCCGCCGCCTGCCCGGCCTGCGCCACCATCCAGAATGGATGAACGGCGCGGAGACTTACTTCCACAAGTACGGCATTGCCAGTCTATTGGTGGGACGATTCATCGGACCTTTGCGCCCCATGCTGCCAATGGTCGCGGGTATGTGCGACATGCCTTTCCCGCGTTTCGCCGCGGTGAGCCTGCTGGCGGGCGCGGGTTGGTCGGTGGCCTACCTGCTGCCAGGCTGGGCGACCGGCGCGGCGTTCCGCCTGCCGTTGCCGGAAGGCTTCTGGCCGGAGGCCGGGGTGGTCACGGCTGCTATCGCTGTGTTGCTGGGCTTGAGTTTGAACAGCAGCCTGCGCGGCCATCGTCGCGCTACCCTGTGGATCGGCTGCGCCAGCCTGACCTTGTTGATCGCCCTGTTTATCGGCTATCACCATCTGGATAACTTCGACCATGGCCTGATCGCCCTGGTGCAAGAACATCGCAGCCCGTGGCTGGACGAAGTGATGGTGCGCATCACCCAACTGGGCGAGTTCAAGAAGATGTTCGTCGCCAGCGCCGTGTTCACGGGCCTGCTGTTGCTGGCGCGACAATGGCGCCAGGCTGTATTTGTCGGCGCTACGCTGGGCGGCGCCGCGGTGATCAACACCGGGACCAAGCTGTTTTTCGCCCGTGGCCGCCCGGAGATTCTTACAGACCCTCTGACCAGCTTCAGCATGCCCAGCGGGCATGCGTCCGGCTCTTTCGCGTTTTTTCTGGCGCTGGCCGTGCTGGCCGGCCTGGGGCAACCGACACGCCTGCGCATGACGTGGCTGCTATTGGGCTGTATCCCGGCGGCGTTCATTGCCTTGTCGCGGGTCTACCTGGGGGCGCACTGGCCGACTGACATCCTGGCCGGCACCCTGCTGGCGATGGCGGTTTGCGCGTTCAGCCTGACCCTCAGCCAATCCCGCAGCCCGATGCCGGCCCTGCCGCAAAAAACCTGGTGGTTGCTGCTGCCGGCAATCGTTGCGGTGCTGAGCTTTATCGCCCTCACCGGCACGTCCCACGCCCTGCTGCGTTACGCCTATTAAGTGAACAGCTCACCCTGCAACTCGTCGAGCAACATCTGGATCGCATCCAGCCGCTGCTGCGGATCGTCGAGTTGCAGCAGGTCGATCTTGTCGGCCTCGGTAAAAGGCAGCAAGTAGGCCAGTTGGTTGCCCAAGGATTGCTGGCCCTCGGCCTGGGTGCCCATGTCCAGCGAGGCCACCATCGGGTGCTCGGCCAGGGCCTGGAGCAACGCCAGCAGGTCGGCATCTTCTTCTTCCAGCGCCTGGTCCGGCAGTTCTTCAAGCCATTGCACGTCGGCTACGAGCAAATTGTCCTTCTGCACCCCGGCGTCACGCACACGAAAACGGCGCCCGCCTTCGACGCGAATCCCCAAGAGGCCGTTGTCCTGCTGCTTGAAGTCACGGATCAGCGCTTCACAACCGATCAACGCGTAGCCATCCGGGGCCATGCCCACCTCGCTGCCGTCGAGGATGCACACCACGCCGAAGCTTTCGCCCTTTTTCATGCAGCGGCTGATCATGTCCAGGTAGCGCGCCTCGAACAGTTGCAGGTCGAGGGTGCAGCCAGGGAACAGCACGGTATTGAGCGGAAACAGCGCCAGACTCATAAAGGTTTCCTTAAACCCGATTTAAACGATCACCGACACAGCCAGCGGCAGGAACACTGCCGTGGCCACGCCCATCAGACTCATGGCCAGCGCCGCAAAGGCGCCGCACTCTTCGCTTTCCTGCAAGGCCACCGAGGTGCCGACGGCATGGGCCGTCATGCCCAGCGCCATGCCACGCGCTTCGGGGCTGTGCACGCCAAGGCGGGACAACAGCGCCGGGCCGACCATTGCGCCCACCACCCCGGTGATCAGCACAAACACCGCCGCCAACGCCGCCACCCCGCCGATCTGTTCGGCCACCAGCATGGCAATTGGCGATGTCACCGACTTGGGCGCCATGGTCATCAGCATCATGTGTTCGGCGCCAAACCACCAGCCCAGCAACACACACAGGCCAGTGGCCAACACCCCGCCTATCACCAGCGTAGTAAAAATCGGCCAGAACAATTGGCGAATGCGCCGCAGGTTCAGATAAAGCGGCACCGCCAGCGCGACGGTCGCGGGGCCGAGGAGGATACCCATGATCTCCGTGCTCTTGCGGTACTCCGCGTAGCTCAGGCCACAGGTGAGCAAGACGCCGATCACCAGCAGCATGGACACCAGCACCGGCTGCAGGAAGATCCAGCGGGTTTTCTCGAAACCGGCCAGCACCAACTGATAGGCGCCGAGGGTGATGCCGATGCCGAACAAGGGGTGATGAATCACCGCGGTCCACGCGCCGTGCCAGTCGAAGATCATTGGTCCTTCTCCTTGCGCTTGACCATCTGCTGCATCAACACGCCGACAAAGCCCATGGCAATCACCAGCGACAGCACCAGCGCGCCGACGATGGCCCAGAAGTCCGCCGCAATGTCCTTGGCGTACACCATCACCCCGACGGCGGGCGGCACCAGCAGCAATGGCAGGTAACGCAACAGGCTGCTGGCCGCCAGGCTCAGGGGCTCGCCGACCTCGCCGTTCCAGATCAGAAAACCGAGCATCAGCAACAAGCCGATAATCGGCCCCGGCAATATCGGCAGCAGCAAATGATTGAGCGCCGTACCGATCAATTGGAACAGCACCAGCCATGTCAGCCCACGTAACAGCATGCGTTCTCCCCCCCGTCAAAACTCGCCCGCATTATAAGCACGCCAGCCCTATGCTTCGGCATTCGCCAAAAGCATGGTGGGTTGACCGGGCCTGTTGCCCATGATGATCTAAGATGGATTTCGCACACCTATAAAAACCGATGAACCAAGGAGAGACGCAATGCCCTATGTACCTGTAGCGCAGCTCAAAGATTATGTCGGCAAGGAACTGGGACGTTCCGAATGGCTCACCATCGACCAGGCGCGGATCAACTTGTTCGCCGAGGCCACTTGCGATCATCAGTTCATCCACGTCGATCCGGTCAAGGCCGCGCAAACCCCGTTTGGCAGCACGATTGCCCACGGCTTCCTGTCGTTGTCGCTGATGCCCAAGCTGATGGAAGACATCCTGATCATGCCTGAGGGCCTGAAGATGGCGGTCAACTACGGCCTGGACAGCGTGCGGTTTATCCAGCCGGTGAAGGTCAACTCCAAGGTGCGCCTGAACGTGACGCTGACCGACGTCACCGAGAAGAAACCCGGGCAATGGCTGTTCAAGGCCACCGCCACCCTGGAAATCGAAGGCCAGGAAAAACCCGCCTACATCGCCGAGTCGCTGTCACTCTGCTTCGTGTAAGCCCAGCCCTGTGGTGAGGCACTGAAACTCACCACAGGGTATGTAAATTTATGTATGAACCTCGCGGCTGCGGCATACTCGGCGCTCAATTACCCGGATCCCGCTATGCGCCCACTCGCTCCCCTTGCCCTTGCCCTGTTGCTCACCGCTTGCGGAGACGGCGAATCGCTGTTGCCGCCCGATGCGCGCCTGCCCGATGGCGGCCGCTACCGGGGTGATGTGGTCAACGGCTTGCTGCAAGGCCAGGGCCGTGTGGACTACCCCAACGGCAGCTGGTACGCCGGGCAGTTCGACAAGGGCCAGTGGCACGGCCAGGGCGAATGGCATGGCAGCAACGGCGAGGTCTATAAAGGCGAGTTCCAGCAAGGCCTGTTCGATGGCCAGGGCAGCCTGACCACACCGGGCAGCAGCTATGTCGGCGGCTTCAAGCGCGGCCGGCGCAACGGCGAAGGCACCCTCAAAGAGGGGCAGATGACCTATCGCGGTGAATTCAACGCCGACCAGTATTCCGGCCTCGGCCGCCTGGAACTGGCGGACGGCAGCCAATACCAGGGCCAGTTCGCCCACGGCAAGCCGAATGGCGAAGGCCAGCGCAACGACGACAGCGGCAACCAGTTCAGCGGCCACTTCGTCGATGGCCAGCTTGAAGGCAACGGCACCTTCAACAGCGCCGACGGTGACATCTATGTCGGCCAGTTCAAACAGAACCAGCTCAACGGCAAGGGCCGCTATGAAAATGCCGACGGCGACGTGTGGATCGGCCAGTTCAAGGAAGGTGCGCTGAGCGGCAAAGGCGAATTGATCGGCGTCGATGGCAGCCACTACGTCGGCCAGTTCAGCGATTGGCGCTTCACCGGTGAAGGTCGCCTGAACCTCACCGACGGCAGCTTCTATATCGGCGGTTTCGACAGCGACAGCTACCAGGGCCGCGGCACCCTCGTCCTCACCGACGGCACCGTGCAGGCCGGCACCTGGGTCAATGGCATGCGTGTGCGTGACGCCGACGGCAAGCTGCTGCCCGACCCGCTGGAGACCGGCGTATTGGCCCAGGGCCACTTGCTCGATGCCGCGCTCGCGGCCGTGCCCGCCTCGACCCCCGCCGTCGAGCTGTACAGCCTGGTGCTGGCCGGTGATGGCAAACAAAGCGTGTTCCTGCGCGAAGCCGATTACGTCAGCAACATGCTTGCCACCCGTTTCGGCGCGCGCGGGCAGATCCGCCTGGTCAACCACCGCGACCACATCGCCGACCGCCCCCTGGCCACCCGCGAAAGCCTGCGCCACGCCGTGTTGACCCTGGCCGAACGCACCGGGCCGGAAGACCTGGTATTCATCTACATGACCAGCCACGGCACCCACGAACACGAGCTGGTGCTGGACCAACCGCGCATGGAGCTGGCCGACCTGCCGGCCGATGAGCTGGCCGCCGTGCTCGCACCGCTGAAAAACCGCGACAAGATCATCGTGATTTCCGCCTGTTACTCCGGTGGTTTTATCCCGGCGCTGAAAGACGAACGCACCCTGATCATGACCGCCTCGCGCGCCGACCGCGTGTCCTTCGGCTGCTCCGAAGAGGCCGACTTCACCTACTTCGGCGACGCCCTCTTCGCCCAAGCCTTCAACCAGACCGACGACTTGCAGCAAGCCTTCAAACTGGCGCAACTGCACGTGGCCGAACGCGAACAGGCCGACAGCTTCGAAGCCTCTGAACCGCAGATCTGGGCCCCCAAAGGGGTGATCGCCCACTGGCAATTATTACGCAAACAGCAGGCACGAAAGGCGCTCGAAAGCGTCTCAATGAATAGCAAGGAAGCCAAAGGCAACTAAGCTGTAACGTGTAACAGGGGGGAAACACCATGTACCTGACGCCTCAACATATCCTGCTGGCCGGTGCCACCGGCCTTACCGGCGAGCACCTGCTTGACCGCCTGCTCAACGAACCCACCGTGACCCGCGTCCTGGCACCCAGCCGCAAACCACTGGCCGAACACCCGCACCTGGAAACCCCGGTGGGCGCCCCGGCCGTGTTCCTGCCACAACTGAGCGGCCGCGTGGATATCGCCTTCTGCTGCCTGGGCACCACCATCAAGCAGGCCGGCTCGGAAGCTGCGTTCCGCGCGGTTGACCTGGACATGGTGGTGGCCTTCGCCAAGCGTGCGCGGGAGATGGGCGCGCGGCACCTGATCGTGATCAGCGCGATTGGCGCCGACCCGAAATCGTCGATTTTCTACAACCGCGTCAAAGGCGAAATGGAACAGGCGCTCAAAGCCCAGGACTGGCCACAATTGACCATCGTGCGGCCGTCGCTGTTGCTGGGTGAGCGCCTGGAACCACGCCTGGCCGAGCAACTGGCCGGGCCGCTGTCAAAGCTGATTCCTGGCAAGTACCGCGGCATCGAGGTGTGCGAACTGGCCCGGGCCATGTGGCGCCTGGCGCTGGAAGAGCAGGATGGAGTGCGGGTGGTGGAGTCGGATGAGTTGCGCAAGCTCGGCAAGTGATTTTGCGGTGGCTGGGCCGGCCTCTTCGCGGGCAAGCCCGCTCCCACATTTTGATGGGTGAACACAGTCTTTATTTGTGAACACAGTCAAATGTGGGAGCTGGCTTGCCTGCGATGAAGCCAGCCCAGGCAATACACCGCTACAGGCCGCCCGTGGCGTTGAAGCCAACCCCCAACACCGTCAACACCGACAACGGCAACAACAAGGTATCGAGCAACGCACTCGCCGGCAGATCCACCCCCGGATAACTCGGCGCCTCAGCCCCAAACCGATCCTTGGCGCAGCAGCCGCCATTCATTGCATACAGATCCAGGCGCGTGCCGGCATACACCACCGGCGCGCCGGGTTGCGCCGCATCCAGCGTGCGCGCGGTGGCGCAGCCGGTCAGTTGCAGCACAAGCACCAACAGCAGCGCCTTATTCATCGCTGCTCAAATGGTGCTCACCCCAACGCGGCAGCATGTCCTGGGGAATATTCAGCAGGTTCAGGATGCGCGCCACCACAAAGTCCACCAGATCATCGATGGTCTGCGGCTGGTGATAGAAGCCGGGCGACGCCGGCAAGATAGTCACGCCCATGTTCGACAGCTTGAGCATGTGCTCCAGGTGGATGCTCGAATACGGCGCTTCGCGTGGCACCAGGATCAACTGGCGACGCTCCTTCAAGGTCACATCCGCCGCGCGCTCGATCAGGTTGTTGCACGCGCCCGTGGCAATCGCCGACAAGGTGCCGGTGGAACACGGCACCACCACCATCGCTGCCGGCGCGCCGGAGCCGGAAGCCACCGGCGACATCCAATCTTCCTTGCCGTACACCTTGATCTGCCCCGCCGCCGCACCGGTGTACTCGGTGAGGAACGCCTGCATCATCTGCACCTTGGGCGGCAGGGCGACGTCGGTCTCGGTAGCCATCACCAACTGCGCGGCCTTGGAGATCAGGAAGTGCACTTCACGGTCTTCGCGCACCAGGCAATCCAGCAGGCGCAGGCCATAAGGCGCGCCGGACGCGCCGGTCATCGCCAGGGTCACGCGTTCCGGGCCGCTCATTTCAGCGCCTCGGCCAATTTACCGTGCAGGCCGCCGAAGCCGCCGTTGCTCATCACCACCACATGGGTGCCAGGCTTGGCGAGCTGCTTGACGTGTTCAATGATGCCTTCGATGGAGTCGCAGACCGTTGACGGCACGGTGCACAGCGCGGCAATCGCCGGCAGATCCCAGCCCAGGTTGGCCGGTGCATACCAGACCACCTGGTCGGCGTCGTTGACGCTTTCCGGCAAGCCATCGCGGTGGGCGCCGAGCTTCATGGAGTTGGAACGCGGCTCGACAATCGCAATGATCGGCGCATCGCCTACGCGTTTGCGCAGGCCATCCAACGTGGTCGCAATCGCCGTCGGGTGGTGGGCAAAGTCGTCGTAGATGGTAATCCCATTCACGTCGGCGACCTTCTCCATACGCCGCTTCACGCTCTTGAACGCGCTCAATGCCGCGATACCCATGGATGGCACCACGCCAACATGCCGTGCGGCCGCCAGGGTCACCAGGGCATTGGCAACGTTGTGTTGGCCAGTCATATCCCAGTCGACGATGCCTTGGGCCTCGCCGTCAAACAGCACTTCAAACCGCGAGCCGTCTTCGCTGAGCAGCCGGACTTGCCATTGCCCACCTTCGCCGGTGGTTTGCACCGGGGTCCAGCAGCCCATGTCGATCACACGCTGCAAGGCTGGCTCGGTGGTCGGATGGATGACCAGCCCTTCGCTCGGAATGGTACGCACCAAATGGTGGAACTGACGCTCGATAGCCGGCAGATCGGGGAAGATATCGGCGTGATCGTACTCAAGATTGTTCAGGATCGCCGTGCGCGGACGGTAGTGAACGAACTTGGAGCGCTTGTCGAAGAACGCGCTGTCGTATTCATCGGCTTCAATCACGAAGAACGGTGTATCGCCCAGGCGCGCCGACACCGAGAAGTTCTGCGGCACACCGCCAATCAGGAAGCCCGGGCTCATGCCGGCATGTTCCAGCACCCAGGCGAGCATGCTGCTGGTGGTGGTCTTGCCATGGGTGCCGGCGACGGCCAGTACCCAGCGGCCTTGCAGCACATGGTCCGCCAGCCACTGGGGGCCGGAGACATACGGCAAGCCTTTATTGAGTACGTATTCGACCGCCGGATTGCCACGCACCATGGCATTGCCGATCACCACCAGGTCCGGGACCGGGTCGAATTGCGCCGGGTCGTAGCCTTGGGTCAGTTCAATGCCCTGAGCCTGCAGCTGCGTGCTCATGGGTGGGTAGACGTTGGCGTCGGAGCCGGTGACGTGATGACCCAGTTCCTTGGCAAGAACCGCCATCGAGCCCATGAAAGTGCCACAGATACCAAGAATATGAATGTGCATGATCGACCTCGTAAAACATCGAGGCAGGTTAGCGCAGGAAGGGGGAAATCGCACTCTTTATGCGGGCCATGCCGAGCAAGGTGCGTGCGGCGCAACTCGCTCGGCAGTTCTGATACTCAAGCGGTCATTGATGTATCAGATTGGTTGTCGAGGTTTTTCATCGCGGCGAGATAACGTAACTTGTCATACGATTCGAGCATACGTTCATATTTTTGTCCAATGAGTTCCAAGCGCGCTCTTGCGCCCTCAGGTATTGGTGCACCGGGTTTATACGGTTTAAAAATGATCCCATTCTGCCGGGTGGCTTTCTTTAATTGCTGTTCGGACTCGCGCAACAACTTTTCCAAATTACCTAAACGCCCGTTTTCATCTTCCGGCCAACTTTCATCCTTGGTAAAGACCTTGCTGGTATCGCCCAGTACAAACATGACCGTGGTGGCCATGCCCAGTAGCTTCATCTCGAAATCGTCCAAACGTTCGCCGATAGAGTCCTGCACCACTGCGCTTGAGTCGGCCACGGGCGTGGATTGGCTGGCCGTGGCATCCGCCGCCTTGCCCTGGCTTGTCGCCCCCGGTAAAAACGGCGGCGGCAACACGCCCGGCGCATAGTTCGCCTTGATCGCCTCCCCACTGGCAACAGACCCCGCATAAGCCGCCACATTCATCGGCGCACTGACCAACCCGGTAATACCTGCGCTGATAAAGGCGTCACGCGCCACCTGGCTGGCCTTGGGTGTGGTGGAGATCACGCCGGCCTTGACCAGGCTCTCGGCGTCTATGACCCGCTTGGTGACCTCGGCGACGCTCATCGTGGAGCGCTTGCCCAGGTTCTCAAGCAGCGACTTATCATTGGCCTTGAGTTTATCAATGACTGACTGCGCAACATTCTTGAACCCGCCTTCGGGCTTGGGGGATGGGCCAGGCTTGATCTCCGGCTTGGGCTTGGGATCCGGTTGTGGTTTTGGCTTGAGGTCTGGTTTGGGCTTGGGTACAGGAACCGTGGAGGCAGGCGGCTTGCTTCCAAACCATGAAAAGAAACCCTTGCCGTTGCCCTTGAGGGCCCGCTTGCTGCGCGACAAAGGTTGATCATCGGGCGCAGCACCGGGTGACTCCGATTGCTGAGCCGGCGCCTCCGTGGGCGAGAGGGGTTGAGGAGTAAAACTAAGTGCAGGTGTTGTAATGTTCATCGTGTTCACCGCCATGGTTTTTGTTGTTTGGAAACACTGGAAGTTGTTGCCTCTATTAAGTGCGCAAAAACTCCCCAGCCGTTCCAACAGAACACGCCACTACAACGTGTATGACAGGTTCACCACGATCCGGAAAACACGGTTCAGCTGACAACAACACATTTCCGTTCTTACACTTGGCCCCACTCTTTCCATTGGGTCCTGGGAGTGCCTCTCCACGCCTGGCGAGGAGAGGCTAGACGGTCCCTAGCTGGCTTGAATGGCCTGATGTTCGGCGTAGGTGTTTACCGACGGTTCGACATTAGAAGTCGGGTTACGTACTCCCTGTGCGATGCTGGGTTTGAAATCTTTCAACTCAGGACCATAGGGTGCCTTGGTATGTGTGTCGAAGGCATACCACTTGCCATCGCGTTGCACCGCCACGACGGGTACATCTTTGCCCCCCGTACTCGGGGAGCGGTAAGTTCCTTCGGCGATAATCTGCTTGTATTCACCGAGAGGGACGTGCCGACTACCGCTTTGCCCGGTTAGGTGACGAGCGCTACCAAAGTAAATCACCGAAGATTTTAAGTTGGGCATTGTTTTCAATACCGTCTTGCCTAACTTGAAAACACCCTTGCCTGCATCATAAAAACTGCCGAACGTGTTCAGCCCTTTTACCCCGCCCCTGGCAAAGCCTTTAAGGAAACCCGCGATGGCACTGAGCCCTTTGGCACCTGCTCTAAGGGCTTGAAAACCGCCTTTCAGTGGAGGCGCCAATAAGCCGATCAGATCAAACAGCCCGGCAATCACCGCTTCATATTTGTCACCATCAATGATGGCTTTAATAAATTTGTAACCAGGAATAAAGCCCAGAAGGAAGTTTTCCAAAAATGCACTCCGGGCCTTTGATTTCTCCCTTTCAGTCATTCCACGGGCCGCCGCCTTGAACTGATTGACTGCATCAGCATAAATAGAAGTGATGGCCTCGGATATCTCGCCGGTCCTAGCCGACGCTGCATCCGTACGTAGTTTTGGATGCGGCGGGGGCAACGCTTCAAACGTTTTACCCGAGTTCGCTCTCATATTTAATTCGTAGTGTTCACCTCCCACGATCAAGTGGTGACGAGTTCTCGTCCAACCATTCTTTTTACGTTCACTGACGTTTATGTCCCATCCCTCGGGGACACCAGGAAGCCGCTCGCCCACCTTGATGATCTTGCCTAACGCTGGCGAGTAGACATAGTCGACTCTATCCCCATTGAGCTGAGTATGAATAAGGAACGCGCCCTGCCCAAAGAGCTTGAATATCGGATGCTCCTCGCTACCTGTGGGGAAGTTAGAACTTTCAGTAGGTTCTAGGTATTCCATTCCAACACGGCCACGTTCAAACCGATGTCGATCTTCAAGCGGTAATTGCGACACCTGATACTGGTAGTTGGCACCCGCCGCCTTACTCATATTCTGAGTGTACTTGTCAAACGCCTCGTCAAGTTTTTTCTCTATATTGCTCAGCGCGCCAAAGAGTTTTTGGAATTGCCTGAACGACAGTCCGTTGCGCCCCTCAGACACCCAGCGGAAACTGTGCAGCTCGCCCGACATATAAATATCCAACAACGAGTATTTTTGAGTATCTCTAAAAGTCACACCAATGCGCCTAAAAGCCGGCTTGTCAAATAGATGCGCCTTTTCTGCACCGTATACTCGCGTCAATTCAGCTATCGCCAACTCACGACGCGTCGGCATTGGGGTAGCGAATACTTCGGTGAAGTCAATGATGGCGTTAACCTGCTTTTGCTGGGCTGCGGCTGCACGCTGGATAGTCTCGGGGCTGTAATTGCCCTCACTGTCTTCCTCAATGACGCCATTGGCGATCCCCCAATCAATCAATGATTGCGCAGCAGCAATCTGTGAATGATGCTGATCGCCCTCTGTAATAGGCTCGTGGGCGTCACGAGCCATGATCTCGTCATAGCTCTGCCCAGCCGACGATCCGGGGGTGTCCAACTCGCGGCGCGTTACAGCCGCGCTGAACGCGGCCCATTGCACAGAGCCGTAGACCATAGATGACGGAATCCCCTTGACCAGGAACTCTGGGGATGACATCGCCAGTAATTGGAAGGCCTTCACTCTCGCCGCCGCCGGGCCAAAGCGACTGGCTAGGTGCGCTTCGAAACGCCTGACGATTTCAGCCGGTGGTCGTTTCCAATTATCGGGTTGACGCAGGTTATAGCCGGCCAAATTATCTCGTTGCTGACCGCCATTCGGGTCTGCCTCAAGCCCTAACGCGGCCAGCAATACTTCCTGGACGCTACTCGGGGTATCGAGTGCGCCAATCGCCACCTGTAGTTGCTTACCCAGCGCACGGGCTTGAGGAGTGCTGATCAAGGCTTGGATATACGCCTGGGGGTCCTGACTGGTCTGTATCGTCACCGCGTTAGGCACCCAGCGCGCCAGATAACTGACCAGTGTGGTCCCTTGCTCCGGCGCGCCACCCGGCGGCGGTGTTTGCTGCGATTTCCAGTCGCCGACGGTGGCATTGATTTGTTCCTGAGTCTCTTTGCTCAATGGCACGGTTTTGCCGAGCAACCCACCAAAGTTCCCCTCAGGGGGGGCAACCAATGGCGGCGCAGACAACGCGCGCTCCAGGTTTTCAACCTCCTCCGGCGTGGTGGGTGCTTGCAAGCCATAGTGCGTGAGCAACTGTTGGACACTCATCCTGACTGGCTGCTTTTGCTCTTCGCTCCACAGTTCGGAGTGGGGTGCAACCGTTACGAAAATAGCCTCCAAATTCCATTTCGCATTGGGCGTCTTGCTCTGCTGTTTCAAAGCATTGAGCAGATTCACCATCGTATTGGCGTCGCCTGCCGTGCGTAAAATCTCTGCGCGTTTTCTGTCATCCGGCAACGCGCCCTGACCGTTGAATATCGGGCGATTGGCGAGCTCTTTTGCGCGCTCTTTCTTTTGCTCACTCGACCTGAGCGAAGGCTCACCATAAAAGTGCTGGATCGTACTTTGATCGACCTGAGCACCGCCAGACGCGCCCGTCTCAAACATTTTATGGCTGTAAACAATATCGTAAGGAAAAACTATTTTTGCCGTAGAAATGAAATTATCAAATATTTCTTTACCCCCCACTACGTTGGCGAGTTCTGGAGAGCTGCTGGTCAATTTTTTGCCGCTGGCAAATAGAATGTCCCCCTTGGTACGGTCGATGGTGAAGGCGCCGTTGGCTTCCCCGACAAGCGCTAGCAACTGTTTGAACACCGGCGACTCGACCAATACTCGCAGCACCTCAATCCAACGTCCCAATGAGGACTTGGCTGGCACCTCAATCGGCTTGCCGGTTAACAGAGCCTCCCCATACTGTTTCGCCAAATCAGCATCGGCGGCTACTCGAGAAACCTCGGAGTCAGCCGATGGAAAATGCTGAGTGACAGGAGGCAATGCGCTTTTCGCTTCGTATTTCAACTGATTGGGATAGTTATTATTAGACCCGACATAGGCTAAACCACGATTAATCACAGTCATGCAACACCTCACAGCTTTAATGAGCGGCTCGTCCTCGCGCCAAATGGAAAGCGCGTGCGACAGACAGATCATGTCAAAAGCCAATAAAGTTCAACGCGCATGCAATCATCATGAGCGCTGAAACTAACGACCGTTCATTCGAACACTGCAAACTGCCGAGTCGTATCGCCCCCCCTATAAAACAGCCCTACTCCATAAAACAAACAGACGACCCAGTTAGCACCCGAACTTCAACAATAAATCTTTCGGATTCCAAGCCATTATGTGGTCACGCCCCATACAGAAGTTCCAACACTCCAACTGAGCCAGCAACACGTTACTCGGCACACATCTTAATAACCTTCTCACAATAAGGAGAATCCGAAACAAGAAAACTAACGTCTTATAGTTCCAGGCAATCCAACGCCATATTTTCGCAGTTTCCGGTACAACGTATTACGACTGACGCCCAGTTGCTCGGCGGTGTGAGTCATATGCCAGCGCTGCTGCTCAAGAGCGCTCAATAATGTTTGTCGCTCAGCCGCATGCAGGGGCGAAGCCTCGACGCACGCCATGGCCGTAGCCCTCTCACGGATAGACGCGGGCACATCATCCAACGTTACGCGTCCGCATTCAGCCAACGCCACCAATGTACGCAAGACCATGCGCAATTGCCGCACATTGCCCGGCCAGGCATACGCAAGCAGCGCCTCACGTGCCGCGCCCGCCAACACGACAGTCTGCTCGCCGGCCTCTTGACCCAGTAGAAAGTCCAACAGCTGCGATTTGTCCTTGCGCTCACGCAGGGGCGGCAAGGCGACTTCCAAGCCGTTCAACCGGTAATACAAATCCTCGCGAAAGCTGCCAGCCTGAACGCGCTCCAGCAAATTGCGGTGAGTAGCGCTGATGATTCTGACATCCACCGCCTGGGGTTCGCCGCCGATGGGCACCACCATGCGGTCTTCCAGGACTCTCAACAGGCGAGTCTGCAATACCAGCGGCATGTCACCAATTTCGTCGAGGAACAATGTGCCGCCATCGGCCTGTTGCAACTTGCCGGGCATGCCTTCCTTACGTGCGCCAGTGAAACTGCCACCGCGATAGCCGAACAACTCACTCTCGATCAGGCTTTCTGGAATGGCGGCGCAATTGAGTGCAACAAAAGTTTTGTGGGCTCGCTGACTGGCCTGGTGCACCGCCTTGGCGAATGCTTCTTTGCCGGAGCCAGTTTCACCCTTGATCAACAGCGGCACATCACGCTCGAACACGCGCAATGCCTTGCGAAAATCACTTTGCAGTGCCGGGTCGCCCAGGCAAATCCCCGGCAAACGCGGGGCTGCGGGCTTCGCCACGGGTGCCGGCAGGCTGGGCACCTGGCCGCGCAACGCGGCGAACAGATGCCTGCCATCGCGGGTACGTAACGGCCAACTGGCGGTGGCATTGACGCTGGCGCGGCCAAGCAATTGATCCAGCGAACACTCGAAAAACGCTTCCACCGGTTGCCCCAGCAAACCGCCACGCCTCTGTCCCAGCAGGTTGAGCGCGCTCTGGTTGACCGCACAAATGCGCCCTTCGCCGTCAAACGCCAGCAGGCCCTCGCTGAACAGGCCCACCGACTCCGCCTGCAAGTGAAAACGCAATAACCAATGGTTTTCAAAATGACGCAGAAAGTAACAACTCTCGATCATCTTCGCTGACAGATTCACCAGCGCCATGGTGTGGAACTGGCTCTGGCGCGATACCGCTTCGCGCGCCGAAGACACATCGAGCACCGCCAGCAGTTCGCCATGAGGGTCGAATACCGGGCTCGCCGAACACGTCAGCCCGGTATGCCGGCCACGAAAGTGCTCATCGCGATGAATGGTCAGGGATTGGCGCTCCACCAGGCAGGTGCCGATGCCGTTGGTGCCTTCGCACGCCTCACTCCAATCGGCACCGAGCCACAACCCGGCGCGCTCGAAGATCTTGCGCTCGGACGACGCGGTGACACAGTTGAGGATCACCCCGCGCGCATCCGTGAGCAGCACGGCATGGCCGGCGCCCGAGAGCTGTTGGTGCAGGCTGTTCATCTCGCTGCCGGCGATGTGCAGCACTTGTTGCAGGCGCTCGCGGCTTTCCAGCAAGCGGCCGTGCTCAAGCACCGTGGGCGCGAGGGTCTGCGCAGGGTCGAGGTGATAGTCCTCAAGGCAACGCAGCCAGGAGCGGGCGATGGACGGGTCGCTGGCGGGGCCTTGGGAACGCTCTTGGCCACGGGTGACCGTTAACACTTGCTGGGCATGGCGGCTGAAATGATCGTTGTGCATTTCTTATTATTCTCCCTGCGTGAGAACGCCCAGCATCCCCCAGCCTCCCGACCAATGCAATCCCAGGCAGACCCGTCAGTCACAGGCTGTACCGTTTATGGCACAAACTGTCACTTCGCCTGTACCAGCACTGCCACAGTAGTGCCTTGCAACAAAGTCCAAGCCCTTGATTTACCTGGCCCCCACGGCAGTGGCCCAACCTTTGCTCTACGCTTTATCAAGCGCTGCTGCGCTGCACTCCAATAAACATAAAAGCCAGGAGATACCCACCATGCGTTACGCACACCCCGGTACTGAAGGCGCCATCGTTTCGTTCAAGGCCAAATACGGCAATTACATCGGTGGCGAATTCGTTGCGCCGGTCGATGGCAACTATTTCACCAACACCTCGCCGGTCAACGGCAAGGCTATCGCCGAATTCCCCCGCTCCACTGCCAAAGACATCGACAAGGCGCTCGACGCCGCCCACGCCGCTGCGGACGCCTGGGGCAAGACCTCGGTGCAGGACCGCTCGCTGGTGCTGCTGAAAATCGCCGACCGCATCGAACAGAACCTCGAACTGCTGGCCATCACCGAAACCTGGGACAACGGCAAGGCCGTACGGGAAACCCTCAACGCCGACATCCCGCTGGCCGCCGACCACTTCCGCTACTACGCCGGCTGCATCCGCGCCCAGGAAGGCAGCAGCGCCGAAATCAACGAACATACCGCCGCCTACCACTTCCACGAGCCGCTGGGCGTGGTTGGCCAGATCATCCCGTGGAACTTCCCGCTGCTGATGGCCGCGTGGAAACTCGCCCCGGCCCTGGCCGCCGGCAACTGCGTGGTGCTCAAGCCGGCCGAGCAAACGCCGCTGGGCATCAACGTGCTGCTGGAAGTGATCGGCGACCTGCTGCCACCGGGCGTACTCAACGTGGTGCACGGTTTTGGCAAAGAAGCCGGTGAGGCGCTGGCCACCAGCAAGCGCATCGCCAAGATCGCGTTCACCGGTTCCACGCCGGTGGGTTCGCACATCATGAAAGCGGCAGCCGAGAACATCATTCCGTCCACCGTTGAACTGGGCGGCAAGTCGCCGAACATCTTCTTCGCCGACATCATGAAAGCCGAGCCATCCTTTATCGAGAAAGCGGCCGAAGGTTTGGTGCTGGCGTTCTTCAACCAGGGTGAAGTGTGCACCTGCCCGTCCCGTGCGCTGGTGGAAGAGTCGATCTACGACGACTTCATGAAAGTGGTGATGAAGAAGATCGAAGCGATCAAACGCGGCGACCCGCTGGACACCGACACCATGGTCGGCGCCCAGGCGTCCGAGCAGCAGTTCGACAAGATCCTGTCCTACCTGGAAATCGCCAAGGGTGAAGGCGCGCAATTGCTGACGGGCGGTAAGGTCGAGAAGCTCAGCGGCGATATGGCCGGCGGCTATTACATCCAGCCGACCCTGCTCAAGGGCACCAACGAAATGCGCGTGTTCCAGGAAGAAATCTTCGGCCCGGTGGTCAGCATCACCACCTTCAAGGACGAAGCCGAAGCCCTGGCGATTGCCAACGACACCGAGTTCGGCCTCGGCGCCGGCGTGTGGACCCGCGACATCAACCGCGCCTACCGCGTCGGCCGGGCGATCAAGGCGGGCCGCGTCTGGACCAACTGCTACCACCTGTACCCGGCGCATGCCGCGTTTGGCGGTTACAAGAAGTCCGGTGTGGGCCGTGAGACGCACAAGATGATGTTGGACCATTACCAGCAGACCAAGAACTTGCTGGTGAGCTACGACATTAATCCGTTGGGGTTCTTCTAACTGACAACCCGCTCCCATACTTGAAATGCAATCAAGTGTGGGAGCTGGCTTGCCTGCGATAGCGGTGTGTCATTCAACATAAATATTGGCTGTAGTGGCCTCATCGCAGGCAAGCCAGCTCCCACATTTAGATCTTCATAAGTACTTGCTTACATGCATTCGGCACACAGATGCCGAGTTAAAAACAATAACAATGAAAGGTACTTCCCCATGCCTAGCGAACCGACTGGATCTTCCGTCGACTTCGAGAAAGTCGACTCCCAATACTTCCAACAACGCGAACTGAAAAAAGGCGCCGCCGGCTGGGTGCTGTTGGTGGGCCTTGGTGTTGCCTACGTCATCTCCGGCGACTACGCCGGCTGGAACTTCGGCCTGGCCCAAGGCGGCTGGGGCGGCATGTTCCTCGCCACATTGCTGATGGCCACCATGTACCTGTGCATGTGTTTTTCCCTGGCCGAATTGTCCTCCATGATTCCTACTGCGGGTGGCGGCTACGGCTTTGCCCGCAGTGCATTCGGGCCGTGGGGCGGGTTCCTTACCGGTACCGCGATCCTGATCGAATACGCCATCGCCCCCGCCGCCATTGCGGTGTTTATCGGCGCCTATTGCGAGTCGCTGTTCGGCATTGGCGGCTGGATGATTTACCTGGCGTTCTACATCATCTTTATCGGCATCCACATCTTCGGCGTCGGCGAAGCCTTGAAGCTGATGTTTGTGATTACCGCCGTCGCCGCGATTGCCCTCGGCGTGTTCCTGGTGGCGATGGTGCCGCACTTCAATGTCGCCAACCTGCTGGATATACCGGTGACCGAAGCCAAGGGCGCCAGCACCTTCCTGCCCTTTGGCTACGTGGGTGTGTGGGCGGCGATTCCTTATGCCATCTGGTTTTTCCTCGCCGTCGAAGGCGTGCCGTTGGCGGCGGAAGAAACCAAGAACCCCAAACGCGACCTGCCGCGCGGCTTGATTGGCGCCATTGTGGTGCTGACCAGTTTCGCCCTGCTGATCCTGGTGATCGCACCGGGCGGCGCAGGCACCTACGCGCTGGTCAAATCCGGCAACCCGCTGGTTGAAGCGCTGGCGCTGTCCTACGGCGGTTCGACGTGGATGGGCAGTTTCGTCAACCTGGTCGGCCTGGCCGGCTTGATTGCCAGCTTTTTCTCGATTATCTACGCCTATTCGCGGCAGATCTTCGCGCTGTCCCGTGCTGGCTACCTGCCGCGCAAACTGTCCCAGACCAATAAAAGCAAAGCGCCTGTACTGGCGCTGGTGATCCCCGGCATCATTGGTTTTGGCCTGTCGCTGACCGGCCAGGGCGATCTGCTGATCCTGGTGGCGGTGTTTGGCGCAACCATTTCCTACGTACTGATGATGGCCGCGCACATCACCCTGCGCATCCGTCGCCCCAAAATGGACCGTCCGTACCGCACCCCCGGTGGCATCTTCACCTCCGGCGTCGCCTTGGTCCTGGCCTGCGTGGCCGTGGTGGCGGGCTTCCTGGTGGATCCACGCGTGGTGATTGGCGCCGCGATCATCTATGGAGTATTAATTGCTTACTTTGCTTTCTACAGCCGGCATCACTTGGTAGCAGGCACGCCCGAAGAGGAATTCGCGGCGATCCAGGCCGCAGAAGCCGCCTTGCACTAACTGCCGTAAACCTCGACGCGGGCGGCTGCCCGCGTCGTCAAGGAGACACTGTATGGCAAGCTTTTCCCACGCGGTGGGTACACAAACCTACCGCTTCGACAGCCTGAAAGACGTGATGGCCAAGGCCAGCCCCGCACGTTCCGGGGATTTCCTCGCCGGCGTGGCCGCGCAGAACGACGGCGAGCGGGTGGCGGCGCAAATGGCGCTGGCCAATATCCCGTTGAAACACTTCCTCGAAGAAGCGCTGATTCCGTATGAGAACGATGAAGTCACCCGGCTGATCATCGACACCCACGACAAACAGGCATTTGCCGTGGTCAGCCACCTGACCGTCGGCGGCCTGCGCGACTGGCTGCTCAGTGACGCAGCCGACGAACACAGCCTACGGGCATTGGCGCCGGGGCTGACACCGGAAATGGCCGCTGCCGTGTCCAAGATCATGCGGGTGCAAGACCTGGTGCTGGTGGCGCAGAAGATCCGTGTGGTCACCCAGTTCCGCGGCACCATGGGCCTACGCGGGCGCTTATCCACGCGCCTGCAACCGAACCATCCAACGGACGAACCAGCCGGCATCGCCGCGAGCATTCTCGACGGCCTGCTCTACGGCAACGGCGACGCCATGATCGGCATCAACCCGGCCACCGACAGCATCGCCTCGATCTGCGCGATGCTGGAGATGCTCGACGCGATCATCCAGCGCTACGAGATCCCGACCCAGGCCTGCGTGCTGACACACGTCACCACCTCCATCGAAGCGATCAACCGTGGCGTGCCGCTGGACCTGGTGTTTCAGTCGATTGCCGGCACCGAGGCGGCCAACGCCAGTTTCGGCATCAACCTGAATGTGCTGCAAGAAGGCTATGATGCGGGCTTGAGCCTGAATCGCGGCACCCTCGGCCAGAACCTGATGTATTTCGAAACCGGCCAGGGCAGCGCCCTGTCGGCCAATGCGCACTTTGGCGTCGACCAGCAAACCTGCGAAACCCGCGCGTATGCGGTGGCACGGCACTTCAAGCCGTTCCTGGTCAATACCGTGGTCGGTTTTATCGGCCCCGAGTACCTGTACAACGGCAAACAGATCATCCGCGCCGGCCTCGAAGACCATTTCTGCGGCAAGTTGCTGGGCGTGCCGATGGGTTGCGACATCTGCTACACCAACCATGCCGAAGCCGACCAGGACGACATGGACACCCTGCTGACCCTGCTCGGCGTGGCCGGGATCAACTTCATCATGGGCATCCCCGGCTCCGACGACATCATGCTCAACTACCAGACCACCTCGTTCCACGACGCCTTGTATGCCCGGCAAACCTTGGGTTTAAAGCCGGCGCCGGAATTTGAACAGTGGCTGGCGAAAATGGGCATCTTCACGCAAGCCGACGGCAAGGTGCGCTTCGGCAACAGCCTGCCACCGGCGTTTCGCCAAGCCTTGGCGCAATTGGGATGAAGGAGCCGCCCGTGCAACTCGACCTACCAGAGAACCCGTGGCTGGAGCTGCGCCGCCTGACCCCGGCGCGCATTGCCCTGGGCCGTACCGGCACCAGTATTCCCACGAATGCCCAACTGGACTTCCAGTTCGCCCACGCCCAGGCGCGCGATGCCGTGCACCTGCCCTTCGACCACGCCGGCCTCAGCGGCCAGTTGGCCGAGCGCGGCCGTGACAGCCTGCTGCTGCACAGCGCCGCGACGGACCGGCACAGCTACCTGCAACGCCCGGACCTGGGGCGGCGCTTGAGCGATGAGTCGGCACAGGCGCTGCGTGAGCATGCGGCGGCCAATCCCGGTGGGGTGGATCTGGCGGTGGTGGTAGCCGATGGCCTGTCCGCGCTGGCCGTGCATAAACACACGTTGCCGTTTCTGACACGCATGGAAGAACAGACCCACGCCGAAGGCTGGTCCTTGTCACCCGTGATCCTGGTGGAACAAGGCCGCGTGGCCGTGGCCGATGAGATTGGCCAACTGCTCGGCGCGAAGATGGTGGTGATCCTGATCGGCGAACGGCCAGGGCTCAGTTCGCCGGACAGCCTGGGCCTGTATTTCACCTACAACCCCAAGGTCGGCCTCACTGATGCCTATCGCAATTGCATCTCCAACGTCCGCCTCGAAGGCCTGAGCTACGGCATGGCCGCCCACCGCCTGCTTTACTTGATGCGAGAGGCGTGTCGCCGGCAGCTGTCGGGGGTCAACCTCAAGGATGAGGCGCAGGTGCAGACCATCGAATCGGATGATCCGGACCTGATGAAAGGCAATTTCCTGCTCAGTTCACCGGATGACTGATCGCTGCATGATTGCGCTTTTTCACGCCATTAGGCAGCATCGAGTCACGGCCGCTTGTGTGGTCATACCCCATTTGGAAGTTGAGGCCTGGCATGCGGATTACTCAAGCGACCCTGGAACACCTGGACCTGTTGACCCCGTTATTCGTCAAATACCGCGAATTCTACGGGGCGTTGCCCTTCCCGGACTCGTCGCGGGCCTTCCTGGAAAAGCGCCTGCGGCGCAAGGAGTCGGTGATCTACCTGGCCCTGGCTGATGATGATGACAAGAAGCTGCTCGGGTTTTGCCAGCTGTATCCGAGCTTTTCGTCGTTGTCGCTCAAGCGCGTGTGGATTCTCAACGACATCTACGTGGCCGAAGACGCCCGTCGGCAATTGGTGGCGGACAACCTGATGCGCACGGCGAAAAAAATGGCCAAGGAAACCCATGCCGTGCGGCTGCGGGTGTCCACCAGCAGTGACAATGAAGTGGCGCAGAAGACCTATGAGTCGATTGGCTTTCGTGAGGACACGGAGTTCAAGAACTACGTGCTGCCGATCAGCGAGGACTGAAGCCCCCAAACACCACAAATCCCCTGTGGGAGCTGGCTTGCCTGCGATAGCGGTGGGCCAGCCAGCG
This sequence comes from Pseudomonas sp. CBZ-4, assembly GCF_000346755.1. Lineage (GTDB taxonomy): Bacteria > Pseudomonadota > Gammaproteobacteria > Pseudomonadales > Pseudomonadaceae > Aquipseudomonas. Next base: position 16 of record NZ_ANNV01000067.1, on the reverse strand, counting down.
TACCTTTCACAGACCC